>NZ_JBIBDS010000008.1:0-530539 GCF_042954805.1 Streptomyces sp. NPDC012637
CAACGGCTGGCTCGCCGTCACCTGGTGCGCCGGCCTCGCGGTACTCGGCTACCTCTGGTCGACGTCGAAGTTCAACGACGACCCGAAGTAACCGCCATGACGGGGCGAACCGCCTCCCGCACGCCGTACCGGCTCCGCACCATCCGAGGGCGGTGCACACCGACGACACGTCGGAGTGCGCCGCCCTTTCGCGTGCCACAATCCACGCGGGCACTTATGGAACCCATAAGTCCACCTTATGGGGCCATAGACCGGGGGCGGGTACTCCTCCGCGACCCGGATTATTTAGGGTGACCTAAGTGGCGGCGCCTTCGCCGCCACGTCGCTTGCGAAGGGAATCCAGTCATGCCCCGCCCCCTCCGGGTCGCGATCGTCGGCGCCGGCCCCGCCGGGATCTACGCCGCTGATGCGCTGCTGAAGTCCGAGGCCGCCGCCGAACCGGGTGTGTCCATCGACCTCTTCGAGCGGATGCCGGCCCCGTTCGGCCTCATCCGCTACGGCGTGGCGCCCGACCACCCGCGGATCAAGGGCATCATCACCGCCCTCCACCAGGTCCTGGACAAGCCGCAGGTCCGCCTCTTCGGCAACGTGGACTACGGCACCGACCTCCACCTCGACGACCTCCGCGCCTTCTACGACGCCGTGATCTTCTCCACCGGCGCCATGGCCGACCGCGAGCTGAAGATCCCCGGTGTCGAGCTCGACGGCTCGCTCGGCGCCGCCGACTTCGCCTCCTGGTACGACGGCCACCCGGACGTCCCGCGCACCTGGGAGCTGTCCGCCGAGAAGGTCGCCGTCCTCGGCGTCGGCAACGTGGCGCTCGACATCGCCCGCATCCTCGCCAAGACCGCCGACGAGCTGCTGCCGACCGAGATCCCGGCGAACGTCTACGAGGGCCTGAAGGCCAACAAGGCCGTGGAGATCCACGTCTTCGGCCGCCGCGGCCCGGCGCAGGCCAAGTTCAGCCCGATGGAGCTGCGCGAGCTGGACCACTCCCCCAACATCGAGGTCATCGTCAACCCCGAGGACATCGACTACGACGAGGGCTCGATCGCCGAGCGGCGCAAGAACAAGCAGACCGACATGGTCGCCAAGACCCTGGAGAACTGGGCGATCCGCGACACCGGCGACCGCCCGCACAAGCTCTTCCTGCACTTCTTCGAGTCCCCGGTCGAGATCCTCGGCGAGGACGGCAAGGTCGTCGGCCTGCGCACCGAGCGCACCGAGCTGGACGGCACCGGCAACGTCAAGGGCACCGGCCGGACCACCGACTGGGACGTCCAGGCCGTCTACCGCGCCGTCGGCTACCTCTCCGACGAGCTGCCCAAACTGCCGTGGGACACCGTCAGCGGCACCGTCCCGGACCAGGGCGGCCGCGTGATCGAGGAGGGCGGCGAGCACATGGCCTCCACCTACGTCACCGGCTGGATCCGACGCGGCCCCGTCGGCCTCATCGGCCACACCAAGGGCGACGCGAACGAGACCGTGGCCAACCTGCTGGACGACTTCGCCAACGGCCGGCTCCTCACGCCCGAGACCCCGGAGGAGGACGCGGTCGTGTCCTTCCTGGAGGGCAAGGGCGTCACGTACACGACGTGGGAGGGCTGGTACCGGCTCGACGCCGCCGAGAAGGCGCTCGGCGAGCCGCAGGGCCGCGAGCGCGTGAAGATCGTCGAGCGCGAGGACATGCTGCGCGCCAGCGGCGTCGAGCTCGCCTGACGCCCGTGACACCGGCGTGACGCCCGTCCGACCAGCCGCGGCTTCTTCCCGGTCCTATTCTGAAAGGACCGGGAAGGAGCCGTCATGGCCGTGCTGGAACGGGCCAGGAGTGCGGCGGCCCGCGAGGACTGGGCCGGTGCGTACGCCCTCCTGCACGAGGCCGACCGGCATCCCGCCGACGTCCTGACGCCCGGTGACCTCGACGCGCTCGCGGACTCCGCGTGGTGGTCGGGCCGGGTCGACGAGTCCGTCGCGGCCCGGCTGCGGGCGCACGCGGCGTACGTGGCCGAGGGCGACTGGCGCGGCGCCGGACTCACCGCGTGGTGGCTGTCCTTCGAGTACCGCCGCCTCGGCCGGCCCGCGGCCGCCGCGGGCTGGCTGCACCGCGCCCGGCACCAGCTGGAGGGCCGGCCCGACTGCCCCGAGCAGTGCTTCCTCGCCTGGACGGACACGGAGGAGGCCGACGGACACCACGACCCGGCCGCGGCCCTCGCCGCCGTCCACCGCATGGGCCGCCTCGCCCTCCGCTCCGGCAGCCCCGACCTCCTCGCCCTCAGCCGCCAGGCGGAGGCCTCCGTCCTCCTCGCCCAGGGCCGCCGCGCGGAGGCCTTCGCCCTCCTCGACGACGCGATGGCCTCGGTGACGGCGGGCGAACTGAGCGGCCTGTTCACCGGCCGGCTCTACAGCCTGGCCCTCACCCAGTGCATGTCCGCCGCCGACCTCCGCCGCGCGGTGGAATGGACGGACGCGGCGATGGCCTGGTGCGCGGCCCCCAACAACCCCTTCCGGGGCCTGTGCCGGATCCACCACGTCGAGGTGCTCGACCTGCTCGGGGAATGGACCCGGGCCGAGGAGGCGGCGCGCCTGGTGTGCCAGGAGGTGTTCGTCGACTCGCTCGGCACGGCGGCGGCCGCCTCGTACGCGGCCGGGGAGATCCAGCGGCGGCAGGGGCGCCTGGAGGAGGCGGCCCGGTCGTACGGGCGGGCGCACGAGCTGGGCCGGGTGCCGCAGCCGGGGCTCGCGCTGCTGCGACTCGCGCAGGGGCGCGCGGACACCGCGCTGGCGGGGCTGCGGCTCGCGCTCGACTGCCAGTCCGACCCGGCGCACGACCTGCTCGGCCGGGCCCGGCTGCTCGCCGCCCTGACCGAGACGAGCCTCGCCCTCGGCGACCGCGCCGCGGCCGCCGGAGCCGCCACCAACCTGGAACGGCTCGCCTCCCCCGACGTCCCGCTGCTCTCCGCGATGGCGGCGACCGCCCGCGGCTCCGTCACGCTCGCGCCCGCGCCGCTGAAGCGCGCCCTGGCGCTCTGGCTCCGGCTGCGCGTCCCCTACGAGGCCGCGCAGGTGCGGATGCTGCTCGCGGCCGCCGACCGCGCGGCCGGCGACGAGGAGGCGGCCCGCCGCGACCTGCTCGCCGCCCGTGCGGCCTTCGAGCGCCTCGGTGCCGTACCGGACGCCCGCCGCGCCGCCGCCCTGCTGACCGGCCGGCCGCCGCGGCGGCCGCCCGGCGGGCTGACCGTGCGCGAGGCGGAGGTCCTGCGGCTCGTGGCCTCGGGTGCGAGCGACCGGGACGTCGCCCGGAAGCTGGTGATCAGCGAGCACACGGTCACCCGCCACCTGAACAACATCTTCGCCAAGCTGGCCGTCTCGTCCCGCGGGGCGGCGACGGCGTACGCGTACGACAACGGCCTGGCGTAGCGCCCGTCCGCCGTGATCGGGCCCGCGCGGCCGCGCCTCGTACGAGGGCGGCACCGTCCGGCCCGCGCCGCCGCGCCTCGGCGGTCGTGCCCCTCAGCCGACCTTGCGCGCCGTCGCGAGCAGCCGTGCCGTGTCGTCCGCGCACAGGGCGAGCGCGTTGCCGACGGTGGTGAGGACCTCCCGCTCGGCGGGGCTGTACGGGCCGTCCGCGAGGGCGATCATCGCGCCCTGGAGCAGGATCGATTCGCGGCCCGAGGGGGCCAGGTGCGGCGAGAGCGGTTCGAGTGCCTCGTGGAGCTCGATGGCGAGGGCCGCTCCTCCGCTGCTGACGTCCGGCAGGAAGCGGCCGGTGTCGGCGGCCAGCGCCTCCACCAGCTCGACGAGCTGGAGCCCGGTGCAGTCGGCGAAACCGGCCGCCCGCACACCGCCCACGGCGATGTCGACGGCGGTACGGGAGGAGGTGCCGCCGGCCGCGAGGACGGCGAGGGCCACGGTGTGCACGGCGTCGCGCAGCATCCCGGAGAACCGGCTCGTCGTCGGGTGGGCCAGCACGTCCGTGCCGAAGTGGGTGTGGCAGGCGGCGCACTCCACGACCGGTCCGGCGTGGCCCCGGGGCAGCAGCGGCACGCCCAGGACGGCGAACCGGCGGCGGCCGGTGCGTCGGCGGTAGTTGCGGTCCCCGCCGCACTCCTCGCAGAAGAACTCGCCGTCGCCGACCGTGTTCCACGAGGTGCGAATTCCGCAGAGAACCCTGCTCCGGTCCCGTGACTTCCGCGCTGACCGCACGCCGCACCTCCTTAACGTCCCGGCAACACTGCCGGCGTTGGCGTGATGTTAGCCACATCGATGATGTGGCGTCAGCACCTCGTCAGCAGAACGCCAAGGAGATGGCCGAGACCCGCCGCCCATCGCAGCAGCCCGGAGGGCGATCCGCCGGTGGCGAGATCACCCTCTGGGGTGGACGAGGGCAGCGGGTCCGGGGGCGGGCGTCAGCGCGCGGAGCGGTTGACCGCGGAGACGACGGCCTTCAGCGAGGCGCGGGTGGTGTTGGCGTCGATGCCGATGCCCCACAGGACCTTGCCGTCGATGGCGCACTCGATGTACGAGGCGGCCTGCGCGGACGCGCCCTCGCTCATCGTGTGCTCCTGGTAGTCCAGCAGTCGGGCGTCCACGCCGACCGCCTGCAGCGCGGCGAAGAAGGCGGAGATCGGACCGTTGCCGGAGCCGGTCAGGACGGTGTCGACGCCGTCGACGACCGCCTCGACCTTCAGGGTGTCGGTGCCGTCCGTGTCCGAGGTGGACTGGCCGGAGCGCAGCTGGATGCGGCCCCAGGCGTTGTCCGGGTTCGGCAGGTACTCGTCCTGGAAGACGGACCAGATCTCCTTCGGCGTGACCTCGCCGCCCTCGGCGTCGGTCTTGGCCTGGATGATCCGCGAGAACTCGATCTGCATCCGGCGCGGCAGGTCCAGCTTGTGGTCGTTCTTCAGGACGTACGCGATGCCGCCCTTGCCGGACTGCGAGTTGACGCGGATGACGGCCTCGTAGGAGCGGCCGACGTCCTTCGGGTCGATCGGCAGGTACGGGACGGCCCACTCGATGTCGTCGACGGTCTTGCCCTGGGCGGCGGCGTCCGCCTCCATGGCGTCGAAGCCCTTCTTGATGGCGTCCTGGTGGGAGCCGGAGAAGGCGGTGTAGACCAGGTCGCCCGCGTACGGGTGGCGCGGGTGGACCTCCATCTGGTTGCAGTACTCGCTCGTGCGGCGGATCTCGTCGATCTGCGAGAAGTCGATCTGCGGGTCGACGCCCTGGCTGAACAGGTTCATGCCCAGGGTCACCAGGTCGACGTTGCCGGTGCGCTCGCCCTGGCCGAACAGGCAGCCCTCGATGCGGTCGGCGCCGGCCATGATGGCCAGCTCGGCGGCCGCCACGGCCGTACCGCGGTCGTTGTGCGGGTGGACGGACAGGCAGACGTGCTCGCGGCGGGTCAGGTTGCGGGACATCCACTCGAAGCGGTCCGCGTGCGTGGACGGCGTCGAACGCTCCACGGTGGCGGGCAGGTTGAGGATGATCTCGCGGCCCGGGCCGGGCTGCCACACGTCGCAGACCGCCTCGCAGACCTCCAGGGCGAAGTCCAGCTCGGTGTCGGTGAAGATCTCCGGGCTGTACTGGTAGCCGAAGGTGGTCTCCGGGCCCAGCAGCTTCTCCGCGTACTCCATCACCAGGCGGGTGCCGTCGACCGCGATCTGCTTGATGTCGTCCTTCGAGCCGCGGAAGACGACCCGGCGGAAGGTGGGCGCGGTCGCGTTGTACAGGTGCACGGTGGCGCGCTTGGCGCCGACCAGGGACTCCACGGTCCGCTCGATCAGGTCCTCGCGGGCCTGGGTCAGTACGGAGATGGTGACGTCGTCCGGGATCGCGCCCTCTTCGATGATCGAGCGCACGAAGGCGAAGTCGGTCTCGCCGGAGGACGGGAAGCCGACCTCGATCTCCTTGTAGCCCATGCGGACCAGCAGGTCGAACATCTCGCGCTTGCGGGCCGGGCTCATCGGGTCGATCAGCGCCTGGTTGCCGTCGCGCAGGTCGGTCGACAGCCAGCGGGGCGCCTTGGTGATGCGCTGCTCGGGCCAGGTGCGGTCGGGGATGTCGACGGCCTCGTACTGCCCGTACTTGTGCACGGGCATCCCGGACGGCTTCTGCAGGTGCGTCGCGTTGGTGACGGGCGTCGGGCGGCTGATGAACGGCGACTGGGACATTGCGTAGGGCTCCTCGGAAGTCCTGCGAGAGAGGGACGGCCGACTGTCGAACGCAACACCGAAACCCGCGGGGAGGGGGTCGGCCTACGACTACAGGCCCTCGCCGCGGCAGCTAAGGAGAAGCAGCCCGAAACGCATGATGTGCGTCACCATAGCCCAGGACCGGCGGGGGCGGACGTCCCGTTTCAGTATGCGGGACGGCCCTCACGTCAAGGGAGAAAGGTGACCCATCACTCTATTTCACCAATCACCGTCGCTGCTCGTGACAGTCACGCCACACAGTGCCACATTGCAGGGATGACTCCCCCCTCTTGCTCCACCCCACCCGGCGTCTGCTCGATCGTGCCGCCCCACATGCTGGAGCGGCTCGCCGAGTCCGACAACCCGGCCTTCGCCGAGGCCGCCCGGCGCACCCTCCTCGTGGACGCCACCCAGCGCTCGGCCCGCGAGGAGGCGCCTCCTGCCCCGGCCGGCGGCGAGGCCTCCGACAAGCCGCAGCGCACCGTCTACGACGCCGAGCACGGCACCGAGCTGCCCGGTGCCGAGGTGCGCGGCGAGGGTGAAGCGGCCGTCGCCGACACCACCGTCAACCGGGCCTACGCCGGGCTCGGCGCCACCTTCGACCTCTTCGCGAAGGTCTACGGCCACCGCTCGATCGACGGGGCCGGGATGCCGCTGCTCGCCACGGTCCACTTCGACGAGAAGTACGACAACGCGTTCTGGAACGGCGAACAGATGGTGTTCGGCGACGGCGACGGCGAGCTCTTCCTCGACTTCACCATCCCGGTCGACGTCATCGGCCACGAGCTGGCCCACGGCTTCACCCAGCACACGGCGAACCTCGCCTACTTCGGCCAGTCCGGGGCGCTCAACGAGTCCGTGTCCGACGTCTTCGGCTCGCTCGTGAAGCAGTACGCGCTCGGCCAGACGGCCGACCAGGCGGACTGGCTGATCGGCGCCGGGCTGCTCGGCCCCGCCATCGACAACGGCGTGGCGCTGCGCTCGATGAAGGAGCCGGGCACGGCGTACGACGACGACGTCCTCGGCAAGGACCCGCAGCCCGCCACGATGGACGACTACGTCCGCACGAGCTCCGACAACGGCGGCGTCCACATCAACTCGGGCATCCCCAACCACGCCTTCTACCTGCTCGCGACCGAGCTCGGCGGCTTCGCCTGGGAGCGGGCGGGCCGGATCTGGTACGACGTGATGACCGGCGGAACACTGACCGAGGAGGCCCGGTTCTCCGAGTTCGCGCGGGCGACGGTGGCCTCGGCACGGAAGCTCTTCGGCGACGGCGACGAGCTGGCGGCCGTCCTCAAGGCCTGGTCGCTCGTCGGCGTGCCGACGAACTGAGACCCCTGTAGACAGGTCCCATGCGGATTCGAATACAGCGCACGGGAGGCTTCGCGGGCGTCCAGCGGTCGGCGGAGGTGGACACCGCCGGCCTGGCGGACGCGGCCGAGTGGCACGGTCTGGCCGACACCGTCCTCAGGGAGGGCGGGGGAGACGGCCGGGCCGTGCCGGACGGCTTCTCGTACGAGATCACGATCGACGACAGGACGATCCACTGCTGCGACCCGGACCTCACGGACACGCAGCGGACCCTCATCACGAGGGTCCTGAAGGAAGGCGCCTGACCCGCGCCCCGGCCTGGGCCGGCTCCCGGCCCGAGTCGCGCCCCGTGCCCCGCCGGCCCGCGTCGCGCCCCGTGCCCCGCGGGGTCACGCGCCCGTCCGGCGCAGGGCGCGCTCGCGCAGCTCCCCGACTCGGCGGGCCTTCGTCCATGAGGACTCGGGCAGACGGGCCTGGACGTGCTCCTGGGCGGTGCGCGTGGCCTCCGCGAGGTCTCCGCGGCTCTGGCAGAGCGCGTCACGCCGTGCCAGTTGCTGTTCGCGGCGGCCCGTCCGCAACAGGGCCGAGCGGTCGCCACCGGCCCGGAGCACCGCCTCCTGGATGAGTCGTCGGGCCTGCTGGAGCGTGGTGACCTTCTCCCCCTGCTCCGCCATGCAGGCGGCCCACGTCTTCTGCGCGGCCACGAACTCGGGGGAGGCGACGACCTGGGCGACGATCTCCGTAGCCGCTCCGGTGGCGTCGACCTCCGCCTGTTCCCACGCCCCGCCGTACACGTCGCGACGGGCCAGGTACACGCAGCCGTCGGTGTTGACGCGCAGGGTGGGCGCGCCGCTCGCCGTCAGCGTGATCTGCCGCTCCCCCGTGCCGATCAGCGCCTTCTGCCAGGCCGTGCGCCTGGGCTCGGCCAGTCGTGCGACGGCGGCCGTGTTGGGGTCTTCCGCAGGGCCCGCGAGCGCGACGGACGCCAGGCCGTACCCGTCGGCGCCGGCGGCGTCCTCCGTCAGCAGCCCGTAGGGGTTCGCGGAGACGTAGCGGCCACCGGGCACCGGCTCATAAGTGAATCCGCGTCGCTGCATGCACGCCTCGACGGAACGTTCCTCGGCCTCGTGCAGCGCCCCGGCCTGCCGTTCCGCAACGACGGTGACCCCGTCGAGAGGGACGGGGAGGCTGTCGGCGTCCCCGTGGGCGGGTGCCGAGGAGCACCCGCCCACCGCCAGCAGGCACAGGACGAACAGGGCTGCTGGTCGCAGGTTCACGGCATCAGCACCAGTAGTTCGACGCGATGTTCTTGTAGTACGGGGTGCCGGACAGGTCGCCCAGGCCGTACCCGCGGGGGATGTTCATCGAGGAGCCGGTGTAGCCGGTACCGCTGTACACGCGGACGCTGCACTGGGTACCGGAGTTGGACACCGAGACGGCGTTGTCGAACTTGTTGTACTGGAGCAGGTTGGTGTTGTTGCCGTAGACCGTGCCCGGGTCGCCCGCGTAGTCCGTGTACAGGTACGCGCAGAGCGCCCCGGACGGGCACGGAGACGCGGACGCCGGCGTGACGGAGAGGCCGACGCCGAGCCCGGCGGCGGCGAGCACGGCCGCACTCGCGATCAGCTTCTTCAGCATGTGGGTTTCCTCCCGTAGTGGCGGTGGTGCTTCCACCGACCACCACGACGCTAGTCAGCCTCACCCACCGGGTCATTCACACCGGGTGCCCGGTCGTTACCTCTGCGCGCCCTTGCTCAGCAGGGCCCGGTGCCGGTACTCGCCCGGCGGCATCCCGTACGCGGTCCGGAAGGCCCGGCTGAAGGCGGCGGGCCGCGGGAATCCCCAGCGGGTGCCGATGGCGTGCACCGTGAGGTCGCTGAGGTGACGGGCGGACAGGTCGCGCCGGCAGTGTTCGAGACGCTGTCTCCGGATGAACTCGGCGACCGTCGTGTCGTGGTGGCGGAAGAGCCGGTGCAGGGCGCGGACGGACATCTGGTGGGCGGCGGCGACGGCGGAGGGCGTCAGGTCCTCGGACCCCAGGTGAGCGCGGATGAACGACTCGATCCGCAGGAGCAGGACCTTCTCCCTGGCGGACGCCGGCACCGCCTGCTGCCGGTCGAGGTGGTGGGCGAGGACCGCGCCCGTCAGGTCGAGCACGGTGGTGTGGAGCCTGCCCGTGTCCTGGGGCGTGCAGTGGGGCACCTCTTCACGCAGGCCGGTGAGGAAGCGGGCGAGGAGTCCGCCCACGCCCTGCCGCGCGGGGAGCGGCACCGCGAGGAGCCGGGAGGCGTGGGCGTCGCGGAAGGGGAGCAGCCTCTTCGGGAAGTGCAGGATGAGCGAGCCCGCCGGCGGCCCGTCCGCGGTGACCGAGGCCTCGTACGGCCGCGAGGAGTCGTACAGCACCATCTCGCCCCGGCCCAGCGTCACTCGTCGGCCGCTCTGCTCCAGCCGCTGGTGCCCGCCGGTGATCAGGGCGAGGTGGTACAGCTCGGGATCCGACCTCCTGATGAGCGCCGGGGTACGCCGGCAGGCCAGCGGGCTGTAGCTGAAGTCCGCGAGCTGTACGCCCTCCCGCAGGGCCATGGCCTTCAGCCGGACTCGCAGGGGGCCCTCGCCCAGCGGTCTGACCTCGGTGGCGCCGAGCGCCCGGTGCGAGAGGCCCCGCCAGCCGCTTGCCCGCGCACCCGCCGGCGAGGCGTCACCGTCGAAGACGACGTCCACGTGTCCCCCTGTTGCTCGATCGACCGATCATGTCGATGCCTCGACCGGATGATCATGTCGACGGAACAGGGGGGACCCGCGCCGTTCCCTGTCCCTGGGACGGGGGCCGGGCGTCCCAGGGACGGACGGGACGGGAGAAACCCGGCTCGGCTCGCCCTAGAAGCCGAGCCGCCGGAGCTGCTTGGGGTCCCGCTGCCAGTCCTTCGCGACCTTCACGTGGAGGTCCAGGAAGACCGGGGTCCCGAGCAGTGCCTCGATGTGCTTGCGGGACTTCATGCCGACCTCCTTGAGGCGGCTGCCCTTGGGGCCGATGATGATGCCCTTCTGGCTGGGGCGCTCGATGAAGACGTTGGCGTGGATGTCGAGCAGCGGGCGGTCCGCGGGGCGGCCCTCGCGCGGGATCATCTCCTCCACGACCACCGCGATGGAGTGCGGCAGCTCGTCCCGCACGCCTTCGAGCGCGGCCTCGCGGATCAGCTCCGCGACCATGACCTGCTCCGGCTCGTCGGTGAGGTCGCCCTCCGGGTAGAGCGGCGGGGACTCCGGCAGGAGCGGGATCAGCAGGTCGGCGACCAGCTGCACCTGCTTGTCGCCGACGGCGGAGACGGGCACGATCTGGGCCCACTCGATGCCGAGCTCCTTGCCGAGCTGGTCGATGGCGATCAGCTGCTCGGCGAGGGTCTTGGAGTCGACCAGGTCGGTCTTGGTGACGATGGCGACCTTCGGCGTCTTCCGGATCTCGGCGAGTTCCTTGGCGATGAACCGGTCACCGGGGCCGAGCTTCTGGTCGGCGGGCAGACAGAAGCCGATCACGTCGACCTCGGCCCACGTGGTGCGCACGACGTCGTTGAGCCGCTCGCCGAGCAGGGTGCGCGGCTTGTGGAGGCCGGGGGTGTCGACCAGGATCAGCTGGGCGTCCGGGCGGTGCACGATGCCGCGGACGGTGTGCCGGGTCGTCTGGGGCCGGTTGGAGGTGATCGCCACCTTCTGGCCGACCAGAGCGTTCGTGAGGGTGGACTTGCCCGCGTTGGGTCGCCCGACGAAGCAGGCGAAGCCCGCCCGGTGGGGGGCGGTGTTCTCATCGGTCTCAGGGGTGCGAACGCTCATGGGGGCCATTGTCCCCGATGAGCGCCCGCCTCACGTACTCAGTGCCCGTCGGCGGCGCATCCGCAGGGCCAGGACGCCTCCGGCGGCTCCGGTGAGCAGGGCGGCCAGCGGCAGCCAGGGCAGCGCCAGGAAGGAGACGCGGCCGGACTCGCGGACGTCCTCGGCCGTGGCGGTGAGGGTCACGTCGCCCCAGTCGAGCTGCGGCGATCCCGTCCACCGCGCGGTGAGCCGGATCTTCTGCCGGGGCAGCAGCTCGGCGGGCAGCCGGTCCAGGTCGCGGGAGAGCAGGGTGCGGCCGAAGAGGCCCTGTGCGGTGAGGGCCACCTTGGGGTTGAGGGTGACGTTGCCGCGGTTGTGCAGGGTGTAGCCGACCAGGGCACTGCTGGTGCGGGTGCCGGGAACGAGCGGCCGGTCCTGGCTGAGGGTGACGTCCTCGACGGACAGGGCCGGGACCGTGGGTCCGCCGACCCGCAGATAGACCCGGGCGCCGACCGCCCGCTGCACGCCGAGCGCGACGGGGCCGCCCGCGCCTTCGGCGATCCGCTCGTCGAGGGCGACGACGGCACCGGGATGGTCGCCGGGCTCGGCGTCTGCGGGGACGGTGAGGGTGTACGGCACGGTGACGGCCGAACGCGCGGGGACGGTGACCCGGTCGCGGGCGGGCCTGATCCAGGCGCCGGCGCCGGTCTGCTTCTCCTGCCGGGTGCGGACGGCGAAGCCGCCGTCGCGTTCGGTGTTGTAGGCGTCGGCGCCGTACAGGAGGAAGGTGAGCGGGGCGGCGGTCTTGTTGGCGACGGTGACCTTGTCGGTGACGGTGGTCCCGGGGTCGGCCGAGAGGTAGAAGTACGGGCGGCTGCCGAGCCGCGACGCGGCCGGGTAGACGGCCCACTCGCCGTTCTCGGCGGCGGAGGCGGGCGCGGCGGCGGGCAGCGGGCCCAGCAGCGCCAGGGCGGTGCACAGGAGGAGGACGTACAGCGTGCGCACGGGTGCGGACCCCTTGAGGTAGGTGGCGGGCCGGCCGGGTGCGCGCCCGGCCCGCTCGGCGGTCGGTCGGGTCAGGACAGCGTCAGCGTGAGCACGCCCGCGTACGAGCCCGGCGCGGTGAACGCGGGGACGTCGAGGGACAGGCCCGCGTCGACGGTGAACTCGCCGCCGGTGAGGGTGCCGTTGGGCGTGGAGGCGAGGGTCGCGCCGGTGCTGCCGACGGCACCCGCGCTGCCGGGCACGCAGGTGCTGGGGCTGCCGGCCTTGGTCGTGCAGGCCGGGCTCCAGCTGAGCCTGCCGGCACCGATGGCGCCGCCGGGACCGGTGAAGTCGGTGACCTTGCCGGTCAGGGACCAGCCCGCGGGCCCGCCGCGGAAGTCCTTGACCGTCACCGTCTTCAGCGCGCCGGTGGCCGCGCCGCCCTGCCCGAAGTCGACGGCCGAGAGCTCGACGGCGTCGCCGGCCTGGGTCATCGACAGCTCGCCGGCCTTGACCGACGCGGTGACCTTCTGGCTGTTCGGCGGGGGCGGGGTGTCGTCGATGACCTGGTACGCGACGGGGCCGGCGCCCTTGTCGGGGTCCCAGGCCGCGCCCTCGTACGCCACGATCCCGGTGGTCGCCAGGTCGCTGACGCTCAGACGTGCGGCGAAGCCGCCCTGGCTGTCCGTGGTGACGGTCATCCGGTCGGCGGTCTCGGCCGCTCCGGCCCGGCCGACGACCGTGACCTCGGCGAGCGGCGTGAACTTGCTGCCGGTGACCGTGACCCGGACGCCGGGCGCGCCGGAGGCGTTGTCGAGCTGGAGGGCCCGCTCGTTGGCGCCGGGCTGTGCCGTCGCGGTGACCGTCTCGGAGACGGGCGCGGGCGGGTTGGTCACGGTGCAGGGCGTGTCCAGCTCCATGATGTAGCTGGTGTGGATGTTGTAGTCGCCGGGCGAGAGGTCGATCGCGCCGGGCGCGGTGACCGTGAAGGTGCCCTTCATCGAGAAGGGCGGGAAGGCGCCCTTGCCGGGGACGGGCGGGTTCTTCTTCTCGCCGGTGACGGTGACGGAGCCGGTCTGGGCGCCGCCGAGGGTGACCTTGCCGCTCGGGGTCATGATGTCGGCGGGGAGGGCCAGGTCGACCGGGTTGGAGGCGGCGGGCTTGGTGACCGTGTAGGTGACGGTGACCGTGTCGCCGACCTTGGGTGCCGGGTTGTCGACCGTGATCTCGGCGGTGGTGGTGCCGTCGATGGGCGGGATGCCGGCGATCGGCGGCGGTATGCAGTGGGTGGCGAACTCCACGGCCTTGGAGGCGGTGGTGAGCGCGCCGGCCGGCGCGGCGAACGCCCCGCCCGCGGTGAGGGCGAGCGCGGTGGCGCCGAGGGCGGCGGTCCAGCGACGCCGTCTTCGAGCCGCCGCGCGGCTTCGGGTCTGTGCCATGTGGGTCCCCTCCTGAGGGATGAGAGGGCGCCATTGACGGCTGCGGGCCGAGAGAAGTCAATGGAATCGAAATGCACCGACTGATGACCCATCAGATACTGTCAAGATCGGCAGTCGGGGACGGTTTCCCCAGGTCACAGCGGCGCCTCGACTGAAGCACCGCACGGCACAGCAACGACCGGCACCGCCCTCGGCGGTACCGGTCGGCCGTGCGGGAAGGGCTCAGCTGAACACGAAGGGCCCGGGCGACTGCGAGGTGAGCGCGTCACAGTTCACCGTGACGCCGAAGATCACCATCTTGAGCGCGGTGCCCGCGAAGTAGGAGTCGAGGCTGTCGCCGGAGGCGACCGTCCCACTGAGCGGGCCGATGGTGACGGCCTGGTTCGCGGCGAGCGCCGGGTTCTTCTTGCCCGTGAACACCCGGGTGCCGCCGCCGGCCTTGGCCATCGTCAGCGTGGCGCTGATCTGGTCGGCGCCGACCGCGATCGGCGTCTTCACCGCGGAGGTGAGGGTGATGGTCGCGGCGGTGCCGCTCTGCGTGGCGGTGAGCGTGGCACCGCCACCGCCCCACGACCCGCAGTCGTACGTGGCCGTGGCCGAACCCGGCGACACGGCGGCGGCCCCCGGCGCGAAGACGAGACCGGCGGCGGCGAGGGCTCCGGAGAGCACCGCGACGATCCCTAAGCTGCTGCTGCTTCTCATGGCGAGGTCGTACCCCTTCCGTTTCCGATGACGAACGCAGGGGTGCGGACACTGCGTCAAGGAACTCCGCGAGAAGGGCGGAGAACTGACGGTCCGTCGGACCGGTCGCTGCTATTGACGCGCATTCTTCACAAGAGCACAAGGCCCGTGCGGGAGCGGTACCACGAGGGCCCGGCGCGTGGTCCACGCGCCGGGCCCCCAGGGTTCGTACGTCACGGACGCACGGGCCGTTCAGCCCGCTGTGACCGCTTCCCGCAGCCGCCCGTCGGGCCCGGCGAGCAGCACCGGGGTCTCCGGCCCGCCCAGGTCCCGCACGGCCGCGCGGTCCTCGTCGGACGCGGACTCCGCGGTGGAGACCACGGCCGCGGCCTCCAGCGACTGCGCGCCGCTGGCGACGGCCATCGCGACGGCGGTCTGCAGCGCGCTCAGCTTGAGCGACTCGAGTGCGACGGTCCCGGCGACGTACGTCCGCCCGGTCTCGTCCCGTACCGCGGCGCCCTCCGCGACCCCGTTCCGGGCGCGGGCGCTGCGCGCCAGCGTGATGATCTTGAGGTCCTCGGCGCCGAGGTCGTCGTGCTCGCGGTTGAGTGTCATGATCCGAGGATAGGTCGGGTCGCGGCTCAGCTCTGAGCGGCCTTGGCGAACTTCTCGGTGGCCGTCTTGGCGAGGCCGTCGAAGTCCTTCTCGGCCTTCGCGGCGTCCGCGAGGTGCACCATGCGGAACGCACCGGTGCCCTGTCGGCCGACCAGGAGCTTCGGCTTGATCGTGATGCCGGGGGAGACCTCCAGCGCGAACCGGAAGGCCAGCACCTCCTCGGCGCCCTGCGGGGCGGTGAGCTTCTCCACCCCGAGCTTCATCTTCTGGCCCTCGGTCTCGACGGAGAAGCTCGTACAGGCGTCGAGCGCCGTGGCGATCTTCTTGGTGTAGTCGGCCGCGCCGGTGCCGGCGAAGGTCATGACCTCCTGGCTGAGCTCGGATGCGTTGTTGCCGATGACGAAGTCGACGCTCGCACCCTTGGTGGCGCCCGGGACGTTGGCGCTGATCATGTCGGCGAGCGGCTGGCACTCGGCCTTGTCGGACTTGTAGTCCGACTTGTCGTCCTCGCCCTTCTTGGCCTTCCAGCCGGACGGCAGGTCCTTGACCTCCAGGGCGGCGGCCTTCATCTGCGCGTCCGTCAGCGGCGCGGCCGGCGCCTCGGACGTGGGGGCGGCGGAGGTCGTCGCGCCGGCGGCCGGCTTGTCCGCGCCGTCCTTCTTGGTGTCCTCCTTCGCCCCGCCCCCGCACGCGGCGGTCAGCGAGAGCGCGGAGACGGCGAGGGCGGCGGCCAGGCCGCGGCTGATGCGAGTACGCATGGTGAACTGCCTTTTGAGGGTGGGTGAATGAGCGGAAAACGCCTGGTCACCGGGGTCGGCGACCGAACGGCGAGGAGAATATACGGGGCCGGTGACAGGCCCCTGTCACCGGCCCGTCCCTATCCGGCCCCACCTGGCCCTCCCCGGTCGGGTGCGTCCCGAGAGCGTCCGTCAGCCCGCCACCGGGTACATCGCCCCCCGCCGCCCCTCCGGCGACGTCAGCCACTCCAGCTTCGCCGCCGTGTCGGCCTCGGGAAGCGGGGTGTGGAGCACGATCACCAGGTCTGGGCGGGCCGGTACGCGGAGCTGGGTGGCCTCCACGTGCAAGGGGCCGGCCAGCGGATGGTCCAGGATCTTGCGGGTCTGGCCGCCCGGCATGATGTCCCGCTGCTCCCACAGCTCCGTGAACTCGGCGCTGGCCGCCTTCGCCTCCTCGACCACCGCCCGGAAGCCGTCGTCGTCCGGGCTCTCCGAGCAGGCCGCCCGGAACTGGGCGACGACCTTGGGCGCCAGATCCGCCCAGTCGTTCGCCCGGGAGCGGTAGATCGGGTCGGTGAAGAACGAGATCAGGCAGTTCTGGACGATCTCCGGCCGCATCCCGAGGACGAAGGACGCCGCCTCGTTGTACATGACCGTGTTCCAGTAGGCGTCCATGATGTGCGCCGGGAACGGCATCCACGCCTCGATCAGCCGTCGCAGCCCGTGGCACATGTCCACCGAACCCGGGTCGACCTCCGGCGCGGGCGGGTTGAGGCCCGCGAGGACGTACAGGTGGCGCCGCTCGGCGGGGCTCAGCCGCAGCACCCGCGCGACGGAGTCGAGCACCTGCGGGGAGACGGTGATGTCGCGCCCCTGCTCCAGCCACTGGTACCAGGAGACCCCGACACCGGCGAGGACGGCGACCTCCTCGCGGCGCAGCCCCGGCGTGCGGCGCCGGGCACCGCCGTCCGGCAGACCGGCCTCGGCGGGCGTCACCCGGGCCCTGCGGCTCATCAGGAACTCGCGCAGTTCGGCCAGTCGGTGGGCCTTGCCGTCGGTACTCTCCAGCGCCGTGGCCACGTGTGCTTCCTCCCCCTGGACGCATGGTGGTGTCTGGTCGTGCCTGGTGGTGCGACCAACAGGATAAGTTCCCGCTCCCCACGGACATTCCCGCGCCACGAGAGTCGTGGCCATGGCAACCGTCACCTCCCCCGAGGCTTCCCCGAACGAGACCGCCCCGGTCGCTCCCGCTCCCCCGACCCCCACGGCCCCGGCCGCCCCCGCGCTCACCGGCCGCGCCCGGCTCATCCTCATCGTGCTGTGCGCAGCCCAGTTCATGGTGTCGCTGGACTTCTCCGTCCTCAACGTGGCCTTGCCCGTACTCGGCGCGGACCTCGGCCTCAGCACCTCCGCCCTCCAGTGGGCGGTCACCGCCTTCGCCCTGCCGTCCGGTGGCTTCCTGCTGCTCTCCGGCCGGATCGGCGACCTGTACGGACGCAAGAAGCTGTTCCTCGCCGGCCTCGCTCTCTTCGGCGCGGCCTCGCTGCTCGCCGCCTTCGCCTGGAGCCCGGCCGCGTTCCTCACCGGCCGCGCCCTGCAGGGCCTGGGTGCGGCGGCGATCGTGCCGACCGGCATGGCCCTGCTGACCACCACCTTCCCCGAAGGCCCGCAGCGCGACCGGGCGCTCGGCATCTCCGGCACCATCCTGTCGCTGGGCTTCACTATCGGCATGGTCCTGGGCGGTGTCATGACCGACACGTTCGGCTGGCGCTCGACCATGGGCCTGCTCGCCGTGTTCAGCGTGCTCGTGCTGCCCTTCGCCCCGGGCCTGCTGCCCGAGTCCCGCACTCCCGAGCGGCCCCGCCTCGACGTGCCGGGCGCGGTGACCGTCACCGGCGGCCTGCTGTCCCTGATCTACGCCCTGTCGACGGCGGCCCAGCGCGGCTTCGGCGGCACGGACGTCCTGGTCACCCTGGTGGCGGGCGTGGCCCTGCTGGTCGCCTTCGTGGTCGTCGAGTCGCGGCACGAGTCCCCGCTGGTGTCGCTGCCGATGCTGAGGCGGCGCACCGTCGCCTTCGGCAACCTGGGCGGGCTCGTCACCTTCGCGATGATGTCGACCGTCGTCTTCGTCCTGACCCTCTACCTGCAGGAGACGCTGGGCCTGTCCGGCTTCCAGACCGGTCTGGTCTTCGGCGTCCAGGGCGTGCTGTCGGTGCTCGCCGGCTCCTTCGCCGCCAAGGTGATCGGCCGGATCGGCGCCCGCCGCACCCTGGTCCTCGGCCTCACCGGCCAGGGCGTGCTGACCGCCGGGCTGCTCGCCATCGGCACGGACTCCGGCGCCGTCCTGGCGACGGTCGTGGTCTCGCTGGCCTCCATGTGCCACCTGGCCGCGATCATCTCGTACGGCGTGACCGTCACCTCCGGCGTCCCGGACGAGGAGCAGGGCCTGGCCACCGGGCTGGTGACCACGACCCAGCAGGTCGGCCTCACGGTCGGCATCCCGCTGCTCGGCGTCCTCGCCACGACCGGCGACAGCCTGTACGGGGGCGTGCGCACGGTGCTCGCGCTGGACGTGGCGATCGTCCTGGTGACGGCGGCCCTGGTCGCGCTCGGCCTGCGGCGCCGGACAGGCCTCAGGTGAGCTACGGCCGGTCGAGACGGAGCCGTACCGCCTTCGGCAGGCCGGCGACGACGAGGTCGTACGAGTCCTCGACGAGCTCCCGGACCATCCGGTCCGGGAGCTCCGGCACGGTCACCGTGTTCCAGTGCCGCTTGTTCATGTGGTAGCCGGGCGCGATCGCCGGGTACTCCTCGCGGAGCCGTACGGCGTCCTCCGGGTCGCACTTGAGGTTGACGCTCAGCGGATCGGCGTCCAGCCACGACAGCGCGAACATCTTCCCGGCGACCTTGAAGACCGAGACGTCCGGGCCGAACGGGAACTCCTCCGTCGCGTCGTTGAAGTCCAGGCAGAACGCGCGCAGCTGGTCGGGCGTCACCTCTCGGTCTCCTCCTCGTCGGTCTTGCCGAGCGGCTCGACGAGCACCGTCACGATCTTGTTCCGGCGGCCTGCCGGGGACTCGGCGGTGAGTCGCAGGGCCCGCCCGTCGGGCAGTTCGACGACGGCGTTGGCGCCGGCGATCGGCACCCGGCCGAGGGCCTTGGCGAGCAGTCCGCCGACGGTCTCCACGTCCTCGTCGTCGTACTCGTCGGGGCCGAAGCCGTAGAGCTCGCCGAGGTCGCCGATGTCGAGGCGGGCGGTGACCCGGTAGCGGTCCTCGCCGAGCTCCTCGACGGGCGGCAGCTCCCGGTCGTACTCGTCGGTGATCTCGCCGACGATCTCCTCCAGGATGTCCTCGATGGTGACGATCCCGGCCGTGCCGCCGTACTCGTCGATGACGACGGCGACGTGGTTGCGCTCCTGCTGCATCTCGCGCAGCAGGTCGCCCGCGTTCTTGGTGTCGGGCACGAAGGCAGCCGGGCGCATGGTCGTGGAGACCACGTCCGCCTCGGCGTCCCGGTTGATGTGCGTCTTGCGGACCAGGTCCTTCAGATACACGATGCCGACGATGTCGTCCTCGTTCTCGCCGGTCACCGGGATGCGCGAGAAGCCGGAACGCAGCGCCAGGGTGAGGGCCTGGCGGACGGTCTTGTAGCGCTCGATGCAGACGAGGTCGGTGCGCGGCACCATCACCTCGCGCACCAGGGTGTCGCCGAGCTCGAAGACCGAGTGCACCATGCGGCGCTCGTCGTCCTCGATCAGCGACTCCTGCTCGGCGAGGTCGACCATGGCCCGCAGCTCGGCCTCGGACGCGAACGGGCCCTTGCGGAAGCCCTTGCCGGGCGTGAGCGCGTTGCCGATGAGGATGAGCAGCTGCGGGATCGGGCCCATGACCCGGGCCAGCGGAAGCAGCACGTACGCGGCGGCGGTCGCCGTGTTCAGCGGGTGCTGACGGCCGATGGTGCGCGGCGAGACGCCGACGGCGACGTACGAGACGAGCACCATCACCGCGATCGCGACGAGCAGCGCCTGCCAGGTCTCCGAGAACTCCTCCAGGCAGGCGTACGTGACGAGGACGCCGGCGGCCATCTCACAGGAGACGCGGACGAGCAGCGCCACGTTGAGGTAGCGGGTCGGGTCGGAGGCGACCTGGGCCAGCTTCTCGGCGCCGCGCCGCCCGGACCGTACGGCCTCGGCGGCGCGGAAGGTGGAGACGCGGGCGATGCCCGCCTCGGCGCAGGCGGCGAGCCAGGCGACGATGACGAGGGCGACCGCCCCGATGATCAGTTGTGCGCTCATGACCGGACGGGGGTCAGGAGACGGTCGGCGCCGGCGACGGGCCGGTCAGGCCGTGCTCCGCGCGCCAGCCGTCCACGATGGCGGCCTGGAGACCGAACATCTCGGCCTTCTCGTCCGGCTCCTCGTGGTCGTAGCCGAGGAGGTGCAGCACTCCGTGGACGGTCAGGAGCTGGAGCTCCTCGTCCATGGAGTGCCGCGTCGGGGCGTCCTCGCCCTGCTTCTTGGCCACCTCGGGGCAGAGCACGATGTCGCCGAGGAGCCCCTGCGGGGGCTCCTCGTCGTCCTTCGACGGCGGGCGCAGCTCGTCCATCGGGAAGGACATGACGTCCGTGGGGCCCGGCAGGTCCATCCACTGGATGTGGAGCTGCTCCATCGCCTCCGCGTCCACGACGATCACCGAGAGCTCGGAGAGCGGGTGGATGCGCATGCGCGCGAGCGCGTAGCGGGCGATGTCGAGGATCGCCTGCTCGTCGACCTCGGTACCGGACTCGTTGTTGACGTCGATCGACATGTGCTCTTGCTTCTACTTCCCGTTGCGGCCGTTGAGGCTGTCGTACTTCTCGTACGCGTCGACGATACGGCCGACGAGCTTGTGCCGTACGACATCCTGCGACGTGAGCAGGGAGAAGTGCACGTCCTGGACCCCGTCCAGGATCTCCCGGACCTGGCGCAGACCGCTCTTCGTGCCGCCGGGCAGGTCGACCTGGGTGATGTCACCGGTGATGACGATCTTCGAGTCGAAGCCGAGGCGGGTGAGGAACATCTTCATCTGCTCGGGGTTCGTGTTCTGCGCCTCGTCGAGGATGATGAACGCGTCGTTGAGCGTCCGGCCGCGCATGTACGCGAGCGGCGCGACCTCGATCGTCCCGTTCGCCATCAGCTTGGGGATCGAGTCGGGGTCGAGCATGTCGTGCAGGGCGTCGTAGAGCGGGCGCAGGTACGGGTCGATCTTCTCGTAGAGCGTGCCGGGCAGGAAGCCGAGCCGCTCGCCCGCCTCGACGGCCGGCCGGGTCAGGATGATCCGGGTGACCTGCTTGGACTGCAGGGCCTGGACCGCCTTGGCCATGGCCAGATACGTCTTGCCGGTGCCGGCGGGGCCGATGCCGAAAACGATCGTGTGCTTGTCGATGGCGTCGACGTAGCGCTTCTGGTTGAGCGTCTTGGGGCGGATGGTCCGGCCGCGGCTGGAGAGGATGTTCTGGGTGAGCACCTCGGAGGGCGTCTCGACCGCCGCTTCCCCGTTCTCCTCACGCAGCATCGCGATCGAACGTTCCACGGCATCCTCCGTCATCGGCTGACCGGTGCGGAGCACCAGCATCATCTCGTCGAACAGGCGCTGGACGACCGCGACTTCCTTCGCGTCGCCGACCGCGCTGATCTCGTTTCCCCGTACGTGGATGTCCGTCGTCGGGAACGCGTCCTCGATCACGCGCAACAGGGAGTCGCCGGAGCCGAGCACCATGACCATGGGGTGCTTGGCGGGGACCGTGAACTGGGCGCGTGCCTGCCCCGGCGCGAGGGCGTGGGCTGTGGGTGTCTGAGTCATGGGCCGGCACTGTGGCCTGCACATACCTCCCGTTGCAGGGTTCTCGCTGCTCGACAACCTCTCGGGTACCAAGCCTACGACTCGCCCCGGACATCGCCGAAGCCTTTTACGGAAGGGCCGGAGGGATCCGGTCAGGTGGCGGGCGCGGGCCGGAAGCCGATCGTCGGGACCGCGCGGCGCAGCGGCCAGGGGCGGGCCGGGCGGTCCCGGAGCAGCCGCTCCAGGAAGGCGTAGCGGTCGCGCAGGGCGGCCGGGTCCTGGCACTCGTGGCCCTGGACGTGCTGCCACCAGGCGGCGATCTCGCCCCAGGTCGGCGCGGACAGCGAGCCGCCGAACTCCTGCACGGAGAGCGCGGCGGTGAGCCCGGCGAAGGCGAGCCGGTCGGCGAGCGGCCAGCCGGCGAGGGTCCCGGTGACGAATCCGGCGACGAAGACGTCGCCGGCCCCGGTCGGGTCGAGGGCGGAGACCTGGATGGCGGGCACCTCGGCGGTCTCGCCGGTGGCGCCGTCCACGGCGTACGCGCCCTCGGAACCGAGCGTGACGACGGCGTACCGCACCTTGTCGGCGAGCGCGCGGGCGGCGGCGCGGGGACAGTCGGTGCGGGTGTAGCGCATCGCCTCGGCGGCGTTGGGCAGGAAGGCCTCGCAGTGCTGGAGGTCGGCGAGCCCGGCGAGGTCCCACCGTCCGGTGTCGTCCCATCCCACGTCGGCGAAGACCTTGGCGCCGCTGCGGGCGGCCCTGGCCACCCACTCCTCGCTGCGGCCGGGCACGAGGGAGGCGACGGCGGCGCGGGCGTGCGGCGGGTAGGCGGGCAGGGCACCGTCGAAGGGCGGGGCCGCGTGACCGTGGGACACCATGGTGCGCTCGCCCTCGTAGGCCATGGAGACGGTCACGGGCGAGTGCCATCCCGGCACGGTCCGCGACAGCGAGAGGTCGATGCCCTCGCCCTGTTCGAGGGCGTCCCAGCAGTACTCGCCGTAGTGGTCGTCGCCGAACGCGGCGGCGAGCGAGGTGCGCAGACCGAGCCGGGCGAGGGCGGTGGCCATGTTGGCGACGCCGCCGGGGCTCGACCCCATGCCGCGGGCCCAGGACTCGGTGCCGCGCACGGGGGCGGAGTCGAGCCCGGTGAAGATGATGTCGAGGAAGACCGTGCCGGTGAGGAAGACGTCGCACTCGGGGTCGGTGGGCTCGCGCAGGCACACCAGGGGGTCGACGTCGGTGTCGCGTTCGGTCACGGCAGGCTCCCCGGTCGTGGTGCGGCGGATCGGCACGTGGTGCTGATCCGGACAGTGTGCCCGAAGGGGACGCTGAGACGGGGCTGACGCAACGAGATCGCCACGTGATACCCGCAGAATCCCATCCCAAACCGATCGTGACCCATATCACAGACCGAATCGGGGGATTCAGCGGGATAACACCTTCTCCGCCCACTCGGATGCTTGATACACATGGTGCCGCGACCCCGTGGATCACCGGGCGCCGTCTCATTTCCCCGTTCAGTTCCTGGAACGCCCATGCCGTCGCGCCGCCCGCGTGCCCTGGGGGCGCTCGTCGCTCTCGTCGCCCTGTTCACGGCCGGTTACGTCGCCCCGTACCTGCTGCCGACGGTCGTCGGACGGCTGTCCGCGGGCCTCGGCCTCAGTCCGGCCGGAGCCGGACTGATCGGCTCGATCCTGCTCCTCGGCTCGGCCTCGGCGGGCTTCACGCTCGCCGCCCGCGTCGAACGGATCGGCCCCCGCCGAGCCGCCCGCCTCGGCCTCGCCCTGATGACCCTCGGCTACGGCACGGCCGCGACGACGGACCTCGTGCCCCTGGTCGTGGCGGGCGCGACCGTCGGCGGCTTCGGCTCCGGCACGGCGACGGCGGTGGCCGCGGCGGGCATCGCGGGCCGCCCGGACCCGCACCGCGCCTCGGCCCTGGGCCTGCTGTCGGTCTCGGCGACGGCCGGAGCGCTCTACCTGACCCTGCCGCACCTGGGCGGCGGCCACGCCCTGCCGTTCGCGGCGATCGCGGCCGTGGCGGTCGTGGTGGCCCCGTCGACGGCGTGGCTGCCGGGCGGCACGGGGGCCGCGGACCGCGGGCGGGCCGCCGCCGCCGACGCACCGCACCACGGGCCGCTCCCCCACCGCCGCGCCGGCACCGTCCTCGCGGTCGCCATCCTGTGCTGGTCCATGGCGCAGAACGCGTTGTGGGGCGTCAGCGGACGGATCGGGCTGACGCAGGCCGGTCTCTCCGAGGTCGCGCTCGGGATGGTGTTCGCCGTGGCGCTCGGCGCCGGGCTGCTCGGCGTCATCGGGGCGGGCGCCCTGGGCGCACGGCTCGGCCGGGCGGTGCCGATCGGCGTGGGCACGGCGCTGATCGCGGGCTGCGTGCTGCTGAGCTCGGCCGCCGAGGGCCCGGTGTCCTTCGCGACCGGCGAGATCGCGTGGAACGCGGTCTACCCGGTCGTGCTCTCCTACCTCCTCGGCCTCGCCGCCTCGCTCGACCCGCGCGGCCGCTGGGCCGTCCTGGTCGGCTCGGCCTCCTCGCTGGGCGTGGCCTGCGGCCCCGTCGTCGGAAGCGTCCTGTCGGAGGCGGCCGGCTACCCGGGCATGGGCGCGGTGCTCTGCGCCCTGCTCCTCCTGGTCGCCGTGCCCATGACGGCCGTCGCCCGCCACGCCTCCGGCCGACCGCTGGTCCCCGGCTCCGTCCGCCGCCGCGGCGGCGCGCCCGCCGCGGTCCTCGCCGCGACGACCCCGCCGAGCGCCCTGGTGCCGCAGATGGGCGCCCCGGAACAGGAGATCGCCCCGATCCCCGTTCCCACCGCCCGCCGCCGCGCGGCGAAGTCGGCCTTCCGCCTGGCCCGGCCGACGGACCGCGGGTAGGGACGCGCGTGCCGGGCGTCGCGGCGCCGGCAAGCTCCGGAGGGCACGCCCCAGGGCCGCGGGACCGCGTCGCGCCCGGCCCCCGTCACGCCCCGCCGGCGCCGAACTCGTACGCCTCGACCTCCGTCAGGTACCGCTCCCGACGCGCCTCGTCGTCCTCCAGGAACGAGGCCAGGAACGAGTTCCGGGCGAGCGTCCTCAGGTCCTCCGGGCCGAGCCCCAACGCCTCGCGCACCGCGTCGAAGTTGTCGCCCGCGTAACCGCCGAAGTACGCCGGATCGTCGGAGTTGACCGTCGCCACGAGACCGGCCTCCAGCATCGACCGCAGCGGGTGCGCCTCGAGGACGTCGACCGCCCGCAGCCGGACGTTCGACAGCGGGCACAGCGTCAGCGGCACCCGTTCGCGGACCAGGCGCTCGACGAGCGACGGGTCCTCCAGGCAGCGCAGGCCGTGGTCGACGCGCTCCACGCCCAGCATGTCGAGCGCCTCGCGGACGTACTCCGCCGGCCCCTCCTCGCCCGCGTGGGCGACCCGCCGCAGCCCGAGCCGCGCGGCCTCCTCGTACACCGCGCGGAACTTCGCCGGCGGATGCCCGACCTCCGCGGAGTCCAGGCCGACCCCGGTGATCCGGCCGAGATACGGCTTCGCGGCCTCCAGCGTCGCCATCGCCGACTCGGCCGGCTCGTCGCGCAGGAAGCACATGATGAGCCGGGTGGAGATCCCGTGCCGCTCCTCCGCGCGGTCGAGCGCCGCGCCGAGCCCCTCCACGACCACGCCCATCGGGACGCCCCGCGCGATGTGCGCCTGCGGGTCGAAGAAGATCTCGGCGTGCCGTACGCCCTGCTCCGCCGCCCGCGCCAGATACGCGTCGGCGAGGTCCGTGAAGTCGTCCGCGGTGCGCAGCACCGCCATCAGGCTGTAGTACAGGTCCAGGAAGGACTGCAGGTCGCTGAAGCGGTACGCCTCGCGCAGCGCCGCCGTGTCGGCGTACGGCAGTGTCACGCCGTTGCGCCCGGCGAGCGCGAACGCCAGCTCGGGTTCGAGGGTGCCTTCGATGTGGAGGTGCAGTTCGGCCTTGGGTACGGGCATGGTTCCGTCTTCTCGGTACGGGGGCTATCTCTTCGGTACGGGGACCCTCATCAGGTCCTGCGCGATGCTCAGTTCCCCCTCGAACCCGGCCGCCCGCGCCTGCCGCTCGAACTCCTCCGGGTCGGCGTACCGCTGCGAGAAGTGCGTCAGGACGAGGTGCCGCACTCCCGCTTCCCGGGCCACCGCCGCGGCCTGGCCCGCCGTCAGATGACCGTGGTCCACGGCGAGCTGCACGTCCTCGTCGAGGAAGGTCGACTCGATGACGAGCATGTCCGCGCCCTCGGCGAGCGCGTGGACCCCCTCGCACAGCCGGGTGTCCATGACGAACGCGAACCGCTGCCCGCGCCGCACCTCGCTGACGTCCTCCAGCGTGACGCCGTCCAGGACGCCCTCCCGCTGGAGCCGGCCCACGTCGGGGCCCGCGATGCCGTGCGCGGCCAGCCGCTCGGGCAGGATGCGGCGCCCGTCCGGCTCGGTCAGCCGGTAGCCGTACGACTCCACGGGATGGGAGAGCCGGCGCGCGTCGAGCGTGAACGTGCCGGTGACGGCCAGCGGCCCGTCGGCGGCCACCGGCGCCTGGGTCAGCTCCACCGTCTCGCGGTACGCCGTGGCGTACCGCAGCCGCTCGAAGAAGCGCTGCCCGCTCGCCGGATAGTGCGCGGTGACCTGGTGCGGCACCTGGTCGAGGTTGATCCGCTGGATCACCCCGGCCAGGCCGAGCGAGTGGTCGCCGTGGAAGTGCGTGATGCAGATCCGGTTCAGGTCGTGCGCGGCGACCCCGGCCCTGAGCATCTGCCGCTGGGTGCCCTCACCGGGGTCGAAGAGGATGCCGTGGCCGTCCCAGCGCAGCAGGTAGCCGTTGTGGTTGCGGTGCCGGGTCGGGACCTGGCTGGCCGTGCCGAGGACGACCAGTTCGCGTACGGACAAGGGTTCTGACTCCGTCCGGTCCGTCCGGGGTTATCCGGGCGGCCAGTTGAGGCCCCGGCCGCCGAGGACGTGCGCGTGGGCGTGGAAGACGGTCTGCCCGGCGCCCGCCCCGGTGTTGAACACGATCCGGAAGCCACTGCCGTCGACCTTCTCCTGCGCCGCGACCTCGCCGGCCTCACGCAGTATGTCGGCGGCGACGGACGGCGCGGCGGCGGCGAGCGAGGCGGCGTCCGGGTAGTGCAGGCGCGGGATGACCAGGACGTGGGTCGGCGCCTGCGGGTTGATGTCGCGGAACGCGAGGGTCGTCTCCGTCTCGCGCACGATCGTCGCCGGGACCTCTCCCTCCGCGATCTTGCAGAACAGGCAGTCGCTCTGCGGCTCTCCGGCCATGGCCCGGGCCTCCTCGCCTCCGTCGATCATCAGTACACGCGCATGCTATCGGTGCGGTCGGACACTGCTCACGACCAGCGCCCCGCCGGCGTCGGACCCGTCTGACCGCCGGCGTCGGACCGGCATCCCACCGACGTCAGACCGGCCTCCGACCCGGCTCGGAGCAGCGCCCCGCCGGCGTGGGACCGGCGTCGGACCGGCGCTCCGACGTCGGACCGGCGTCCGGCCCGGCTCGGACCGGTGTCCCACCGACGCCCGACCGGCGTCGGACCGGAGTCCGGGCGGCCGGTGCCGCTCACGACCAGCGACCGGTCCGTCCGAGGACGAGCGCCGCGGCCGCCGTACCCGCCGTGGAGGTGCGCAGGACGCTCGGCCCGAGGCGGTACGGCCTGGCGCCGGCCTCCTCGAACAGCGCCAACTCCTCCGGCGAAACGCCGCCTTCGGGCCCGACGACGAGGACGATCGAGCCCTGCGCGGGCAGTTCGGCGGTCGCCAGGGCGGCGCTCGGGTGGTCGCGGTCCTCGTGCAGGACGGCGGCGAAGTCGGCCTCGGCGAGGAACGCGGCGACCTGCTTGCCCGTCATGAGTTCCGCGACCTCGGGAAAGCGGGTGCGGCGCGACTGCTTGCCCGCCTCGCGGGCGGTCGCCCGCCACTTCGCGAGGGCCTTCAGACCACGGTCGCCCTTCCACTGGGTGATGCAGCGCGACGCGGCCCACGGCACGATCGCGTCGACGCCCGTCTCCGTCATGGTCTCGACGGCCAGCTCGCCGCGGTCGCCCTTGGGGAGGGCCTGGACGACGGTGACACGGGGCGCGGGCTCGGGCTCCTCGTGGACGGCGGTGACCTCGACCGTCAGCTGGTCCTTGCCCTCGGCGGCGGCGACCACGCACTCGGCCCAGCCGCCCCGCCCGTCGGTGAGCACCAGCTCCTCCCCGGCGCGCAGCCGCTTCACGGACACGGCGTGCCGGCCCTCGGGCCCGTCGAGGAGGAAGCCTCCGGGGGCGGGGACGGTGTCGACGACGAAGACGGGTGCGGTCATGACTGGTTCCTCTGGACGAGATCGTTGAGCGCGGTGCCGAGCTCGGCGGCCAGCACCTCGACGAGCCGGCCGGCCGGCAGCTCGCGGGCGAGACGGTGGCCCTGCCCGGCCCACAGGGCCATGCCCTGCGGGTCCCCGGCGGTCGCGGCGGCCTTGCGCAGCGGGGCGGTGAGGTGGTGGACCTCGGGGTAGGCGGCGGGGGCGTACGGCCCGTGCTCGCGCAGGAAACGGTTCACCAGACCGCGCGCGGGCCGACCGGAGAACGCCCGGGTGAGCTCGGTGTGGGTGAACAGCGGGTCGGTCAAGGCCCGCTTGTGCAGCGGATGCGCACCCGACTCGGGACAGACCAGGAACGCGGTGCCGAGCTGGGCGGCGTCGGCGCCCGCCGCGAGGACGGCGGCGATCTGCCGGCCGCGCATGATCCCGCCGGTCGCGACGACCGGCAGCCGGACGTGCTCGCGGACGTCGGCGAGCAGCGCGAGCAGCCCACGGCCGCCGCCGGCGTCGCCGGGCAGGTCGTCGCGGTGCGTGCCCTGGTGGCCGCCCGCCTCGACGCCCTGCACGCAGATCGCGCCCGCGCCGGCGCGCTCGGCGGTCCGGGCCTCCTCGACGGAGGTGACGGTGACGATCGTGAACGTACCGACCCGGGCGAAGGCGTCGAGCGCGTCCCGGTCGGGGCAGCCGAAGGTGAAGGAGACGACCGGCACGGGGTCGTCGAGCAGGATCGCCAGCTTGGCGTCGTAGGCGTCGTCCCGGCCCTGTTCGGGATCGCCGAGCCCGGTCTCGTACCAGTTGGACTCGCCGGCCAGCTGATGGCTGTAGACCTCGACGGCGGCCCGGTCCGGGGGCAGGCCGCCCGGCGGCATGAAGAGGTTGACCCCGAAGGGCTGCGCGGTGAGTCCGCGGACCTGCTTGATCTCCTGGTAGAGCCCGCCGGCGGTCTTGTACCCGCCGGCCAGGAACCCGAGCGCCCCGGCCTCGCACACGGCACCGACGAGCTCGGGACAGGAGGCGCCACCCGCCATGGGGGCCTGCACGATCGGAAGACGCGAGAGATCGTTCAGTGCGGTGGACATGCAGGCATCGTGCCATGCCGCGAGGGCGGGGCCGAAACACGAAGGGCGCCCCGCACAAGGTGCGGGACGCCCTTCGTTCACGTACTCGGCTCAGCGCCCGTCGAACGTGTCCTACAAGCGCGAGAACAGCCCCTGCCGCCCCGGCGGACCGTGCCGGCCCGGGGACAACCCCCCGGAACCCCCGGCAGACCGCCTAACGCCCGTTGAACGCGTCCTTCAAGCGCGAGAACAGCCCCTGCTGCCCCGGCTGACTGTGCCAGCCCGGGGGACAACCCCCCGGAACCCCCGGCAGACCGCCTAACGCCCGTTGAACGCGTCCTTCAAGCGCGAGAACAGCCCCTGCTGCCCCGGCTGGAACTGGCCCTGCGGGCGCTCCTCGCCGCGGAGCTTCGACAGCTCCCGCAGCAGGCGCTCCTGCTCCGGGTCGAGCTTCGTCGGGGTCTGGACCTCGACGTGGACGATCAGGTCGCCGCGGCCGTTGCCACGGAGGTGGGTGACGCCGCGGCCGTGCAGCGGGATCGACTGGCCGGACTGGGTGCCCGGACGGATGTCGACGTCCTCCAGACCGTCGAGGGTCTGGAGCTGCACCTTCGTGCCGAGGGCGGCCGCCGTCATCGGGAGGGTCACCGTGCAGTGCAGGTCGTCGCCGCGCCGCTGGAAGACCTCGTGCGGGGTCTCGTGGATCTCCACGTACAGGTCGCCGGCCGGGCCGCCGCCCGGGCCGACCTCGCCCTCGCCGGCCAGCTGGATCCGGGTGCCGTTGTCGACGCCGGCCGGGATCTTGACCGTGAGCGTGCGACGGGACCGGACCCGGCCGTCGCCCGCGCACTCGGGGCACGGGGTCGGGACGACGGTGCCGAAGCCCTGGCACTGCGGGCAGGGGCGGGAGGTCATGACCTGGCCCAGGAAGGACCGGGTGACCTGGGAGACCTCACCACGGCCGCGGCACATGTCACAGGTCTGCGCGGAGGTGCCGGGCGCGGCGCCCTCTCCGGAGCAGGTGGTGCAGACGACGGCCGTGTCGACCTGGATGTCCTTGGTGGTGCCGAAGGCGGCCTCTTCGAGGCTGATCTCCAGGCGGATCATCGCGTCCTGGCCGCGCCGGGTGCGCGAGCGCGGGCCGCGCTGGGACGCCGTACCGAAGAAGGCGTCCATGATGTCCGAGAAGTTGCCGAAGCCGCCCGCGCCGAAGCCACCGGCCCCGCCGCCGCCGGACGAGGAGAGCGGGTCGCCGCCGAGGTCGTAGACCTGCTTCTTCTGCGGGTCCGACAACACCTCGTACGCGGCGTTGATCTCCTTGAACCGCTCCTGCGTCTTCGGGTCCGGGTTCACGTCCGGGTGAAGCTCGCGGGCGAGGCGGCGGAAGGCCTTCTTGATCTCGTCCTGGGACGCGTCTCGGCGTACGCCGAGTACGGCGTAGTAGTCCGTGGCCACTTACGACTCCGCCAGGATCTGTCCGACGTAACGTGCCACTGCGCGTACCGCTCCCATCGTTCCGGGGTAGTCCATGCGGGTCGGTCCGACCACGCCGAGTTTTGCGACTGCCTCGCCGCCGGAACCGTAGCCGACCGAGACGACGGACGTGGAGGTCAGGCCTTCGTGGCCGTTCTCGTGCCCGATGCGTACGGTCATGCCCGATTCCTTGGCCTCGCCGAGCAGCTTGAGGAGCACCACGTGCTCCTCGAGAGCCTCCAGGACGGGCCTGATCGTGAGGGGGAAGTCGTGTCCGAAGCGGGTCAGATTGGCGGTACCGCCGATCATGAGCCGCTCCTCCTGCTCCTCCACGAGGGTTTCGAGCAGGGTCGCGAGCACGGTCGAGACCGTGCCGCGGTCCTCCATGTCCTCGAAGGACTCGGGCAGGTCCTGCACCAGCTGCGGCACGTCCGCGAAGCGGCGGCCGACGACGCGGCTGTTGAGCCGGGCCCGGAGATCGGCGAGGGAGATCTCGCCGAAGGGCGCCGGGCAGTCGATGACCCGCTGCTCGACCCGGCCGGTGTCGGTGATCAGCACCAGCATCAGCCGGGCGGGCGCCAGCGACAGCAGTTCCACGTGCCGGACCGTCGAACGGGTCAGCGAGGGGTACTGCACGACGGCGACCTGCCGGGTCAGCTGCGCGAGCAGCCGGACCGTGCGGCCGACGACGTCGTCGAGGTCGACGGCTCCGTCGAGGAAGTTGTGGATCGCCCGCCGCTCGGGCGTCGACAGGGGCTTGACTCCGGCCAGCCGGTCGACGAAGAGCCGGTAGCCCTTGTCGGTGGGGATGCGTCCGGCGCTGGTGTGGGGCTGGGCGATGTAGCCCTCCTCCTCGAGGACCGCCATGTCGTTGCGGACGGTGGCGGGCGAGACACCCAGCTTGTGCCGCTCGGTGAGCGCCTTCGAGCCGACCGGCTCCTCCGTCCCGACGTAGTCCTGGACGATGGCGCGCAGCACCTCGAGCCTGCGTTCGCTGAGCATCGTGCGCACCTCCAGCTGTCGATCCGGTTCCGGTTGCTCCGGATTTGGCACTCGCCCTGTTCGAGTGCCAGGAATCCCCCGGCCAGTGTACGGCGGCCCACGTCGCTCCTGGCAAGGAGGCGGGCTCGGAGCGGTTAGCGTCACGCCATGGACATCGACTGGGAAGCGTACGGGTGGGAGCGGCTCGGGGACGGCGTGGGGAGGTGCCGGCTGGAGGGCTGGGACGCCACGTCGGGCCTGGTCATCGGGCGGGACGCGGTCCTGCTGTACGACACGGGCGCCACGCTCGCGCAGGGCACCGAACTGCGGTCGCAGGTGTCGGCTCTCACGGGCGGCCGGAGGGTGACGCATGTCGCACTGAGTCACCCGCATTTCGACCACGTGCTGGGCACGGCGGTCTTCGCGGGCGCCGAGGTCTTCGGGGCGGTGGGCATGGACACGCTGCTGCCACGGGACCGCGAGGCGCTGCGCACGGACGCGGTACGGCAGGGGGTGGACGAGCGGGCCGCGGCGGAGGCCGCCGAGGTCCTGGTGGCCCCGCGGCACACCGTGACCGGCGAGTGGACCCTCGACCTGGGCGGCCGCCAGGTCCTCCTCGCGAACGTCGGCCCGGGCCACTCGGGTCACGACCTGGCCCTGCTCGTGACCGGGGAGCGCGAGATCGTCTTCTGCGGCGACCTGGTGGAGGAGTCGGGCGAGCCCCAGGCGGGCCCGGACGCGATCCCGTCCCGATGGCCGGCCGCCCTCGACCGCCTGCTGTCCCTCGGCGGCGAGGACGCGGTGTACGTGCCGGGCCACGGCGCGGTGGTCGACGCGGACTTCGTCCGACGCCAGCGGGAGGAACTGGCACGCCGCTTCGACGTGTCGTAGCGTCGCCCGAATGCGCGGTCACCAAACGGATCTGACACCGTTTCGACTGCGCTGCCGCCGCCCTCACCGGACAGAATCGAGCCCATGCGGAGCTACAACCCCGACCTGACACCGCCGTGGAAGCGTCCGGCGGCCGTGCCGGAGGTCCCGGCGGACCGTGACCTGGTGGTCGAGGAGGTCACGACGGGCTTCTGCGGCGCGGTGATCCGCTGCGAGGCGGGCACGGTGACCCTGGAGGACCGCTTCGGCAAGCACCGCGTCTTCCCGATGGAGCCGCGCGGCTTCCTCCTGGAGGGCCGGACGGTCACCCTGGTCCGCCCCTCCCGCCCGGCGCCGGCGCGCCCCACCCGTACGGCCTCCGGGTCGATCGCCGTCCCGGGCGCCCGGGCCCGGGTCGCCCGGGCGGGCCGCATCTACGTGGAGGGCCGGCACGACGCGGAACTGGTGGAGCGGGTCTGGGGCGACGACCTGCGCATCGAGGGCGTGGTGGTGGAGTACCTGGAGGGCATCGACGACCTCCCTGCGATCGTGGCCGAGTTCGCCCCGGCCCCGGACGCCCGGCTGGGCGTCCTGGTCGACCACCTGGTGACGGGCTCCAAGGAGTCCCGTATCGCCGCCCAGGTCTCCTCGCCGGACGTCCTGATCGTCGGCCACCCCTACATCGACGTCTGGGAGGCGGTGAAGCCCGCCTCGGTCGGCATCCGCGCCTGGCCGACGGTCCCCCGCGGCCAGGACTGGAAGACCGGCGTCTGCCGCGCCCTCGGCTGGCCCGAGAACACCGGCGCGGCCTGGCAGCACATCCTGTCGAGGGTCCACTCCTACAAGGACCTGGAGCCGGAACTCCTGGGCCGCGTGGAAGAACTGATCGACTTCGTCACAGCTCCATAAGGGGTGCGTCGCCTCGACTCCCCACCACAGACGGCCCGAGCGTGACGCCGCCGGGTCTCCGTCAGGCGCGGACTAGTCCACCAGGTCCCGCACCACCGCGTCGGCCAGCAGCCGGCCACGGAGGGTCAGGACCGCCTGGCCCTCGGCGTAGGGGCCAGGGGCGAGGAGCCCGTCGTCCAGCGCCCTCCGGGAGGCGGCCAGGCCCGCGGGCCTGAGCAGGTCCAGAGGGCACCCCTCCCGCAGCCGCAGCTCCAGGAGGACCCGCTCCACCCGCCGGTCCTCGTCCGACAGGACCTCCCGCCCGGCTCCCGGCGACTTGCCGGCGCCCAGGGCCGCCGCGTACGCGCCGGGGTGCTTGACGTTCCACCAGCGGACCCCGCCCACGTGGCTGTGCGCGCCGGGACCGGCGCCCCACCAGTCGGCGCCGCGCCAGTACAGCTCGTTGTGGAGGCAGCGGCCGGCCTCCGAGGTGGCCCAGTTGGACACCTCGTACCACTCGAAGCCCGCCCCGGACAGCACCTCCTCCGCCATCAGGTACCGGTCGGCGTGGACGTCGTCGTCGGTCATGGGTATCTCGCCGCGACGGATGCGCCGGGCCAGCTGGGTGCCCTCCTCCACGATCAGCGCGTAGGCGCTGACGTGGTCGGGTCCGGCGCCGAGCGCCGCCTCCAGCGACGCCCGCCAGTCGTCGTCGGACTCGCCGGGCGTGCCGTAGATCAAATCCAGGTTGACGTGCTCGAAGCCCGCCGCCCGCGCCTCCGCGACGCACGCCTCGGGGCGCCCCGGGGTGTGGCTGCGGTCGAGGATCTTCAGCACGTGCTGCCGGGCGCTCTGCATGCCGAACGAGATCCGGTTGAAGCCGCCGGCCCGCAGCTCCTCCAGATACGCGGGTCCGACGGACTCCGGGTTCGCCTCGGTCGTCACCTCGGCGTCGTCCGCGAGCCCGAACTCGTCCCGGATGACCGACAGCATCGACACCAGGTCCGCCGCGTCGAGCAGCGTGGGCGTGCCGCCGCCGACGAAGACGGTCCGCACCGGCCGCGGGTCGTCGCCGAGCACCTTGCGGGCGAGCCGTATCTCCTCCGCGACCTGCCCCGCGTAGTTCTCCCGGGACGCGAGCACGCCTCCGGCACCGCGCAGCTCGCTCGCGGTGTAGGTGTTGAAGTCGCAGTAACCGCACCGGGTGGCGCAGTACGGCACGTGCAGATAGAACCCGAGCGGACGCTCCCCGGCCCCTTGCAGGGCGCTCGCGGGCAGCGCTCCGTCCTCGGGCATGGGTTCACCATCGGGCAGTACGGAAGGCATGAAGCCATTGTCCCGTACTGCCCGACGGACCCGCCCAGCCTGTGGAAAACTCCGCGCCGGGCGCGGAATCCGCAGGTCAGGCCTCCCGCGCGCCCTCGTACATCTCGTCGATCAGGTGCTGGTAGGTCCGCTCGACGACCGGCCGCTTCATCTTCAGGCTCGGCGTGAGCTCGCCGTGCTCGACGTCGAGGTCGCGCGGCAGGAGGCGGAACTTCTTGATGGTCTGCCAGCGCTGCAGGCCCTCGTTGAGGCGGGCGACGTAGCCCTCGACGAGCTTCTCGGTCTGCGGGGCGGCGACGACCTCGGCGTAGGACTTGCCGGCGAGGCCGTGCTCGGCGGCCCAGCCGAGGATGGACGGCTCGTCGAGGGCGATGAGCGCGGAGCAGTAGTTCCGGTCGGCGCCGAGGACCACGATGTTCGAGACGAACGGGCAGACGGCCTTGAACTGGCCCTCGATCTCCGTCGGGGCGATGTACTTGCCGCCGGAGGTCTTGAACAGGTCCTTCTTGCGGTCGGTGATCCGCAGGTAGCCGTCGGCGGACAGCTCGCCGATGTCGCCGGTGTGGAACCAGCCGTCGGACTCCAGGACCTCGGCGGTCTTCTCCGGGAGGCCGTGGTAGCCCTCCATGATGCCGGGGCTGCGCAGCAGGATCTCGCCGTCGTCGGCGATGCGGACCTCGGTGCCGGGCAGCGGCTTGCCGACGGTGCCGGTGCGGTAGGCCTCGCCCGGGTTGACGAAGGAGGCGGCGGAGGACTCCGTCAGGCCGTAGCCCTCCAGGATGTGGATGCCGGCGCCGGAGAAGAAGTAGCCGATCTCGGGAGCGAGGGCGACGGAGCCGGAGACGGCGGCGCGCAGCCGGCCGCCGAAGGCCTCACGGAGCTTCTTGTAGACGAGCGCGTCGGCGACCTTGTGCTTGGCGGTGAGGCCGAAGGGCGCGGAGGCGGTGCCGGTGCGGCGGAAGTTGTCCTGGGTGACCTTGGCGTACTCGCGGGCGACGTCGGCCGCCCACTGGAAGATCTTGTACTTCGCGCCGCCGCCCTCGCGGGCCTTGGCGGCCACGCCGTTGTAGACCTTCTCGAAGATGCGGGGGACGGCGGCCATGTAGGTGGGCTGCACGACCGGCAGATTGACGATGATCTTGTCGATGCGGCCGTCGACGGCGGTGACGTGACCGACCTCGATCTGCCCGGAGGTGAGCACCTTGCCGAAGACGTGGGCGAGCGGCAGCCACAGGTACTGGACGTCGTCCTGGGTGACGAGGCCGGTGGCGGCGATGGCCTTGGCCATGTACGACCAGCTGTCGTGCCGCAGTCGCACGCCCTTGGGGCGGCCGGTGGTGCCCGAGGTGTAGATGAGGGTGGCGAGCTGGTCGGAGGTGATCGCGGCGACGCGCTCCTTGACGACCTCGGGGTGCTTGTCCAGGTAGGCCTTGCCCCGCGCCTCCAGGTCGGCGAGCGAGAGCACCCATTCGTCGGAGGTGTCGGCGCCCTCCGCGTCGATGACCACGACGTGGTGGAGGTTCGGGAGCTCGGCGCGGCGCTCGACGGCCTTGGCGAGCTGTTCGGCGTTCTCCGCGATGAGCACGCGCGAGGCGGAGTCGGACAGGATGAAGGCCGACTCCTCGGCGTTGGTCTGCGGGTACACCGTGGTGACGGCGGCGCCGGCGCACATGACGCCGAGGTCGGCGAGGATCCACTCGACCCGGGTCGCGGAGGCGAGGGCGACCCGCTCCTCGGGCTCGACACCGAGGTCGATGAGTCCGGCGGCGATGGCGTGGACCCGCTCGGCGGCCTGCGCCCAGCTGAGCGACTTCCAGTCGTCGGGACCCTGGCCGGCGGCGGCGGGTACCGGATAGCGGTAGGCCTCGGCGTCCGGGGTCCGCTCGACGCGCTCAAGGAAGAGCGCCGCCACGGACGGCGGCCGGTTCTCGATCAGGGTCTGTGTGTCGCTCACGACGTCCTCCGGGCGGCGGCGGTGCGGTCAGGCGGGGCGTAACTAACTGGCGAGTAACCTTCGAGCGGCTTCAGAGTAGAGCGCCGGAGTCTGGCGCGTAAGGGCTTGCATATAACGAACGGGTCTGCACGCCGGCGGCGCACAGACCCGTTCGGTGTACATGTGAATGTACGGGGCAGCTATCGGGGAGACTACTTCTTGGCCTTGCCGCCCGCCGCGTCGTCGCTCGACAGGACGGCGATGAAGGCCTCCTGCGGCACCTCCACCGAACCGACCATCTTCATCCGCTTCTTGCCTTCCTTCTGCTTCTCCAGCAGCTTCCGCTTACGGGAGATGTCACCGCCGTAGCACTTGGCGAGGACGTCCTTGCGGATGGCGCGGATGGTCTCGCGGGCGATGACCCGGGAGCCGATGGCGGCCTGGATGGGCACCTCGAAGGCCTGCCGCGGGATGAGCTCGCGCAGCTTGGCGACCAGTCGCACACCGTAGGCGTACGCGGCGTCCTTGTGGGTGATCGCCGAGAAGGCGTCCACCTTGTCGCCGTGCAGCAGGATGTCGACCTTGACCAGGCTGGAGGACTGCTCGCCGGTGGGCTCGTAGTCCAGCGAGGCGTAGCCGCGGGTCTTGGACTTCAGCTGGTCGAAGAAGTCGAAGACGATCTCGGCCAGCGGGAGGGTGTAGCGGATCTCGACCCGGTCCTCGGAGAGGTAGTCCATGCCGAGGAGGGTGCCTCGCCGGTTCTGGCACAGCTCCATGATCGAGCCGATGAACTCGGTGGGCGCGAGGATCGTGGCGCGCACGACCGGCTCGTACACCTCGTTGATCTTGCCCTCGGGGAACTCGCTCGGGTTGGTGACCGTGTGCTCGCTGCCGTCCTCCATGACCACGCGGTAGACCACGTTGGGGGCGGTGGCGATCAGGTCGAGGCCGAACTCGCGCTCCAGGCGCTCGCGGATCACGTCCAGGTGGAGCAGGCCGAGGAAGCCGACGCGGAAGCCGAAGCCGAGGGCCGCGGAGGTCTCGGGCTCGTAGACCAGCGCGGCGTCGTTGAGCTGGAGCTTGTCGAGCGCGTCGCGCAGCTCGGGGTAGTCCGAGCCGTCCAGCGGGTACAGGCCGGAGAAGACCATCGGCTTCGGGTCCTTGTACCCGCCGAGGGCCTCCTGGGCGCCCTTGCTCTGGGAGGTGATCGTGTCACCGACCTTGGACTGGCGGACGTCCTTCACACCGGTGATCAGGTAGCCCACCTCGCCGACGCCGAGGCCGTCGGCCGGCAGCATTTCGGGCGAGTTGGTGCCGATCTCCAGGAGCTCGTGCGTCGCGCCGGTCGACATCATCTTGATGCGCTCGCGCTTGTTGAGCTTGCCGTCCACGACACGGACGTAGGTGACGACACCGCGGTAGGAGTCGTAGACCGAGTCGAAGATCATCGCGCGGGCGGGGGCGTCGGCGACGCCCACCGGGGCCGGGATGTCCCGGACCGCGCGGTCGAGGAGGGCCTCGACGCCCATGCCCGTCTTCGCGGAGACCTTGAGGACGTCCTCCGGCTGGCAGCCGATGAGGTTGGCCAGCTCCTCGGCGAACTTCTCCGGCTGGGCGGCCGGCAGGTCGATCTTGTTGAGCACCGGGACGATGGTGAGGTCGTTCTCCATCGCCAGGTAGAGGTTGGCCAGGGTCTGCGCCTCGATGCCCTGCGCGGCGTCCACGAGCAGGATCGTGCCCTCGCAGGCGGCGAGCGAACGCGAGACCTCGTAGGTGAAGTCGACGTGCCCGGGGGTGTCGATCATGTTCAGGATGTGCGTGCGCCCCTGCTCCGGCCCCTCGGTCGGAGCCCAGGGCAGACGGACGGCCTGGGACTTGATCGTGATGCCGCGCTCACGCTCGATGTCCATCCGGTCGAGGTACTGGGCGCGCATCTGCCGCTGGTCGACCACACCGGTCAGCTGGAGCATCCGGTCGGCAAGCGTCGACTTGCCGTGGTCGATGTGCGCGATGATGCAGAAATTGCGGATCAGAGCCGGGTCGGTACGGCTCGGCTCGGGCACGTTGGTAGGAGTCGCGGGCACGCAGGGTTCTCGTCTCGGGCGATGTTCAGAACGGATACGTAGGCTCCATCGTCCCATGACCGCGGGACCTCGGTCGGTTTGGGCGGTGTGGAGAGCGGCTGATATCGTGGACGGCTGTGTCTCGTGTGCCCTCTCAGCTGCGCGACACATCCTGAAGAAACATCGAACCTGTAAAGGCTCTTTTCGTGGCGAACATCAAGTCCCAGATCAAGCGGAACAAGACCAACGAGAAGGCGCGCCTTCGCAACAAGGCCGTCAAGTCGTCGCTCAAGACCGCGATCCGCAAGGCCCGCGAGGCTGTCGCCGCCGGCGACCTCGAGAAGGCCACCGTTGCCGCTCGTGCCGCCTCGCGTCAGCTCGACAAGGCTGTCTCGAAGGGTGTCATCCACAAGAACGCCGCCGCCAACAAGAAGTCGGCGCTGGCCACCAAGGTTGCCTCCCTCCAGGGCTGAGCTCTGATGTGACCAGGCCGTACGGGATCCAGCGGGCCCTCTAACCGCTCCCGGCCGGCCACCCCGGCTCCGTACGCGAGACGCGTTCGCCACGCGTGTACGAGCCATCCCGGATGTACGACGAAGGCCCCGCCGCCCTCCTTCCCCAGGAGGCGACGGGGCCTTCGCCGTTGCTCCGGCGGGGCGCTCGGACTAGGCCGTTTCCTTCGGATCAGGGCCGGACAGGCCGCGGCGTCCGGTGCGGTCCATCGCAAGGCGCCGGAGCGTCGCGACAGCGGAGCTGCCGGGGCGCTTCGGCAACGCGGCGAGGTGCCGTGCCGGACGCCGCGGACCCGGCCAAGATCCGGGAGAGACGGCCTAGCCGCGTCGCATGCGGGCCGCGCGGGCGATGGTGACGACCGCCTTCTCCAGGGCGTACTCGGGGTCGTCGCCGCCACCCTTGACGCCCGCGTCGGCCTCGGCGACCGCGCGCAGGGCGAGGGAGACGCCGTCCGGGGTCCAGCCGCGCATCTGCTGGCGGACGCGGTCGATCTTCCAGGGCGGCATGCCCAGCTCGCGGGCGAGGTCGGCGGGGCGGCCGCCGCGGGCCGAGGAGAGCTTGCCGATCGCCCGGACGCCCTGCGCGAGCGCGCTGGTGATCAGGACGGGCGCGACACCGGTTGACAGGGACCAGCGCAGCGCCTCCAGGGCCTCCGCGGCTCGTCCCTCGACGGCGCGGTCCGCGACCGTGAAGGACGAGGCCTCGGCACGGCCCGTGTAGTAGCGCCCGACGACCGCCTCGTCGATGGTGCCGTCGACGTCCGAGGTGAGCTGTGCCACGGCGGAGGCCAGCTCCCGCAGGTCGCTGCCGATCGCGTCGACGAGCGCCTGGCAGGCCTCGGGCGTGGCCGAGCGGCCGAGCGACCGGAACTCCTGCCGCACGAACGTCAGCCGCTCCGCCGGCTTCGTCGTCTTCGGGCAGGCCACCTCCCGCGCTCCCGCCTTGCGGGCCGCGTCGAGGAGTCCCTTGCCCTTGGCGCCGCCCGCGTGCAGCACGACGAGGGTGATCTCCTCGGCCGGCGCCTCGAGGTACGCCTTGATCTCCTTGATCGTCTCCGCCGGCAGGTCCTGCGCGTTCCGCATCACCAGGACCTTGCGCTCGGCGAAGAGCGAGGGGCTGGTCAGCTCGGCGAGCGCGCCGGGCTGGAGCTGCTCGGGAGCGAGGTCGCGCACGTCCGTGTCGGCGTCGGCGGCCCGGGCGGCCGCCACCACCTCGCGCACCGCGCGGTCGAGCAGCAGGTCCTCCTGGCCCACGGCGAGCGTGAGGGGGGCGAGGAGATCGTCGGGGGAAGACTTCTTGGTGGCCATCGCGCTCCAGCATCCCACGCGCCACCGACAGCCGGGCGTCGTCGAGAATGTGCACGTGAGCGATGTGAGACACGTACTGGTCCTGCCCGACCGCGACGCGGCCGAGAAGGTCGCGGAGGAGCTGCCCGACCGCTTCGGCGTCGCCGAGGAGCCCCAGCTGGTCCGGGACGCCCTGGCGGGCGAGGACGACGCCGAGGACGCCCAGTGGCTCGTGGTGGTCGAGGACCCGGAGGGCCGCCTCGACCCGGCAGTGCTCGACGCGCTGGCCGCCGAGTACGACGGCTGGCTGGAAGCCCCGTAGAGCCCGGCTCAGGGGCCGCAGCGCCCCTGAGCCCAGCCGGCCCCAGGCCGCTCCAGGCCGTCTCAGGCCGTCTCAGGCCGTCTCAGGCCGTCTCAGGCCGTCTCAGGCCGTCTCAGGCCGTCTCAGGCCGTCGGCGGGGCCTTGGGAACGATCTGGACGTCCAGGTCGATGGTGATGCTGGAGCCGACCGCCGCGATGCCGCGGGCGAGCAGCGTCTGCCAGGTGAGGGTGAAGTCCTCGCGGTGCAGCTCGGTCGTCGCGCGGCAGGCGCCGCGGGTCTCTCCCTGCAGCCCGTTGCCCAGGCCGAGGTACTGGGTGTCGAGGGTGACCGTACGGCTGACGCCGTGCAGGGTGAGCGCGCCGGTGACGGCCCAGCGGCTGCCGCCCTTGTGGACGAAGCGCTCGCTGTAGAACTCCATCGTCGGGTACGCGCCCACATCGAGGAAGTCGCCGGAACGCAGGTGGTCGTCGCGCATCCGGACCCCGGTGTCGATGGAGGCCGCGTCGATGACGACGTGCATGGCCGAGTGCTCCATGCGCTCGGCGATCCGGACCGCGCCCGCGAAGCTGTTGAACCGGCCGTGGATCCGGGCGAGGCCGATGTGCCGCGCGGTGAAGCCGATCTGGGAGTGCGCGGGATCGATCTCCCAGTCACCCGGCTCGGGCAGGGCCTGCTGGGGCGCGACCTGGAGCCGGACGTCGCCCAGGCCCGCGTGCCCGCTCTCCTCGACGACGGCGTTGCCGTGGTACGGCGTGTAGCCCTCGGCCGTGACCGCCAGCCGGTACTCCCCGGCCGGCACAGTCGCGAGGACGCTGCCATACGGGTCGGTCTCACCGGCGAGGACCTTGCGGCCGACCGTGTCGGAGACCGTGAACTCGGCCTGGCGCAACGGCTCGTCGACGGGATCGAGGACCCGGCAGCTCAGGACACCCGCCGACGCGGGCACCGCGATCCCCGCGAACGGGCCGCCCCGAGAAGCCCCCGCGCCACGCTTGCCGAACAGACCGAACACCTTCACGTACCCCCGGACGAACCGCTCACGTTTCCGTTTCAACGAATACGCATTCGATCACTGATGCGGCGTTGGAGGCAAACAGCGGAAGTGTTACCGAAGGTCCGAATTAAAGATTCCGGTGACGACCGCTTGGTGCCGCTTACACGGGCGCGGCAACTCGCGCCTGCTCCGGCAGCTCCCGGAGGCGCGGCACCGGCGAGGGCAGCAGCCACAGCACCGCGAACAGCGCGCCCACGGTCGCGATCCAGAGGGTGGGCCGCAGCCCCAGCGTGGAGCCGAGCAGCCCGCCTGCCAGCGCACCGACCGGACGGAAACCGTGGTTGAGCGTCCGGTAGGCGCCCATCACCCGCGACCGGACGGCATCGGGTATCCAGGCCATCTGGAGCGATCCGCCGGCGACGTCGGCCATCATCACGCCGACGCAGGACAGGAACTCGGCGAGGAAGAGCAGACCGACGACCAGCGGCAGCGGACCGCTCGCGGCCGGTATCAGGAGCAGGGGAAGGGTGAACCCCAGGAATCCGGTGACGAGCGAAGGACCGATGCCGATCCGCCTGACGACCGCCCCGCTGAACGCCGCCCCGATCAGCCCGCCGACGGCGCCGGCCCCGAGGATCGCGCCCAGCAGGCCCGCGCTCAGGCCGAGCTCGGCGGTCGCGTAGAGGACGAAGAGGGTGCTGAACATGAAGTTGAAGAACTGCACCGTGCCCGAAGCGGCGAACAGCGCACGCATCGAGGGGTCCCGCAGCACCCAGCGCAGCCCTTCGGTGAAGTGCCCCTTCTCGACCGGCGCGGGAGCCGGCTCGGCCGGACGGATCCTGGCCAGGTAACCGGCCGACACCAGATACGTGAGGGCATCGGCCAGCAGTGCGAACGGTGCCGTGAGCACCTGCACCAGGACACCGCCGATGCCCGGCCCGGCCAGCCAGGCCATCGAACGACTGCCGTTGACCAGCGAGTTCGCCTGCACGTACCGCTCGGTGGGCACCAACGCCACGAACAGCGTGGTGTTGCACGCCTCGAACATCACGCTCAGCGCTCCCACCCCGAAGGCGACCGCGTACAGCTGGCCGAGCGTCAGCACGCCGAGCAGATGGGCGACGGGCAGGGTCAACAGCAGGGCCGCCCTGCCGAGGTCGGCCGCGATCATCGCCCACCGGCGGTGGGCCTGGCGGTCGGCCCAGGCCCCGAGCGGCAGGTTGAGCAGCAGCGCGGGCAGCAGCTCGGCCGTCTTGAGCCAGCCCATCTCGGCCGCGTCGGCGCCCAGGACGAGCACGGCGGCGAGCGGCAGCGCCATGAGCGAGATCTGGTCGCCGACGAGCGAGACGGTCTGTCCGGTCCAGTACCGCCGGAAGGACCGCTCGCGCAGCAGCGCGGGTATGCGTGCTGCGATCGCCATGGTGGTCACTCCCCCTCCTCCTCGTCCGGGGTCTCCCGGTCCAGATAGGCGATCCTCAGGACACTGACCGGGCGGGCGCCCTCGGGCCGCCGGGCCGCATTCGTGCCGCGCTCCTCGTAGGGCCGCAGCAGTTCCTCCATCTGCCGCCCGAGACCCGCGAGCTCCTCGGGCGTGAGGTAGAGCAGTGAGTCGCCGTACTGCTCGGCCTCCTGCCACTCCCGGGGCAGGGTGCGCCGGTTCTCCACGGCCCGGAGGACGCGCTGGAAGTAGAGCTGGATGGCGGCCCCGCTCAGCGCGTCCGCCGCCTCGGCCACGGCCGGGTCCTCACTGTGGCCCGGCCATTCGGTGTACTGCGCCGTCGCCTGCCAGGGTTTCTCCCGCCCCTTGCCCCCGGGTGCCTGCTCCACCAGCCCGTACTTGGCGAGTATCCGCAGGTGGTACGAGCAGCTGGCGACGGACTCCCCGGTCAGCGCGGCGGCCCTGGTGGCCGTGAACGGCCCCTTGCTCCGCAACAGTCCCACCAGGGTCATCCGCGTCGGATGGGCGTAGGCGCGTAGGGCCCGGGGGTCGGTGAGCTGGATGCTGCGAGGCTGCTCCGTCATGATGGAAACATAGCTTTAGAAAGACTCCTTTACAACGGTTTCTTTAGATGAGGCCTCAGCCGGTGTCGACCGCGAGCGTGTACGCCATGAGCCCGGCACCCGCACCGCTGACCGCGATCGCCCCGTCCCGGTCCGTGCTCAGCACCCGCGCCCCGCCCGCGCGGAGCGCCCGCACCGTCCGCGACGAGGGATGCCCGTACGGGTTGTCCCGGCCCGCCGACACCAGCGCGAGCCGCGGCCGCACCGCCCGTATCAGCCCCGGGTCCTGATAGGCAGAGCCATGGTGGGCGACCTTGAGCACGTCCACGGGCGGAAGCGCCGGATACGCCCGCAACAGACTCTGCTGGGCCGGAGGCTCGAGGTCCCCGAGCAGCAGCAGACTCACCCCACCGGCAGCCCGCACGAACAACGTGACACTGGCATCGTTGGCCCCGCCCTCCCCCGACTCCTCGAACTTTCCTGAACCCCTGAGCTCCCCGAACTCTCCGGAGCCCGTGAGCTCCCCAGACGCTCCGGAGCCCGTGAGCTCCCCGGCCCCTCCGGAGCCCGTGAGTTCCCCGGACATTCCCGGCTCTCCCGAGTCCCGGGACCCGCCCGGCCGTATGACCTCCCCGACCGCGCCCCACTTCCTGACCTCCCCGGCCGCTCCCAGCCCTCCCGGCTTCCGGGACCCGCCCAGCCCTCTGACCTCCCCGGACGCTCCCGGCTCTCCCGGCTCCTCGGCGTCCGCCCGGCCCGCCGGGCTGCCCCTCGCTCCCGGGCCGGCCCGCGGCCACAGCACCGACCACTCCAGCGGGCCCAGCCTGCGCCGCTCGCCCGCCCCGGCCCGCACCAGCGGGACGCCGGCCGCGCGTGCCGTCCGCCGCACGAACTCGGCCTGCCCCCGTGGCTCTTCGAGCCCGGTCGTCTGGATCGCGCCGACCGACCGCCCCCGCAGAACCCCTGGCAGGCCGGCCACATGGTCCGCGTGGAAATGGGTGAGCACCAGGAGCGGGATCCGACGCACCCCGAGGTCCCGCAGGCACCGGTCCACCGCCGCCGGATCGGGCCCCGCGTCCACCACGACGGCCGTGTCACCGCCGGCCGCGAGCACGGTCGCGTCGCCCTGGCCGACCTGGCACATCGCGAACACCCACCCCGGCGGCGGCCATCCCGACACCAGCCGGACCAGCGGCGGCGGCCGCACCACCGCCAGGAGCAGCAACACCGCGCAGCCCGCCCCGATCCACCGCTGCCGCGGCAGCCGCCGGACGGCCAGGAGCACGAGCCCGGTCAGCAGCGCGAGCAGCAGCCCGCCCCACCAGCCGTCCGGCCACGACGTCTCCGCACCGGGCAGCTCCGCCCCGGTGCGCGCCACCCTGGCGATCCACCGGGCGGGCAGCCCGGCCAGCCAGGCCACCGCCTGTGCCGCTCCCGGCCAGACGGCCGCCAGGGCCAGCGTGAGGAACCCGAGCACCGTGGCCGGGGCCACCGCGGGCTCCGCGAGCAGATTGGCCGGGACCGCGACCAGGCTCACGCGGGCCGCGAAGACCGCGACGACCGGCGCGCACACCGCCTGAGCCGCGAGCGTCGCGGCCAGCGCCTCCGCGATCCTGCCCGGCACCCTCCGCCGCCGCAGCGCCTCGCTCCAGCGCGGGGCGACCGTGAGCAGTGCCCCCGTGGCCAGGACCGACAGCAGGAAGCCGTAACTCCGCGCCAGCCACGGGTCGTACAGCACGAGCACCAGCACCACGGCGGCGAGCGCCGGGATGAGCGAGCGCCGTCGGCCGGTGGCGACCGCGAGCAGGGTGACGAGCCCGCATGCCGCCGCTCGCAGCACGCTCGGATCGGGCCGGCACACCACCACGAACGCCAGCGTCAGCCCTCCCCCGGCGAACGCCGTGGCACGCAGCGGGATACCGAGGCGGGGAGCGAGTCCGCCTCGCTCGGCCAGTTGCGCCGTGCCGGGTCTGCCGATGAGCAGCAGCAGGACGAGTGTGAGGTTGGATCCGGACACAGCCAGAAGGTGCGTCAGATCGGTGGCCTCGAAGGCCTCCTTCAGGTCGGGCTCGACCCTGGAGGTGTCGCCGACCACCAGGCCCGGGAGCAACGCCCGGGCATCGGGCGCGAGATCCTCCGTGGCCCGCCGCAGCCCGGCGCGCAGTCCGCCCGCCGTGCGCTGCAGCGTGCTCGGCGGCCCGGTGACCGGAGGCTCCCCTGAGCCGTCGACCCGCAGCACCGCGGCGAACGCGTCTCCGGAGCGCGCCGGGACGGCGAGCCTGCCCGACACCCGCAGCCGGGTCGACGGCAGCAGCCGCAGCCAGGCCTCGCGCTCCTCCCCCGCCGGTACCACGAGCAGGACCGGCGCCCTGGTCCGGTGCACCGCGCCGTCCCGCTCCTCGACCCGCGTCAGCTCGCCCTCCACGACCACGGACACCGGCGCCGCCCGGCTCCCGCGCACCTTGGGCGGAGTGAGCCTCGGGTCGGAGGTGACCGCCACCTCCGCCACCACTCGGCCGTCGTCCCGGGCGAGCTCGGGCACCGGCCCCCGGTGCAGGTCCGCCGCGTGCAGCCCGGCAGACGTCGCCCCGGCCGCCGCGCACAGCAGCACACCCGCGAAGGCGGTCGCCCGCGGTCCGCGCCGGGCGGCCGGGAGCAGAAGCAGCGCCGCACCCGCGAGACAGAGCAGCACGCCCGCGACCGTCCACCAGCCGGCGACGCCGACCGCGAGCGCCGCCCCGCCCCAGGCGGCGAGGGCCGGCGGCACGAGCCGCAGATCGGCCGGGCCTTCGCCCCAGGGCGCCGGACGGATGTCCTCGCTCACGGCCGGACCAAGGGCTCGAGGTCCGCGAACCTGCGTGCGCCGATCCCGTTGACGTCCCGCAGCTCGGCCACCGACCGGAAACCCCCGTGCTCGACCCGGTGCTCCACGATGTGCCGCGCGAGTACCGGCCCGACACCGGGCAGGGCGTCGAGCTGCTCGACGGTCGCCGCGTTGAGGCTCAGCGGGTTGGCCGGGCTCGGCGGCGCTGGCGCGGCACCCGGAGCGCCCGCAGCGCCCACGACCGCGCCGACGGTCGCGGCGACGGGAAGCCCGACCACGACCTGCTCGCCGTCCAGCAGGACCCGCGCCCGGTTCAGACCCGTCAGATCCGTGCCGGGGCGAATGCCACCCGCCGCGCGCAAGGCGTCCGTGACCCGGGACCCGGCGGGCAGGGTGAACACTCCCGGCCGGCGCACCTTGCCGCCGACGTCGACCACGACGACCCCACCCGCGCTCGCGCTCGCCTCGGCCACCATGGCAGGGCGCGGACCCGACGCCGGTGCCGTCGGCGAAGTCGCCGCCGGGTCCGGGAACGACACCGCCGTCCCGGGCAGCGGCCGGGCCGCGGCGACCACCTCGGGCGCCCTCACCTGCTCCGGCCGCCCGGCCCAGAAGTAGGCCCCCGCGCCACCCGCGGCCACGGCCAGGACCACGGCGAGCGCGGCCAGCGACCGCCGCTCGAGCCCGCACCGCGACTGGACCCACAGCGGCAGCCGGTCGCGCAGCGCGAGCCGGGCCATCTCCCCGCGCCGCACGGGCGGTTCGGGCCCCGCCCGCCCCCGCTCACCCGACGCCGACCCCGTCGGCGGCCCCGACAGCGGCCCCGACGACTGTGACGGCGGTTCCGGGGGCGTGGAGGGGTCTGAGGGGGCAGAGGAGCCCGGAGAGGTCGAGGTTCCCGGTGCCGGTCCCGGCGGTCCCGGCACGGGCGGCGGCGCCGTGGACGGGAACAGCGCCTCGCCGCGCCGTCGTACCGCCGTCGGTCCCGCGGCCGCGCCGGCCGCCCGCCTCCGATGGATCCGTGCGGCCGCGACCCGCGACCGGGACCTTCCGTCCGAACCGGGAGGACGTCCCGGCCCGCTGGTCGGTCCACTACGACGTGATGCGATGTGTGTGCGAAGAGTCATGGCATCGACGGTAGGCCGACCCCGCGTCCCTCTGCCGAGACCACCCGATTCCCGTGGATAACCGACCAGTTGTGGAAAACTCCGCCACCCTCACGAGGGACGCCAGGCGTCAGCACGACCCATCAGCATCACTCAGGTCACGCAGGGCACGCAGAGCACACAGAGCACGCAGAGCAGGCAGGGCACGCAGAGCAGGCAGGGCAGCGTCAGCAAGGGGACACGACCACCGCGAGCAGCCCCGGACCGGTATGGGCGCCGATGACCGCACCGACCTCGGTGACCTGGAGGTCCTCGACGGCCGGCAGGCGTTCTCGCAGCCGCTCGGCGAGCACGGCGGCCCGGTCGGGCGCGGAGAGGTGGTGCACGGCGATGTCCACGGGTCCGGCACCGGCCCGCTCGACCGCGATCTCCTCCAGCCGCGCGATCGCCTTGGACGCCGTGCGCACCTTCTCACGCAGCTCGATCCGGCCGCCCTCGAGTTCGAGCAGCGGCTTCACGGCCAGCGCGGATCCGAGAAGCGCCTGAGCGGTGCCGATGCGGCCCCCACGGCGCAGGTAGTCGAGCGTGTCGACGTAGAAGAAGGCGGAGGTGCTCGCGGCGCGCTTCTCGGCGGCCGCGACGGCCTCGTCGAGCGAGCCGCCCGCGTCTGCCACCTCGGCCGCCGCCTGGGCGCAGAACCCGAGCGCCATGCCGACCATCCGGGTGTCGACGACCCGTACGGGCACCGGGGCGTCCTTGGCGGCGAGCACGGCGGCGTCGTAGGTGCCGGAGATCTCACCGGACAGGTGCAGCGAGACGACGCCGCCGGCGCCCGCCTCGGCGGCGGCGCGGTAGGTCGCCGCGAAGACCTCGGGCGCGGGGCGGCTGGTGGTCACCAGGCGCCGCTTCTGCAGGGCTTCCGCGAGCGAGCGGGCCGAGATCTCCGTCCCTTCCTCCAACGCGCGGTCGCCGATGACGACGGTGAGCGGAACGGCCGTGATGGCGTGCCGCTCCATCGTCTGGGGTGGCAGGTAGGCCGTGGAATCGGTGACGATCGCGACATGCCGGGACATGAGCGGGAGGTTACCCGCAGGGGCCGCCGCACGGCAGCCCGGGCCCCCGCCACCACCACAGCAACCTCGGACGCCTCAAGCGGAACGCCGCGTGGGAACACCACCGACACGTCCGCCGACCCATCCGCAAAATCCCGGCCCGAGCCCTGCCCCTCGCCCTGGTCCTATCCCTGATCCTGAACTCAGGCCCCGCCGCCGCGGCCCCAGCAGCCGCAGCCGCAGCCGCAGCCGCAGCCGCAGCCGCAGCCGCAGCCCAGGATCCCGCCCGCCCTCAGCTCGTGGTCTCCGGTCGGGTCGACTTCTCCCACGGGTAGGTCGTGCCGCGCGGGTCCGGCGCGTTGATCGCCTGCGGCCGGCCGGACGGCCCCGCCTCGGCGCCCGACCATGTCTGCCCGTGCTCGGCGCCCGCCGCCGGAGCCCCGGCCGCCGGCCATCCCTGCCCGGAACCGGCCGGGCCGGCCGCGCCGCCCGCACCATGGACCTGGTTCTCGAGAGCTTCGTCGACACCGTCCGCACGCGTCCAGTGCCGCAGCGCGCCCGCCTCCATGTCGATCTGGGCGCTCAACGAGGACAGGTCGTCCTCGGCGAATCTGCGGGCCCGGTCGCGTGCCGCGAAGCGCAGCGCGTCGGCGGAGTGGGTGATCTGCTGGGTTCGGTGGCGCAGGTCCGGCAGCTGGGACGCGACATGGGCCCGGTCGGGCTCGCGCTCCAGCCTCTTGATGTCTTCGTCGAGCTCTCGCCCATGGGCGCTCAGCCGCTGGAAGAGGTCCAGGGACTCCCTCAGGGACGCGTCCTCGGCCGCGCCCGCGTGGAGCGCTTCCTGCGTGGCGCGCATCGAGGTGCGCAGAGAGAGCCTCAGCTGGGCCAGCTCGCCCGCAACACCGGTCTGGCCGAAGCTCTTGGCCCGCAGCGTGGTGTCCTCGACCGTGCGCCGTGCGTGGTCGATGGTGCGGTCCACCCCACGCTTGGCCGCCTTGGCCACCTTCACCGTGGCATAGACCCCGAGCGCCACGAAGGCGACGAAGAGCAGCGCCAAGATCGTGATCAAGGCTTCCATGTGGCTCGCCCCTCCGGCCGCTGTTGTGGTTCTTCCACGGTAAACGGAAGGGGCAGGCCGACGGTTCCATTCGAACCCTCAACCTGCCCCGACCCACCCCCTAGGGGTCGTGCGCCGTCAGGCGCAGTGTGCCCCGGAGACGTACGTCACCACCGGCGTCAGCCGGAGACGCCCGTCACCACCGTCGTCACCCGGCGACGATGTTGACCAGCTTCGGCGCGCGGACGATCACCTTGCGGATCTGCGCGCTGCCCAGCGCCGCCACCACGTTCGCGTCACCCAGCGCCAGCGCCTCCAGCTCCGCGTCGGTGATCGACGGGGAGACCTCCAGGCGCGCCTTGACCTTGCCCTTGATCTGCACGACGCAGGTCACGGTCTCGTCCACGACGTAGGCCGGGTCGGCGACCGGGAAGTCCTGGTGGACGACCGACTCGGTGTGGCCCAGGCGGTGCCACAGCTCCTCGGCGATGTGCGGGGCCAGCGGGGCGACCAGCAGCACCAGCTGCTCGGCGACCGGGCGGGACACCGGGCCACCGGTCTTCGTCAGGTGGTTGTTCAGCTCGGTGATCTTGGCGATGGCGGTGTTGAAGCGCATCGCGACCATGTCCTGGGCGACCCCGTCGATGGCCTTGTTCAGCGCGCGCAGGGTGTCCTCGTCGGCCGGCTCGTCGACGACCGTGACGTCGCCCGTCGCCTCGTCGACGATGTTGCGCCACAGCCGCTGCAGCAGTCGGTACTGGCCGACGACGGCGCGCGTGTCCCACGGGCGGGAGACGTCCAGCGGGCCCATGGCCATCTCGTACAGGCGCAGGGTGTCGGCGCCGTACTCGGTGCAGATCTCGTCCGGCGTGACCGCGTTCTTCAGGGACTTGCCCATCTTGCCCAGGACGCGGCTGACCTTCTCGTCCTGGTAGTAGTAGCCGCCGTCGCGCTCCTCGACCTCGGCGGCCGGCACGGCGATGCCACGCGAGTCCCGGTAGACGAAGGCCTGGATCATGCCCTGGTTGTACAGCTTGTGGAACGGCTCGGCGGAGGAGACGTACCCCAGGTCGAACAGCATCTTGGACCAGAAGCGGGCGTACAGCAGGTGCAGCACGGCGTGCTCGGCACCGCCGACGTACAGGTCGACGCCGCCGGTGGGCATGCCCTCGCGCGGGCCCATCCAGTACTGCTCGATGGCCGGGTCGACCAGCTTCTCGTCGTTGTGCGGGTCCAGGTAGCGCAGCTCGTACCAGCAGGACCCGGCCCAGTTGGGCATGGTGTTGGTCTCGCGGCGGTACTTCTTCGGGCCGTCGCCCAGGTCCAGGGTGACGTTGACCCAGTCCTCGTTGCGGGACAGCGGGGTCTCCGGCTGAGTGTCCGCGTCGTCCGGGTCGAAGGTGCGCGGCGAGTAGTCGTCGACCTCCGGCAGCTCCAGCGGCAGCATGGACTCGGGCAGCGAGTGGGCGACGCCGTCCTCGTCGTAGACGATCGGGAAGGGCTCGCCCCAGTAGCGCTGGCGGCTGAACAGCCAGTCGCGCAGGCGGAAGTTGACGGTGCCCTCGCCGATGCCGCGGTCGGCCAGCCAGGAGGTGATCTTCGCCTTGGCCTCGACGACGCCCAGGCCGTCCAGGGAGATCTCGTCGTTGGCGGAGTTGATCAGCTTCGCCTCGTAGGAGCCGAAGGCGTCGTCCCAGGTGGACGGGTCGGTGCCGCGGTCGTCGGACGGCTCCACGACGCAGCGCATCGGCAGCTCGAAGGCGCGCGCGAAGGCGAAGTCACGGCTGTCGTGCGCCGGGACGGCCATGATCGCGCCGGTGCCGTAGCCCATCAGGACGTAGTCGGCGATGAAGACCGGGACCTGCTGGCCGCTGACCGGGTTGGTCGCGTACGCGCCGGTGAAGACGCCGGTCTTGTCCTTGGCCTCGGCCTGCCGCTCGACGTCGGACTTGGCGGCGGCCTGCTTGCGGTACGCGTCGACGGCCTCGGCCGGCGTCGCGTGACCGCCGGTCCACACGTCGTGGGTGCCCTCGGGCCAGGCGGCCGGGACGATCTTCTCGACCAGGTCGTGCTCCGGCGCCAGCACCATGTAGGTGGCGCCGAACAGGGTGTCCTGGCGGGTGGTGAAGACGGTGATGGCGCCGGTGTCGCCGACCTGGAAGTCGACGCGGGCGCCCTCGGAGCGGCCGATCCAGTTGCGCTGCTGCAGCTTGATGGCCTCGGGCCAGTCCAGGCCGTCCAGGTCGTCCAGCAGGCGGTCCGCGTAGGCGGTGATGCGCATGTTCCACTGGCGCAGCTTGGCCTTGAAGACGGGGAAGTTGCCGCGCTCGGAGCGGCCGTCGGCGGTGACCTCCTCGTTGGCCAGGACCGTGCCCAGGCCCGGGCACCAGTTGACCGGGGCGTCGGAGGCGTACGCCAGGCGGTACTCGCCCAGGACCTCGGCGCGCTCGACGGCGCTCAGCTCGCTCCACGCGCGCGTGGAGCCGGGGATCTCACGGGTGCCGTTCTCGAACTGCTCGACCAGCTCGGCGATCGGGCGGGCCTTCTTGGCGTCGGCGTCGTACCAGGAGTTGAAGATCTGCAGGAAGATCCACTGGGTCCACTTGTAGTAGCCCGGGTCGATCGTGGCGAACGACCGGCGCTTGTCGTGGCCCAGGCCCAGCCGGCGCAGCTGGACCTTCATGTTCTCCATGTTGGCCTCGGTGGACACGCGCGGGTGCGTGCCGGTCTGCACCGCGTACTGCTCGGCCGGCAGGCCGAAGGCGTCGAAGCCCAGGGTGTGCAGCACATTGTGGCCGGTCATGCGCGCGTGGCGGGCGAAGACGTCGGTGGCGATGTAGCCCAGCGGGTGGCCGACGTGCAGGCCCGCACCGGACGGGTACGGGAACATGTCCATGATGAACTTCTTGGGGCGGGCCGCCACGGCCGCGTCCCCGGCCAGGTCACCGCTGGGGTTCGGGGCCTCGTAGGTGCCCTCCGCGTCCCAGGCGTCCTGCCAGCGTGCCTCGATGTCGGCGGCCAGAGCCGCCGTGTAGCGATGCGGGGCCGCCGTCTCGGCAGCCGTGTTGATCTCGGTCATGGTCCTTGAAGCTCCATCGATCGTCTCTGCCCACTGCCAGCACTGCCACGAAATGAAAAATCCCCTCGCACAGGAGGGGACGCCGCGCCGATGCCGACCGGATCTTCATCCGTCGGGACTGATCAGCGCGGCCCGCTAAGCAGAAGGCGTACGGCACGCATGGCGTCAGGGTACCGCAGGGCCCGAGCGGGCCGCACCGGCGTTCCGGGGAGCGACACACGACGAAGCGGGCCATCCGATCCGGATGACCCGCTTCTCATCTGTGGAGCTAAGGAGAATTGAACTCCTGACCTCTTGCATGCCATGCAAGCGCTCTACCAACTGAGCTATAGCCCCGTGCGAGGGATTCAGAGTACCGCAGAAGCGGTGCGAGCCGACCCTTCCGGGTGGCCCGCTTCCCTTCTGTGGAGCTAAGGAGAATTGAACTCCTGACCTCTTGCATGCCATGCAAGCGCTCTACCAACTGAGCTATAGCCCCTTGCTGCTCGTCACCGCTCCGGCTTGCGTCGCGGCGACGGACAGAACAGTAACCGGCCGTCCGACGGTTCTCCAAATCCGTTTCTCCGGAGCTGTCCGGACCTTTGGGTAGGGTCGCCCACTGTGTCCGTCTCCGCGCCCCCTCCGACCCGCGCCCGCCGGTGGCCCCTGGCCACCGCCGCGGCGGTCTGTCTGCTCTCGTTCACGGCCTTCTGGGTGGCGCAACGCCTCGCCCACGTGAACATGCTCGACGTGATGGTCTACCGGGCCGAGGCCGAGACGCTGCGGGCCGGCGACGACCTCTACGCGATGCGCGCCACCTCGGCGAACCTCGCGATGACCTATCCGCCGTTCGCCGCCGTGCTGTTCCTGCCGCTGACCCTGGTGAGCGTGCCGCTGATGCGGACGCTCACCACCGCGGGGAACCTGCTCCTGGTGGTGGCGCTGGTCCGGCTCTCGCTCCAGCTGATCCGTCCCGGGCTCTCCCGCCCGGCGGCCCGCGCCGAGCTGTGGCGGGCGACACTCCTGGTCGCCGCGATCGTCGTCTGGTCCGAGCCGGTCTGGACGACGCTGCGCTACGGGCAGATCAACCTGCTCATAGCGGTGGCGGTGCTCTGGGACCTGACCCGCCGCGAGGGAAGCCGCTGGGCCGGCCTGGGCATCGGGCTCGCCACCGCCGTGAAGCTCACCCCGGGCCTCTTCGTGGTCCTGCTGCTCGCCGCCGGCCTGCTGCTGTGGCGCCGGGACCGGGCGACGAACCAGTGGCTGCGGACGGCGCTGACGGCCACCGGGGTCTTCCTGGGGGCGACGCTGGCGATGGCGGTGGCCCTGCCCGCCGACTCGCGGAGGTTCTGGACAGGGACGCTGTTCGAGACCGGCCGGGTCGGCCACGCCGAGGAGACCGCCAACCAGTCCATCAGCGGCGTCCTCGCGCGGCTGATGCACACCGACGCGCCGGGCCTGTGGTGGGCGGCCGCCGCGGCCCTCCTGGGCGGCGCGGCGATCGTCCTGGCGGTGCGGGCAGCGCTCCGCGGCGACAAGGCGGTGGCGGTGACCGTCACCGCGTTCACCGCCCTGATGATCAGCCCGATCTCCTGGTCCCACCACTGGGTGTGGTGCGTGCCCCTGCTGATCCTGCTGTACGACCGCTGCACGCGCGCGTGGACGGTGACGGGAGCCGTGGCGCTGGCCTTCGCCTCGTTCGCACTGTGGTGGGTGCCGCACGACCCGGGCCGCCCCGAACTCGACCAGAACGCCGGGCAGATGCTGCTCTCGGCGGTCTATCCGCTGACCGCTCTCGCGGTGTTCGCAGGTTACGCGCTGGCGCGGTGGCGGGCGCGCGGTTCACGACCCGGCGGGCACGCGGCCGCGGACCCGGTCACGGACGGGCCTCAGGGCGAGCGTCAGGACGGGACGCGGGCGGGCGTCGTCGGCCCCCGGGTCCCCGTGGGCGGGCGTCAGGCCGTCGCGAAGGAGTAGAACCGCTTCAGGGTGCAGTGCTCGTCGAGGAGCCGGCCGTAGATCGGCTCCCCTTCGAGCTCACGGTAGGTCTCGATGGGGTCGCCTTTTATGATCAGCGCCCGCGCGCACTCCTCGCACCAGTACTGGAACTCGGGGTTGACCGGGTCCATGTCCCGGACGATCGGCGTACCGCTGCCGCACCAGTCGCACTTCCGCCTGTGTGCACCCATCACTCAGCTCCCGCTGTGAGTGCGGGACGTGTGCCGGGTGCGTGGCCCGGGAGCGGATTCCGCGACGGCATCGGCATCGATCTCCTCGGCACCGTCCACGGCCATGCGCGCTCCCTCCCGCCCGGACCCTGTTCCCCTCCGGCGGTCCGATTCTGCCATGGCCCCGCAAGGGGGTCAGCGGCCTTGGGCACGCCGGGAGGTGACGGAACGACGAATCCCGCCCCCTACTGGGGACGGGATCCGGTGACTGTGGAGCTAAGGAGAATTGAACTCCTGACCTCTTGCATGCCATGCAAGCGCTCTACCAACTGAGCTATAGCCCCTCGTGTTCCCCGCGCTGAGCGCTGCGAACAAGAAGAACTTTAGCCTGTGACCAGCCGGAAAGTGAAATCCGGGTTCGGCGGGCCGGTCGCGGGACCGGTCACCACCGCCGCGGGGCTCGGCCTCAGCCGCCGCGGGGCCTCAGTCGTCGTCGCCGAGAACGGGCTCGGGCAGCGTCCCGGCGTTGTGCTCCAGAAGACGCCAGCCGCGCGCTCCCTCGCCGAGGACGGACCAGCAGCAGTTCGAGAGGCCGCCCAGGCTCTCCCAGTGGCGGGCCTCCAGGCCGAGCAGCCGGCCGATGGTGGTGCGGATGGTGCCGCCGTGGCTGACCACGACGAGCGTGCCGTCCTCGGGCAGCTTCTCGGCGTGCGACAGCACCACCGGGGCGGCCCGGTCGGCAACCTCGGTCTCCAGCTCGCCGCCGCCGCGGCGCACGGGCTCGCCGCGCTTCCAGGCGGCGTACTGCTCGCCGTACCGCGCGGTGATCTCGTCGTGGGTCAGGCCCTGCCACTCCCCCGCGTACGTCTCGCGCAGCGCGGAGTCGTGGGCGACGGCGTGACCGGTGAGCGCGGAGAGCTCGGCGGCCGTGGCCGACGCCCGCTTGAGGTCGGAGGCGACGATCGCGTCCGGCTTCAGGGCGGCGAGCAGCCGGGCGGCACGGCGGGCCTGGAGGAGACCGGTCTCGGTGAGCTCGATGTCCGTGCTGCCCTGGAAGCGGCGCTCCAGGTTCCAGGAGGTCTGGCCGTGACGCCACAGCACGATGCGGCGGCCGGTGCCGCCCTTGCCACTGGTCAGCTCAGCTCACCGTCCGTCCCGTCGGTCCCCATGAGCCGAGCGTGCTCCTCGGCCTTGCCGCGGGTCTTGATCGCGTCCTCGGGCAGCGGCAGCTCGGGGCAGTCCTTCCACAGCCGCTCCAGAGCGTAGAAGACCCGCTCCTCGCTGTGCTGGACGTGGATCACGATGTCGACGTAGTCGAGGAGGATCCAGCGGGCGTCGCGGTCGCCCTCGCGGCGCACCGGCTTGGCGCCGAGCTCCTTGAGCAGCCGCTCCTCGATCTCGTCGACGATCGACTTGACCTGGCGGTCGTTGGGCGCGGAGGCGAGCAGGAAGGCGTCGGTGATCGACAGCACGTCGCTGACGTCGTACGCGATGATGTCGTGCGCGAGCCGGTCGGCCGCCGCCTGGGCGGCGGCGTTGACGAGCTCGATGGAGCGGTCCGTGGCGGTCACAAGCAGGCTTTCGTCGGCGGTCAGAGACACCTCAAGGGTCTCATGTACCGCCGACGGCCCCGAAAGGGATGACAAAAGGGTCACCGCTTGACGCCGGGGATCTTGTAGTCCTCGCCCAGGATCACGGTGACCTCGGCGTTTCCGCCGGGCTTGCCCTTGGTGACGGATCCGGCGGGCAGCCCCAGGGTCTTGGCGACCTCCGCGGCGGTCGCCTTCTGGGCGTCGTCCGCGTACACGACCTGAGACTTCTCCTGGGTGCCGGCCTTGGTGCCGCCGACCACGGCGTAGCCGCCGTTGATCAGGACCACGCGGGCGGCCTCGGTGGCGTCCTCGCCGGTGGCGTCGCGGATCGCGACCCGGGTCGCGGCGCCCTGCTCGGGCGCGCTGACCTTGCCGCCGAGGATGTCCTTGACGACGCTGTCGCCGGTGGCCCCGCTGAGGGAGCCGTCGGGCTCGACGGGCAGCACCGCGGTCTTGTAGTCGCCGACCTTGGCGTGCTCGGCGAGCTTGGCGAGGGAGGCGCCGAGGTCCTTCTCGGGCAGCGACGGGTCGAGGATCTGGGCCAGGGTCTCGATGGTGACCGTGGCGGCCTTGGGGTCGTCGGAGATCTTCCGCAGCACGCCGTACATGACCTGACCGAAGCGCTGGAGCTGCTTGACCTCGGCCTCCCCGGGCGCCCGGTAGGTGGCGTAGGCGACGGCGGCGCGGCCGTTGAGGGTCTGGTTCTCGCCCTTCTTGACCAGCGGCTCCGTGCCGGGCTTGTCGCCGGGCACGTCGGTGTCGGTGGTGATGTCGATGTTGCTGACGAGCTCGACGAGGTTCTCCAGGTACGGGGTGTCGAGCCGCCAGGTACCGGCGATCTTCGCGCCGAGGAGGTTGCCGAGCGCCTCGCGGGTGCCGCTGGAGCCGTCGTCCTCGACGGACTTGGCGAGGGTGGTGGTGGCGCCTTCGTCGTCGGCGACGGCGAGCGCGTTGGGGAGCAGGACGGTGGTGCCCTGCTTGGTGGTGCTGTTGTCGACGAGGAGGGCGGTGGAGGTGCCGCCGCCCTTGGTGTTGTGCAGGTGGACGACGATGGTGTCCCGCTGCTGCGGGCCCGTGGCGGTGTTCTGCCCGGGGGCGTCGCCGGCCATGCCGGGGAGCTTGCCGGCCGACCAGAGGTAGCCGACGCCTCCGACGGCGGCGAGCACGAGGACCACGACGAGGGCGACGACGCGGTTGCGACCGCGGCGGCGGGCCTCCTCGCGGCGCTCGGACCGGCTCTCGGTGAACTTGAGCCAGTCGATGACGTCCTCGGAGTCCTCGTCGGGCTCCTCGATGAACGAGAACTGCTCGGTGCGGTAGTCGCGCCCGTCTCCCTCGGGCGCCGGGCGCTGCCCGGGCACGCCGGCGGGCGGTGCGGGCTGCGCCGACGGGGCGGGGGCCTGGAGGGGCGGCGGGGGCGCGGGCTCTGTGCGCACCGCCCACTGCTGGCCCGTGTCGTACTGCTGACCGGTCTCGTACGGGCGGCCCGCGTCGTACGGCCGCCCGGCGTCGTACTGCCGTCCCGAGTCGTACTGCCCGCGGTCGTACGAGGGCTGCTGGGCGTACGGGTCGTACTGCGGCTGCTGGGGGCTTTGGGGCGCCTGAGGCTGGTGGGCCTGGTGCGACGGGGCGGACTGCTGCCCGTACGGGTCGTAGCCGTAGGCCTGCTGCTGTTCGTGCTGCTGAGGCTGCTGGGGTTGCTGCGGCTGCTGCGGCTGCTGCGGCTGCTGCTGCTGCTGCGCGTACGGGTCGTAGTGCTGCTGCGGGACCTGCTGCTGGTACACCGGCTGCCCGTACGCGTCGTAGCCGATGATCTGCGGCTGCGGATAGTACGGGTCGTACGGGTTCTGCTGATCGTTCACCGGTGCCCCTCCCCGAGGCTCACTCGCCGCGGTACAACTGGCGCTTGTCGATGTAGCGCACCACACCGTCCGGGACCAAATACCAGACCGGGTCGCCCTGTGCGACCCTCGCCCGGCAGTCCGTGGAGGAGATGGCGAGCGCGGGGACCTCGACCAGCGACACGCCGCCCTTGGGCAGGCCGTCGTCGGTGAGGTCGTGACCCGGGCGGGTGACGCCGATGAAGTGGGCGAGCGCGAAGAGCTCCTCGGCGTCGCGCCAGGTGAGGATCTGCGACAGCGCGTCGGCGCCGGTGATGAAGAAGAGATCCGAGTCGCTGTTGAGGGAGCGCAGGTCCCGCAGGGTGTCGATCGTGTAGGTCGCGCCGCCGCGGTCGATGTCGATGCGGCTGACGGAGAACTGCGGGTTGGAGGCGGTGGCGATGACCGTCATCAGGTAGCGGTCCTCGGCCGGCGAGACGGCCTTGTGGCTCTTCTGCCACGGCTGCCCGGTCGGCACGAACACCACCTCGTCGAGGTGGAACAGGGCGGCCACCTCGCTGGCGGCCACCAGGTGTCCGTGATGGATCGGATCAAACGTTCCGCCCATCACGCCGAGTCGGCGCTTGCCGCGACCGCCAGTAGGCACTTCCTGCTCTCCCATGCGTGCAGAGCCTACTGGCACGGCGGCGAACGCCGGATCAGCGGCCTCGGGCTCAGCGGTCCCGGTTGAAGCGGGTGGTGATCCACAGGAGCAGAAGGAGCGCGAGCAGGGCGCCGCCACCCGTCACGTACGGGTTGAGGCTTTCGTGGTTGCCGCCGTGCTCGGCACCCTCGTTCGCGAGCGTGACCAGGTTGGCGGCGGTGGCGTGGAGGCTCATCTTCGGCAGGACCTTCGATCGGGGATGGGAGCGGAGACTTCGCGCACATCGTATGCGGCGCGTCGCCGAGCGCTCACGCCGACTCAGGCGTTGGCGTCACCGGGGCCGTTTTCGGTGCGCGCGGCGGTGGCCTCCCGCCCCTTCGCGGCCTCCGCGGCCTCCTCGGCCGCCGCCGGGTCCTGGGTCGCCGCGGCCTCCTCGGCCGCCGCCGGGTCCTGGGTCGCCGCGGCCTCCTCGGTCGCCGCGGGGTCCTCGCCGCCGTTGCCGTAGCCGCGCAGCAGGAACCAGGCGAGGAGGGCGCCGCCGACGATCGAGACGAGCAGCACGATCCGCAGCGTGCCGCCGAGGCCCGGCTGCTCCGAAGCCGCGGCGAGCAGGGGCGTGACGGCGGTGGTCGTGATGTCCGGCATGGCGGTCGTGCTCCTCGGTTGTCCACAGTGCCCGAGTTATCCACAGGCTCGGGCACACGGTAGCCGCCTCGCCTAGTCTGGGCTGAGTCAGGGGGACGAGCACCGACTCGTACGAACAGGGGGCATCCATGACCGACAACCACCAGGGACACCTGCCCGGGCGGCAGCGAAAGCGCTTCGCCGGGATCTCCTCGCGGGCCTATGAGCACCCGGCCGACCGCTCGGCGCTGGTCGCGCTGCGCAAGCTGAGCGGCTTCGACACGGTTTTCAAGGCACTCAGCGGACTGCTGCCCGAGCGGAGTCTGCGACTGCTGTTCCTCTCCGACTCCGTGCGGGTGAGCGACGCGCAGTTCTCCCATCTCAACGACATGCTGCGGGACGCCTGTTACATCCTGGACCTGGAGAAGGTCCCGCCGATGTACGTCACGCAGGACCCGAAGCCGAACGCGATGTGCATCGGTCTCGACGAGCCGATCATCGTGGTCACGACCGGCCTGGTGGAGCTGCTCGACGAGGAGGAGATGCGGGCCGTCGTCGGACACGAGGTGGGCCACGCGCTCTCCGGCCACTCGGTCTACCGGACGATCCTGCTCTTCCTCACCAGCCTGGCGATAAAGATCGCCTGGATCCCGCTGGGGAACGTGGCGATCATGGCGATCGTCACGGCGCTGCGCGAGTGGTTCCGCAAGTCGGAGCTGTCGGCCGACCGCGCCGGGCTGCTCGTCGGCCAGGACCTGCAGGCCTCGATGCGCGGCCTGATGAAGATCGCCGGCGGCAACCACCTCCACGAGATGAACGTCGACGCGTTCCTCGCCCAGGCCGACGAGTACGAGAAGGGCGGGGACCTGCGCGACTCCGTCCTGAAGATCCTCAACGTGCTGCCGCGCACCCATCCCTTCACCGCGGTGCGGGCGGCCGAGCTGAAGAAGTGGTCCGAGACCCGCGACTACCAGCGGATCATGGACGGCCACTACCCGCGGCGTTCGGAGGACCAGGACACCTCGGTGACCGACTCCTTCCGCGAGTCCGGGCGGCACTACGCGGACCACGTGCGCACCAGCAAGGATCCCCTGATGAAGCTGGTCAGCGACATAGCCGGCGGCGCCGGGGACCTCGCGGGCGACCTGGGCGGGAAGATCTTCGGCCGGTTCGGCGGAGCCGCCGGCGGCGGCCAGGGCGGCGCGAAGGGATCGCAGGGGTCCCAGGGCTCGCCGGGTGCCGACGACGCGGAGCCGGGTCAGAGCGAGGGCTGAGCGCTCGGGGCCAGCGCGCCGCAGAGCGAGGACGTGGTGGGCCGGTCCGTGGCATACGGGTCGGTGACCGCCTGGCGGCTCGGGTCTGCGGCCCGCTCGCCCGCGAGGAGCGGCCGCAGCGAACCGCTGGTGTCGGCGTCGCAGGACTGCGGGCCCGCCTCGACGGTGCTGGTCAGCAGTTCGGCGCGGTGCATCCGCAGGTCCTCGCGGTCGAAGCGGAAGTGCAGCTCGCGGTGGACGGTGAACAGCGAGGCCTGCGGCGCCGGGCCGCCGCCCGAGGTGGCGGGCCGGACGGCGTAGGTGAAGGTGTGGTCCGCCATGACGTCGATCAGGTCGGTGTCGACCTCCGCGTACCGCAGGGTGCCCTGGACGCGGACGGCGGGGTCGGCGAGGACGACCTTGCTCGGGTCGAAGCGGATCAGCCAGCCGGAGGCGGCGTGCCGGCCGTCGTCCTGGGACGACTCGACGCTCCGGTCGAACTGCTCCAGCTGGTCGGGGTCGACGAGGAGCCGGGGCGGGCGGACGGTGAGTCCGGCCAGGACGTCGGGTTCGAGGGAGGAGGCGACCAGGTAGTCCTTGGCGATGCCGAGGGCGGTGACCACCTGGCTCTCGGAGAAGTGGGTGGTGCGGGCGGCGAGGGGGAAGTTGATGCCGGCGGCGCCGATGGGGTACTCGGCGACGGGGCTGTGGGCGAAGAGGCCGGCGGGGGTGCCGCCCGGCACCGGGCCCTGCGGGGCGAGCGGGACCACCGTGGTGCGCAGGGGTTCGGCCCGCTGGTCCACCGGGGGCTGGTACGGGTTGCGGACGCCCAGATAGACGGCCGTGCCGAAGGCCAGCACGATCAGCAGGACGAGCAGCAGGGCCTGCCGGGAGCCGCTGCGGCCCTCCCAGGAGGGGCGGGAGCGGACCGCCTGCGAGTGCTCGCCCATCCGCTCCTCGGCGGAGAACTCCTGGAGCCGGGCAGCGCGGACGAACGCCTCGTCGAAGACGACGGATCGGTACTCGTCCTCACCGCCGGGGAGCCCCTCGGGAGTCCCCTCAGGCGGGTCGCCACGCCCTGCCATACCTTCAGGGTAGGTCGGCGGAAGCTTCGGTAAACGCCCAGGTACACGACAACTTCGGAAGAATTCCGACGCGGCTGCGGCGAACGGGCGAAGGGCTCCCTAGGGAGCGCCCGGAGCAGCGGGAACGGGGGGTGCGGAGGACGCGGTGGCGGCCGAGGGGACGGCACGGGGCTCGTCGACGCCGGTGGTGGCCGGCGGGGGCATGCGGTCCTGGCGGTTGGCGGAGGCACCCCGGTAGACGGCGCTGAAGGCGAGGGCGACCATGCCGACGCCCATGACCAGGGCGAGTACCCAGGCGACGGGGCGGTGCCAGCGGGCGCTGCCGCGGTAGGGGCGCAGGGCGCCGCCGTGGGGACCGTAGGGGCCGAAGTCGTCGTCGGCGGTGTCCGGGTCGTAGCCGTCGGGGTGGCGGGCGAGGTCGTAGCCGTCCTCGTAGGGCTCCTCGTCGGCGAGACCGGCCACGGCGCGGGCCCGGGCGGCCTCGGCCTCGGCGCGGGCCTGGGCGGCGGCGAGCAGTCGCTCGACGGCGGTCGGCTCGTGGATCTCGGCGGCCCGCACGAAGTCCTCGTCGAAGACCACGGTGGCGAAATCCTCGTCGGCGCCGCCGCGGTCGACAGAGTCATCGGGGTCCCCGCCGTCCTGGAACGGCATGCCCCCCACGTCGTCCGGCACGGGTTCAGAGTAGACCGGGGAGGGGGTTTTGGGCAGGGAGAGCGCAAACTGTCCCTGCCCCGATCGGGCGTCCGGCGGGCGGGCGCCGGTTACCGAACGTGACCGTCGCCGGTCACGATGTACTTGGTGGAGGTGAGTTCCGGAAGGCCCATGGGGCCCCGGGCGTGCAGCTTCTGGGTGGAGATGCCGATCTCGGCGCCGAAGCCGAACTGTCCGCCGTCCGTGAAGCGCGTGGAGGCGTTGACGGCGACGGTGGTGGAGTCGACCAGCTGGGTGAAGCGGCGGGCCGCGGCCTGGGAGGTGGTGACGATGGCCTCGGTGTGGCCGGAGGACCACAGCCGGATGTGCTCGACGGCCTTGTCGAGGGAGTCGACCACGGCGGCGGCGATGTCGTAGGAGAGGTACTCGGTCTCCCAGTCCTCGGCAGTGGCCGGGACGACGGTGGCCTTGCTGCCCTCGGCGCGGGCGAGGACCCGCTCGTCGGCGTGGACGGTGACGCCGGCCTCGGCGAGGGCGTCCAGGGCGCGCGGCAGGAAGACGTCCGCGATGTCCTGGTGCACCAGCAGGGTCTCGGCGGCGTTGCAGACGCTGACCCGGTGGGCCTTGGAGTTGACCAGGATCTCGACGGCCATGTCGAGGTCGGCCTGGGCGTCGACGTAGACGTGGCAGTTGCCGGTGCCGGTCTCGATGACCGGGACGGTGGACTCCTCGACGACGGTCTTGATCAGCGAGGCGCCGCCGCGCGGGATGAGGACGTCGACGAGGCCGCGGGCGCGCATCAGCTCGCGGACGGAGTCGCGGGACTCGCCGGGGACGAGCTGGATGGCGTCGGCGGGCAGTCCGGCGCCGCCGACGGCGTCGCGCAGCACCTTCACCAGGGCGGTGTTGGAGGAGTACGCGGAGGAGGAGCCGCGCAGCAGGACGGCGTTGCCGGACTTCAGGCAGAGGGCGGCGGCGTCGACGGTGACGTTGGGGCGGGCCTCGTAGATGATGCCGACGACGCCGAGCGGGACGCGGACCTGGCGCAGGTCGATGCCGTTGGGGAGGGTCGAGCCGCGGACGACCTCGCCGACCGGGTCGGGCAGCGCGGCGACGTGCCGGACGTCGGCGGCGATGGCCCGTACCCGCTCGGGCGTCAGGGTGAGCCGGTCAATGATGGCCTCACTGGTGCCGGCCTCGCGGGCGCGGGCGATGTCCTCGGCGTTGGCCTCGACGATCTCGGCCGTGCGGACCTCCAGGGCGTCCGCCATGGCCAGCAGGGCGTCGTCCTTCGTCGCGCGCGGGAGTGGCGCGATTTCGGCGGCCGCGGCGCGGGCCCGGTAGGCGGTCTGGGCGACCGGGGACATGTTGTCGAAGGGCATGAGCGAGGTCATGCCCGCAGGGTACTGGCACCACTGCGGACATCCCTCACGTATCCCGCTCCCGTCCCGTACTGCGAGACGTCCGCCGACCGGATGTCGAAAGGCCGGATGTCGTCAGCAGCCGGACGTCGTCCGTAGGGGTGGACTCGCCGGTTGAGGTGAACGCCGCCGGTTGAGGTGAACGCCGCCGGTTGCGGTGGTCGCTGTCGGTTGCGGGCGCCGCCGCCGGTGGGGTGGGCGCCGCCGGTTGCGGTGGGCACCGTCAGTTGCGGTGGGCACCGTCGGTTGCGGTGGGCGCCGTCGGTTGCGGGCGCCGCCGCCGGTTGCGGTGGGGCGCTGTCGGTTGCGGTCGCCCGCCACCGGTTGCGGTGGGGGCGCTGTCGGTTGCGGTGGACGTCGTCAGTAGGGGTGGACACCGACCGGGGCGGCCGGGGGCGGGCCGTAGCCCTCGGCGATCCGCTGGTGGTAGGTCTCCCGGTCGATGACCTCCAGGCCGACGATCTCCCACGGCGGCAGCTTGGCGCTCTGCCGGTGCTCGCCCCACAGGCGCAGCGCGACGGCGGCCGCGTCGTGGAGGTCGCGGGCCTCCTCCCAGTACCGGATCTCCGCGTGGTCGTTCGCGTAGCGGCTGGTCAGCAGGAAGGGGTGGTCGTGGGCCAGCTGTTCGAGGGCCCGGCGCACCTCCTGCAGCGGGGCCGCCGCGCCGGAGACGCTGAGGGTGATGTGCCAGAGCTTGGACACCTCCCGCTCCGGTGTCCTCGTGTCCGCCCCTGTGTCCTCGGGGGTCCCGTCGAAGGATTCCTCGTCGAAGTCGGCTCCGGCCTCGACGCTCGTCAGGGCGCGTTCGGCCGTCCCGCGGGGCGATGCCCCTGGGCGCGCTCGTCTCACCGGCGGCCTCCTGTGTGATGCCTGTGCTGCGTGCTGCGATCTGCTGCGCGTGCTGGTGTTCCCCACCCTCTCGTTGCCCCCGAGACAAAGTTGACCAGCCCGCGGCGGCGCATGGGGCGGTTTTGGTAAAGGTCCCTACCGGATGACCAGACTTTCAGCCGTTTCGGTTCACATGACGACGAGGTCGTCTCGGTGCACGACCTCGCGCTCGTACTCCGGTCCGAGTTCGCGGGCCAGCTCGTGGGTGGAGCGGCCGAGCATCCGGGGGATCTCCTTGGCGTCGAAGTTGACGAGCCCGCGGGCGACGGCACGGCCCGCGGTGTCCCGCAGCTCCACCGGGTCGCCGGCGGTGAACTCGCCCTCGACGGCCGCGATCCCCGCCGCGAGCAGCGACTTCTTGCCTTCGACCACGGCCCGTACGGCGCCGTCGTCGAGGGTGAGGTGGCCCTGCGGGGTGGAGGCGTGGGCGAGCCAGAGCAGCCGGTCGGCGGACCGGCGGCCGGTGCGGTGGAAGTACGTGCCGGTGTCGCGGCCGGCGAGGGCGTCGGCGGCGCGTACGGCGGAGGTGAGCACCACCGGGATGCCGGCGGCGGCCGCGATCCTGGCGGCCTCGACCTTGGTGACCATGCCGCCGGTGCCGACGCCCGCCTTGCCGGCGGAGCCGATCTCGACGTGGGCGATGTCCTCGGGGCCGGTGACCTCGGCGATGCGCGAGGTGCCGGGCTTGGACGGGTCGCCGTCGTAGAGCCCGTCCACGTCGGAGAGGAGCACGAGCAGGTCGGCGCGAACGAGGTGGGCGACGAGCGCGGCGAGCCGGTCGTTGTCGCCGAAGCGGATCTCGTCCGTGGCCACGGTGTCGTTCTCGTTGACGACCGGCAGGGCTCCCATGGCCAGGAGCTGGTCGAGGGTCCGGTAGGCGTTGCGGTAGTGGGCGCGGCGGCTGGTGTCGTCGGTGGTGAGCAGGACCTGGCCCACGCGTACCCCGTAGCGGGCGAAGGAGGCCGTGTAGCGGGCGACGAGCAGGCCCTGGCCGACGCTGGCGGCGGCCTGCTGGCGGGCCAGGTCCTTGGGACGGCGGGTGAGGCCGAGCGGGGCGAGTCCCGCGGCGATGGCGCCGGAGGAGACCAGGACGATCTCCTTCTCGCCGCCGCTGCGGACCTTGGCGAGGACGTCCACGAGGGCGTCGACACGGTCGGCGTCGAGGCCGCCGGACGCGGTGGTCAGCGAGGACGAGCCGACCTTCACGACGATCCTGCGGGCTTCCGTCACGTACTGCCTTGCCTCTGTCACCTGCGTCGTCCTCGCCGTCGTGCTCATTGCCCGTGCCCGTACTCATTGCCCGTGTCCAGGCCGGTGCTCAAGGCCCGCGCCCGTACTCATTCGCCTGCGTTCAGGCCGGTGCTCCAAGCCCGCGCCCTCACTCATTGCCCGTGTCCAGGCCGGTGCTCGAAGCCCGTGCCCGTGCTCATTCGCCTGCGTCGAGAGCCCGTTCCCGTAGCCCGTGCCCGGGCTCTCGCCTCGGCAGGCAATCTACGCGAGCCGGTTCGGGCGCCGCCCGTCTATTCCGCGGGCTGGACGGGGCGCGCGGTGTGCGCGGCCCAGGCCGAGGCGATCATGGAACGGACGTCGTGTCGGGCGGTCCAGCCCAGTTCGGCGGAGATCCGTTCGGCCGAGGCGACCACCTTCGCCGGGTCTCCGGGCCGCCGCGCGACGACCTCGGGCTCGACGTCGTGGCCGGTGACCTCGCGGATCAGGTCGATCATCTCCCGTACCGACACGCCCTCGCCGCGGCCGATGTTGAGCGTCAGGTCGTGGTGCTCGCCTTTCGCGGCCCGCTCGGCGAGCCGGCGGGCGGCGGCCAGATGGGCGTCGGCGAGGTCGGCGACGTGGATGTAGTCGCGGACGCAGGTGCCGTCGGGCGTCGGGTAGTCGTCGCCGAAGACCAGCGGCGGCCGTCCGGAATCGAGCCGCTCGAAGACCATCGGCACGAGGTTGGAGACACCGGTGTCGGCGAGTTCGGGCGCGGCGGTGCCGGCCACGTTGAAGTAGCGCAGACAGGCGGTGGCCATGCCGTGGGCGCGGCCGGCGGAGCGCACCATCCACTCGCCCGTGACCTTGGTCTCGCCGTACGGGCTGAGCGGGGCGCACGGGGTGTCCTCGGTCACCAGGTCGGTGTCGGGCATGCCGTACACGGACGCGGAGGAGGAGAAGAGGAAGGACCGGACCCCGGCGTCGGCGGCGGCTTCGAGGAGGACCTGGAGGCCGGTGACGTTCTCGCGGTAATAGAGGAGCGGGCGTTCGACGGACTCCCCGACGGCCTTCTTGGCCGCGAGGTGGACGATCCCGGTGACGGCGTGCTCGCGGAGCACCCGGTCGACGAAGGCGCGGTCGAGGACGCTGCCGCGCTCCAGCGGCACGTCCGCGGGCAGGCGGGCCGGGTCGCCGCTGGAGAGGTCGTCCAGGACGGCCACCCGCTCACCGGCCTCGGTCATGGACTTGACGACATGGGAGCCGATGTAGCCGGCGCCGCCGGTGATGAGCCACGTCATCCGGGCAGCCTAACCCGAAAGGGACGGCGGCCCGGCCGCTCCCCGAAGGGAGCCGCCGGGCCGCCGCACGCCGGTCGGAACCCGACCGGTCCAGCCGTGTTCAGCCGCGCTCGGCCAGCGAGGCGCGGAACGCCACGCACTCCTCGTACACCGGCAGGATGCCCGCCTCGCGCGCCTGCGCGAGGGTCGGGCCCTCGGCGTCCTTGGCGGACAGCTCGGGCACGCCGTCGACCGGCCACTCGATGCCGATCTCCGGGTCCAGCGGGTAGACGGTGCGCTCGCGCTCCGGCGCGTAGCCCTCGGAGCAGAGGTACGTCACGGTCGCGTCGTCCGTCAGCGCGCAGAAGCCGTGGCCGAGGCCCTCGGAGAGGTAGACGGCCTTGCGGTCCTTGTCGTCGAGGCGCACGGCCTCCCAGCGGCCGAAGGTCGGCGAGCCGACCCGGACGTCCACGATGATGTCGAGGACCGCACCGCGCACGCACGTCACGTACTTGGCCTGGCCGGGCGGCACGTCGGCGAAGTGGATGCCGCGCACAACACCGGCGGCGGACACCGAGAGGTTGCCCTGCTTCAGGTTCAGCGGGTGGCCGACCGCCTCGGCCATGCGCTCCGCCTTGTACCACTCGAGGAAGAGGCCGCGGGCGTCACCGTGCTGCTGCGGGACGAACTCCCAGGCGCCCTCGATACCAAGGGGGTTGACCTTCATGGAAAGAGCCGTTTCCTCTCTCGGGCCTCAGGCCTGCTCGGCTTCGTGCGCCAGCAGGTCGAGCAGGTAGTCGCCGTAGCCGCTCTTGGTCAGCGGCTCGGCGAGGGTGCGCAGGTGGGCGTCGTCGATGAAGCCGGCGCGCCAGGCGGCCTCCTCGAGGCAGCCGATCTTCATGCCCTGGCGCTCCTCGACCACGCGGACGTATTCGGAGGCCTGGACGAGGGACTGGAAGGTGCCGGTGTCCAGCCAGACGGTGCCGCGGTCCAGGACGGAGACCTGGAGCTCGCCGCGGTCGAGGTAGTACTTGTTGACGTCGGTGATCTCCAGCTCGCCTCGGCCGCTCGGCTCGAGGTTCTTGGCGATCTCGACGACCCGGCTGTCGTAGAAGTAGAGGCCCGGCACCGCGTAGCGGGACTTCGGGTTCTTCGGCTTCTCCTCGATCGAGCGGGCGACGCCGTTCTCGTCGAAGTCGACGACACCGTAGGCGGTGGGGTCGGACACGGCGTGGGCGAAGACCACACCGCCCTCGGGCTGCTGGTACTTCGCGAGCTGCCGGCCGAGGCCGACGCCGTGGAAGATGTTGTCGCCGAGGATCAGGGCGACCGGGTCGTCGCCGATGAATTCCTCACCGATGACGAAGGCCTCGGCAATTCCGTTCGGCTTCTCCTGGGTCGCGAACTGGATGTCCAGCCCGAAATCGGACCCGTCGCCCAGAAGCCGCTCGAACTGGGGGCGCTCCTCGGGACCCGTGATGATCAGAATCTCCCTGATGCCCGCCATCACGAGGGTCGACAGGGGGTAATAGATCATCGGCTTGTCGAAGACCGGCATCAGCTGCTTCGACACGGCTCGGGTGATCGGCCACAGTCGGGAGCCGGTACCACCGGCAAGCAAAATTCCACGCATGGGCACGCAGCCTACGGCAGCGCCGAGGGGCCCATCGCCACCGCCGCCCTACCCCTTACGTGAGAACGGCCACGGAACGGCGGGCGAACTGGTGTCGGCACCCGAGCCCATAGAATGGTGGCCCTTATGAGGATTCTGGTCACCGGCGGCGCCGGGTTCATCGGTTCACAGTTCGTGCGGGCACTGCTCTCCGGAGAGCTGCCCTCCAGCGAGGGCGCCCAGGTCACCGTCCTGGACAACCTCACCTATTCGGGTAACGAGGCCAATCTCGCCCCCGTGGCGGGCAAGCCCGGCTACACCTTCGTCCAGGGCGACATCCGCGACTACGCGACCGTCGACGACGTCATGCGCGGCCAGGACGCGGTGGTGCACTTCGCCGCCGAGTCCCACGTGGACCGCTCGATCCTGGACTCCTCGCCGTTCGTCACCACGAACGTGCTGGGCACCCAGGTGCTGCTCGACGCGGCCAAGCGGCACGGCGTCGGCCGGTTCGTGCACGTCTCCACGGACGAGGTGTACGGCTCGATCTCCGAGGGTTCCTGGACCGAGGACTGGCCGCTCGCGCCGAACTCCCCGTACTCGGCCTCCAAGGCCGGTTCGGACCTGCTCGCGCTGTCGTACCACCGCACGCACGGCATGGACGTCGTGGTGACCCGCTGCTCCAACAACTACGGGCAGTACCACTTCCCCGAGAAGATGATCCCGCTGTTCACCACGAACCTGCTGGACGGGAAGAAGGTGCCGCTGTACGGCGAGGGCCTGAACATCCGCGACTGGCTGCACGTCTCGGACCACTGCCGTGGCATCGAGATGGTGCTGCGCGGCGGCCGCGCCGGTGAGGTCTACCACATCGGCGGCGGCACCGAGGTCACCAACAAGGAGCTCACCGGTCTGCTGCTGGACGCCTGCGGCGCCGGCTGGGACATGGTCGAGCACGTCGAGGACCGCAAGGGCCACGACCTGCGCTACTCCCTGTCGATCGCCAAGATCCAGGAGGAGCTCGGCTACACCCCGCAGGTCACCTTCGAGCAGGGTCTCGCCGACACCGTCCAGTGGTACCGCGACAACCGCGCCTGGTGGGAGCCGCTGAAGGCCAAGGCGGCGCTGGCCTGATGAGCGCCGACGCCCCCACCCGCTGGCTGATCACCGGTGCGGCCGGGATGCTCGGCCGTGACCTCGCCGAGGTCCTGGCCGAGGCCGGCGCCGACGTCACCGCGCTGACCCGCGGCGAGCTGGACATCACCGACGCCGACGCGGTCCGCGCGGCGGTCGACGGCCACGACGTGGTCGTCAACGCCGCCGCCTGGACCGACGTCGACGGCGCCGAGACCGAGGAGGCCGCGGCCACCCGGATCAACGGCGACGGCCCGCGCGCCCTCGCCGCGGCGTGCGCCGGGACCGGCGCGGTGCTGCTCCAGGTCTCGACCGACTACGTCTTCCCGGGCGACGCGACCGAGCCGTACCCGCACGACGCCCCGACCTCCCCGGTGAACGCCTACGGCCGCAGCAAGCTCGCGGGCGAGGAGGCGGTCCTCGAGCTGCTGCCCGAGCGCGGCTACGTCGTGCGCACGGCGTGGCTGTACGGGGCGCACGGCCGGAACTTCGTGGCGACCATGCTGAGCCTGGCGGCGCAGCGCGAGACCCTCGACGTGGTCGACGACCAGCGCGGCCAGCCGACCTGGACCCGGGCGCTCGCGCGTCAGCTGCGGGACCTGGGGCAGGCGGCCGTGCGGGGCGAGGCCCCGGCGGGCGTCTACCACGGCACGGCGTCCGAGACGGCGACCTGGTTCGACCTGGCGCGGGCGGCCTTCGAGCTGACCGGCCTGGACCCGGAGCGGGTGCGGCCGACCACCTCGGAGAAGTTCGTCCGGCCGGCCCGCCGTCCCTCCTTCAGCGTCCTCGCGCACGAGCGCTGGGCCGAGGCGGGCGTGGCGGTGCAGCCGCACTGGCGCGAGCAGCTCGTCGAGGCCCTGAAGGTCATGGCCCCGGGTGCGACCCCTGCTGCGGGCGGACGGTCGGACGCGTGACGGTGCTCGACCGCATCACCACCGCCCTGCCGCGCGGTACCGCGTTCGTCGGAATCGGCACCGCGCTGCTCGGCGGGGCGAACTACGTCCATCTCGCGGCGGCGGGCCACTCGCTCTCCGTCGACGACATGGCGAGCTTCTCGGTCCTGTGGACCGTGGTGGCCTCCATAGGTCTGGGTCTGTTCTTCCCGGTCGAGCAGGAGGTCACCCGTGTGGTGGCCGCCCGGGTGGTGGCCGGCGACGGCGCGCTGCCCGTGCTGCGGCGCGGGGCGGTGCTGTCGTTCGGGCTGCTCGCGGCGGTGCTGCTGCCGCTGGCGGTGTTCGCCGGCCAGATCGCCGACCTGTTCTTCCACGGCGACCGGGGCCTGGTGGCCGCGCTCGGCGGTGCCTTCGCCGCGCTGGCCTGCGCCCATGTGACCCGCGGTGTCCTCGCGGGGCTCGGCCGCTTCGAGTCGTACGGGCTGCAGTTGGGGCTCGACGGGCTGCTGCGGATCGTGTTCTCGGTGGCCCTGGCGCTGGCCGGGGTGTCGTCCGTGGTGACGTTCGCCGCGGTGATGACGGTCGCGCCGCTGGTCGCGGTGCTCGTGACGCTGCCGCCGGTGCTGCGCGGGGCGCGGCCGGGTTCGACCGCGCAGTGGCCCGAGCTCATCGAGCACCTCGGGCTGCTCGTCGGCTCGACGCTGCTCGCCCAGGTGCTCGTCAACATCGCGGTCATCAGCACCAAGCTGATCTCGACGGACGACAGCGCGCTGGTCGCGGCCCTGTTGTCGGCGCTGGTCCTGGCGCGGGTGCCGCTGTTCGCGTTCGGTGCCTTCCAGGCCTCGCTGCTCGCGGGGCTGTCGACGGCGCAGGCCGAGGGCGACGCCCAGGGCTACCGGCGGCTGCTGCTGCGGGCGTGCGCGATCACCGGTGCCATGGGCGTGGTGTTCGGGGTCGGCGCGGTGGTGCTCGGCCCGTTCCTGCTGCCGGTGCTGTTCGGTTCGCCGGACGTGCTGGGGCCGGTGGACTTCCTGTGGCTCTCGGTCGGCACGACGCTCTACATGATGGCGATGGTGCTCGGCCAGGCGCTGCTCACGAGCGGCGCCGCACGGCAGCAACTGGTGTCCTGGATCGTCGGGACGGCCGTGCTCCTGGCGGTCACGCTGAGTCCTCTGGAGCTGCGGACCCGGGTCGAGATCGCCTACGCCGTGGGGTCGCTGGCGGTGGTCACCTGCATGACGCTGCTTCTTCGCCCTCGTGTAGGCTACCGTTCGGTGCACTCATAGGAATGATCACCATTCCCTCACTCTCCGTGACCAACGCGACGGACAGTGTGCTGCAGTATCGCGGCGTCCTTCGCCCCTCCCCCGGAAAAAGTAGACAGGCCGTTTCCATGAGTCGTCCGATAGACCGGAGCCCCGCGTGAAGTTGTGGATGCTGACTTCGGTCACCGGAGTCTTTCTCGTCGCGTGCATCATCGAGCTGCTGCGCCGCCGCAAGCTCAAGGAGAAGTACGCCTTCCTCTGGGTGCTCACCGGACTGGTGATCATCCCGCTCGGCTTCTTCCCGAGCGGCCTCGACTCGGTCGCCCGCGCCGTCGGCGTCCGCTCGGGTGTCAGCCTGCTCCTCTTCCTCAGTGTCGCGTTCCTCTTCATCGTCTGCCTCCAGCTGAGCTGGGAGGTGGGCCATCTCGAGGAGGAGGGCCGCACCCTTTCGGAGGAAGTGGCGTTGCTCCGCATCGACGTACAGGAACTGCAGAAGCAGGTCGCGGATCACGCGGCGTCCGCGGACGCGGCCGACCGGGCCGGGCAGGGGGGCCTCAAGTGATCGACGGCAAGCGCGTACTCATCATCATGCCCGCGTGGAACGAGGCCGAAGGCGTCGCCGACGTCATCAAGGAGGTCTACGCGACGCTTCCCGGAGTCGACGTCCTCGTCGTCGACGACGGCTCGGCCGATGACACGAGCCGGGTGGCCCGTGCCGCGGGCGCGACGGTGATGACGCTCCCTTACAACCTCGGCGTGGGCGGCGCGATGCGCGCCGGCTACCGCTACGCGTACGACCGCGGCTACGACATCGCCATCCAGGTCGACGCCGACGGCCAGCACGACCCGCGCAACGTGCCCGAGCTGATCGCGCGCCTGGACCAGGGCGCCGACCTCTGCATGGGCGCGCGTTTCGCCGGCACCGGCGACTACGAGACCCGCGGCCCGCGCAAGTGGGCCATGGTCGTGCTCGCCTTCTGGCTGTCGAAGATGGCCAGGACCAAGCTGACCGACGTCACTTCCGGCTTCCGCGCCTCCAACCGCGACCTGATCGACGTCTTCGCGCACTGGTACCCCGTGGAGTACCTGGGCGACACGGTGGAGTCCACCATCGCCGTCGTCCGGGCCGGTTACCGCGTCGAGCAGGTGCCCGTCGCCATGCGTCCGCGCGCCACCGGCACGCCCAGCCAGTCGCCCTGGAAGGCCACGCTCTACCTGGGCCGCATCGGCATGATCCTGCTGCTCGCGCTCAGCCGCCGCTCGGCTCTCGGCCCCAAGGGGAAGACCAAGTGACAGCGGTGCAGAACCCCGACAGCGCCGACAGCACGGCGGACGGCGCCCCGCTCGACATCATGCTCCCGCACTACGGCGACACCGGCCTGATGCAGGCCGCCGTGCGCAGCGTGCTGGAGCAGACCGACGGGAACTGGCGGCTGACCGTCGTCGACGACGGCAAGGAGCCCGGCGTACCCGAGTGGTTCGCCTCCCTCGGCGACAGCCGGGTCCGCTACATGCGCAACGAGCAGAACCTGGGCATCACCCGGAACTTCCGCAAGTGCGTCGACCTCGTCGAGTCCCGCCACTTCAGCATGCTCGGCAGCGACGACCTGCTGCTGCCGAACTACGTCGCGACCATGCGGGCCGCCATCGCGGCCTTCCCCGACGCGACGATCTACCAGCCGGGCGTCGAGGTCATCGACGAGCACGGCAACCCTTCGACGACCCTCGGCGACGAGGTCAAGAAGCGGCTGTACGCGCCGAAGGACACCGGGCGTCGCCTGCTGCTCTCCGGCGAGTCGCTCGCCGCCAACCTCCTCGGCGGCAACTGGCTCTACTTCCCGTCCATCGTCTGGCGTGCCGACGCCGTCAAGGAGATCAGCTTCCGGGAGGACCTGTCGGTCATCCAGGACCTGGCGCTGATCATCGAGCTGATCCGGCGCGGCGGAAAGCTGGTCGTCGATCCGACCACCGCGTTCCGCTACCGCCGGCACTCCGGCAGCCTCTCCTCGGCGGAAGCCGTGTCCGGCGCCCGCTTCGGCGAGGCCGTGCGCTTCTTCCACGAAGTGGCCGACGACCTCGACGCACACGGCTGGCCGAAGGCCGCGCGCGCCGCGCGTCGGCACCTGTCCATGCGACTGCACGCGCTGACAATGGTTCCGGGGGCGCTGCGCCACGGACAGTCGAAGACCATACGCACGCTCCTCGGCTACGCCCTGTCCACGAGCCAGCGCTGACCCGGCGGTCACGCCCCTGTCTCCCACGTCAGATTCCACGGTATTGAGATGACACAGACGCAATCCTCCTCCGGTTCCGAAGTCCCCCTGTTCAGCATCATCGTTCCCACCTACAAGGTGCAGGCGTTCCTGCGGGACTGTCTGGACTCGGTGCTTGAGCAGTCGTTCGGGGACTACGAGCTCCTGGTCGTCAACGACTGCTCGCCGGACGGTTGCGGCGCGATCATCGACGACTACGCCAAGGCCGACCCGCGCGTCGTGGCGATGCACCTGGAGCAGAACGTCGGTCTCGGCCGGGCGCGCAACGCCGGCATGGCCCGCGCCAAGGGCAAGTACCTGCTCTTCCTCGACAGCGACGACACGATGCTGCCCGGCTCGCTCCAGGCCATCGCCCGCCGCATCGAGGAGTCCGAGGACCCCGACCTGGTCGTCTTCGACTACTCGCGCACCCACTGGGACGGCCGGATCACGCCGAACGCCCGCGCCGACGTGCTGGCCAAGGCCGCGAAGCAGGGCGTCTTCGCGCTGAAGGACCAGCCGGAGCTGCTCAACCTGCTCCAGGTCGCGTGGAACAAGGCGTACCGCCGGGACTTCATCGAGCAGTGGGGCTTCCAGTACCCGTCGGGCTACTACGAGGACACCCCCTGGACCTACCCGGTCATGATCGCGGCGGAGACCATCGCCGTGCTCGACCGCGTCTGCGTCTACTACCGCCAGCGGCGCCAGGGCAGCATCCTGCACAGCACCAGCCGCAAGCACTTCGACGTGTTCGACCAGTACGAACTGGTCTTCGCGTTCCTGGACGAGAACCCCCAGTTCGACGAGTACCGGGGCGCGCTGTACGAGCGCATGGTCAACCACTTCCGTGTGGTCGACGTCTCCCCCGGCCGTCTGCCCGACGACGCGCGTGCCGAGTTCCGCGAGCGCTGGGCCGAGGTCGAGGGACGCCTGCGTCCGAAGGGCCACCCGGCCGCCCCGCGCGGCAAGGGCCAGATGATCCCGGCCAAGCACCGCGACAAGGCCCGCCAGACGGTCCGCTCGCTCAAGCGCAAGAAGTCCGTGCCGGCGAAGCTGAAGAAGAAGCTGCGCAAGCGCGTCCTCCAGGCCTACTACCGGGCCCAGCGACTGCTCCCGGTCCAGAAGGACGTCGCCGTCTTCGCGGCGTACTGGAACGGCTCGTACTCCTGCAACCCGGCGGCGATCCACGAGAAGATGAAGGAACTCGCCCCCGGCATGAAGGCGGTGTGGGTCCTCAAGAACGACGCCACCAGCCGCCCGCCGAAGGGCGTGCCGACCGTCCACCCGGGCTCGCTCGGCTTCTGGAAGGCCATGGCGCGCGGCAAGTACTTCGTCAACAACGTCAACTTCCCGCCGTCCGTGGTCAAGCGCCCCGGTCAGGTCCACCTCCAGACCCACCACGGCACCCCGCTCAAGCGCATGGGCGTCGACCTGGCGGACTACCCGGTCGGCCGTCGCGGGATGAACCTGGTCCGGCTGATGGACCGGGTGGACCGCTGGGACTACAGCCTCACGTCCAACAGCTTCTCCACCGCCGCCTGGGACCGCGCCTACCCCTCGTACTACGAGGCGCTGGAGTACGGCTACCCGCGCAACGACCAGCTCGTGAACGCGTCGGCGGCGGACGTGGCCGCGGCCCGCAAGAAGCTCGGCATCGCCGAGGGCACCAAGGTGATCCTCTACACGCCGACGCACCGCGACTACCACGACGCCCCGAAGCAGATGCTGGACCTGGAGAAGTTCGCCGAGGCGATCGGCTCCGAGTTCACCCTCCTCGTGCGCGCGCACTACTTCTACGACCAGAGCCTGCTGGCCTCCGGGTCGACCGGCGGCGCGCGTCTCGTCGACGTGAGCGCCCACCCGTCGGTCGAGGAGCTCTACCTCGCCGCGGACTGCCTGCTCACGGACTACTCGTCGGTGATGTTCGACTACGCGAACCTCGACCGGCCGGTCGTCATCTACGCCAACGACTGGGAGGTGTACCGCACCACCCGCGGCACCTACTTCGACATCACCGTCGACTCCCCCGGTCTGACCGTGCAGACCGAGGCCGAGCTGCTCGAGGTCTTCACCTCGGGCCGCTGGGACAGCCCCGAGTCGGACGCGGCCCGCGCCGAGTTCCGCAAGACCTTCTGCGAGTTCGACGACGGCCGGGCGGCCGAGCGTGTGGTCCGCAAGGTGTTCCTCGGCCAGGACGAGGTCCCGCCGGTGCTGCCGATCGGCGAGCGTCCGGTACCGCCGCGGCCGGGGCAGCAGCCGCTGGCCGAGGTGGCTCGACCGCGTGACCGAGAGACCGTCTGAACCGGCTAACCTGTTCGACTGTCCCGATCGTCCATCCACGATGCCCAGCGGAGCCGAGTTGAAACTCCCGCGCAACGCCTTTCTCAGCAAGCAGTGGGAGAGGATCCCGGAGAAGCGCCGACTGCCCTTCGCGGTCTACGCCACGACGCAGATCCTCTTCCTGCTGTGGTGGGCGGCGTTCTTCCCCGGCGCCCTGAGCTACGACTCGATCACCTACGTGTGGCACGTCACCACCGACAACTGGATGTCGAACCACTCCGTGGTCTACGACTCCCTGGTGTGGCTGGCGCTCAACACCACCGGTGATCTGTGGATCCTGACGCTGGCCCAGACGGTCGCCATGTCGGCGACGCTCGCCTACTGCGCCGTCACCCTGCGGAAGTGGGGCGTACGGCAGCGGTGGGCGGCCGTCGCCGCGTGCGTGCCGGCGGTGCTGCCGCCGACCGCCGTCTTCGTCATCTTCGTGTGGAAGGACGTGCCGTTCGTCATCGGCTCGATCCTCGCCTTCGGCGCGGCGGGCCGGCTGGCGGCGCGGCGGGCCCGCGGTCGTCAGACCGTCCGGGACCGGGACTTCTACCGCACCGTCGCGCTGCTCTTCCTGGGCTTCCTGGCGATGGCGCTGTTCCGCAACAACGGCATGCTGGTCGCCGTCATCGCCGCGCCGATCCTGCTGATCGCGCTGCCGTCGATGCGACGGTGGGTGCTCGCGGCGACCGCCGTGCCGGTGCTGATCTTCGGCCTGCTGACCAGCGTGGTCTACCCGGCTGCCGGAGTGAAGACCCCGCCGAAGGACGCGGTGTACGCCTTCTTCTACGCGGACATCGCCGTCGCGTACGGGCAGCGCCCGGGCTTCTTCACCAAGGAGGACAAGGCGCTGATGTCCAGCATCGCGCCGCTGTCCCACTGGAAGGGCCGCGCGGCCAACTGCTACAACGCCGACTGGGCGATGGAGTCCCCGCCGATGAACCGGCCGCTCGCGGCCGAGCGCAACGACGAGCTGATGGCCCTGTGGAAGCGGGTCATGAAGCGGACGCCCGACCTGGTGATCGGCGCGCGGGTGTGCCGGGCGCACATCGCGTGGGCGGTCTTCCCCGGCCCGAAGGAGCTGCGGGCGAACACGCTGCTGAGCGACCCGCAGACCTCGAAGACGCTGTTCAGCTACCTCAAGTGGAACGAGGACATCAAGCACAGCGAGTACCGTCCCAAGCTGAAGATCCGCCCGCTGTCGGAGCCGCTGCACAAGGTCGCGGACTTCTCCTGGCGCGCGTTCAAGGTGCCGCAGCTGCAGTGGCTGCTGTTCCGCGGGGCGATCTGGTGCTACGCGACGTACGCGATCGTGCTGCTGTTCCGCCGCCGCACCAAGCTGAAGGGCACGATGGCGCTGCTGGCGGTCACGCTGGGCCTCCAGCTGACGGTCCTCGCGGCGAACCCGGCGCCGCTGTGGCGCTACATGATCGGCCCGATCTTCATCGGCATCCTGATCCTCCCGCTGCTCCGCGCGAAGCCCGGCTTCGGCCCGCGCCCGGACCAGGATCCGGCCAAGCCGACCGAGTCCGAGCAGCAGGACTCCGACCCGGAACCGGAGCCGACCCCGGCACCGGTGGCCTGACGGACACCTGAAAGGGGCCCGGCCTCCTCACAAGAGGAGACCGGGCCCCTTTCGCATGCGCGCCCGCGTACCGCAGGCCGCCGACGGCGATCGCCTGTGACCGATGGAACGGCTCCGGATGCGCGCGCACGTCCGTGCACGGGCGCGCGACGCCTGGACGTGGCTTCGGACGGCTGCGCCGGACTCCGTCTGCGCCCCCATGGCCGCCCTCGCACTGCCCGGCCCCAGAGGGGCCTCGCAGGCTTCCGACGGCTGCGCCGGACTCCGTCCGCCGAACGGGTCGGGCCCCCGCCGGAAACAGTCCGGCAGGGGCCCGTGTGCGTCCGCGCGCGTGCGCGCGCCGCGTGCCTAGAACGGGTCGAACTCGTCGAACTCGCGCTGGGCGTCGTCGCGCTCCGCCTGGCGGTCGCGGCGGCGCTGGGCGGCCGGGCGGGGGGCCTCCATGCGGTGGTCCTCGCCTCGGCGGCCGAGCATCTCGGCGCCGGCCACCATCGTGGGCTCCCAGTCGAAGACGACCGCGTTCTCCTCGGAGCCGATCGCAACGCCGTCGCCGGCGCGGGCGCCGGCCTTCATCAGCTCGTCCTCGACGCCGAGGCGGTTGAGGCGGTCGGCGAGGTAGCCCACGGCCTCGTCGTTGTTGAAGTCGGTCTGGCGGACCCAGCGCTCGGGCTTCTCGCCGCGCACGCGGTACACGTCCTCGTGCTCGTCGTAGGTGACGGTGAAGCCGGCGTCATCGACCGCCTTCGGGCGGATGACGATACGGGTCGCCTCCTCCTTCGGCTTGGCCGCGCGGGCCTTCCCGACGATGTCGGCGAGCGCGAAGGAGAGCTCCTTGAGGCCCGTACGGGCGACCGCGGAGACCTCGAAGACGCGGTAGCCGCGCTCCTCCAGGTCCGGGCGGATCATGTCCGCGAGGTCCTGGCCGTCCGGGATGTCGATCTTGTTGAGGACGACGATGCGCGGGCGGTCGTCGAGGCCGCCGTACTGCTTCAGCTCCTCCTCGATGACGTCGAGGTCGGTGACCGGGTCGCGGTCGGACTCCAGCGTCGCCGTGTCGAGGACGTGCACCAGGACCGAGCAGCGCTCGACGTGGCGCAGGAACTCCAGGCCCAGACCGCGGCCCTGGCTGGCGCCGGGGATCAGGCCGGGGACGTCGGCGATGGTGTAGACGGTGGAGCCGGCCGTGACCACGCCGAGGTTCGGGACGAGGGTGGTGAAGGGGTAGTCCGCGATCTTCGGCTTCGCGGCCGAGAGGACCGAGATCAGCGAGGACTTGCCGGCGCTCGGGTAGCCGACGAGCGCCACGTCGGCGACCGTCTTGAGCTCCAGGACGATGTCCTCGAGGTCGCCGGGCTCGCCGAGCAGCGCGAAGCCGGGCGCCTTGCGCCGGGCGGAGGCCAGCGCCGCGTTGCCGAGGCCGCCTCGGCCGCCCTGGGCGGCGACGTAGGTGGTGCCCTCGCCGACCAGGTCGGCGAGCACGTTCCCCTTCTTGTCGAGGACGACGGTGCCGTCGGGCACGGTCAGGACCAGGTCCTGGCCGTCCTTGCCGGAGCGGTTGCCGCCCTCGCCGGGCTTGCCGTTGGTCGCCTTGCGGTGCGGCGAGTGGTGGTACTCGAGGAGGGTGGTGACGGACTGGTCGACGACCAGGATCACGTCGCCGCCACGGCCACCGTTGCCGCCGTCGGGGCCGCCGAGCGGCTTGAACTTCTCCCGGTGGACGGAGGCGCAGCCGTGGCCTCCGTTACCCGCGGCGACGTGCAGCTCGACGCGGTCCACGAAGGTGGTCATGGTTGTGCCTCCAGAAAGCTATGTATCGGAATGTCTATCTAGTAACACGCGAAAGGCGGACCCGCTTCCCTTCCGGGAAGTGAGGTCCGCCTCCGCAAAGTGATCCGATCAGGCGACCGGAACGATGTTCACGACCTTGCGGCCACGGAAGGTGCCGAACTGCACCGAACCGGCCTGCAGGGCGAACAGCGTGTCGTCGCCGCCACGGCCGACGCCCGCGCCCGGGTGGAAGTGGGTGCCGCGCTGGCGGACCAGGATCTCACCCGCGTTGACGACCTGACCGCCGAAGCGCTTCACGCCGAGCCGCTGGGCGTTGGAGTCGCGACCGTTCCGGGTGGACGATGCGCCCTTCTTGTGTGCCATTGCTCAGTCCCTCTTTACTTCGCGGCCGTCGGGATGGACGTGACCTTGATCGCCGTGTACTGCTGACGGTGACCCTGGCGACGGCGGTAGCCGGTCTTGTTCTTGTAGCGCAGGATGTCGATCTTGGCGCCCTTGGTGTGGTCCACGACCTCGGCCAGGACCTTGATGCCCGCCAGGACCCACGGGTCGCTGGTCACGGCGTCGCCGTCGACGACGAGCAGGGTCGAGAGCTCGACCGTGTCGCCAGCCTTGGCGGTGGAAATCTTGTCAACCTCAACGATGTCGCCGACAGCAACCTTGTGCTGGCGACCACCGCTGCGCACGATGGCGTACACGCGGATCTCTCTCTCACTCGGTAACGGGACCTCTGACGCCAGCCGCCCACGCGCGGGCCTGGGGCCTGCGGCGGACCGGGATCGGACGAGCGGCCTCTCCCGGAGAACCGGGAGGGAGGTGCTCAGAGGCGCGGCGTATCAGTCGACACGCCGACGGTCTAGGTTACGGGCGGGTCCCGTAGGGGGTCAAATCCCGGGGGTTTCGGCGGTCTCGGCGACGAAGGCCTTGAGCCAGGCGCGGAAGTCCGGCCCGAGGTCCTCGCGCTCGCAGGCGAGGCGCACGATGGCCCGCAGGTAGTCGCCGCGGTCACCGGTGTCGTAACGGCGGCCCTTGAAGACCACGCCGTGCACCGGGCCGCCGAGCTGCTCGTCCGCCGCCATCTTCTGCAGCGCGTCGGTCAGCTGGATCTCGCCGCCGCGGCCCGGCTCGGTCTCGCTCAGCACGTCGAAGACGGCCGGGTCGAGGACGTAACGGCCGATGATCGCGTAGTTGCTGGGCGCCTCGGACGGGTCCGGCTTCTCGACGAGGCCGGTGATCCGTACGACGTCGGCGTCGGCGGCCGGCTCGACGGCGGCGCAGCCGTACAGGTGGATCTGCGCCGGGTCGACCTCCATGAGGGCGACGACGCTGCCGCCGTGCTCGCCGAGGACCTCCAGCATGCGGGCGAGCAGCGGGTCGCGCGGGTCGATCAGGTCGTCGCCGAGGAGCACGGCGAAGGGCTCGTCGCCGACGTGCGGCTGCGCGCAGAGCACGGCGTGGCCGAGGCCGCGCGGGTCGCCCTGGCGCACGTAGTGCATGGTGGCCAGTTCGCTGGACTCCTGGACCCGCGCCAGGCGCTCCTCGTCGCCCTTGCGGACGAGCGCCTCCTCCAGCTCGTAGTTCCGGTCGAAGTGGTCCTCGAGCGGGCGCTTGTTACGGCCCGTGATCATCAGGACGTCCGACAGCCCGGCCGAGACCGCCTCCTCCACGACGTACTGGATCGCCGGCTTGTCGACGACCGGCAGCATCTCCTTCGGCGTCGCCTTGGTGGCCGGCAGGAAGCGCGTGCCGAGGCCGGCGGCGGGGATGACGGCCTTGCGCACGCGGGGAGCGGGGGTGTTGTTCATCGGGCTGGTTCCTGGTTCCGATTCTGGGTCAATGCCGTGTGGACCGTCCTCGGCGGGAGGACGGTCCACACGGGTCGCGTCGGTGACTGGGTCAGTCCTGCGCGGGGGCGGCGGTCTTCTTGGCGGCCGCCTTCTTGGCGGTCGTCTTCTTCGCCGCGGTCTTCTTGGCCGCCGCCGTCTTCTTGGTGGCGGCCTTCTTCGCGGTGGCCTTCTTGGCGGTCTTGCGGGCCGCCTTCTTGGCCGCCGGAGCGGAGGCCTCGGCGGCCTCCTCCGCGGGCTCGGACACGGACTCCGCCGCCTCGGCGGCCGGGGCGGCGGACGCCACCACGACCACGGCGGCCTCCTCGGCACCGGTCGGCGAACCGGCCGGGGCGGTGGCCTTGCGGACCACCCGGCGGCGCGCCCGCGGCGGGGCGGCCGCGGGGGCCTCCTCGACGACGGCCGGCTCCACGACGGGGGCCTCGACGACGGCCGGGGCCTCCTCGACGGCGACCGTCTCGACCACCGTCTCGGCGACGGGCTCGGCGGCCGGCTGCGCGGTGGCGGTCACCGGCGCCGTGGCCTTGCGGGTGGCACGGCGGCGGGTGCGCGGCGCGGGGGCCTCCTCCGCGACCGGCTCGGCCACGGGGGCCTCGGCGACCGGGGCCTCGGCCTTCGGCTTCTCCTCGGCCTTCGGCTCCGGTACGACGACTTCGAAGGTCTCCGTCTCGGTCAGCGCCGGCGAGGCGGCGGGCGCCGACACCCGGCGGGTCGCCCGACGACGGCCACGGCCGCGCGTGGCGGCCGCCTCCGCCTCGGCGGCGCTGCCGTACAGCTCCTCGTCCGGGGCGATCGGCTCCGGCAGGGCCACCGGGGCCGCCAGCTCCGCCGCGACCTCGGCCGCGGTCTCGACCTGCTCGGCGGGGGCCTCGTGGGTCTCGACGGCCTCGTGGGTGTGCTCGTGGACGTCGCCGCCGCGGCCGCGCTTCTTCGAGCGCTTGCCACCGCCACCGCCGCCGTGCGTGGCCGGCTGCTCCATGTGGACGATGACGCCGCGGCCGTTGCAGTGGACGCAGGTCTCCGAGAAGGACTCCAGGAGGCCCTGGCCGACCCGCTTGCGGGTCATCTGGACCAGGCCGAGCGAGGTGACCTCGGCCACCTGGTGCTTGGTCCGGTCGCGGCCCAGGCACTCCAGGAGGCGGCGGAGCACCAGGTCGCGGTTGGACTCCAGGACCATGTCGATGAAGTCGATGACGACGATGCCGCCGAGGTCGCGCAGGCGCAGCTGGCGGACGATCTCCTCGGCCGCTTCGAGGTTGTTCCTCGTCACGGTCTCCTCGAGGTTGCCGCCCTGACCGGTGAACTTGCCGGTGTTGACGTCGACCACGACCATCGCCTCGGTCTTGTCGATCACCAGCGAGCCGCCGGACGGCAGCCAGACCTTGCGGTCGAGCGCCTTCATCAGCTGCTCGTCGATCCGGTACGTCGCGAAGACGTCGACCTCGCTCGTCCACTTGGACAGGCGGTCGGTCAGGTCCGGGGCGACGTGGTTCACGTACCCGTGGATGGTCTCCCAGGCGTCGTCACCGCTGACGATGACCTTGGAGAAGTCCTCGTTGAAGATGTCGCGGACGACGCGGACGGTCATGTCCGGCTCGCCGTAGAGAAGGGTCGGCGCGTTGCCGCTCTTCGCCTTCTTCTGGATGTCCTCCCACTGCGCCTGCAGTCGCTCGACGTCACGGCGCAGCTCGTCCTCGCTCGCGCCCTCGGCGGCGGTGCGCACGATGACGCCCGCGTCCTCGGGGACGATCTTCTTGAGGATGGTCTTCAGACGGGCGCGCTCGGTGTCCGGGAGCTTGCGGCTGATGCCGGTCATCGAGCCCTCGGGCACGTACACGAGGTAGCGGCCCGGCAGGGAGACCTGGCTGGTCAGGCGGGCGCCCTTGTGGCCGATCGGGTCCTTCGTCACCTGGACGAGGACCGACTGGCCGGACTTGAGCGCGCTCTCGATGCGGCGCGGCCCGTTGGCCATGCCGAGCGCCTCGAAGTTGACCTCACCGGCGTACAGGACGGCGTTGCGGCCCTTGCCGATGTCGACGAAGGCGGCCTCCATGGACGGCAGCACGTTCTGGACCTTGCCCAGGTAGACGTTGCCGACGTAGGAGGTGGCCTGCTCCTTGTTGACGTAGTGCTCGACGAGCACGTTGTCCTCGAGGACGCCGATCTGGGTGCGCTCGCCGTTCTGGCGGACGACCATCACGCGCTCGACGGCCTCGCGGCGGGCGAGGAACTCGGCCTCGGTGATGATCGGCACGCGGCGGCGGCCCTGCTCGCGGCCCTCGCGGCGACGCTGCTTCTTGGCCTCCAGACGGGTCGAGCCCTTGATGGACTGCACCTCGTCGGACGGCTCGGCCTTCTCGCGGGCCGGACGCGGCTCGCGGACCTTGACGACCGTGCGGACGCCGTCCTCGTCGGTCGTCTCGGCCTCGCCGGCGGCGTCACCGCTGCGGCGACGGCGACGGCGGCGACGGCGGGAGCTGCTGGAACCGGAGCCCTCGGCCTCCTCGCCCTCCTCGGGCTCCTCCTCGCCCTCGGCCTCGGCCTCATCGGCGTGGAACTCCTCGCCCTCCTCCTCGGTCTCCTCGACCTCGGCGAGCTCGCCGCGGCGACGGCGACGGCCGCCACGACGGCGACGGCGGGACGGGCGGTCCTCGTACTCGTCGTCCTCCTCGGCCTCGGCCTCCGCCTCGGGGGTGGACTCGACCTCGGGCTCGTCGGCGACGGTGGCCGGGACGGGCTCGACGGCGACCGGCTCACCACGGCGACGGCGGCGACGGCGGGCGCGGGGCGACTCCTCGGCCTCGACGGCCTCGACCGTCTCGACGACCTCGGCGGTCTCCTCCTCCGGCTCCTCCTCCTCGGGGGCCTCGGCCGCGGCCATGGCCGCGGCGGTCTCCGGGGTCTGGAACATGGGCTCGGTGAAGACCGGGGCCTGGAAGACGGCGACGGCCGGGCGGGCGGCGCGGCGGGAGCGCGGCGCCTCCTCGGTCTCGGACGGCTCGGCGGTGAACTGCGGCGAGGTGGCGCGGCGGCGGGAGCGGCCGCGGGTGGCGGCCTGCTCGGCGGCGGCGACCTCGACGGCGTGCGAGGCGATCTCCTCGACGGTGTCGGCGGGCAGCGCCTCGCCGGAGGTCTCGGCGGCGAGCTCGGCGGCGACGTCCGGGGTCACCTCGGGCGTGCCGGTCTTACGGGTGGCCCGGCGGCGGGTACGCGGCGCGGGCGCGGCCTCGGCCACGGCCTCGGCGGTCGGGGCGGCCTCGGCGGCGGGCTCCTCGGCCGGGGTCTCGGCCTCGGCCTGGACCGGCTCCGGGGACGTCACGGCGCGCGTGGCGCGGCGGCGGGTACGACGGGCCGGAGCGGCCTCCTCGACGACGGGCTCCTCGGCGGGGGCCTCGGTCTCGGCGGCGGGCTCCACGGCCTCGGCCTCGGCCTGCACCGGCTCCGGGGACGTCACGGCGCGGGTCGCGCGGCGACGCGTACGACGGGCCGGAGCGGCCTCCTCGGCGGCCGGGGCGGCCTCCTCGGCGGCGGGCTCCTCGGCCGGGGCCTCGGCCTCGGCCTGCACCGGCTCGGGCGCGCTGGCCTTGCGGGTGGCACGGCGGCGCGGACGCGCGGGCGCCGGCTCCTCGGCGGGGGTCTCGGTGACCGGGGGGGAGGCCTCCGCGGCCTCGGCGGCGGTCTCGACGGTGTCGGTGCTCCCGGCCGTCACCGGCGGGCCGGCCGGCCGGGAAGCGGCGCGCCGCCGACGGCGCGGCGGCAGCTTGTCACCGGGTGCGTTGTTGTCGGTGTCTTCGGGCTGTTCGAGCATGCGGGCGGTTCTCCCGTCACGCTCCCGGGCGCCGCGCCTGGTTCCGGTCCGGCGGCACGGACGCGCGTGAAGCGCGGTGCCGCCGCCCGGGGCGCGGGCGCCGCACGGGAGCTTCAGTGTCTGGCTCGCCGGTTCCGTACGCCCTGTGCGGACGGCCTGGCGAAAGTCTCCTGGTCAGTGCGCTGCCCGACCCAGGTGGCTCCCGAGTCCAGGGCGGCGCTGCGACGACCGGTCCTTACGCGGTGCCCGCACCTGGCGCCGTCGCAGAAGCGGTCGCGGCGGCCGTGGGTGGAGCGGCCGTGACTGCCTCGCGGTCGGGCGCGAGCGGGTCGGTCACCGTGCCGGACTCCTCGTCGAAGAGCCCCTGCGCCAGCCTGGTCACCGCAGCGGGGACCGGCGGCGCCAGGTCGGCCACAGCTCGGAGACCGGACAGGACGTCGTCGGGTCGAACGGCAGGTGTCACGTGCCGAACAACCAGCCGCAGTATCGCACAGGCGCTGTCCAGCGGCCTATCACCCTGGGGATCGCCCTGGGCGGGGGCCGCGGTCAGCTCCACGACGGCACCGCGGGTGTCGAAGGTACGCAGACCGTTCTTGGTCTTGCGCTGTACTTCCACGGTCTCGGCCGCGAGAAACGCCTCGACGGCCTTGCGGGCCGTGTCGACGTCGACGCCGTCGAGCCGCAGCTCCCACACCGAGGCCGTGAGCCGGTCGGCGAGACCGGAGGTCCTGGCCTCGACGGCGTCGACGATGTCGAGACCGTTCGGCATGGACTCGTCGAGCATGGCCCGCAGCGCCTCCGGGTCGCGGACCTCGGTGAGCGCGATCTCCAGGTATTCGGCCTCGGAGCCCGTACCCGTGGGGGCGGCGTTGGCGTACGACACCTTCGGGTGCGGGGTGAACCCGGCCGAGTACGCCATGGGCACCTCGGCACGGCGCAGCGCACGCTCGAAAGCGCGCTGGAAGTCACGGTGGCTGGTGAACCGGAGGCGGCCGCGCTTGGTGTAGCGCAGTCGGATGCGCTGCACCGCCGGTGCGGGCGGCGGGCCTTCGGGCTGTCGCTTGCCCAGTGGTTCTTCTCCTCGGTGCGGGGCGGGCGCGGCCGTCCGCGCCGCCCTCGAAATGCGGGTGTGCCCTGGGGGGCCCGCCCGGCTCACCCCCGCTTCTGGAGGGAGATCTCGGGTCCGGGCGCCGCGCCGGGGACGTTCGTTGTACTACCCAGAGTACGCGCCTCCGCCACCTGCGGTTCCCCGGCCCGGTCCGTCCTGCTCCCGCCGATCAGCGCACGCCAGGCGTCCTGGCGGGCCTGCCGGACGGTGTCACGGGCGGAGGCGAGGGCCGCGCGCGCCGCCTGCCGGGCCTCGACGGCGGCCTTCCGGGCCGGGATCCAGACGGCGTCGCGCACCCAGTGGCCGACGGGGGTGAAGACCTCGCGGTAGACCCAGACGGCGGGGCGGCGGACCAGGTTGCGGGCGACCCAGGAGAACGGCCGCGCGACGAGGTTGCGGGCCGCCCAGACCAGCGGCCGGGCGACCAGGTGGCGGGCCAGCCAGGCGAGGCCGCGGCCCACGGCGCGGGAGAGGTAGCCGGCGGTCCGCCAGCAGATGGCGAGCGCGTCGCGGACCTCACGGCCGAGGGGCACGAGGATCCGCTGCCCCAGCCACACCGCGGGACGCGCGATCCCGTACGTGACGACGGGCACGACCAGGTACCGCCACACGGCGACGAACGGCCACGCCACGGCCTTCGCGAGCAGCTCCGCACCGGCCGCGAGACCGCGGCCGAGACCCGCGAAGGCCCAGGCCAGGGCACGCCCCGAACGGGTGAGCAGCCACCCGGCCGCGCGGCCCACCGGGACGAGCACCGAGCGGTACAGCCATCCGGCGGGCGCCAGCACCCCGTACCGGACGAGGGGAACGACGACGTACCGGAAGAGCGCGAGGAGGGGCCAGGCGATCACCTTGCCGAGCAGACCGCCGACCTCCACGAGGCCACGACCGAGCCGCGTGAAGACCCAGGCGAGCCCCCGCCCGACGCCGGTGAGCACCCAGGCGAGACCGCGCCAGGCGCGCTCGGCGCCCCAGGCCAGACCCCGCCAGAGCCCGCCGAAGAACCAGGCCAGACCCCGCCCGACGCCCGCACCGACCCACGCCAGCCCGCGCCACAGCCCGCCGAACACCCACGCCAGACCCCGCCCGACGCCCGCACCGACCCACACGATGCCCCGCCACGCGCCGCCGAAGAACCAGCCCAGTCCGCGGCCGATGCCCTTCGCCGCCCAGGCCACGGCGCGCCCCGCAGGGGCCAGCACTCGGTGCCAAAGCCAGCGGACCGGGCGGCGCACCGTGTGGTCGTAGAGCCAGGCGAGGCCGCGGCCCGTCGGGCGGAGCAGGGCGCGGTCGAGGAAGCGGGCGCCGGCCTTGAGGGCGTCCCAGGCCATGCGGACCGGCAGGACGAGGACCAGCACGACGATCCGGACCGGGATGCGGATCAGGGCGTGCGGGGCGGGCGGGACCGGCGCCGGGTTTTCCGTGCTCATGACCGACAGGACGCCGACGGCCCGGCGGAGGGTTCACCCTCCGCCGGGCCGTCACCCGACTGATACGCGGGACTACTTGTTCACGACCGACAGCGGCAGCAGCTTCTTGCCGGTCGGGCCGATCTGGATGGCCGTGTCCATCTGAGGACAGACGCCGCAGTCGAAGCACGGGGTCCAGCGGCAGTCCTCGACCTCGGTCTCGTCGAGCGCGTCCTGCCAGTCCTCCCAGAGCCAGTCCTTGTCGAGACCGGAGTCCAGGTGGTCCCAGGGCAGGACCTCCTCGTAGGTGCGCTCGCGGGTGGTGTACCAGGCGACGTCCACGCCGAACCCGGGCAGCGTCTTCTCGGCGCACGCCATCCAGCGGTCGTACGAGAAGTGCTCGCGCCAGCCGTCGAAGCGGCCGCCGTCGTCGTAGACCGCGCGGATGACCGCGCCGACGCGGCGGTCGCCGCGCGACAGCAGGCCCTCGACGATGCCGGGCTTGCCGTCGTGGTAGCGGAAGCCGATCGAGCGGCCGTACTTCTTGTCGCCGCGGATCTTGTCCCGGAGCTTGGCCAGGCGCTCGTCCGTCTCCTCCGCCGACAGCTGCGGGGCCCACTGGAACGGCGTGTGCGGCTTGGGCACGAAGCCGCCGATGGAGACGGTGCAGCGGATGTCGTTCTGGCCGGAGACCTTGCGGCCCTCGGCGATCACGTTCATCGCCATGTCGGCGATCTGGAGGACGTCCTCGTCGGTCTCCGTCGGCAGGCCGCACATGAAGTACAGCTTCACCTGGCGCCAGCCGTTGCCGTACGCGGTGGAGACGGTCCGGATCAGGTCCTCCTCCGAGACCATCTTGTTGATGACCTTGCGCATGCGCTCGGAGCCGCCCTCGGGGGCGAAGGTGAGACCGGAACGGCGGCCGTTGCGGGTCAGCTCGTTGGCGAGGTCGACGTTGAACGCGTCGACGCGGGTCGACGGCAGCGACAGGCCGACCTTGTCGTCCTCGTAGCGGTCGGCGAGGCCCTTGGCGATGTCACCGATCTCGGAGTGGTCCGCGGAGGACAGGGAGAGGAGGCCCACCTCCTCGAATCCCGTGGCCTTCAGACCGCGGTCCACCATCTCGCCGATGCCGGTGATGCTTCGCTCCCGCACGGGGCGCGTGATCATGCCGGCCTGGCAGAAGCGGCAGCCGCGGGTGCAGCCGCGGAAGATCTCGACGGACATCCGCTCGTGGACGGTCTCGGCGAGCGGGACGAGCGGCTGCTTGGGGTAGGGCCACTCGTCGAGGTCCATGACGGTGTGCTTGGAGACGCGCCACGGCACACCGGACTTGTTGGGGACGACGCGGCCGATGCGGCCGTCGGGCAGGTACTCGACGTCGTAGAAGCGCGGGATGTACACGCCGCCGGTCTTGGCGAGGCGGAAGAGGACCTCCTCGCGGCCGCCCGGCCGGCCCTCCGCCTTCCACTGCCGGATGATCTCGGTCATGTCGAGCACGGCCTGCTCGCCGTCGCCGATGATCGCCGCGTCGATGAAGTCGGCGATGGGCTCGGGGTTGAAGGCGGCGTGGCCGCCGGCGAGCACGATCGGGTGGTCGACGGTGCGGTCCTTCGACTCCAGCGGGATGCCGGCGAGGTCGAGGGCGGTGAGCATGTTGGTGTAGCCGAGCTCGGTGGAGAAGCTGAGGCCGAAGACGTCGAAGGCGCCGACGGGGCGGTGGCTGTCCACGGTGAACTGCGGCACCTTGTGCTCGCGCATCAGCTCTTCGAGGTCCGGCCAGACGCTGTAGGTGCGCTCGGCGAGGACGCCTTCGCGTTCGTTCAGTACCTCGTAGAGGATCATGACGCCCTGGTTGGGCAGGCCGACCTCGTACGCGTCCGGGTACATCAGCGCCCAGCGGACGTCGGCGGACTCCCACGGCTTGACCGTGGAGTTCAGCTCTCCACCGACGTACTGAATCGGCTTCTGCACGTGCGGGAGCAGAGCTTCGAGCTGCGGGAAGACAGACTCGGCAGCAGACATCTCGAACCTTCGTGAGCTGGCAGGGGGGCGACTCTCAAGCGTACCCCGGTGCTCAGTGGCTCAGCGCCGCCCTGATTTTCCGCGCCGAGGCCCGCTTCCAGAGCTTCTGGAGCTCGCGCTGCAGGGCCTCGCCGGCGGCGGCCTCGCGCTCGTGGAGGACGCCCCAGGTGAAGGCGGACTCGCCGGCGGCGTGGGCCCGGTCGGCGAGGTCGCGCAGGGCGGTGCGGGCGACGACGCTGTCCTGGTGGTCGCCGAGGCAGCTCTGGACGGCCTTGATGCGTTTCGCGAAGCGCTTGGCCGGCTTGCCGAGGGTCGGTACGGCGGCGTCGCCGGCGTAGCGGGCGCGTTTGGCGGCCTTGCGGGCCTCGTGGAGGGCGAGGTCCCGGTCGTGGCCGGGGTCGAGGTCGAGGGCGTGGGCGACGCGGCGGGAGAGGCGGCGGTAGTCGCGGCGGATGGCCTTGGGCAGCACCTTGGTCGCCTTCTTGCCGGCGTCGGGGAGCAGGGGCGGGTCGGCGAGGAGGGCGTCGAGGCGGTCGAGGAGTGCCAGGTGGCGGGGGGAGTCGAGGGCGTCGAGGGTGTGCCGCCGGGCGTCGCCCGCCTTGGCCGAGTTCCAGGCGCGCAGCCTTCCGCGTACGGGCCCGACGACCAGCTCGTGCGGCAGGGCGTCGAGCGCGGCGTGCAGGCGGGCGTCCAGCACCTCCAGGTCACGGGCCTGGCCGAGCTCTCCGGCGAGCCATTTCAGCTCCTCGCCGACCGGGTCGGTGACGGTCCGGTCGAGCACCTTCTTGTACGTCTTGAAGGCGCTGCGCAGGCGGCGTGAGGCGACGCGCATCTGGTGGACGCCGTCGGGGAGGTCCCGCCGCACGGCGGGGTCGAGCGCGACGAGCGCGTCGACCTGCTCACGCACGTACGCGAGCACGGCGTGTCCGGCGGTCCCCTCGTCGCCCGCCGCGGCGCGGTCCGTGCGGCCCTCGCTCCCGCGGGGCCGCGCGCCCGTCTCGTCCAGGGCCCTCGCCAGCTTGGAGGGGGCGTGGGACGGGTGGATGCCCGCCTTCTCCAGGTGTTTCCCGACCGCGTCGAGGACGGCCTCGTCCACGTCGTCCGCGAGTTCGACCTCGATCTCGGTCCAGGAGGTCTCGGCGCCGGTCGGGAGGTGTTCGGCGTGGACGGTGTCGACGGAGAGTTCGGCGAGGAGTGTGCCGTTCTTCGCGGTGAGGTGGCGGACGTCGCGGGAGGAGCGGAGGCGGACGACGGGGACGACCTCGTGGTGGCGGACGCGGGAACGCAGGAGCCCCGCCAGGGAGCTCGGGAGGCTCTCCGAGAGCGGGGCTCTGATCTCGTCGCGGATTCCGGACGCGACCGGGAACTTCAGGTGCCAGCCGGCGTCCTTGCCGCCGGTGCGGCGGCGCAGGGTGAGGGAGTCGGCCGCGAGGCGCAGGTCGGGCGTGTCGTAGTAGACCGCGTCGAGTTCGGTGACGCCCTCGTCGCGGACGGCGGCCACGCCCCGGACCTTCGTGAGGTCCGGGACCGCCGTCCCCGCACCGGCCTCGTACTTCCGCTCGATCTCGCGCTTCGTCTCCGCGCTGTCCGTCATGAATCGAATCTAGACGGCCGGTGGAGGAAAGGGCAGAGGGACCGCGGCCGTCGGCTCCGGCGTTTTCGGCTCAGGCGCTCATCGGTCGCTGCACCCTGATCGACTGGAGCAGTCCGATCGCCACCCACACCGCGAACATCGACGAGCCGCCGTACGAGACGAAGGGCAGCGGCAGGCCCGCGACGGGCATGATGCCGAGGGTCATGCCGATGTTCTCGAAGGACTGGAAGGCGAACCAGGCGATGATGCCGGCCGCCACGACCGTGCCGTACAGCTCGGTCGTCTCGCGGGCGATCCGGCCGGCGCGCCAGAGGATCACGCCGAGCAGCGCGAGGATCAGTCCGGCGCCGACGAAGCCGAGCTCCTCGCCCGCGACGGTGAAGATGAAGTCGGTCTGCTGCTCGGGCACGAACTGGCCGGTGGTCTGGTGTCCCTTGAAGAGGCCGGCGCCGTAGAGGCCGCCGGAGCCGATGGCGATGCGCGCCTGGTTGGTGTTGTAGCCGACGCCGGCCGGGTCGAGCTCGGGGTTGGCGAAGGCGGCGAAGCGGTTGATCTGGTATTCGTCGAGCATGCCGAGCGTGGTGACGAGGACCGCGCCGAGGACGCCCGCGCCGATCAGGCCGAGGACCCAGCGGTTGGACGCGCCGGAGGCGAGCAGCACGCCGAGCACGATGACGGCCATGACCATGACGGAGCCGAGGTCGGGCATCAGCATGACGATGCCCATGGGCAGGGCGGCGAGGGCGAGGGCCTTCGCGACCGTGCCGTGGTCGGGGTGGATCTGGTCGCCGGCGTCGACCTTGGCGGCCAGCAGCATCGCCATCACGAGGATGATCGTGATCTTGACGAACTCGCTGGGCTGGAGCGAGAAGCCGCCGCCGATGACGATCCAGGCGTGGGCGCCGTTGATGGTCGCGCCGAGCGGGGTGAGGACGGCGAGGATCAGCAGGATCGAGATGCCGTAGAGGATCGGCACGGCGCCGCGCAGGGTGCGGTGGCCGAGCCAGATCGTGCCGATCATCAGGGCGAGCCCGATGCCGGTGTTGAGGACGTGCCGGAACAGGAAGTAGTACGGGTCGCCCTGGTTCAGCTCGGTACGGCCGCGCGTGGCGGACCAGACGAGCAGGGCGCCCATGAGCGAGAGCGCGAGCGAGGACAGCAGGATCGGCCAGTCCAGCCGGCGCAGCACGGAGTCGCGGGCGGTGAGCCTGGCGAGCGCGCCGCGGTCGGGCGCGTAGCGGGAGACGGAGAAGGTCGTGCGTGTCGTCATCGGTCAGTCCCTCAGGAAGGGGGGCGGGCCGTGGAGGGGTTCCTGTCCGCCGCGGTTCTCCTCGGCGTTCGGGTCGACCAGCTGTGACTTGGGGTCGTACGGCTTGATGGCGGGCGACTCGATGGTGCCGTCGGGCTGGATCTTCGGCAGGGTCTTCTGCGGCTGGGGCAGCAGGGCCCGCTTGAGGTCCTGGTTGCCCGCGTCGTCGAGGCCGTAGAGGGCGTCGTAGATGTTGCGCACGGCGGGGCCGGAGGCGCCGGAGCCGGTGCCGCCCTGGGAGATCGTCATGACGATGGTGAAGTCGTCGGTGTAGGTCGCGAACCAGGAGGTGGTCTGCTTGCCGTAGACCTGGGCGGTGCCGGTCTTGGCGTGCATCGGGATCTTGTCCTGGGGCCAGCCGCCGAACCGCCAGGCGGCGGTGCCGCCCGGCTCGACGACGGAGCGCAGGCCCTTGTCGAGGTCGCGGATGGTCTGGGCGTCGACCGGGAGCCGGCCGTGGGCCTGGGGCTTGATCTCCCGGATCTTCTTGCCGTCGGGGCTGATGACGGCCTTGCCGATGGTGGGGTTGTAGAGGGTGCCGCCGTTGCTGATGGCCGCGTAGGCGGTGGCCAGCTGGATGGGGGTGATGAGGACGTCACCCTGGCCGATGGCGAAGTTGATGCTGTCGTAGGCCTTCAGCTGGTTGCCTTCGAGGCAGCTCTCGTACGCGATCTGCTCGACGTAGCTGCCGCCCTTCTTGCCCTGCTTGCACCAGGCGTCCTTGTTGGCCTCCCAGAAGCTCTGCTTCCAGTGGCGGTCCGGGATGCGGCCCTTGACCTCGTTCGGGACGTCGATGCCGGTCTCGGCGCCGAACCCGAACTCGTGGGCGGTCCGGTAGAACCAGTCCTTGGCGTCCTTCTTCGGCTTGAGGCCGCCGTCGCGGGACCACTCCTGGTGGCCGAGGCGGTAGAAGACGGTGTTGCAGGAGAACTTGAGGGCGTCGCCGAGGGTGATGGGGCCGTGGCCCTTGGACTCGAAGTTCGCGAAGCTGCGGTTGCCCATGCTGTACGAGCTGCTGCAGAGGTACTTGTCGTTGAAGTCGTTGCCGGCGCGCACGGCGGCGCTCGCCGACACCACCTTGAAGACGGAGCCGGCCGGTGCCTGGCCCTGGATCGCCCGGTTGAGCAGCGGGTAGTTGGAGTCCTTGCTGGTGAGGGCGGCGTAGTCCTTGGCGGAGATGCCGCCGACCCAGGCGTTGGGGTCGTAGTCGGGCTGGGAGGCCATCGCGACCACGCGGCCGGTCTTCGACTCCATGACGACGACGGCGCCCGCGTCGGCCTCGTACTTGCGGCCGGTGATCTTGTCGGTCTCGCCGCGGACCGTCTTCATCGCCTGGGCGAGCTCGTACTCGGCGACGGACTGCACCCGGGCGTCGATGCTGGTGACGAGGGTGGAGCCGGCCACGCCTGGGTCGGACTTGGTCTGGCCCATGACCCGGCCGAGGTTGTCCACCTCGTAACGGGTCACGCCGGCCTGGCCGCGGAGCTCCTTGTCGTACGTGCGCTCGATGCCGGAGCGGCCCACCTGGTCGGAGCGGAGGAACGGCGAGTCCGTGTCCTTGGCCTTCGCGATCTCCTCGTCGGTGACGGGCGAGAGGTAGCCGAGGACCTGGGCGGTACGGGCCTTGCCGGGCGCCGGGTAGCGGCGTACGGCGGCGAGTTCGGCGGTGATGCCGGGGAAGTCCTCGGAGGCCTCACGGATCGTCAGCGCCTGCTGGGTGGTCGCCTTGTCGGTCACCGGGATCGGCTGGTAGGGCGAACCGTTCCAGCAGGGCTTGGGCGTCTGGGAGTCGCAGAGCCGGATCTTGTTGACGACGTCCTGGGGCTTCATGCCGAGGACGCCGGCGAGCCGGGTGAGGACGGCCTTGCCGTCGTCCTTCATCTTCATCAGCTCGGTGCGCGAGGCGGAGACCACGAGCCGGGTCTCGTTGTCGGCGAGCGGGACGCCGCGGGCGTCGAGGATGGAGCCGCGCACGGCGGGCTGGACGACCTGCTGGATGTTGTTGCTCTTGGCCTCGTCGGCGTACTCCTTGCCGTTGCGGATCTGGAGGTACCAGAGGCGTCCGCCGAGGGTGAAGAGCAGGGAGAAGACGAGTACCTGGATGACGACGAGCCGGATCTGGACGCGCGGTGTCCGCCCGGTCTCGGGGATGTTGCTCATGCTGCCGCTGCCCCCTGGGTCACAGTCGCTTGACTCCCTTGATGCGTCCGGCGCGTGCGGCGCGGGTCCTGGCGGCCTTGACGCGCAGGCCGCTGCGCTGGGTGCCGATCCTCAGGCCGGTGCCGGAGGAGAGCCAGCCGGAGGAGACGTCGGCTCCGTTGGCTCCGTTGGCATCGGCCAGCGGGTCGTTCTCCGCGCGCCGGGCGAGGGCCATGATGAGCGGCACGGTGAAGGGCGCGAGGAGCAGGTCGTAGAGGGCCGCGGTGAACAGCAGGAAGCCGAGGCCGACATGGCGGGCGGCGGTGTCGCCGACGAGGGCGCCGACGCCCGCGTAGAGGAGGGTGGAGCCGACAGCGGCGACGACGACCACGGCCATGGGTCCGGTGGCGGACTTGAGCCGGCCGTTCTCGGGGCGGGCCAGTCCGCAGAGGTAGCCGACGACGCACAGGACGAGGGCGTAGCGCCCGGCGGCGTGGTCGGCGGGTGGGGCGAGGTCGGCGAGCAGCCCGGCGGTGAAGCCGACGAGGGCGCCGGTCACGTGTCCGTACACCAGGGCGAGGGCGACGACGGTGAGCAGGACGAGGTCGGGGACGGCGCCGGGGAGCTGGAGGCGGGCGAGGACGGAGACCTGGACGACGAGCGCGACGACGACCAGGGCGGCGGAGAGGAGGATGCGGTTGAACTTCACGGTGTCTCCCCCTGGTCCTGCTGCTGGTTCGCGGCGTCGGGCTGCTGGTTCTGGTCCTCCGGCTTCAGGCCCTGCTGCGGGTTCTGGTTCTGTCCGGCCTGCTGTCCGTCCGGTGGCGGCGGGGTGACCGTGACGGTGACGGTCGGGGCGGGCTTGGGCTTGGGCGGCAGGACCGTGTCGCGCGGGTCGGTGCGCGGGGCCTGGACGACGACGCCGACGATGTCGAGCTTGGTGAAGCCGACGTACGGGCGGACGTAGATGTTGCGGGTCAGGCCGCCGCCCAGGGGGTCGACGCGGACGACCTCGCCGACCGGCACTCCGGGCACGAAGGGCTTGCTGCCCGCGGAGCCGAAGGTGACGAGGCGGTCGCCGGTCCTGACCCTGGCCTTGCCGTTGAGGAGCTGGACGAGCAGCGGGCGGTCGCCCTGCCCGGTGGCGAAGCCGAGTTCGTCGGTCTTCTCCATGCGGGTGCCGACGGTGAAGTCGGGGTCGTTGGCGAGCAGCACCGTGGAGGTGGAGGGGCCGACGGTGGTGACGCGGCCGACGAGTCCGGAGCCGTTGAGCACCGTCATGTCGCGCCGGATGCCGTCGCGGGCGCCGACGTCGATGGTGACGGTCCAGGAGAAGCCCTGGGCGGCTCCTATGGCGACGACCTGGGCGCCCTTGATGCCGTACTGGCCGGCGCCGGCGGTCTTCAGCATGGCGTCGAGCTCGCGCAGCCGGTTGCGGTTGCGGTCGTCGCTGCCGAGCTTCGCCTTGAGGGCGGCGTTCTCCTGCTCCAGGGCGGCGATCCGGTTGTGCCGCTCACCGGAGTCGCGGACCGCTCCTATCGCGTTGCCGATGGGGTCGACCGCCGAGGCGACTCCGTTCTCGACGGGGCCGAAGACCGCGGCCGCGGCCTGTCGGGCACCGTCGACCGGCGACTCCTGGCCTCCTCGGATGTCCACCGTGATCAGTGCGAACGCGATGGCGACCAGCAGTACCAGGAGCAGCCGGCTCTCTCGTGTGTCCCTCACGTGCGGCGGCCGTGCCCTTCCCTCGTGGTTCGTTCTGCAGATGTTCGTACCGTACGGGCCGGAGCCCGGCCGGTCCGTCAGCGGCGCGGCTGGGCGTCGAGGACCTGCTGGAGCGCCTCGAACTCCTCGACGCACTTGCCGGAGCCCAGCGCCACCGAGTCCAGCGGGTCCTCGGCGATGTGGATCGGCATGCCGGTCTCACGGCGCAGCCGCTCGTCCAGACCGCGGAGCAGTGCGCCGCCACCGGTGAGAACGATGCCGCGGTCCATGACGTCACCGGACAGCTCGGGCGGGCACTTGTCGAGCGTGGTCTTCACCGCGTCGACGATGGCGTTGACCGGCTCCTCGATGGCCTTGCGGACCTCGGCGGCCGAGATGACGACGGTCTTGGGCAGGCCGGAGACGAGGTCGCGGCCGCGGATCTCGGTGTGCTCGTCCTGGTCGAGGTCGTAGGCGGAGCCGATGGTGATCTTGATCTGCTCGGCGGTGCGCTCACCGAGGAGGAGCGAGTACTCCTTCTTGATGTGCTGGATGATCGCGTTGTCGAGCTCGTCGCCGGCCACCCGGATGGACTGTGCCGTGACGATTCCGCCGAGGCTGATGACGGCCACCTCGGTGGTGCCGCCGCCGATGTCGACGACCATGTTGCCGGTGGCCTCGTGGACCGGAAGGCCCGAGCCGATGGCCGCGGCCATGGGCTCCTCGATGATGTGCACCTGGCGGGCGCCGGCCTGGGTGGAGGCCTCGATGACGGCGCGGCGCTCGACGCCGGTGATGCCGGAGGGCACGCAGACCACGACCCGGGGGCGGGCCAGGTAGCGACGCTTGTGGATCTTGAGGATGAAGTAGCGCAGCATGCGCTCGGTGATCTCGAAGTCGGCGATCACCCCGTCCTTGAGCGGACGGACGGCGACGATGTTGCCGGGCGTGCGGCCGATCATCTTCTTCGCCTCGGCACCGACCGCGAGGATCCCGCCGGTGTTGGTGTTGATCGCGACGACGGACGGCTCGTTCAGAACGATGCCTCGACCCCTGACGTACACCAGCGTGTTGGCGGTCCCGAGGTCGACAGCCATGTCACGGCCGATGAACGACATTGAGTTCCCCTTGTTTCCCATGAGGATGCGTCGGGCCTTCCCTAGCGGAGCGTTGACGGCTTCTCAGGTCGGCGAGGTGGTGACTGCAGGTGGTGCGGCGTGGAGTTTTCCCATCGTAGTGCCGCCCGCACGGATACCGCGCGGCGGACCGCCCCAGTCCACCTCTGTATAGGTGACGGAATGACGCGGCGATCCGTTCCCGGGATCGGCGTTCATATGCCTGGGGGCGACCGAATTCCTTCGGTCGCCCCCAGGCATGGGCCGATCGGCTGACGCCGGGTCAGCGAAGGCCGTCAGGAGAGGCCCGGGAAGAAGATCTTCAGCTCACGGGCGGCGGACTCCTCGGAGTCCGAGGCGTGGATCAGGTTCTCGCGGACGATGGTGCCGAAGTCGCCGCGGATGGAGCCCGGGGCGGCGGCGATCGGGTCGGTCGGGCCTGCCAGGGTGCGCAGGCCCTCGATGACCCGCTCGCCCTCGACGACGAGCGCGACGACCGGTCCGGACTGCATGAAGCCCATCAGCGGCTCGTAGAAGGGCTTGCCCTTGTGCTCGCCGTAGTGCTGCTCCAGCGTCGCCTGGTCCAGCTCGCGCATCTCCAGGGCCGTGATGGTCCAGCCCGCCTTGCGCTCGATACGGCCGATGATCTCGCCGATCAGACCGCGGCGGACGGCGTCGGGCTTGAGCAGGACGAGCGATCGCTGGCTCACGGGGGAACTCCTTCGGAACAACGGTGTGCGGGGCAAGGGCCTGGCCGGCGGACCAGGGCCGGATGGGCCGCGGCGTCCGGTGCGGTGCGTCGCAAGGTTCCGGAGTGCCTCGGCAGCGGAGCTGTCGGGGCGTTCGGCAACGCGGCGAGGTGCCGCACCAGGCGTCGCGGACCCGGCCGTCGTCCGCCGTCCAGGCCCTAAGAATCTACAGGGCCCGGACCGGCCGCAGTCACGCAGCGTCAGGCCCTGCGGAGCCCCGGGGATCCCCAGGACCGCGGGGCAGGCCCGGGGGCCCGCCCTCAGGCTCCGGCCGACTCCGCCTCCTGGCGGGCGGCCCAGTCGGCCTTGACGGCGTCGATCTTCCGTCCGTAGTGCACCGAGGCCCACCACAGGACGGCGAACACCGCGCCGAGGAAGAACATGACCGGCACCACGAACCCGCTGGCGACCAGCGCGATCTGCAGGGCCCAACCCATCTGGACGCCGCCCGGCCGGGTGATCATCCCGCACAGCAGCACCGACAGGACCATGGCGACCCCGCAGACCCACCACACCGTGGACATCGCCAGCGAGTCGTCCTTCATGGCGACCAGGCCGGCGAACCCGATCACGAAGAACTCGCCGATCAGCGTCGAGGAACACAGCACCCGCATGGGTCAGCCCTTCTTGAGCAGCAGCCGGGCGTCGCCGACCGTGAAGATCGAACCCGTCACGAGGACGCCCGCGCCCGCGTACTCGCCCTCTTCCTCGGCGAGCGTGATCGCCGCCTCCAGGGCGTCGTCGAGCCGCGGCTCGACGACCACCCGGTCCTCGCCGAAGACCTCGACCGCGAGCGCGGCGAGCGCGTCGACGTCGGTGGCCCGCGGGTTGGAGTTGGCCGTGATCACGACCTCCGCGAAGATCGGCTCGAAGGCCTCCAGGAGGCCCTTGGCGTCCTTGTCGCCGCTGGTGGACACCACGCCGATGAGCCGGGAGAACCCGAAGGCCTCGCTCACTCCCTCGGCGGTGGCCCGCGCGCCGTGCGGGTTGTGCGCCGCGTCGAGGATGACGGTCGGCGACTTGCGGACCACCTCCAGGCGGCCCGGCGAGGCCACCTGGGCGAAGGCCCGGCGGACCGTGTCGATGTCCAGGGTGCGGGCGTGCTGCGCGCCGATGCCGAAGAAGGCCTCGACGGCGGCGAGCGCCACGGCCGCGTTGTGCGCCTGGTACGCGCCGTGCAGCGGCAGGAACACGTCGTCGTACTCGCCGCCGAGGCCGCGCAGGGTGAGGAGCTGGCCGCCGACCGCCACCTCGCGGGAGACGACGCCGAACTCCATGCCCTCGCGGGCCACGGTCGCGTCGACGTCGACGGCCTTCTTCAGGAGCACCTGGGCGGCGTCGACCGGCTGCTGGGCGAGGATCACGGTCGCGTCCGGCTTGATGATCCCGGACTTCTCGCCGGCGATCTCAGCGGTCGTCCCGCCGAGACGGTCGGTGTGGTCCAGGTCGATCGGGGTGACCACGGCGACGGAGGCGTCGATGACGTTGGTGGCGTCCCAGGTGCCGCCCATGCCGACCTCGACGACGGCCGCGTCGACCGGGGCGTCGGCGAAGGCCGCGTACGCCATGCCGGTCAGCACCTCGAAGAAGGACAGCCGGTACTCCTCGCGGGCGTCGACCAGCTCCACGTACGGGGCGATGTCCCGGTACGTCTCCACGAAGCGCTCCGGGTCGATCGGGGCGCCGTCGAGGCTGATCCGCTCGGTGATGGTCTGCACGTGCGGCGAGGTGTAGCGGCCGGTGCGCAGGTCGAAGGCGCCGAGCAGCGCCTCGATCATGCGGGCGGTGGAGGTCTTGCCGTTGGTGCCCGTGATGTGGATCGACGGGTAGGCGCGCTGCGGCTCGCCGAGCACGTCCATCAGGGCCGCGATCCGGGTGACCGAGGGCTCCAGCTTGGTCTCGCCCCAGCGCGTCGACAGCTCGGTCTCGACGTCGCGCAGCGCCTTGTCGACCTCCGGGTCGGCGGGCCGGGAGGGCACCGGGTCGCCCTGCGGCGGGCCGGACATGGCGCGCAGGGTGCGGCTGCCGGCCTCGATCACCGCCAGGTCCGGGTCGCGGGTCGTCTCGGTGTCGACGATGTCGTCGAACAGGTCGCCCTGGTCGCTGTCGTCGAACCGGTCGTCGTCGAACTGGTCGCGGTCGTTCTGGTCGCTCGGCTCACTCACGCACCCAGTCTACGGAGCGGCACCGACAGGACCATGGACCCACCCCTTTCGGGACTTTCGCCCCGCCGTCCGCCGCGACCGCTCGGCAGACTCGACGATCACGGCCGTGGGCGCCGATGCCGGCGCGGCACGGACATGGGCGTCGGTGCCGGCACGGCCGACACGCTCCGCCACTCCCGCGGCCGGGGCGTCGTCCTCCCGGCCGTCAGCGGGTCAGGCCCGACGGGAGGGTCGCCGTCACCACGTAGGCGCCGTGTTCGCGGCGGGCCGTCAGAGTGCCGCCCATGCTGGTCACGCGTTCGTCCATGGAGAAGAGGCCGGTCCCGGTCGAGACCGGGGCCCGGTCCGGCGGGGTCTGGGCGAGAGGGTTGCGGACCTCGACGCGCAGGGACGGGCCGTCGACGTCGATGGCGACGCTGACCGGGAGACCGGGCGCGTGCTTGGCGGCGTTCGTCAGGCACTCCTGGACCACCCGGTGGACGGCCGTCTGACGCAGCGGCGACAGCGCCTTCGCCTCCTCCGCGACGGTGAGCTGCACCGGGCTGCCCATCCGCTCGCTCTCCTCGGCGAGCGCGGTCAGCCCTTCGAGACCGGGGGTGGCGGCGGCCCCGTCGCCACGCCGTACGACGGTCTCGTTGAGCATGCGGTGGGCGCGCCGCGCGGTGTCGGCGAGCTCCTCGAAGTCCTTCTGGTGCGCCTCTCCCCTGGCCCGTACGGCCAGCACCTCGGCCCGTACCGCGAGCACGGTGAGCTCGCGGCCCACCAGGTCGTGGACGTCACGGCCGACCGAGATCCGCTCCTCCTGGACGGCCTGCCGCGCGGCGGCCTCCCGCCGCTGGGCCTCCAGGGCGCGCACCAGGTCGTGGCGGTACGCGGCGATGCCGACGCCCGCGGCGAGGACGCCGAACGGGACGACGAGGCTCAGGAAGTCGCTGAGGTTCTCGCCGTGCGGGCCGGGCCAGCCGGGGGTCTCGAAGTACGCGTAGGCCGCGCCGACGTACAGCAGCGTGGCGACGACGGCGACCCGGCGGCCCCGGAAGCGGCCGAGCGAGTAGAGCGCGAACTGGATCATCGTGAGCTCGTGCAGCCAGCCCATCAGGCCGAGCGCCACCAGGAAGGGCACCCAGGGCGCCTGCCGCCGCAGCACCAGGGTGGCCGCGCCGGCCGCGAGGACCAGGGTGGCGGTGACCCCGGTGAGCGAGTTGTCCGCGCGGGCGAGTCCCGGCACGTCCAGGAGCATCAGGCCGAAGGCGCTGAGCGCGGCGACGACGTCCGCCGCCCTGGGCGACACCGCCCACCGGTCCACGCAGCGGCGCAGCGCGGACGGGGCGGGAAGGGGAACCATGCGTTCCATCATCCCGGGTCTTTCGTCCCGACGCCGAGGACCCGAAGTCCCGCCCCCTGTGAGATCGGGCACTTTGCCCACATTGCTGTTTCACTCTGAAATGTGTACGAAGCGCCGCAGATGCCGCCCGAGCCGTCCCTGACGGGAGCCGTCCTCGACGCCCTCCCCCAGGCCGCCATGCTCGTCGACCGCGAGCTGCGGATCGTCCGCGTCAACCGACGCTTCCGCGCCCTCCTGCGCCTGCCCGACGACCTCGACCTCTCCCACCGCGCCTCGCGCGACCTGGTCCTCGAACAGGTCGCCGGCCTGCTCGACCGTCCGGAGGAGCGCCGCGGTTTCCTGGCGGAGGCCGCCACGCGGGCGCCCGTCACCCGGATCACCGACTACCACCTCAGCGACGGCCGCACGATCCGCCGCCGGCGCGCCCCGGTGGGCGAGGGCGAGGCCTTCACCGGCCATCTGTGGCTCATGGAGGACGTCACCCGGCAGCGCGAGGCCGAGGAGGGCATGTACGAGCAGGTACGGAAGCTGGCGGCGCTCGCCGACGAGCGCGCCGCCTTCGCCGGCCGGACCCTGCACGAACTGCGCACCCCGCTCGCGACCGTGCTGAGCCTCGCCGAGCTGCTGCTCGACCCGGCCGGCGGCCCGCTCGGCCAGGAGCAGGCCGGCTTCGTCGAGGCCATCCGCCGCAACGCCCGCCGCATGAGGCAGATCGCCGAGAACCTGCAGGGCGCCGCCGCGGGCAGCGCGGCCGCGGCCGCCGAGCCGCGGTTCGGCGACGTGCTCGTCCACGAACTGGTCGAGCGGGTGGTCCTCGACGCCCTCCAGCGGGCCGGCGGCTCCGGCCCGTACCTCGCGGCCGACTGCCCCGACGACGGGCCGCCGCTGCTCGCCGACGGGCACCTGCTGACCGGCGCCCTGGAGGAGATCGTCGCCAACGCGCTGCGCTTCACGCCCGAGGACGGCCGGGTCGAGATCCTGGGCAGGGTCGCGGACGGCCACTGGACGGTCCAGGTCCGCGACACCGGCATCGGCGTCCCCCTGGAGTACCACGAGGAGATCTTCACGCCCTTCGTCCGCGCCCCGAACGCCCGCCGCGGCGGCTACCCCGGCACCGGCCTCGGCCTGGCGGGCGCCCTGGACGCGGTACGGCTGCACGGCGGCACCATCGGCGTGCACGACCGCCAGAACGCCCCGGGCACCGTGTTCACCGTGCGGCTGCCGCTCACCCCGCCCGACGGACGACCGGGGCCGGGCGAAGGGGGGCGGTCAGGGCCGGGCGAGCGGGCGCGGGGCGAACCGGAGCGGGGCGAGCCGGCGCGGGGCGAGCCGGAGCGGGGCGAGCGAGCGCAGGGCGAACCGGAGCGGGGCGAGCGAGCGCACGGCGAGCCGGAGCGGGGCGAGCGAGCGCACGGCGAGCCGAGGCAAGGCGAGCGGGCGCTGGGCGAGCCGACGCGGGAGGAGGGGACGACGACCGCATGACCCGGCTGCTCATCGTGGAGGACGACCCGGACCTCTCGCTCGCGCTGCGCGTCCTGCTCACCCGGCGCGGCTACGAGGTCTCACTCGCCGCCGACGGACGTGAGGGCCTGCGCCGGCTCTTCGCCGAGCACCCCGCCCTGATGGTGCTCGACCTGCTCCTGCCCGGGCTCGACGGCTGGGAGGTGCTCGACCGCACCCGCGACATGTCCGACCTGCCCGTCCTCGTCCTCTCCGGCCTCGGCGAGGTCGACGACCGGGTGCGCGGGCTGCGCTCCGGCGCCGACGACTACCTGGTGAAACCGTTCGCGCAGGCCGAGCTCCTCGCCCGGGTCGAGGCCCTGCTGCGACGCGCCGGACCCGGCCACTGGGTGGGCGAGCCGGTCGAGGAGGACCTGCGGCTCGTCCCCGAGCGCCGCTCCGCCATCTGGCACGGCACCGAGATCCGGCTCAGCGACATCGAGTACCGGCTGCTCCAGCTCCTGGTGCGCAGCCGCGGCCGAACGGTCACCACCGAACAGCTCCTCGACCAGGTCTGGGACGACTCCACGGCGATCGGCCGCGACCGGGTGAAGTTCGCGGTGCTGCGGCTGCGCCGTAAGCTGCGGTACGCCGGGGGCCCGCACGCCCGGGACCCGATCGAGGCGGTACGGGGCCTGGGTTACCGCTACGACAGCCCGGCCTGAGCCGCCGCGGGCGGGAGGCGGGCGTGAGCAGGAACACGCCGAGGTCGGGACGGAAGTCCCGGGACCACCGTCACGAGCCGCGCCGCGCCGGCCGGAGCAACCGTCCGGCAACCGTGCGCCACCGCCCCGCGCCACCGACACCCGCCACCGTCGAGGGCATGCAGACCGTCCTCCCCGCCCGCAGTGTCGCCGTCGTCCTCGGTACCCGCCCCGAGCTGGTCAAGCTCGCCGAACTGATCCGCGTCCTCGGCCCCGCCGCCCGGGTCGTCCACACCGGCCAGCACTACGACGAGGAGCTGTCCGGCGGCTTCCTCGACGAACTCGGCCTGCCCGAGCCCGCGTACCTGACGGGCGTCGGCGGGCAGCCCAGGGCCGTCCAGATCGCCGCCGCGCTGCACGGCCTCGACGCGCTGTTCGCCGCCGAGCCGCCGCTCGCCGTCGTCGTCCAGGGCGACACCAACGCGGCCCTCGCCGGCGCGCTCGCCGCCAACGCCCGCGACCTGCCGCTGGTGCACGTCGAGGCGGGGCTGCGCAGCCATGACCGGGCCATGCCGGAGGAGCACAACCGGGTCCTCGTCGACCGGCTCGCCGACGTGCTGTGCGCCGCCACTCCCGACAACCGGGAGCTGCTGCTCGCCGAGGGCGTCCCGGAGGACCGGATCGCCGTCACCGGCAACCCGGTCGTCGAGGCGGTCCGCGACCACCTCCCGTCCGCGGAGGCGCGCGGGCGGCTGCTCGCCGCGCACGGGCTGACCGCCGACGGCTACGTGCTCGCGACCGTGCACCGCCCGGAGAACACCGACGACGAGCGTGCGCTCACCGCCGTCCTCACCGAGCTGGCCGGCCTCGCCCGTGAGCTGCCCGTGGTCCTCCCGCTGCACCCGCGCACCCGCGCGCGGATCGAGGCGGCGGGCCTGCTGCCGCTGCTGGACGGGGTGACGGTGCTGCCGCCCGCCGGTTACGGCACCTTCCTGGCGCTCGCCCGGCACGCGGCGCTGATCGTCTCCGACTCCGGCGGCGTACAGGAGGAGACCACCGTCCTCGGCCGCCCGCTGGTGGTCGTCCGCAACTCCACCGAACGCCCCGAGTCGCTGGCCGACTTCGCCGAGCTCGTCGACCCCGGCCCGGCCATCGGCACCGCCGCCCGCCGCCGCCTCGCCGAGGGCCCGCCCGGCCTGCGCCACCTGGCCACCCTCCCGAGCCCGTACGGCGACGGCACGGCCTCGCGGCGGATCGCGGCCCTGATCGCGAAGACGGTAGCGGCCAGGACGAGCACCGCAACGAAGCGGGAGCACGCGGCCCTGGCGGCCTGACGCCCGCATCGGCCGGGCAGGCCGGGCAGGCCGGGCAGGCCCGAGCCGAACCGCGCCATCGCCCGCTCGCCCGGCAGGCCGGACCGGCCCGAGCCGAACCGCGCCATCGCCCGCTCACCGTGCGGGCCGGCCCGCCACACCCGGCCTCGTACCGGGCCCCAGCCACCTCGCCCACCTCACTTACCCCGCCCCGCCCCTCCCCTCCCCTGCCACGGAGCCCCATGAGCCTCCCTCTTCTCCTCTCCGTCTTCCCGTTCCTCCTCCTCGGCTGCTTCCTTCTCTACTGGGCCGGCGCCCGGCACGCCTACGCGCGCCGCAAGCCCGCCGAGATCGGCGAACCCGCCGCGTACGACTGGCACTTCTTCGTGCCGTGCCGGGACGAGGAGGCCGTCATCGCGACGACCGTGGCGCGGCTGCGGGCCGACTTCACGGGCTCGCACGTGTGGGTCATCGACGACGCGAGCGACGACCTGACCGGGACGGTCGTCGCCGCGCTCGCCGAGCGGGATCCCCGGATCCACCTGGTGTCGCGGCACCGCCCGGACGCGCGGATCGGCAAGGGGGCCGCGCTCAACTCGGCGTACGACGCGCTCGACCGGCACCTGGGCACGGCCGACCGTACGCGGGTGATCGTCTGCGTCGTGGACGCCGACGGGCGGCTGGCGCCCGACGCCCTGGCGTACGTCAGCGGCCCGGACGGCTTCGGCGACCCCGAGACGGGCGGAGTGCAGATCGGCGTGCGGATGCGGAACGTCGACGACGAGCGCCCGCTGCCCGACCGAGGACGGCTCGCCAACGCGTACGCCCGGCTGCTCGTCCGCATGCAGGACGCCGAGTTCGCCGTCTCCAACGCCGGCATGCAGCTGCTGCGCCGCCGCACCGGCTCCGTCGGCCTCGGCGGCAACGGGCAGTTCACCCGGCTCTCCGCGCTCGACCGGATCGCGGCCGCCGAGCGGCGCCCCTGGCAGCGGGACGCGCTCCTGGAGGATTACGAACTCGGCCTGCACATGCGGCTGGCGGGCTACCGCATCACCCACGTCGCGGACACCTGGGTCTCCCAGGAGGCCCTGCCGTACACGCGCCGCTTCCTCACCCAGCGCACCCGCTGGGCGCAGGGCAACATCCAGTGCGTGCGGTACGCCGGGCGGATCGTCGGCTCCCGGCACTACAAGGCGTCCGGCGTCCTGGAGGCGCTGTACACCTTCTTCCAGCCCATCGCCCACCTCACGGCCCTCGTCCTGACGGTGGTCATGCTGGTCGCCGCCGGCCGCGATCTCGACCTCCTCGCCGCCTGGCCGCTCGCCCTCGCGCTCGCCCTGGTGTCGGTCGTCCCGTTCGTGCTGTGGGGCCCGGTCTACCGGCGCGAGTTCGCCCCCGACCGGTCCCGGCTCACGGGCCTCCTGTGGGGCTTCGCCCTGTGGCTGTACGCGTACCACCTCTTCGTCGTCTCCGCGCGCGGCTTCGTCCGGCTGCTGCGCGGCCGTACGGGCTGGGCGAAGACCCGGAGGAACGCGGAGACGGCGGGCGTCGGCCCGGTCGCCACGGAGTCGTAAGGAGCACACGGGGAAAAAGCAGACGCGGGAGGGGAAGACACGAGCGGGGGAGACGCGGGCGGGGCGGACGGCGCGAGGGGAACACGCGGAAGGGGCCCGGAACCACGTACGTGGTTCCGGGCCCCTTCGCGACGCGTGCTACGCCTGCGGCAGGTTCGCCAGCTGTGCCTGGATGCGGGCGATGTCCTCCTCCGCCTTGGCGAGGCGGGTGCGGATCTTGTCGACCACGTTGTCGGGGGCCTTCGCGAGGAAGGCCTCGTTGCCGAGCTTGCCCTCGGCCTGCGCCTTCTCCTTCTCGGCGGCGGCCAGGTCCTTCGCGAGGCGCTTGCGCTCCGCGGCCACGTCGATGGTGCCCGACAGGTCGAGCGCGACGGTGGCGCCGGCGACGGGCAGGGTGGCGGTGGCGGCGAAGCCCTCGCCCTCCGGCTGGAGGCGCAGGATCTGGCGGATGGCGGCCTCGTGCGCGACGAGCGGGGTGCCGTCGAGGGTGAGGCGGGCCGGCACCTTCTGGGCGTCCTGGAGGCCCTGCTCCTTGCGGAACCGGCGGACCTCGGTGACGACCCGCTGGACCAGCTCGATCTCCTTCTCCGCGGCCTCGTCGCGGAAGCCCGAGTCCTTCGGCCAGTCGGCGATCACCAGGGACTCACCGCCGGTGAGGGTGGTCCACAGGGTGTCGGTGACGAACGGGACGATCGGGTGCAGCAGGCGCAGCATGACGTCCAGGACCTCGCCGAGGACGCGGCCGGAGACCTTGGCGCCCTCGCCGCCTGCGAAGAACGTGGTCTTCGACAGCTCGACGTACCAGGCGAAGACCTCGTCCCACGCGAAGTGGTACAGCGCCTCGCTGAGCTTGGCGAACTGGAAGTCGTCGTAGAGCGCGTCGACCTGCGCGACCGTCTCGTTGAGGCGGGACAGGATCCAGCGGTCGGTCGCAGACATCGCGGAGGCGTCCGGCAGCGGGCCCTCGATCGTGGCGCCGTTCATCATCGCGAAGCGGGTGGCGTTCCAGATCTTGTTGGCGAAGTTACGGGACGCCTGGACCCAGTCCTCGCCGATCGGGACGTCGGCGCCCGGGTTGGCGCCCTTGGCCAGGGTGAAGCGGACGGCGTCGGAGCCGTACGCGTTCATCCAGTCCAGCGGGTCGACCGCGTTCGGGTTGGACTTCGACATCTTCTTGCCGAACTCGTCGCGGACGAGACCGGTGAGGGCGACGGTCTTGAAGGGGACCTCGCCGTCCATCGCGTACAGGCCGAACATCATCATCCGGGCGACCCAGAAGAAGATGATGTCGTGGCCGGTGAGCAGGACGTCGGTCGAGTAGAACTTCGCCAGGTCCGGGGTCTTCTCCGGCCAGCCGAGCGTGGAGAACGGCCACAGGCCGGAGGAGAACCAGGTGTCCAGGACGTCGGGGTCCTGGGTCCAGCCCTCGCCCGTCGGGATCTCGTCGTCGGGTCCGACGCAGACGACCTCGCCGTTCGGGCCGTACCAGATCGGGATGCGGTGGCCCCACCACAGCTGGCGCGAGATGCACCAGTCGTGCATGTTGTCGACCCAGTCGAAGTAGCGCCGGGAGAGCTCCTTCGGGTGGATCTCGACGGAGCCGTCGCGGACGGCGTCGCCGGCGGCCTGCGCCAGCGGGCCGACCTTGACCCACCACTGCATCGACAGCCGCGGCTCGACGGTCGTCTTGCAGCGCGAGCAGTGGCCGACGGAGTGCATGTACGGACGCTTCTCGGCGACGATCCGGCCCTGCTCCTTGAGCGCGCCGACGATCGCCGAGCGGGCCTCGAAGCGGTCCAGGCCGAGGAAGGGGCCGTGGACGGTGATGACGCCGTGCTCGTCCATGACCGTCAGGGACGGCAGGTCGTGGCGGCGGCCGATCTCGAAGTCGTTCGGGTCGTGCGCCGGGGTCACCTTGACGGCGCCGGTGCCGAACTCGGGGTCGACGTGGGTGTCGGCGACGACCGGGATCGTGCGGTCCGTCAGCGGCAGCTTGATCTGCTTGCCGACCAGGTGCTTGTACCGCTCGTCGTCGGGGTGGACGGCGACGGCCGTGTCGCCGAGCATCGTCTCGGCGCGGGTGGTGGCGACGACCAGGGAGTCCTCGCCCTCGCCGTAGCGGATGGAGACGAGCTCGCCGGCGTCGTCCTGGTACTCGACCTCGATGTCGGAGATCGCGGTCAGACAGCGCGGGCACCAGTTGATGATGCGCTCGGCGCGGTAGATCAGACCGTCCTCGTAGAGGTCCTTGAAGATCTTCTGGACGGCCTTCGACAGGCCCTCGTCCATGGTGAAGCGCTCGCGCGACCAGTCGAGACCGGCGCCGAGGCGGCGCAGCTGGCCGAGGATCCGGCCGCCGTACTCGTCCTTCCACTGCCAGACGCGCTCGACGAACTCCTCGCGGCCCAGGTCGTGGCGGGACTTGCCCTCCTCGGCGAGCTGCTGCTCGACCTTGTTCTGGGTCGCGATGCCCGCGTGGTCCATGCCGGGCAGCCAGAGCGTCTCGAAGCCCTGCATGCGCTTGCGGCGGGTCAGCGCGTCCATCAGGGTCACCTGGAAGGCGTGGCCCAGGTGGAGGGCGCCGGTGACGTTCGGCGGCGGGATGACGATGGTGTACGGCGGCTTCTCGCTCTTCGCGTCCGCCTCGAAGTACCCGCGCTCTACCCAGCGCTCGTACAGCGCCCCCTCTACCTCGGCCGGCGCGTAGGTGGTCGGCAATTCGGTGGTGGCTGCTGTCTGCTGCTGAGTGTTCTCGGTCACGGGCCCAGTTTAGGGGTGTCCCGGACCTGTCCTGAAACTCGATTGTTCGGTAACGGTGTGCCCCCCACTGCCCCGGCGGGGCACGGCTTCCGACAGGATGTTCGCTACGCATAAACATCCTGTGAGGGGAACCTGTCCATGAGCTACAACCAGCCGGGCCCGTACGGTGGCCAGCCGAACCCCTACGGCCAGCAGCCCGGCCCCTACGGCGGCCAGCCGAACCCTTACGGTCAGCCGCAGGCCCCGCAGCCGGGCTACGGCTACCCGCAGCAGGCCCCGCAGGGAGTCCCGCCGCAGCAGCCGTACGGCTACCCGCAGCAGCAGCCGCAGGCCCCCTACGGCCAGCCGCCCCAGCAGCCCCCGTACGGCGCCCCCCAGGGCCCCGGCGGCTACATGCCCCCGCCGCCCCCGGTCAAGAAGAGCAAGGCCGGCTGGATCATCGGCGGCATCGCGGTGGTGACGGCGATCGGTGTGGGCGCGTACTTCGTGTTCGGCGGGGGTGGCGCCGGCAACGGTGCCGTTGCCGATGACACCAAGGGCTACAAGCTGACCGCCCCGAACAGCGTCGGCGAGTACAAGAAGTCTCCGGACGCCTCGGGCAAGTCCACGACGCTGAACGACGAGCAGAAGGCGCGCGCCGAGGCGCTGGGCGTGAAGAACGCCGCCCAGACCTTCGGCCAGTACAAGAACAGCGCCGAGCCGCTCAAGGGCAAGCAGCTCAGCTTCAGTGGTCTGTACGGCGAGATCGCCGACCCGGAGAAGACGATCGACGCCTACTTCGCGAGCATCGGCAAGAACCCCGACGCCGAGAAGCTGGGCATGAAGTACGAACTCGTCGGCACCGCGGAGACGGTGGAGCCGTCGGGCTTCAAGGGCGCCCTGATGAAGTGCCAGAACGTGAAGATGACCAGTGAGAAGGAGTCGGGCTCGGCAGCGCTCGGACCCAAGTCGCTGGAGGCCCCGACCTGCATCTGGGCCGACTACTCGACGCTCGGCTCGGTCAACCTGATCGACCTGTCGACCATGATGACCGGCGGCGCCGCGCTGCCGCAGTCCGAGGTGGCCGACCTGGCGGCCAAGCTGTACAGCACCTCTCGCAGCAAGGCCTGATCGCACGGCCACCCCTGCCCGCCTCCGGGTGGGCGGGGGCGGTACCTCCGGCGGGGCGGGCGGACACGAACAGCCCGCGCCACCACGCTCGAGGCCGGGAGACTCGCCGGCTAGGCGGCCAGCGTGCAGGCCCTATTCGCGTGGGCAGTCTGGACGCCGATGGACACGAGGCCGCCAAGACACACGGTGTGCCCGGTCGGCACCTGAGCGCCCTTCCGGCAGGCCGCCTTCACCTTCGGACCGACCACGTATCCGGCGTTGCGCAGGTAGCTCTCGCACTGGGCAGGCGTCGCCTGTGCGGACGTCGCGGTCACGACCGGTAACACGACGGCAGCGGCAGTCAGGGTCGCTGCCGCGAGCAGCCGCTGGAATGTGGTGCCCATTTCGGTCTCTTCTCGAAATGACGCAGACGGATCGTCTGCACACGAGAACGAGATCATCAGGATGTTCGCCCGGCAATCAATCGGGGTGACTCCGTCCTGATTGCACCAGGTCTGGCGTCAAAACGCCTGTGCCCCGCCGGATGTCCGGCGGGGCACAGGCGTTTTCCAGCTCAGGCCGACTTCTCGTGCCTGCCGTCGTTCTTCACGATCCGCGGGACCAGCGTCGGGTTCACGTTGTCGCGGACCACGTCCGCCGTGATGACCACGCGGGCCACGTCCTTACGGGACGGGACCTCGTACATCACCGACTGGAGGACCTCCTCCATGATGGCGCGCAGGCCGCGCGCGCCGGTGCCGCGGAGGATGGCCTGGTCGGCGATGGCCTCCAGGGCCGGGCGGTCGAAGTCCAGCTCCACGCCGTCGAGTTCGAAGAGGCGCTGGTACTGCTTCACCAGCGCGTTGCGCGGCTCGACGAGGATCTTCAGGAGGGCTTCGCGGTCCAGGTTGTGGACCGAGGTGATGACGGGGAGACGGCCGATGAACTCGGGGATCATCCCGAACTTCACCAGGTCCTCCGGCATGACCTCCTGGAACTGGTCGCTCGCCTCGATCTCCCGCTTGGAGCGGATGGTCGCGCCGAAGCCGATGCCCTTGGCGCCGGCCCGCGACTCGATGATCTTCTCCAGGCCGGCGAAGGCGCCGCCCACGATGAAGAGCACGTTCGTCGTGTCGATCTGGATGAACTCCTGGTGCGGGTGCTTCCGGCCGCCCTGCGGCGGGACGGAGGCCGTCGTGCCTTCCAGGATCTTCAGGAGGGCCTGCTGCACGCCCTCGCCGCTCACGTCGCGCGTGATCGACGGGTTTTCGCTCTTACGGGCGACCTTGTCGATCTCGTCGATGTAGATGATGCCGGTCTCGGCCTTCTTGACGTCGTAGTCCGCGGCCTGGATCAGCTTGAGCAGGATGTTCTCGACGTCCTCGCCGACATAGCCCGCCTCCGTCAGCGCCGTCGCGTCGGCGATGGCGAACGGGACGTTCAGCATGCGGGCGAGCGTCTGGGCCAGGAGCGTCTTGCCGGACCCCGTGGGGCCGAGCAGCAGGATGTTGGACTTCGCCAGTTCGATGGCGTCGTCCCGGCCCTGCGCGCCGCCGTTCTCGCCGGCCTGGACGCGCTTGTAGTGGTTGTACACCGCGACCGAGAGGGCCTTCTTGGCCGGCTCCTGGCCGACCACGTAGCCCTCGAGGAACTCGTAGATCTCGCGGGGCTTGGGAAGCTCTTCCCAGCGCACCTCGCTCGTCTCCGCGAGCTCCTCCTCGATGATCTCGTTGCAGAGGTCGATGCACTCGTCGCAGATGTACACACCGGGGCCTGCGATGAGCTTCTTCACCTGCTTCTGGCTCTTTCCGCAGAACGAGCACTTGAGCAGATCGCCGCCATCACCGATGCGTGCCACGAGGTGCTTCCCCTTCGCCTGGGAGCGCTTGGTTCAGCGACTCCTGGTGCCTCATATTCGACGGTACCTTGCCGGGCCCCCCGTTCGGGCCCCCCTTGGCCCGGTTGGCATGGACGGGATTCGGCCATGCCCACCGGGGCGAGGGAAGGTCGAGCGTCAGGCTGCCGCGGCGGCCGTGCTCTTGCGGGTCGAGATGATCTGGTCGATCAGGCCGTACGCGAGGGCGTCCTCGGCGGTCAGGATCTTGTCGCGCTCGATGTCGTCGCGGATCTTCTCGATCGGGGTCGAGGAGTGCTTGGCCAGCATCTCCTCCAGCTGGCTGCGCATGCGCAGGATCTCGTTGGCCGCGATCTCCAGGTCGGAGAGCTGCTCACGGCCGGTGCCGCCGGAGGGCTGGTGGATCAGCACACGGGCGTTCGGCAGGGCCATCCGCTTGCCGGGGGTGCCGGCGGCGAGCAGCACGGCTGCGGCGGAGGCCGCCTGGCCCATGCAGACCGTCTGGATGTCCGGCTTCACGAACTGCATCGTGTCGTAGATCGCCGTGAGGGCGGTGAAGGAGCCGCCCGGGCTGTTGATGTAGATCGAGATGTCGCGGTCCGGGTCCATCGACTCCAGGCACAGCAGCTGCGCCATGACGTCGTTGGCCGAGGCGTCGTCGATCTGCACGCCGAGGAAGATCACGCGCTCCTCGAAGAGCTTCGCGTACGGGTCGTACTCGCGGATGCCCTGCGAGGTGCGCTCGACGAAGCGCGGCACGACGTAGCGGTTGTCCACCTGCGGGCCGCTGTAGAGGCCGCTCGCGGAGAAGTTCGGGGTCATGGGGCTGTTCACCATCCTGAGGGCGATCGTGGGCTGGGGGCGCTGGAGCGGGCTGCCGGGGCTCAGGCGCCCGTGCCGCCGCCGCCCGGGACACCCGCGGCGTGGGTGATGATGTCGTCGATGAGGCCGTACTCCTTGGCCTCTTCCGCGGTGAACCAGCGGTCACGGTCGCCGTCGCGGATGATCGTCTCGACGGTCTGGCCGGAGTGGTGCGCGGTGATCTCGGCCATGCGCTTCTTCGTACGGAGAAGGTACTCGGCCTGGATCTTGATGTCCGAGGCGGTGCCGCCGATGCCGGCGGAGCCCTGGTGCATCAGGATGTCGGTGTTCGGCAGCGCGAAGCGCTTGCCGGGGGTGCCGGCGGTGAGCAGGAACTGGCCCATGGAGGCCGCCATGCCCATACCGATGGTGACGACGTCGTTCGGGATGAACTGCATGGTGTCGTAGACCGCCATGCCGGCCGTCACCGAGCCGCCGGGGCTGTTGATGTAGAGGTAGATGTCCTTCTCCGGCTCGGCGGCCAGGAGGAGCATCTGTGCGGTGATCTTGTTGGCGATGTCGTCGTCGACCTGCTGGCCGAGGAAGATGATGCGCTCGCCGAGCAGCCGGTTGTAGACATGGTCGCCGAGGCCGCCACCGATGGACGGCTCACCCGCGGCGTAAGGCTTCAGATTCGTCACGTATCCACCTGCTCGTCTCCGACGGCCACGGGCCGTCTCGCGTCTCGTTCTGAGGGCAGTGCCCTCGTATTCATGGACCCTAACGCGCAGGTGGGACAACGCCATCCCGCTTCCCGAACTGTTCGCTGGGAGCGCAAGGTAGTTGGGCGCGCATAAACGGGTCACGAGCGGGTCCCCGGAGGGATCCCGGGACGTCCACGGGCCCGGCGCACTGCTGTGCGTCCGGGCCCGTGGCGCGTGGTTCAACGCGAGGCCTGGGCCTCCCGGTGAGCCTGGTGGGGCTTACTTCTCCTCGGAGACCTCGGCCTCGCCGGTGACGGCCTCGACCGTCTCGGTGGCCTGCTCCTCGTCCTCGTCGGACAGGTCCACCACGTTGCCGTTGGTGTCGACGACCTTGGCGGCCTCGACGACGACCGCGAGGGCCTTGCCGCGGGCGACCTCGCCGACCAGCATCGGCACCTGGCCGCCCTGGACGACGGCCTGGGCGAACTGGTCGGGGGACATGCCGGAGGAGGCGGCGCGGCGCATGAGGTGCTCGGTGAGCTCCTCCTGGTCCACGTTCAGCTGCTCCTTGGAGACCAGCTCGTCGAGCAGGAACTGGGTCTTGATGCCCTTGACCGCCTGCTCCTTGGTCTCGGCCTCGAACTCCTCGACCGTCTTGCCCTGGAACTCCAGGTACTTCTCGAGGGTCAGGCCCATCTGGCCGAGCTGGTGGTGCTCCAGGTTGTGCTTGCGGGTCTGGATCTCGTCCTCGAGCAGCTTCTCGGGAACGGGGATCTCCGCGATCTCCAGGAACTTCTCCAGGACGCGCTCCTGGGCCTGGGTGGCCTGGTCGAACTGCTTCATGTTCTCGAGGCGCTTGCGGCTGTCGGCCTTGAGCTCGTCGAGGGTGTCGAACTCGGACGCCATCTGCGCGAACTCGTCGTCGAGCTCGGGGAGCTCACGGGCGGCGACGGCGGTGACCTTGACGGTGACCTCGGCCTCCTTGCCCGCGGCGGAGCCGCCCTTCAGCTCGGAGGTGAAGGTGGCCTCGCCGCCGGCCTCCAGGCCGGTGACGGCGGCGTCGATGCCGTCGAGCAGCTCGCCGGAGCCGATGGTGTACGAGACACCGCTGGCGATGCCGTCGGGCAGGACCTCGCCGTCGACCTTGGCCTCGAGGTCGATGGTGACGACGTCACCCTCGGCGGCGGCGCGCTCGACCGGGTTGGTGGAGGCGAAGCGCTCGCGCAGCTGCTCCACGGACTTCTCGATGTCCTCGTCGGTGACCTCGACGGCGTCGACCTCGACCTCGATGCCGGAGTAGTCCGGGATCTCGATGGCCGGGCGGATGTCGACCTCGGCGGTGAAGGCCAGCAGCTCGCCGTCCTTCAGCTCGGTGATGTCGACCTCGGGCTGGCCCAGCGGGTTGACCTCGGCCTCGTTGACCGCCTCGGTGTACAGCTTCGGGAGCGCGTCGTTGACGGCCTCCTCAAGGACGGCACCGCGGCCGAAGCGCTGGTCGATGACGCGCGCGGGGATCTTGCCCTTGCGGAAGCCCTTGACCGTGACCTGCTGGTTGATCTTCTTGTACGCCGCGTCGAGGCTGTCCTTGAGCTCCTCGAAGGGCACCTCGACAGTGAGCCGAACCCGGGTCGGGTTCAGGGTCTCCACGGCGCTCTTCACGGTTCGGTCTCCTTGTGGCTGATTCCTGGTTTCCGGCGGCGCCGCCCGTGGCGGTTCCGGCCGATCGGCCCGGTCAGAGAGACACACGGGCACGCAGCTTGCATAGTAGCCGCAAGCGGCTTGCGCCCCACAACGTGATCTTGGCTGGTCGGGGTGGCGGGATTTGAACCCACGGCCTTCCGCTCCCAAAGCGGACGCGCTACCAAGCTGCGCCACACCCCGTCGGTGCGACACGTAGGGTACATGGACGGGGACGGTGCGACGCCCCCTCTTCCAAGGGGCGTGCGAGCACCCGCCAGGACCGGCTACGATGGCGTCCGTGCCGCGGCCCTGGCCTGCGGCGCACTGCTGTGCGGGCGTAGCTCAATGGTAGAGCACTAGTCTTCCAAACTAGCTACGCGGGTTCGATTCCCGTCGCCCGCTCTTCACGGCCCGGGGCCGGGCCGGAGACACGTTCTCCGGCCCGGCCCCGAGGCGTTTCCGGGACCTTTTGCGGGGACCTTCGGGGCACCGGAGAATGAGCGCTGTCCGCTTTGTCTGCAGTTGCCCCTTTGTCTGCAGTCGCTCCTGGCGCACCGGAGGTACTCATGAAGGACCTGAAGTTCGAGCAGAAGCGCTCGCTCTCCCGTACCGAGGCGGCCGATCAGCTCTCGGCGCTCGCCGACGCGCTCAGGGAGGGCGGGGAGGCGGAGCTCGAACTGGGCGCGGGCACGCTGAGCCTGCGCATCCCGGACGAGCTGCGCAGCGAGCTGGAGTTCGAGGTCGGCGACGGGGAGTTCGAGCTGGAGATCGAGCTCAAGTGGCCGACGGGCCGGCCCCGCAGGACGAACGCCGAGCCCGCGGCGGCACCGGCCGCGAAGACGACGGATGCGCCGGAGGCGGCGGACACGGCGGAGGCAGCACAGCCGGCGAGGACGGCGAAGGCGCCGGCCAAGAAGACGGCGCGGAAGACGGCCGCGAAGACGTCGCGGAGCCGCAAGCGCGCCACCGCCAAGCCGGCGTGACCGCGACCGGGCTCAGAACTTGATGGAGCCGATCGTCTGCGTTATGGAGTCCAGGAAGCGCTGGATGTCGTCGGCCATGCCCGTGGAGGCGAGGAAGAAGCCGAAGAGGACCGCGACGACGGCCGGACCGGCCTTCAGGTTTCCGCCACGGATCAGCACCACCAGGATGATCGCCAAAAGCAGCACCACGGACAGTGAAATGGCCACAACTGATCACACCCTCGGTCGGTCCCGCCCTTGCCGCCGGGGAGCGCACGTCACAGAACACCCCCGCCGCATCTATCGTGCCACCAACTTCCTGCCCAGCGCGGCCGGGTGACGAATCGTCGACGTAAGGATCGAGCCAACGTGACGAAATCCGTCCTGATCATTTCCCTGTGGTGAGCCCCAACAGGGTCCGCATCCGGGCGTACTTGGCGGTCAGCCGCTCCCCCGTCGCCGCGTCGAGTGCGGCGAGGCGGGCCGGATCGGCGTTGTGGGCGAGGTCGGACTCCTTGACCAGCAGGGCGCCGGGGGTGGCCAGAATGCGACGGGCGTAGTCCTCGGGCGGCTCGCCGGCCCGTTTGGTGAGCGCGCGCACCATCGCCTTGACCTCGTCCGGCAGCGCGGCCTCCGCGAGCCACCGCTCGGACAGGGCCTCGTCCTCGACGGCGTCGTGCAGCCACCCGGCCGCGATCTGCGCCTCGCTCCCGCCCCTGGCGCGCACGCCCTCGGCGACGGCCCGCAGGTGCTCGCCGTAGGGCCGGCCCGCCTTGTCGGTCTGCCCGGCGTGGGCGGCGAGGGCGACGGCCTCGACCTCGGCCGGCGTGAGGTACGGGCCCGGGTGCGGGGTGTGGGTCACGGCGGCTACCCCTTGCGGCTGATCAGGAGGAGGGCACGGTCGTCGTTGACGTCCTTGGCGCAGGCTTCGATGAGGTGCCAGGCGGCGCCCTCGAAGCCGCCGCCGATGTGGCGGTCGGCCTCGCCGGTGAGGCGGTCGATGCCCTCGGCGATGTCCCGCTCGGCGCTCTCGACGAGGCCGTCGGTGAAGAGCATCAGGACGTCGCCGGGGCGCAAAGCGCCCTTGACCGGGTGGAACTCGGCACCGTCGTACACACCGAGGAGCGGCCCTTCGGCGGCCTTCTCCTCCCAGCGGCCGGTGCCCGCGTGCAGCTGGAGCGCGGGCAGATGGCCGGCGGAGAGCAGCTCGTAGTCGCCGGACTCCAGGTCCAGGACGAGGTGGACGGAGGTGGCGAAGCCCTCGTCCCAGTCCTGGCGCAGCAGATAGCCGTTGGCGGCGGGCAGGAAGCCGTGCGGCGGCAGCGAACCGAGCAGGCCGCCGAAGGCGCCGGAGAGGAGCAGCGCGCGGGAGCCCGCGTCCATGCCCTTGCCGGACACGTCGGTGAGCACGACCTCGAGGGTGCGTCCGCCGTTCGTGCGGGCGGCGACGACGAAGTCGCCGGAGAAGGACTGGCCGCCGGCCGGACGCAGCGCCATCTCGCGGTGCCAGCCGGCCGGGAGGCGGGGCAGCGCGCTCTGCACCCGGATGCGTTCGCGCAGGTCGAAGAGCATGGTGCCGCCGCGCCGCCAGGGCACGCCGACGCGGGCCCGGAACTGGGCGATGAGCAGCCCGAACAGGCCGCAGGCCGCGACGACCAGGACGGTGCCGGGGGTGACGCGGGCGGGACCCTCGGAGTACGGACCGAGGACGAGCGACTCGACGATGAGCCCGCCGGCGGCCGCCGCGTACAGGCCGAGGAGGCTGGCGGGCCGCAGCAGCAGTCCGCCGGCGACGATCGGCAGGACGAGGGCGACGGGCGAGCACCACACGGGGTTCATGAGGGTGCCGAGGACGATGGCGGGGACGGTCAGGAGGAGGCCGGCCAGGGCGATCCAGTCGGAGCCGTCGCCGCGGAAGTAGTCGACTCCGCTCCGGCGCAGCGCGACGCGGGCCCGGCGGGCGCTCCTGCGCATCCGGGCCGCGTACGAGTCGAGCACTCCGCGACGTCCCATTGGCCTGGACCCTATCCACCCCGCCGGAGCTCGTGCAGGGGGACCCAGGTGACAACGTGTGCGAAATCGGGTCGCGACGGGCGGCGGGGCGCTGATATCGATGGCATATGACGACTGAACTGCGGGTGCTCGACCCTGCCGATTGGGACAACTGGTACGGCGTACTCGAACTAGCGTTCGGCGGTGTTCCGGAATCGGACGAGGAGCGCAAGCTCTGGCAGGAGCTGACCGAGCACGAGCGGTCCATCGGGGCGTGGGACGGCGACCGCTGCGTCGGTACGGCGAGCGCCTTCACGTTCCGCCTCTCGGTGCCCGGCGGGAACGTGCTGCCGGCGGCGGGCGTCACCATGGTGAGCGTGGCCGGGACCCACCGGCGGCGCGGGATCCTCACGTCGATGATGCGGCGCCAGCTGGAGGACGTACGGAGCTGGGGCGAGCCGGTCGCGGTCCTGACGGCCTCGGAGCCGGAGATCTACGGGCGGTTCGGGTACGGCGTGGCCGCGTACTCGACGCACGCGACGATCGACACCACCCGGGTGCGGCTCACCGTGCCGGAGGGCACGGACCAGGTGGCGCTGCGGCACACCACGCCGGCCGAGGCGCTGGACGCCATGGAGGCGCTGTACGCGCGGACCGTGCGGTCCCGGCCGGGGATGCTGGAGCGCCGCCCCGGCTGGGAGCGGCTGGCCCTCCTCGACCCTCCCGGCGAACGGGAGGGCGCCTCGCCGCTGCAGTGCGTCCTCGCGGAACGGGACGGCGAGGTCGTCGGGTACGCGCTGTACGCGGTCAAGCCGGAGTGGTCCTACGCGGGTTCGGACGGCTCGGTCTCGATGCACCAGCTGACGGGGCTCGACCCGGCGGCGGAGGCGGCGCTGTGGCGGTTCCTGTGCTCGGTGGACCTGACCGCGCGGGTCCGCATGCGCAGCCGGCCGGTGGACGACGCCTGGCAGCACCTGGTCTCGGACGTCCGGCGCTGCGAGCCGACGCTGCGGGACGGGCTGCACGTGCGGCTCGTGGACGTCGGCGCGGCGCTCGCGGCGCGCGCCTACCAGGCCCCGGTGGACCTGGTCTTCGAGGTCGAGGACGCGTTCTGTCCCTGGAACGAAGGGCGTTGGCGGCTGACCGGGGACGCGAAGGGCGCCCGCTGCGCGCCCACCGACGACGCCGCCGACCTCACCCTGTCCGTACGGGAGTTGGGCGCGGCGTACCTGGGCGGGGTGTCGCTGGTGTCGCTGGCCGCGGCGGGCCGGGTGCGGGAGCTGCGCGAGGGCGCGCTCGTCGAGGCGTCGGTGGCGTTCGGGTCACCGGTGGCGCCGTGGCTGCCGCACGGGTTCTAGGACGGGCCCTGGCCGCACGGGCTAGGCCTGCTGGCAGCCCGGGCACCAGAAGAGGTTGCGGTGGGCGAGGTCCGCCGTGCGGATCCCGCTGCCGCAGACGTGGCAGGGCTGCTGGGCCCGGCGGTAGACGTAGACCTCGCCGCCGTGGTCGTCGACGCGCGGCGGGCGGCCCATCGCCTCGGGCGTGTGCTCGGGGCGGACGGTGTCGATGCGGTTCAGGCGCACGCCCTCGCGCATCAGCGCGACCAGGTCGTCCCAGATCGCGCGCCACTCCCGCTCCGTCAGGTCCCTGCCCGCGCGGTACGGGTCGATGCCGTGGCGGAAGAGGACCTCGGCGCGGTAGACGTTGCCGACGCCCGCGACGATCTTCTGGTCCATGAGGAGCGCGGCGATCGTGGTGCGGGACTTCGAGATCCGCCGCCAGGCGCGCGCCGGGTCGTCGCCGTCCCTGAGGGGGTCCGGGCCGAGCCGGTCGTGTATGGACCGCTTCTCGGCGTCGGTGATCAGCGTGCAGGTCGTCGGGCCGCGCAGGTCGACGTACGACTCCGCGTCGGCGAGCCGCAGCCGGACCGTGTCCGTGGGCGGCGGCGCGGGGGCGTCGCCGAAGTTCACCTTGCCGAAGAGGCCGAGGTGGATGTGGACCCATTCCTCGCCCGGGAAGCCCAGGAAGAGGTGCTTGCCGTGGGCCTCGGTGCGGGCGAGCACCGTGCCGTCGAGGAGCGCGGCGGAGTCGGCGAACTTGCCCTGCGGGCTGGAGACGCGCACGGGCCGGCCGCCGAACCGTTCCCGGTAGTCGGCGGCCAGCCGGTGGATGGTGTGCCCTTCGGGCATCAGGCGGTGGGCTCCTGCGGGTGGTGGGCCGGGATCGGCGGGAGCTCGCCGGTGGTCTCGTACGCGCTGAGCATGTCGATGCGGCGGGTGTGGCGCTCGTCACCGGAGTACGGGGTGCTCAGGAAGATCTCGACGAACTTGGTCGCCTCTTCCTCGGAGTGCATGCGGGCGCCGACGGCGACCACGTTGGCGTTGTTGTGCTCACGGCCGAGCGCGGCGGTCTGCTCGCTCCACGCGAGGGCGGCACGGACGCCCTTGACCTTGTTGGCGGCGATCTGCTCGCCGTTGCCGGAACCGCCGATCACGATGCCGAGGCTGCCCTCGTCGGCGGCCGTCTTCTCGGCGGCGCGCAGGCAGAACGGCGGGTAGTCGTCCTGGGCGTCGTAGATGTGGGGACCGCAGTCGACAGCCTCGTGGCCGTGGGCCTTCAGCCACTCGACGAGGTGGTTCTTGAGTTCGTAGCCGGCATGGTCGGAGCCGAGGTAGACGCGCATGTTCCGAGTGTGGCACGGGCGGAGCCGGGTAGCGGTCATCGGGGTCGGGACCTCTGTCACGGCCGTCGGGGACCTTGGTCCCGCCTGGTCCGGACCTTATGTCCTGAATCACGATCCGGAATCAGCTCTTCCGTACTGCCGGGTCACCCGGTTTCATTGCTCCAGCTCGCGACCCGAGCATGCCCCCATACCGAAGGAAGCGTTCATGAACACGCAGCCGACCCTGGCAAAGGAAGGCGGCGCCACCGGAAACCCCGGTGAAGTCCAGCCCGACGGAGCCAACGGCCTGAAGGCCGGGCTGAAGAACCGCCACCTGTCGATGATCGCCATCGGCGGTGTCATCGGTGCCGGCCTCTTCGTCGGCTCCGGCTCCGGCATCGCCGCGGCCGGTCCCGCCATCCTCCTCTCCTACGCACTCGTCGGCGCGATGGTCGTCTTCGTGATGCGGATGCTGGGCGAGATGGCCGCCGCCCGCCCCTCCTCCGGCTCCTTCTCCGCCTACGCCGACCAGGCGCTCGGCCGCTGGGCCGGCTTCACCATCGGCTGGCTGTACTGGTTCTTCTGGGTGGTCGTGCTGGCCGTCGAGGCGACCGCGGGTGCGGTGATCCTGGAGAGCTGGATCCCGGCCGTGCCGCAGTGGGCCTGGGCCCTCATCGTGATGGTGGTGCTCACCGCGACCAACCTCGGCTCCGTCGCCTCGTACGGCGAGTTCGAGTTCTGGTTCGCCGGCATCAAGGTCGTCGCCATCGCCGCCTTCGTCGTCATCGGCTTCCTCGCCGTCTTCGGCGTGCTGCCGGGCTCGGACAACCCGGGCGCGGGCTTCGCGCACCTCACCGACGCCGGGGGATTCTTCCCGATGGGCGCGGGCGCGATCCTCACCGGTGTGCTGATGGTCGTCTTCTCCTTCATGGGCAGCGAGATCGTCACCCTGGCCGCCGGCGAGTCCGAGGACCCGCAGCGTGCCGTCACCAAGGCCACCAACAGCGTGATCTGGCGGATCGGCGTCTTCTACCTGGGCTCGATCTTCGTCGTCCTCACCCTGCTGCCGTGGAACGACAAGTCGATCACCGAGAAGGGCTCGTACGTCGCCGCCCTCGACTCCATCGGCATCCCGGCCGCCGGCCAGATCATGAACGTGATCGTGCTGACCGCCGTCCTGTCCTGCCTGAACTCGGGCCTCTACACCGCCTCCCGCATGGCCTTCTCGCTCGGCCAGCGCGGTGACGCGCCCAAGGCCTTCGCCCGCACCAACGCCCGTGGCGTCCCGGTGACGGCGATCCTCGCCTCGGTCGTCTTCGGCTTCGTGGCGGTCTTCTTCAACTACTGGCGGCCGGACGACGTCTTCGCCTTCCTGCTGAACTCCTCGGGTGCGGTCGCGCTCTTCGTCTGGCTGGTCATCTGCCTGACCCAGCTGCGGATGCGCAAGATCATCCTGCGCGAGTCCCCGGAGAAGCTGGTCGTGAAGATGTGGCTCTTCCCGTACCTGACCTGGGCCACCGCCGCCATGATCGTCTTCGTCCTCGGCTACATGGTCTACGACGGCGGCAGCAACCGTGAGCAGGTCGTGCTCTCGCTGCTCGTCGCGGCGCTGGTGCTCGCGATCGGCATCGTGAAGGACCGGATCCAGAAGCCCTCGGAGATCGAGAAGATCTGACTCCATACCTGACGGAACCTGTCAGGTATCGGCGAAAGGCTCTCCGTACACCGACCACCTCGGGAACGGAGAGCCTTTCCATGTCCACGCACGACCGGTTGACCGGCTTCCGGACCGCCTTCCCCGTCCGCCCCGACCGGCACGTCGAGGCCACCGGGCCCGACGGCGTCCGCGCCGCCGTCCGGTACGCGGCCGAGCACGGCCTCGCCGTCGCCGTGCAGTCCACCGGTCACGGGCGCGGCGGGCCCGTCGAGGGCGGACTGCTCGTCGACACCCGGAGGATGGACGAGAACCACCCGGGCGGGGCGCTCGCCGCGGAACCGGCGGTGCCGAACTCCGTGCCGTACCGCGGGGCGGGCTGGCTCGTACGCGCCCTGCACCCGCTCGACGCGGCCGGCCCGGCGCCGGTGCGGGAGCTGCACGCGCGCGTGCAGCGGGTGCTCGCCCCGCGCACGGTGGGGCGCGCCGTGAACTTCGTCTTCGGCGACCGGGAGCGCACGGCCGGCCCGTACGACTCGGCGACGGCGAAGAGGCTCGCCGCGGTCAAGTCGGAACTCGACCCGGCGAGCCTCTTCGGGGCCTTCGGGAAAAGCGGGCGGGCTCGGCCCTCCGTCGGGCTCAGCCCCTGCGGCCGAGCAGCTTCCAGGCGGTCGGCAGGGCACCCATCGCGAGCGCGGCCTTGAGGGCGTCGCCGATGAGGAACGGCGTCAGGCCCGCGGCGACGGCCTGGCCGAGGGACATGCCGGTGGCGAGCGCCAGGTACGGCACGCCGACCGCGTAGATGACCGCCGAGCCGAGCACCATCGTGCCGGCCGTGCGGAGCACCGAGCGGTCGGCGCCGCGGCGGGCGAGGGCGCCGACGACGGTCGCGGCGAGCAGCATGCCGAGGATGTAGCCGAAGGACGGCATGGACCAGCCGGAGGAGGCCTGGGCGAACCACGGCACGCCCGCCATGCCGGCGACGGCGTACAGGGCGAGGGAGAGGAAGCCGCGGCGGGCGCCGAGCGAGGTGCCGACCAGCAGTGCGGCAAAGGTCTGGCCGGAGACCGGGACCGGCGAGCCCGGAACGGGCACGGACAGCTGGGCCGCGAGGCCGGTGAGCGCGGCGCCGCCGACGACGAGCGCGAGGTCGCGGACGCGGCTGGACGGGATCAGGTCGGCGAGGACCGTCCCGGAGCGGAGGGGACGGACGGGGGCGGCAGCGGTGCTCATCGGTACTCCGCGGAACGAGGGGACAAGGGGACGGCTCGACCGTATGCCAGGAGCGAGCGGCCGATCACCATCAGCCGCCCACAAAGCGGAGGTTGAGCCCTTCGTCGAGATCAAACAAAGCCCGCGATCCATGCCTCCCGCCACGTGACGCTTGTCACTGGGCACTCTTGCCCAGTGGTCCCTTTTGCGCCAGGCGTCGGTCACCAGACAGACTGTGGGGTCCCCATAAACCGTCCGAGAGCGCGAGCCCCCACATGCACGACTCCCCGCCCGCCCCTCAGCCCTCCCTCGCCGCCGAACCCGAGCCGCTCTCCCACGGGCTGAAACAGCGTCATCTGACGATGCTGGGGCTCGGCGGTGTGATCGGCGCGGGGCTCTTCGTCGGCTCGGGCGCGGGCATCGCGGTGGCGGGGCCGGGGATCGTCGTCTCGTATCTGCTCGCGGGCGCGCTCGCGATGCTGGTGATGCGGATGCTGGGCGAGATGTCGGCGGCGATGCCCGCCTCCGGCGCCTTCTCGGTGCACGCGGAGCGGGCGCTCGGCCGCTGGGCGGGCTTCTCGGTGGGCTGGCTGTACTGGTTCCTGCTGGTGGTGGTGCTCGCGGTGGAGGCGACGGGCGCGGCCCGGATCGCGCACGGCTGGGTGCCGGGCGTCCCACAGTGGGGCTGGGTCCTCGTCTTCATGCTGGTGTTCACGGCGGCCAACCTGGCGGCGGTGAAGAACTTCGGCGAGTTCGAGTTCTGGTTCGCGGCGCTGAAGGTCGGCGCGATCGTGCTCTTCCTGGTGCTCGGCGTGCTCGCGATCGCCGGCCTGCTGCCGGACACCGACCCGGTGGGCCTGACCAATCTGACCGGCCAGGGCGGCTTCCTGCCCAACGGCTGGGCAGGGGTGGTCTCCGGCGTCCTCGCCGTCGTCTTCGCCTTCGGCGGCCTGGAGGTCGTGACCATCGCGGCGGCCGAGTCGGACGACCCGGCGCGCAACGTGGCACGGGCGGTGCGCAGCGCCGTGTGGCGCATCCTCTTCTTCTACGTGGGCTCGATGCTGGTGATCGTGACCCTGCTGCCGTGGACCGCGATGAAGCCGGGCGAGTCGCCGTACGTGGCGGTCCTGGACGCGATCGGCGTGCCGGCGGCCGGGCAGATCATGAACGCGGTGGTGTTCGTGGCGCTGCTCTCGGCGCTGAACGCCAACCTCTACGGCTCCTCCCGGATGGTGTTCTCGCTGGCCGAGCGCGGTGAGGCACCGAAGGGACTGCTCAGGGTCTCCGGCGGCGGGGTGCCGCGGCGGGCGGTGCTGGCGTCGGTGGCCTTCGGCTTCGTCTCCGTACTGCTCAATCTGAAGTGGCCGGATTCCGTCTTCCTCTACATGCTGAACGCCGTCGGCGCTGTGCTGCTGTTCGTGTGGGCGCTGATCGCGGTGTCCCAACTGCGGCTGCGGCGCCGGATCGAGCGGGAGGCGCCGGAGACGCTGTCGCTGCGGATGTGGGGCTTCCCGTGGCTGACCTGGGTGGCACTCGCCGCGATGGCGGCGGTGCTCGTGCTGATGCTGGTGGACGACGCGGCGCGGCCGCAGGTGCTGTGGTCGGCCGGGGCGACGGCGGCGGTGCTGGTGGTGGCGTGGGTGCGGGAGCTGCGCGGCCGCTCCCCGCGTGACCCCTCCCTGCACGGCCCCTCCCTGCACGGCCCCTCCACAAAGCGGAGCTGAACGTTCACCTTGTGTGAAGCTCGTGCCCGTATAGCGGACATCTGTTCCCTGTGAGCGGTGCGGGCCCACAGACTGTGGGCCACCTCCCCGTCTCACCTCATGAACAGGTTGCCCATGTCCCGGACCACCGCGCCCGCGCCGGCCGACCGCAAGGACGGCGGGAGTGCTCCTGCCGGGGGCCTGTCCCACGGCCTCAAGCAGCGCCATCTCTCGATGATCGCCCTCGGCGGCGTCATCGGTGCCGGCCTCTTCGTCGGCTCCGGCGCCGGCATCGCCGCGGCCGGCCCGTCGATCGTCCTCGCGTACGCGATCTCCGGCGTGCTCGTCATGCTGGTGATGCGGATGCTCGGCGAGATGTCGGCGGCGAACCCGGCCTCGGGCTCCTTCTCCGTCCACGCCGAGCGCGCCTTCGGCCCGTGGGCCGGTTTCACCGCGGGCTGGGCCTTCTGGTTCCTGCTCTGCGTGGCCGTCGGCCTGGAGGGCATCGGGGCGGCGAAGATCATGACCGGCTGGTTCCCCGGGACTCCGGAGTGGGCCTGGGTGGCCCTGTTCATGGTGGTGTTCTGCGGCACGAACCTGGCGGCGGTGAAGAACTTCGGCGAGTTCGAGTTCTGGTTCGCCGCGCTGAAGGTCGGCGCGATCGTCCTCTTCCTCGGCATCGGCGTGGCCGCCATCGTCGGCGTCCTGCCCGGCACCGAGGCCCCCGGCACGGCGAACCTCACCGGTGACGGCGGCTTCTTCCCGCACGGCTCCGAGGGCCTGATCGTCGGCCTGCTCGCCTCCGTCTTCGCGTACGGCGGCCTGGAGACCGTCACCATCGCCGCGGCCGAGTCCGAGCACCCGGTGCAGGGCGTCGCCAAGGCCGTCCGCACGGCGATGTGGCGCATCGCGCTCTTCTACATCGGCTCGATGGCGGTCATCGTCACCCTCGTGCCGTGGGACGACAAGGCGGTCGTCGAGAAGGGCCCGTACGTCGCCGCCCTCGACCACCTGGGCATCCCGGCCGCCGGCCAGATCATGAACGTGGTCGTCCTGGTCGCCCTGCTCTCGGCGATGAACGCCAACATCTACGGCGCCTCCCGCATGGCCGGCTCGCTGGTCGCCCGCGGCCAGGGCCCGCAGGCGCTCGGCCGCACCTTCGGCGGCGTGCCGCGCCCCGCGGTCCTGGTCTCCTCGGTCGTCGGCTTCGGCTGTGTGCTGCTGAGCTACTGGTCGCCGGACAAGGCCTTCATCTGGCTGCTCAACACCATCGGCGCGATCATCCTGGTCGTCTGGTTCTTCATCGCGGCCTCGCAGCTGGTGCTGCGCCGCCGCACCGAGCGCGAGGCGCCCGAGAAGCTGGTCGTGAAGATGTGGCTCTTCCCCGGCCTGACCTGGGTGGCGCTGGCCGGCATGGCGACGGTCTTCTTCCTGATGGCCCGCGAGGAGGGCACCCGGATCCAGCTGTACTCGACGGGCGCCCTGACGCTGGTGCTCGCCGTGGTCGGCTTCGCGCTGCAGAAGGCGCGCGGGACCGCTGCCGCGACGGCGAACGAGCCGGCGGCCGAGGAGGCCTGACCCCGCTCACTGGGAGAACACCCGGTTCGCCGGGGCGTCCCAGAAGAGGTGCTTGATGGCGCCGTCGTCGCTGCGGTAGAAGACGTGCTGCTGGTTCGGCCACACCAAGGTGGCCGGATCGTCGGTGGCGTCGGCGGCGACCCGGCCCATCCGGCTCCAGTCCTCCGCGAACACCCGGTTCTGACCCGCGTCCCAGAACAGGTGCCCGATGGCGCCGCTCGTGCTCCGGTAGAAGACGTGCTGCTGACCCGGCCACACCATCGTGGCCGGGTTCCCGGCGACGTCAGCGGCGGCCCCGGCCTTCCGGCTCCAGTCGTCGGCGTAGACCCGGTTCTGACTCGCGTCCCAGAACAGGTGCCTGACGGTCCCGGCCGTGCTGCGGTAGAAGACGTGCTGCTGGTTCGGCGTCACCATCGTCGCGGGATCCCCGGCGACATCAGCCGCCACACCGGCCTTCTGACTCCAGTCCTCCGCGAACACCCGGTTCGCCGAGGCGTCCCAGAACAGGTGCCTGACGGTCCCGGCCGTACTGCGGTAGAAGACGTGCTGCTGGTTCGGCGTCACCATCGTCGCGGGATCCCCGGCGACATCAGCCGCCACACCGGCCTTCTGACTCCAGTCCTCCGCGAACACCCGGTTCGCCGAGGCGTCCCAGAACAGGTGCCTGACGGTCCCCGCCGTGCTGCGGTAGAAGACGTGCTGCTGGTTCGGCGTCACCATCGTCGCGGGATCCCCGGCGACATCAGCCGCCACACCGGCCTTCTGACTCCAGTCCTCCGCGAACACCCGGTTCAGATTCGCGTCCCAGAACAGGTGCCTGACAGTCCCCGCCGTACTCCGGTAGAAGACGTGCTGCTGACCCGGCCACACCATCGTCGCGGGGTTCCCGGCGACGTCAGCGGCGGCCCCGGCCTTCCGGCTCCAGTCGTCGGCGAACACCCGGTTCGCCGAGGCGTCCCAGAACAGGTGCTTGATGGCGCCGTCCTCGCTCCGGTAGAAGACGTGCTGCTGGTTCGGCGTCACCATGGTGGCAGGGTCCCCGACGGCGTCCGTGGCGACCTGCGCCCGTGCGTTCCAGCTGCCCGCCGGAGCCACGACCTCGCCTCCGGGCGGGATGGCCCGCTCCCCGGTCCGGTTGCCCGCGGGGGCGTACCGGCAGACCAGGATCCAGCCGGTGTTGCCCGACACCGGGACGCCCTCCTTCACGCCGCACCCGATCGTGGTGGTGGGTGAGGCGGAGGACATCCACACCATCTGGGAGTAGTGGCCCCACACGCGGTAGTTGGTGCCGTCGACGGGCGCGTTGCCGTCGGCGTCGAACGCCGCCTTCTCGGCCGTCCAGCTGTAGTGCACCGCCGGGTCCACCGCGACCAGCGGGCGCGCCGGGCCGGGGTAGGAGTTGAGCAGGTTCTCGCCCTCGCGGCCCCGGTCCTCGAAGCCGCTGTGGTGCAGTGTCCCGCCCGCGCTGGACGCGGGGCCGTCGGCCCAGGCCTGCGCGTCGCAGGCGAGCTTGGGATCCCAGCTGACGGAGACCACGGGAAGTCCCGGGTGGTACTTCTCGACCGCCTCCCGGCGCGCTTCGTTGTGGGCGCGGACGAGACCCTCCGCGTCGGCGGCGCTGACCCGTGAGCCGGTGCCGGGCGGCGCCTGGGGCGTGGGGCACAGAGCCGACCTCGTGACGGACGCCGGGGCGGTGGCGGCTTCGGCAGCGACGGCCGCGGCGCCGGCCGACGCCGCCGGCCCCGGGGCCATGAGGACGAGACCGCAGACGACCGCGGTCGCTGCGGCGAAGGGACTGGGCTTCATCGGACACCCCGACGGGACGTGAGGGGGACCCGGCGCGCAGACTCCGCTCCCCGAACGCGATCCGTCAGGCGCCGGACGATGACCCCATCGTCACCCATTCGGCGCAGATCTTCCCGTCCGGAGATCAACCACTTCACTGATGCAGGTGCTGATAGCCTGCACTTGCATATAGGTTGCAATAAGCAGTCGGTCGAAGGGCTAAGGGTTCGGCGCATGGCGATCTACACACTTCCGGAGCTGCCGTACGACTACGCGGCACTGGAGCCGGTGATCAATCCGCAGATCATCGAGCTGCACCACGACAAGCACCACGCGGCCTACGTGAAGGGTGCGAACGACACCCTGGAACAGCTGGCGGAGGCCCGCGACAAGGAGCAGTGGGGAAGCATCAACGGGCTCGAGAAGAGCCTGGCCTTCCATCTCTCCGGGCACATCCTGCACAGCATCTACTGGAACAACATGAACAGCCCGAAGGACGGAGGCGGCGGTGAGCCGCTGGCCGCCGACGGGGTCGGCGAGCTCGCCGACGCGATCACCGAGTCCTTCGGCTCCTTCGCCGGGTTCAAGGCCCAGCTCACCAAGGCCGCCGCGACCACCCAGGGCTCCGGGTGGGGCGTCCTCGCGTACGAGCCGATCAGCGGCCGCCTGATCGTCGAGCAGGTCTACGACCACCAGGGCAACGTCGGCCAGGGCTCGGTCCCGGTCCTCGTCTTCGACGCCTGGGAGCACGCCTTCTACCTGCAGTACAAGAACCAGAAGGTCGACTTCATCGACGCCATGTGGCAGGTCGTCAACTGGCAGGACGTGCAGAAGCGCTACGCCGACGCGAAGGGCCGCACCCCGCTGATCGGCATCTGAGGAACTCCTGCTCGTGATCGTCTTCTCAACCTTCACCGGGCAGGCGGAAAAGAGGACGGCCCCCGCGGTGGGCACCCCCTCTTGGGGCGAACCGCGGGGGCCGTCCGCATGTGCGGAAGCGGGCCTACTCGAAGCTCGGCGCCGCCGTCCGCGTGCGCTTGATCTCGTAGAAGCCCGGCGTCGACGCGACGAGCAGCGTGCCGTCCCACAGCCGGGCGGCGGCCTCGCCGCGCGGAGTCGGGGTGACGACCGGGCCGAAGAAGGCGACCTCGTCGCCGTCCGGGCCGGGTACGGAGATCACCGGGGTGCCGACGTCCTGGCCGACCTTGTCTATGCCCTCCTTGTGGGAGGCGCGCAGCTCGGTGTCGTACGTGTCCTTGTCCGCGTAGTCGACGAGCTCGGCCGGCAGGCCGACCTCGGCGAGCGCGGCGGCGATCGCCTCGCGGGTCGGGCCCTCGCCGTCGTTGTGGAAGCGGGTGCCGAGCGCCGTGTAGAGCTTGCCGACGACCTCGTCGCCGTGCAGCTGCTGGGCGGCGATCACCACGCGCACCGGGCCCCAGGCCTTGGTCTCGAGCATCTCGCGGTACTCCGGCGGCACCTCGTCGAGGCGGTTCTCGTTCAGCACCGCCAGGCTCATCACCTTCCAGCTGACGTCGACCGGACGCACCTTCTCGACCTCCAGCATCCAGCGGGAGGTCATCCAGGCCCAGGGGCACAGCGGGTCGAAGAAGAACTCGGCGGTGGTCCTGCTCTCGGACATGTGACTCCTCGGAAAGGGCCTCGGAACGGGCTGGGGAACGGGCGGGGCAAGGTGTTGCGCCGGAAAGGCGCAACACCGGGAGCTCCGGCGGCATTCCCCCGTACCTCGCGTCATCGGCACATGGCAGGATCGGTGCTGTTTTGATGGCGTCACGAAGGAGTGCCCCGTGCCCGGTGAGAATCTGTCCCGCGACGAGGCCCGCGAGCGGGCCGAGCTGCTGTCCGTCGACGGGTACGAGGTCTATCTCGACCTGCGGTCGGCGGTCGGCGAGTCCGGGGAGGGCGTGCGCACGTTCCGCTCGGTGACCACGATCCGTTTCCGCCGCACCGGCACCGGCGACGCCACCTTCGTCGACCTGATCGCCCCTTCGGTGAACGCGGTCACGCTCAACGGCCGCGAGCTCGACCCGGCGGTCGTCTTCGACGGCTCGCGGATCGCGGTCGACGGCCTCGCCGACGAGAACGTGCTGGTCGTCGACGCGCAGTGCGCCTACAGCCGCACCGGCGAGGGCATGCACCGCTTCGTCGACCCGGAGGACGGCGAGGTCTACCTCTACACGCAGTACGAGCCCGCCGACGCCCGCCGCGTCTTCGCGGACTTCGAGCAGCCCGACCTCAAGGCGCCGTACCGCTTCGCGGTGGACGCCCCCGAGGGCTGGACGGTCTGGTCGAACGGCGCCGGCGAGCAGGACGCCGAGGGCCGCTGGACGTTCGCCGAGACGGCACCGATCTCCTCGTACATCACCTGCGTGGTGGCCGGGCCGTACCACTACGTCACGGACACCTACAAGCGTGGCGACATCGAGATCCCGCTGGGCGCGATGTGCCGCAAGGGCCTCGCGAAGCACTTCGACGCGGACGACGTCTTCCTGATCACGAAGCAGGGCTTCGACTTCTTCCACGACAACTTCGACTACCCGTACCCCTTCGGGAAGTACGACCAGGCCTTCGTGCCCGAGTACAACCTCGGCGCCATGGAGAACCCGGGCATGGTCACCTTCCGCGAGGAGTACATCTACCGCGGCAAGGTGACGCAGGCGGCGTACGAGCGCCGGGCCAACGTGATCCTGCACGAGATGGCCCACATGTGGTTCGGCGACCTGGTCACCATGGTGTGGTGGGACGACCTGTGGCTGAAGGAGTCCTTCGCCGACTTCATGGGCTCCTTCTCGCTCGCCGAGGCGACCCGCTTCACCAACAGCTGGGTGACCTTCGCCAACAACCGCAAGGCCTGGGCGTACCGCGCCGACCAGCTGCCCTCCACCCACCCGATCACGGCCGACATCCGTGACCTGGAGGACGCCAAGCTCAACTTCGACGGCATCACCTACGCCAAGGGCGCGTCGGTGCTGAAGCAGCTCGTGGCGTACGCGGGCCGGGACGCGTTCCTCGAGGGCGCGCGCCGCTACTTCAAGCGCCACGCGTACGGCAACACGCGCCTCGCGGACCTGCTGACCGTCCTGGAGGAGACCTCCGGCCGGGACATGAAGGCCTGGGCGAAGTCCTGGCTGCAGACCTCCGGCGTCAACACCCTCACGCCGGTCGTCACCTACGACGCCGAGGGCCGGATCACCGAGCTCGCCGTCCTCCAGGAGGGTGGAGAGCTCCGTCCGCACCGCGCCGCCGTCGGCCTCTACCGCGTCTCGGGCGGCGAGCTCGTGCGGTACGCGCGCGTGGAGGCGGACATCACGGGCGCGAGCACGGTCGTGGCCGAGCTCGCGGGTGCCGAGAAGCCGGACCTGGTCCTGGTCAACGACGACGACCTCACCTACTGCAAGATCCGCTTCGACGAGGGCTCGCTCGCCACCCTGCGCGCCCACCTCGGCGACATCACCGACCCGCTGGCCCGTGCCCTGTGCTGGTCGGCGCTGTGGAACCTGACCCGCGACGGGCTGATGCCGGCCCGCGACTTCGTGCGGATCGCGCTGGACTTCGCGGGCCGCGAGACGGACATCGGCGTCCTGCAGATGGTGCACGCCTGGGCTCAGTCGGCCGTCACCCACTACGCGGCGCCGGACTGGCGACCGGAGGGCGGGCGGCTGCTCGCCGAGGGCGGGCTGCGCGAGCTGCGGCTCGCCGAGCCGGGCAGCGAGCACCAGCTGACCTGGGCGCGCTTCTTCGCGGCCGTCGCGTCCTCCGAGGCCGACCTCCAGCTCCTGGAGGGCCTGCTCGACGGCTCGGCCGCGATCGACGGCCTCGACGTGGAGCAGGAGCTGCGCTGGGCGTTCCTGGAGCCGCTGGCCACGCACGGCCGCGCCGACGAGGCCCGAATCGGCGCGGAGCTGTCCCGCGACGACACCGCGACCGGCAAGCGGCACCAGGTGCGCTGCCTGGCGGCCCGGCCGTCGGCCGCGGTCAAGGCGCAGGCCTGGGCGCAGGTCGTCGAGTCGGACGCGCTGTCGAACGCCCTGGTGGAGGCGACGATCGCGGGCTTCGTGCGGCCCTCGCAGCGCGAGCTGATCGCCCCGTACGCGGAGAAGTACTTCGCGGTGATCGAGCGGATCTGGGCGGAGCGGTCCATCCAGATCGGCATGGACGTGGTGCGCGGTCTGTTCCCGGGGCTCCAGGACCGGCCGGAGACGCTGGACGCGACCGACGCCTGGCTGGCCGAGCACGCCGACGCCGCCCCGGCGCTGCGCCGTCTCGTCCTGGAGTCGCGGGACGACCTGGCGCGGGCGCTGCGGGCGCAGGAGTGCGACGGGCGCGCCGTCTGACCTCCGGCGTGACCTCGTAGGACACCAGCGGCCCCCGGCGGAGACCTCCGCCGGGGGCCGCGGCGCGTGCCTGGCGGCCCGGAGCGCTTGCTCCGTGCCTGGTGGACGGCCGTGCCTACTCGGCACTCGAACGCGCGTACTTTAGTGCGAGGTTGTCCCTAAATGTCGACGGGCGTGTAACAGCGGTTAGTTGAGCTCCGGACGACGGAAGACCGTCGACATGAACCACGACACCTCCCCCAAGGCCCCCCTCTCCCCCCTCCCCCACACCGGAGTCGACCGGTTCCGGGAGGCCGTCCGGCACGCCGGCGCCGGTTCGATGCTCACCGGGCTCGCCGCCCTCTCCCTGCACCGCTTCGCCTCCGCTCCGCCGCCCGGCATGATCGACCGGGTCGACGTCCTCGTGCCGCGCACCCGCCGGCTGCGCTCGACCGGTCAGGTCCGGGTGGTGCGCGCCGCCGAGCCGCCGCAGTCGCTGGAGATCGACGGGCTGCCGGTCGCCCCGGTGTCCCGGGCGCTCGCCGACGCCGTCTCGGCGCTGTCCGACGCGGGCGTCGTCCGCCGGCTGCTCACCGAGGCGGTGAGCGCGGGCCACTGCGAGCCGGGCTCGGTGGTACGGGAGTTGAACCGGGCCCGGCTGCTGACCCGGCCCCATGTGGTGGACGCCGTGGACTCGCTGCTCGCCGAGGGCCGGTCGATCGCCGAGGACCGGCTGTACGCGATGGTGCGCGAGTTCGCACTGCCGGACCCGCTGTGGAACGTGGACCTGCGGCTGCCCGGCGGCCCCCACCTCGGCGGCGTGGACGCCTACTGGCCGGACCAGGCGGTGGCGGTGGAGCTGGACACCCGGGCGCCGCGGCAGGACGACGACGCGCTCTGGTCGGAGTACACGCGCAAGCGCGAGCACCTGGAGCGCCTCGGCATCACCGTCGTCCACCTCACCCCGCGCAAGCTGCGCGAGGCGATGGACCAGCAGGCGACCGTGGTCCGTACGGCCCTGATGGCCGCGCCGGACCGGCAGCCGCCCGCCTACGTCGTCGTCCTGCCCCGCTGAGCGTTACTGCTTCTTCGGTGCCGTGCCGCAGAACTCCGCCTCGATCACGGCCTGGGTGTCACCCGTCCAGTCGGCGTTGAAGTTCCCGGCGAGCGAGTGCTCGCCATCGCGGGTGGCGTACCCCTCCGAGACGGAGCCGTGGATGCCGCCGCCGTGCCCCCAGATCTCCTTGCCGCAGCTCAGCTTCTGCCAGGAGATCCCGAGACCGTAGCGGTAGTCCGGGTACTGGGCGGAGACCGGAAGCGTGGTCGTCAGCTCGCGCATCTCGGCCTTGGGCAGCAGCCGGCCCTTGAGCAGGGCCCGGTAGAAGGTCTGGAGATCGTTGGAGTCGGAGATCATCTCGCCGGCCGCCGACGCGATGCTCGGGTTGAGGTCGGTGACGTCGTACGTCGGTCCGTCCGTCTCGGCGCCGAGCTTCGAGTAGGCAACCGAATGGGGCTCGGGCATACGGGAGTCGGTGCCGGGCACGCTGGTGGCGCGCAGCTTGAGCGGCTTGATGATCCGGTTCTCGACCGCCTTGCCGTAGGGGCGGCCGGTGACCTTCTCGATGACCATGCCGGCGAGGACGTAGTTGGTGTTGGAGTAGCGCCAGGAGGTGCCGGGCGCGAAGTCGGGCGCGTGGCCCATGGCGACGTCGACGAGCTGCTGCGGGGCCCAGGTGTCGTAGCGGTGCTCCAGGAAGCCCGATCCGAAGACCTTCTGCTGGAAGGCGGGGTCCTCGGTGTAGCTGTAGATCCCGCTGGAGTGGTTGAGGAGCTGGCGGACGGTGATCTTCCGGCCGTCGTGGCCGTTGCCGCGGACCACGCCGGGCAGCCACTTCTCGACCGGGTCGTCGAGGTCGAGCCGGCGCTCGGCCTGGAGCTGGAGGAGGACGGTGGCGGTGAAGGTCTTGGTGATGGAGCCGACCCGGTAGCGGTCGTTGCCCTTGCGCTCGCCCGCGGTGCCGGTCCACCGGTCCTTGCCGTCGCGGGCCGCCGCGACGGCGCCGGGCACGCCCGCGGCCACGGCCGCGTCCAGGGCCTGCTGGGTGGCGGCGTGGGACGGCTCGGCCGGCGGTGCGGCGGCGACGGCGGGTGCGGCGAGCGCGGTCGCGGCGAGGCCGGCCACCAGGCCGGCGGCGACGACGGTACGGGCGGTGCGTACGGCTGACATGCGGGCTCCCCTGATCGTTGTGCTGCGGTCACGGGAGGGGACTGCGAGAGGCGGGCGGCGGGTTGAGACGGGTCGCGACGGTTGAGCCGTTTTCAGCCGTTCGCCGGATCGGTGAGGTGGGAGTGGCCCGAGGGGGGCCGGTCGCGCCAGAGCTGGAGGCCGATGTCGACGAGTTCCACGCGGTGGAGCGAGGGCACGGAGTCGAGCGGGTGCCAGGCGGCGAGGTCGGTGGAACCGCCCTGCTCGTTGCGCAGGGCGCCGCCGGTGACGCGGGCCTCGTAGATGATCCTGAGCCCCTGCCAGTCGCCGGGCCCGCCGAGCCGGCGCAGCCAGTCGCGGCGAATGGAGTCGATCCCGAGCAGGGCGACGACCTCGGCCTCGTACCCCGTCTCCTCCTCGACCTCCCGCACGACGGTCTCGACCGGCAGCTCGCCGTGGTCCATCCCGCCGCCGGGCAGCGTCCACCGCCTGACCCCGGCCTTGTCCACCCAGCGGGCGAGCAGTATCCGCCCGTCCCGCACGCACACGGCGTAGGCCGCCACCCTCAACTCCGTCTTCATACAGCGAGGTTAGAGCCAGTACGCCGGATAGCGGCGGCCCGTCAGGCGGGCGCCGGCGAGGCCGGTGGCGACGAGCAGGACGGAGGCGAGGACGAGGAGGCCGAGGAAGGTCCGGAACGGCGGGTTCTGGAGGGTCACGATCACCGCGGTGGCCGCGGCCGGCGAGTGCGGCGTACGGGCGGCCGCCATCACGCCGAGGGCCAGGCCGCCGGCGAGCGCGGCGCCCCACGGGCCGGGGCCGGTGAGCGCGAGGACGGCGAAGCCGGTGAGCGCGGAGAGGAGTTGGCCGCCGACCACGGAGCGGGGCTGCGCCAGCGGCAGGTCGGGCGCGCCCGCCACCAGCGCCATGCTCGCGGCGAGCGGCGGGATGAGCAGCGGCTGGTGGAGAGCGGTGCCGACCGCGACGAGCAGGAGCAGGGCCGTGACGCTGACCGCGGTGGACGCGAGCAGCACACGGGGCCGGGGCCGCGGGGGCGCGGAGGCGGGCCGGGGCGCGGCGGGCGCGGTCGGCTCCGCTGCGGCCGCCGGACCGGTCGGGACGGCTGCGGCCGTTGATGTCGGGGCGTTCGGAGCCGTCGGGTCGGCCGGAGCGGCGGTCATGCGCGGTCCTTCACGTCGGGGGAGGGAGGAACGGGCGAACGAGCGGGCGAACGAGCAAGGGGGCAAGCAGGGCCGAGGGAGCGCCCCACCGGGGCAGCCACCCCTCATGGGCAACGGACCACCCACGCAGGGCTAACCCCTAACGTCGACTTTAGAGGTTAGGCACGCCTGGCCGCAACCGGTCACGTACCCTTGAAGAGTTAGTCCGAAATCCGTCCCCTCAGGAGGGCGCCCGCCATGACCGTCATCGATCCGCGGCCGCTCACCGGCGAGCCCGTCTCCCTCGACCTGCTCAACACCCGGTGGATGGCGGACGGCGTGCGCCAGGACCTGCTCACCGACACGGACGGACTCGCGGTCTGGCTCGCCGCCAACGGGCTCGAGGGGCGCTTCGCCGCCGACGCGGCCACCCTGCGCCACACCCTCGCCGCCCGCGACGCGCTCGCCGCGCTCGTCGACCGGCCCGGCGACGCCAGGGCGACCGCCGCGGTGGACGCGGTGCTCGGGCACGGCCGCATCCGGGCCACGCTCACCACGGAGGGCCCGGGCGAGGAGGCGGAGTTCGCCGATCCCGCGTACGGGCCCGGCTGGACCGCCGCGCGTGACTACCTCGACCTGCTCCGGGCGAACCCGGAACGCATCCGCGCGTGCGCCCACGAGGCGTGCATCCTGCACTTCTTCGACACCTCACGGAACGGCACCCGCCGCTGGTGCTCGATGGCGCTGTGCGGTAACCGGGCCAAGGCCTCGCGCCACTATGCCCGTACAAAGGACAACTAGTCCCCCAAGGGATTCGGCCGAATCCCCCGTCGCAACGCCCCCGTTAGGGGCGATTCGTCCCTCATGGCGCACGGTCCGCAGTGGCGGATGTGCGCCATGCGCGCATTCCGCGACCCGGTAACTCTCCCCAAAACCCTGCCTCTTGCGAAAGGCTGAGCGGTCATCCGGTACCGAAATCCGGACCCTCTTCTTTCACAACAGGGATGTAAATGACCACCCCCGAAACCCAGAGCTCCATACCCGGGCGCTCGACCACCGGGACCAGACGTGCGGCCCGTATCGCCGCCGCCGCCGGACTCGTGACCGCGCTGGTCGCGGCCGGTGCCGCCCCGGTTCTGGCCGTCGACGACCCGGCTGCCACGACCACCCCGGCCAACACGGCCAAGCCCGCCGACGAGAACGACAAGCTCGGCACCACCGACGCCCAGCGCCTCTCCGAGGCCGAGGCCGCGAACAAGCCGAACGTCACGGTCCTGGTCGCCACCGCGCCCGGCGCCACCGAGCAGGTCGCGGGCCAGCTCGACGCCGTGCCCGGCGCCTCCGTCGGCAAGCAGGACGACAAGCTCGGCTACGTCCGCGCCACCCTGCCGACCGGCAAGGCCGATGCCGCCATCAAGGCCGCCACCAAGCTCTCCTCGGTCCAGTCGATCGACCTCCAGGCGGAGATCGAGCTCGACGACCCGACCCCGGACGCGGGCACCACGGGCGCCGTCGACGGCACCACCGTCACGCAGACGTACCCGGCCCCCGGCAAGAACACCCCGGCGAAGAACCCCTACAACCCGTCCCACGAGACGGGTGCGGTCGACTTCGTCAAGGAGCACCCGAAGGCCGACGGCCGCGGCGTGACCATCGGCGTCCTCGACTCCGGCGTCGACCTCGGCCACCCGGCCCTGCAGAAGACCACCACCGGCGAGCGCAAGATCGTCGACTGGGTCACCGCCACCGACCCGCTCACCGAGAGCGACGGCACCTGGCGCGCCCAGATCACCCCGGTCACGGGCCCCGTCTTCACCGCCGGCAGCCAGAGCTGGAAGTCCCCCGAGGGCAGCTACAGCTTCAGCGTCTTCCGCGAGTCGGTGACCGCGGGCGGCGACCCGAAGGGCGACATCAACCGGGACGGCGACACCACCGACGTCTTCGGCCTGCTCTACGACGCCGCCGCCGGCACCGTCCGGGTGGACTCCGACCAGAACGGCGACTTCACGGACAACGCTCCGATGAAGCCGTACAAGGACGGCAACCAGGTCGGCTACTTCGGCACCGACAACCCGGCCACCGAGGTCGTCGAGAAGACCCCGTTCGTCGTGCAGATCCGCAAGGACGTGCCGATGGACCCGTTGGGCGGCACCTGGGTCGGCAAGAAGGCCGACTTCGTGAACGTCGGCCTCGTCGAGTCCTCGCACGGCACCCACGTCGCCGGCATCACCGCGGCCAACGGCCTGTTCGGCGGGAAGATGAACGGCGCCGCGCCCGGCGCGAAGATCGTCTCCTCCCGCGCCTGCACCTGGACCGGCGGCTGCACCAACACCGCGCTCACCGAGGGCATGATCGACCTCGTCGCCAACCGTGGCGTCGACATCGTCAACATGTCCATCGGCGGCCTGCCGCTGCAGAACGACGGCGACAACGTCCGCGCCCGCCTCTACACCCGTCTCATCGACGAGTACGGCGTGCAGCTGGTCATCTCGGCCGGCAACGAGGGCCCCGGCATCAACACGATCGGCGACCCCGGCCTGGCCGACAAGGTCCTCTCGGTCGGCGCGGCCGTCTCCAAGGAGACCTGGGCCGCGAACTACGGCTCCGCCGTCGAGAAGAAGTACGCCATGTTCCCCTTCTCCTCGCGCGGCCCGCGTGAGGACGGCGGCTTCACCCCGACCATCACCGCCCCCGGCTCGGCCGTGAACACCATCCCGACCTGGCAGGCCGGCGCGGGTGTCGCCGAGGCCGGTTACACGCTGCCCGCCGGCTACGGCATGCTCAACGGCACCTCGATGTCCTCGCCGCAGGCGGCGGGCGCGAGCGCGCTGCTGATCTCCGCGGCCAAGCAGAAGCACATCGCGCTCTCCCCGAACACCCTGCGCACCGCGCTCACCTCGACCGCGAAGCGGATCTCCGGTGTCGCGGCCCACGCGCAGGGCGCCGGCCTCATCGACATCGAGGAGGCCTGGGAGTCGATCAAGGACGGCGCCAAGGCGCACGACTACAAGGTCGAGGCCCCGGTCGACACCGTGATCTTCCCGGCCCCGCACACCGGCAGCGGTGTGTACGACCGTGAGGGCGGCCTCAAGGTCGGCCAGAAGAAGGTCTACGACGTCACCGTCACGCGTACGAGCGGCCCGGACCGTGTCATCGAGCACGAGCTGGACCTCAAGTACAACGACGGCACCTTCCGCATCCTGGGCGACGACGAGATCGACCTGCCGCTGAACAAGCCGGTCACCGTCAAGCTGGAGGCCCGCCCGAAGACGGCCGGCGTCCACAGCGTCATCCTGGAGGCCGACGACGAGCGCACCGAGGGCGTCGACAAGCAGATCCTCGCCACCTCGGTCGTCTCCGCCGACCTGGTCGCGCCGGGCTACGGCTTCACCGCCTCCGGCTCCGTGCAGCGCAACAGCCACAAGTCGTACTTCGTCACCGTGCCGAAGGGCGCCAAGACCCTCGAGGTCGCGATCGGCGGGCTGAAGGAGAAGAGCCAGACCCGGTTCATCACCCAGCACCCGTACGGCGTGGCCCTCGAGGACAACGCGACCAACCAGTGCTACCCGCACTACAACCCGGCGAACACCTGCCGCCCGGACGTGCGCTCCTACGCGAACCCGATCCCGGGCGTCTGGGAGATCATCGTCGAGTCCCGCCGCACCTCGCCGGACCTGGACAACCCGTTCACCCTGAACGTGTCCGTCCTCGGCGCCGACTTCGACCCGGCGGTCCAGACCGTCGCCGAGGCGAAGATCGGCACTCCGGCCGCCGTGCAGTGGAAGGTCTCCAACGGCTTCGCCGCGCTCGACGGACGCCTGAAGGGCGGCCCGCTCGGCTCGCAGAAGTCCGAGAAGGCGACCATCCAGCACCACGAGCAGCAGATCAAGACCGTCACCATCGGTGAGGGCGTCGAGCGCCTGGACATCGCCATCGGCAACACCTCCGACCTGGCCGCCGACCTCGACCTCACGGTCAAGCTCGGCAACACGCAGGTCGGCCAGTCCGCCGACGGCGACTCCGAGGAGACCGTCACGCTGATCAAGCCCGCCGCGGGCACCTACACCGTCATCATCGACGGCTACTCCGTCCAGGCGGCCGGCGGCACCAGCTACGACTACAAGGACGTGTACTACTCGTCCGCGCTCGGCTCCGTGAAGGTCGACGAGTCGAAGCAGGTCCAGCTGGCCAACGGCGGCACCGCCGAGGTCGCCGCCGAGGTCGTGGTGAACGCCGCCGCGCCCGAGGGCCGGCAGTTCTTCGGCGAGGTCCAGCTGCTGAACGCGCGCGGCACCGCCGCGGGCACCGGCAGCGTCGTGATCGAGAAGGTCACGCCGTAGCCACGCCGTAACGAGGGTCACACTCCCGCATGGGAGTGCCGGGGGCGGGCACCGGAACGGTGTCCGCCCCCTTTGGCGTCTTAGGACCTGCCGGAGCCGTCCCGTCCCTTGGACAATGAATTGGACAAGGCGCCCCGGGCCACACGCATGATGGATGCGGCACCACCCTGCACACACATTCGGAGGACCCCCGTGAAGGTCGGAATCGTCGGAGCCACCGGTCAGGTCGGCACAGTCATGCGCAAGATTCTGGCCGAGCGGAACTTCCCGGTGGACGAGCTGCGCCTCTTCGCCTCGTCCCGCTCCGCCGGCACGGTCCTGGACGGCGTCACCGTCGAGGACGCCTCCACCGCCGACTACACCGGCCTGGACATCGTCCTGTTCTCGGCCGGCGGCACCACCTCCAAGGCCCTCGCCGAGAAGGTCGCCTCGCAGGGCGCCGTGGTGATCGACAACTCCTCCGCCTGGCGCCGCGACCCCGAGGTCCCGCTGGTGGTGTCCGAGGTCAACCCGCACGCGGTCAAGGACCGCCCCAAGGGGATCATCGCCAACCCGAACTGCACCACCATGGCCGCCATGCCGGTGCTCAAGCCGCTCCACCAGGAGGCCGGCCTGACCGCCCTGGTCGCCACCACCTATCAGGCCGTGTCCGGCTCCGGCCTGGCCGGCGTCGCCGAGCTCGACGGCCAGGTCAAGGCCGTCGCCGAGGGCGCCACCGCGCTCACCCACGACGGCGGGGCCGTCGACTTCCCCGAGCCCGGCGTCTACAAGCGCCCGATCGCCTTCAACGTGCTGCCGCTGGCCGGCTCGCTCGTCGACGACGGCTCCTTCGAGACCGACGAGGAGCAGAAGCTCCGCAACGAGTCCCGCAAGATCCTGGAGATCCCGGACCTCAAGGTCTCCGGCACCTGCGTGCGCGTCCCGGTCTACTCCGGCCACTCGCTCCAGGTCAACGCCCGCTTCGCGCGCCCCATCAGCGTCGAGCGGGCCTACGAGCTCCTCGCGGACGCCGAGGGCGTCGAGCTCTCCGAGATCCCGACCCCGCTCCAGGCCGCCGGCAAGGACGCCTCCTACGTGGGCCGCATCCGTGTCGACGAGACCGTCGAGAACGGCCTCGCGCTCTTCCTGTCCAACGACAACCTCCGCAAGGGCGCCGCTCTGAACGCCGTGCAGATCGCCGAGCTCGTCGCCGCTGAGCTGAAGGGCTGACACCCGGACGTACGCATCGAGGGCGGCCACCCCCACGGGTGGCCGCCCTCCGCTTGTTCGCCCTGGGAAATGGACCGTGCGCCGTCCGCACACCCCGTGGAAGGATGAGCCAAACGTCACGAAACCGAGGAGTTGACCGGGTGCCTGGCACAAACCTGACCCGTGAAGAGGCGCAGCAGCGGGCGAAGCTGCTGTCCGTGGACGCGTACGAGGTCGAACTCGACCTCACCGGTGCGCAGGAGGGCGGCACCTACCGGTCCGTCACCACCGTCCGCTTCGATTCCGCCGAGGCCGGTGCCGAGACCTTCATCGATCTGGTCGCCCCCACCGTGCACGAGGTGGTGCTCAACGGGCACGCCCTCGACGCGTCCGCCGTCTTCCGGGACTCCCGGATCACGCTGCCGCAGCTGCAGGAGGGCCGCAACGAGCTGAAGGTCGTCGCCGACTGCGCGTACACCAACACGGGTGAAGGCCTGCACCGCTTCGTCGACCCGGTCGACGGCCAGGCCTACCTGTACACGCAGTTCGAGGTGCCGGACGCCCGCCGGGTGTTCGCCTCCTTCGAGCAGCCCGACCTGAAGGCGACCTTCCAGTTCACCGTGAAGGCGCCGGAGGGCTGGAGCGTCATCTCCAACTCCCCCACGCCCGAGCCGAAGGACGGCGTGTGGGCCTTCGAGCCGACGCCGCGCATCTCCACGTACATCACGGCGCTGATCGTGGGCCCGTACCACTCGGTGCACTCCTCGTACGAGGGGCCGGGCGGCCAGGTCGTGCCGCTCGGCATCTACTGCCGCCCGTCGCTGGCCGAGTTCCTCGACGCGGAGCACATCTTCGACGTCACCCGTCAGGGCTTCGGCTGGTTCCAGGAGAAGTTCGACTACGCCTACCCGTTCGCCAAGTACGACCAGCTGTTCGTGCCGGAGTTCAACGCGGGCGCGATGGAGAACGCGGGCGCGGTCACCATCCGCGACCAGTACGTGTTCCGCTCGAAGGTGACGGACGCGGCGTACGAGCGCCGGGCCGAGACCATCCTGCACGAGCTCGCCCACATGTGGTTCGGCGACCTCGTCACCATGGAGTGGTGGAACGACCTGTGGCTGAACGAGTCGTTCGCCACCTACACCTCGGTCGCCTGCCAGGCCGCCGTCAAGGGCACCCGCTGGCCGAACGCCTGGACCACCTTCGCCAACGCGGAGAAGACCTGGGCCTACCGCCAGGACCAGCTGCCGTCGACGCACCCGATCATGGCGGAGATCAACGACCTGGAGGACGTGCTCGTCAACTTCGACGGCATCACCTACGCCAAGGGCGCCTCCGTCCTGAAGCAGCTGGTGGCGTACGTCGGCCAGGACGAGTTCTTCCAGGGCGTGCAGGCGTACTTCAAGCGCCACGCCTTCGGCAACACCCGCCTCACCGACCTGCTCGGCGCGCTCGAGGAGACCTCCGGGCGCGACCTGAAGGCCTGGTCGAAGGCGTGGCTCGAGACCGCGGGCATCAACATCCTGCGGCCCGAGATCGCGACCGACGAGAACGGCGCCATCACCTCCTTCGCCGTCCGCCAGGAGGCCCCGGCGCTGCCGGCCGGCGCCAAGGGCGAGGCCGTGCTGCGCCCGCACCGGATCGCGATCGGCTTCTACGACCTGGACGCGGCCGGCAAGCTGGTGCGCACCGAGCGTCTGGAGCTGGACATCGAGGCGGCCGAGCTGACGGCCGTCCCGCAGCTCGCGGGCAAGCAGCGCCCGGCCGTGGTGCTGCTCAACGACGACGACCTGTCGTACGCGAAGGTCCGTCTCGACGAGGTGTCCCTGAGGAACGTCACCTCGCACCTCGGCGACTTCACCGACTCGCTGCCGCGGGCGCTGTGCTGGGCCTCGGCCTGGGACATGACCCGGGACGGCGAGCTGGCCACCCGCGCCTACCTGGACCTGGTGCTCTCGGGCATCGCCAAGGAGAGCGACATCGGCGTGGTCCAGTCGCTCCAGGGCCAGGTCAAGGCGGCCCTCGACCTGTACGCGGCGCCCGCGTGGCGCGCCGAGGGCCTGGCCCGCTGGGGTGCGGCCGCGCAGGAGCAGCTGCGCGCGGCGGCCCCGGGCAGCGACCACCAGCTGGCGTGGGCGCGGGCCTTCGCGGCGACCGCCCGTGAGGACGCGGAGCTCGACCTGCTCGCGGCGCTGCTCGACGGCAGCGAGGTCATCGACGGCCTGGCCGTCGACACCGAGCTGCGCTGGGCGTTCGTGCAGCGGCTCGCGGCGACCGGCCGTTTCGACGAGCCGGAGATCGCGGCGGAGCTGGAGCGGGACAGGACGGCGGCGGGCGAGCGCCACGCGGCCACGGCCCGTGCGGCCCGTCCGACCGAGGCCGCCAAGGCCGAGGCGTGGGCGTCGGTCGTCGAGTCCGACAAGCTGGCGAACGCGGTGCAGGAAGCCGTGATCGGGGGCTTCGTGCAGACCGACCAGCGTGAGCTGATCGCCCCGTACACGGAGAAGTACTTCGCCTCGATCAAGGGCATCTCCGAGACCCGCAGCCACGAGATCGTCCAGCAGATCGTGGTGGGCCTCTACCCGACGCTCCAGGTCTCGCAGGAGACCCTGGACGCCACGGACGCCTGGATCGCGGCGAACGCCCCGGCCCCGGCGCTGCGGCGTCTGGTGACGGAGTGCCGTGCGGGCGTCGAGCGCGCCCTGAAGGCGCAGGCGGCGGACGCGTCCGCGGTCTGACGGCTCGCCTGAACGGAAGGGCCCCGGACCGGTTTCGGTCCGGGGCCCTTCCCCGTTCAGCGGGTCAGCCGAGCCAGGTGAGCCACTGCCAGCCGCCGGTCCCGATGGTCGTCGGGGTGCCGAGGCCGGTCGCCGTGCCCGGGAGGAACTCCAGGTTCTCCGCGGTGCCGGCGGTACGGGTGGTCCACAGGTCCGGCAGACCGTCGCCGGTCACGTCGCCGGCCGAGACGGCGAGCCGCCGGTCGGCGGTGGTCCAGGGGCCGCCGGTGAGGGCGACGGGGGCGGCGAGGGCGGTCGCGCCCTGGCTCGCGTACTGCTTGAGGTCGCCGGTGGCGCGGTCGCGGCCCCAGACGTCGGCCTTGCCGTCGCCGGTGACGTCGCCGGGCAGGATCACGTCGTAGCCGGCCCATTCGGGGCCGCCGATGTTCAGCGCGGCCTTGGCGGCGAAGGTGGGCCTGCCGTCGACGGCCTGGCCGCCGCGGTGCAGCCAGAGGCCGGTGGTGCTGCGGGCGAGGACGTCGGGCAGGCCGTCGCCGTCCACGTCGCCGGCGGCCAGCGGGGTGGCGCCGCCGTTCGACCAGCCGGTGGGGCGGCCGCCCATGGCGAGGCGGGCGCCGAGCTCGCCGTTGCCCGTGTTCGGGTAGACCCACAGCTCGTCGCCGATGCGGGCGACGACGTCCTCGCGTCCGTCGCCGGTCCAGTCGCCGCGGTGGCTGACGACGGAGCCGGCCCAGCCGCCGGTGCCGATCTGGCGCATGGCGCCGAGGGCACCGCCACCGGTGCCGGGGTACAGGCGCAGGCTGCCGTCGTCCTTGACGGCGAGGAAGTCGGGGCGGCCGTCGCCGGTGAGGTCGCCGGGCGCGAGCTTCGGGTGGGCGGCGGCGCGCAGCAGCTTGTGGTCGGAGAGCGCGGCGGTGCCCTCGGGCTCGGGTTCGAGGGCGTCGGCGCGGAGGGTGTGGAAGTCGCGGGTGCTCAGGAAGACGTGGTCGAACTTCTTGCCGGAGGCCACGGTGGGCTCGCCCGAGTGGCACGTGGTGACCAGTGCGTCCTTGCAGGGCTGGGTGAAGTAGTCCCAGTCGTTCTCGTCGGCCTCGCCGAACGGCCCGGTGCCGGGCAGGCCCTGGCGGACCGGGTCGAGCATCGGGTCGTACGTGGCGTCCGTACCGGCGTTGAAGTCGCCGCCGAAGATCACGGGAGCTCCGGCCGCCCAGGTGTCCGCGTGGGCCAGGGCCTCGGCCGAGCCGTTGTCGGGGGTGATCTTCTGGTCGAGGTGGACGTTGCAGACGAGGGTGGTCCGGCCGTCGATCGGGCCCCGGGCGCAGAGCACCGGACGGGGCTCGGTGCCGGGGGTGGTCAGGTTGGCCGTGTAGCGGTCGACCGCGGCGGTCTTGACGAAGACGCCGAGGCCGAAGCCGTTGTCGGTGCCGCCCCAGTGGGCGCAGCCGGGGGTCTTCGTGGCGAAGCCCCAGACGGCGGTGTAGCCGGCGTCGGCCAGCGCGTCGCGCACCGACGTCCACTGGGTGAAGCAGAGTTCCTGGAGCATCAGGGCGTCGGCGTCCCAGGCGAGGGTCTGCGCCTTGATCTTGGCGGTCCAGGTGGGCAGGTCCAGCGTGCTCTGGCAGGTGGAGGCACCGCAGACGTTGTACGAGATGACGCGCACCGACGGTGCCGTGGCGGGGTCGACGGTGTCGGCGGCGGCCGGCCCCGCGGTCGTGAGGACCGCGGAGACGAGCAGCGCGAGCGCGGCCATCGCCCTCTGGAGAAGTCTCATGAGCGGAGAGCCTAATGATCACTTGCCGTGGACCTGCCAGGCGGTCCGTCAGCCGGTCAGCCGCGCGTACCGGGCCCGCAGTCCGGCCGCTCCCGTCTCGGTGAGGCTGCCGTGCAGCCGCATCCGGGCGACGCCGCCGTCGGGGAACGCGTCGAGCCGGACGTGGGTGACGACGGCGCGCGCCGGGAGGCGGAAGCGGTGCAGGGTGTCGGGCTGGAGGCGGGTGCGGGGGATGATCTCGAACCATTCGCCGTGCTCGCCGTTGCGGCCCTGGAGCGCGATCCACCCCGCGCTGTTGCCCTTGAGGTACGCGGTGTCGATCTCGACCGCGCGGACGGCGCCCTGGGCGGCGAGCCGGAAGCGCACCCAGTCGTGGGTGCCGCGGACCCTGCGGCGGCGGTTCTCCCAGCCGTCGTCCATCTTGCGGGAGGTGCCGGGCAGGATGATCTGGGTGGGCGAGGAGTAGAAGCGGTCGGACGCGTCCTCGTACACGCCGCCGTTGACCACGGCGATCAGGTCGATGGTGCCGAGGACGTCCAGCCACTCGGGGTCGGGGACCACCTCGCCGTGCACCCGGAGGCGGGCGATGCCGCCGTCGGGGTGCTGGCAGAGCCGGAGGTGGGTGTAGCGCCGCTCGGCGTCGACGGTGAAGCCGTTGGCGGCGTGGCCGCGGACGGGGGTGGGCGGGACGAGCTCCTCCCACTTCGCGTCGAGGAGCTCCTCGGGGCTCGGTGAGCCCTCCACGGCCGCGGCCTGGATGCTGACGCGCTGGGGGTAGTTGCCGCGGAAGTGGGCGGTGTCGACGACGATCCCCCGGATGACGCCGGGGGCTCCGAGGCGGACGACCGCCCAGTCGTGCTCCTCGGGCGCGGGGAACGGGTGGCCGGCGTCGGCGCCGCGGCGGCGCCGGGTCTCCCAGCCGTCCATGACCTTGCCCTTGTGGCCGAAGTGCTCGGGATCGAAGACGGCGCGCTCGCGGACGAGCAGGTTCTCGCGCTCGGCGAAGAACTCGTCGGCGGCGGCGACCACTCCGGCGCCGAGGCGCCGGTCGGCGAGGTCGACGAGCTCGGTGAAGGGGAAGTCACCGGCGCGGTAGTCGGCGTACGGGTCGCCTCCGGCGTAGGGGGCGGCGTCGTTGGCGTGCGGGTCCGGGTCGTTCGCGTCGAGGCTCATGCCCTCGACTGTGCCGCCGCCGCGCCGGGCAGGTCCATCGAATGTTTTCGATGATGTTTTTCAGCTGTGCTGAACGGTCTCGCGCTGCGCGGCGGCCTGCCGCAGGGCGGAAAGGACCTTCGCCACGGCCGGGCCCTCCTCCGCCCCGCGCCGTACCGCCGCGACGACGTGGCGGCGCGGCTGGTCGGCGGAGAGCACCCGCATGACGACCCCCGAGCCCGCTCCCGTGCGCCGCTCGGCCGCGGCCATCCGGGGTACGAGGGCGACGCCCATCCCGGCCTCCACCATGGCGAGGATCGCGGTCCAGCCGGCCGCGCTGTGCGCCTGCTCGGGCACGAAGCCGGCGGCCTCGCAGGCGGCGGTGGTGATCTCCGACCAGGGCCCGGAGCCGCCGAAGATCCAGGCCTCGGCGGAGAGGTCGGCGAGCCGCAGGCCCGGGGCACCGGCGAGCGGATGCCCGGCGGGCAGGGCGACGTCCAGCGGGTCGGCCAGCAGCGGCACCCGGCTGAACCTGGGGTCGCGGGCCGTGGGCGCGTGGGCGGCGAGCGAGAGCGCGAGGTCGACCTCGCCGGCGGTGAGCAGTTCGTACGCCTCCGCCGCCTCGGCCTCCCGGATCCGGACGTCGAGTCCGGGATGGCCGGGGCGCAGGGCCTGGACGGCGGGGACGACGAGCGCGGGCACGGCGGTGGAGAACGCGGCGACCCGCACGCGGCCCGCCTCGCCCCGCAGATAGCCGTCGAGTTCGGCCTCGGCCCGCTCCAGTTGGGCGAAGACCGCCTCGGCGTGCCGCAGCACGAGGTGGGCGGCATCGGTGAGCCGGACCCGGCGCCCGTGCGCCTCGAGGAGCTTCACGCCGAGCTGCCGGGACAGGTTGGTGAGCTGCTGCGAGACGGCCGAAGGGGTCATGAGCAGCGCCTCCGCGGCCGCGGTGACGGTCCCGCGGTCCCGCAGGGCACGGAGGATCCGGAGCTTCCTGATGTCCCACTCGGTCATGGAGCGCAACCTACCGGGGTGCGTCGACGGGGTGCGCGCCCGCTCACGCCCGGGTGCGCGACGCGCCGGACAGGGCGACTCCGCCCAGGATCAGCACCATGCAGGCCGCGCCCCGGACTCCCGGTTCCTCGCCGAGGAGGGCGTACGACAGCAGGGCGACGCACACGGGCTGGAGGTAGTAGACGACACCGGCGCGGGCCGCGCCGATGAGGGTGATGGCCTTGTTCCAGGCGAAGAAGGCGACGGCGGAGGACATGACGCCGACGTAGAGCAGCGGTCCGGCTGTGGCGGTGGTGGCCGGGAAGCCGCCCTGGACGGTGACGGACACCGCGTAGGCGGGCGCGAGCATCAGCGCGCCGAGGACGAAGGTCGCGAAGAGGAAGGCGAGTCCGCCGATCTCGGCGGGCCTGCGCTTGAGCAGGGCGCTGTACGAGGCGAAGGACAGGGCCGCGGCGAACATCCACAGGTCACCGGCGGCGAGGTGGAGGGTGAGCGAGCCCTTGCCGACGAGCAGGAGCACGCCGAGGGCGGCGGCCAGCATCCCGAGGACGCGGCGGGGGCCGAGCCGTTCGCCGCCGAGGCGTGCGAACACCGCCATGACGACCGGCGAGGCGGCCATGATCATGCCCATGTTGCCGGCGGAGGTGGTCAGCCCCGCCTGGTGGACCAGGGTGTTGTAGAGGGCGACGCCGAGCAGCGAGGCGAGCGCCAGGAAGCCGAGGTGACGGCGGATCAGTCTCCGCTGCCGCCAGAACGGGCGGGCGGCGAACGGGGCCACGGCGACGAGGGCGATGATCCAGCGCCAGAAGACGGCCTGGACGGGCGGGACCGAGTCGGCCATGCCGCGGGTGGCGACGAAGCTGCCGGACCAGACGACGGTGGCGAGCAGCGCGAGCAGCACGCCGAGGCCGGCGCCCCGTGCGAGCTTCCTCGCGGGCGCCGGCCTCTCGGTGGTGGCGGTGGTGGGAGTGGCGGTCGGGTGTCGGGCGGCGATCAGACTCATGGGGCCTAACGTCGCACCGCCGAAACCTCCAGGTCCATCGAAACTTCCTGAGCGTTCTTTTCAGTTTCACTGAACGATTCGGCCTGAGGAGCTGCGGGCTTCTTCGGCCGCGGGTTCAGCTGGCCGGCCAGCGTGGCACCGAAGGCGACCACCATGCCGAGGAGCTGGACGGGGCCGAGTGCCTGGCCGAGCACGGCCCAGCCGACGACGGCGGCGGTGATCGGCGAGAGCGGGCCGAGCAGGGTGACCGAGGAGGCGCTGAGCCGCTCGATGCCGCGGAACCAGAGGAAGTACGAGACCGCGGTGTTGCCGAAGGCGAGGTAGGCGTAGCCGGCCAGGTTGCCGCCGGTGAGCGCGGGCGGGGCGCCTTCGAGCAGCAGGGCGAGGGGCAGGATGATCAGACCGCCCGCGGTGAGCTGCCAGCCGGTGAGCGCGAGGGCGCCGACGCCCTCGGGGCGGCCCCAGCGCTTGGTGAAGACGGTGCCCGCCGACATCGACAGGGCGGAGAGCAGTCCGGCGACCACGCCGAGCGTGTCGAGCGCCGCGTTCGCCTTGAGGACGACGAGGCTGACGCCGAAGGCGGCGGCGATGGCGGTGAGCAGGGACTTCACGGTGGGCTTGTCGCCGAGGAAGAGGGCGGCGAGTCCGACGACGAAGAGCGGGCCGACCGAGCCGACGACGGCGGCGACACCGCCGGGCAGACGGTAGGCGGCCAGGAAGAGCAGTGGGAAGAAGGCTCCGATGTTGAGGCCGCCGAGGACCGCCGACTTCCACCACCAGGGGCCCTGCGGGAGCTTGCGGGTGAGGGCCAGGAGCAGGAGCCCGGCGGGCAGGGCCCGCATCAGACCGGTGAAGAGGGGCCGGTCGGGCGGCAGGAACTCGGTGGTGACGTAGTAGGTCGTGCCCCAGGAGATCGGGGCGAGGGCGGTGAGGGCGATGGTGGCGGCCTTGCGGGACATGACGGTTCCCCCCTGCGCTTGACGGACCGGGCGCGGCGCCCGAACTGGCTTGGCAGTAATTAACTTAGCACTAAGCTACTTATTCGCAAGTGGCTTCCTTGCGAGTTACTCACTGGGGAGGGAAACTGGGCGCATGGACAACCACGACGCCGTCGACGCCATCGCCGACCAGTGGGCCCGGGTACGGCCCGACCTGGACACCCTGCCGATGATGGTGTTCGGCCGGATCTACCGGCTCTCGGCCGCCATGCGCGGCAAGGTGGACAAGGCCTACGCGCCGTACGGAGGGATGTCGCTCGGCGAGTTCGACGTGCTCGCGACGCTGCGGCGCTCGGGCGAGCCGTACACCCTCTCACCGCGCGAGCTGACCGCCACGCTGATGATCACGACCGGCGGCATGACGGGCCGGCTCGACAAGCTGGAGCGGGCCGGGCTGCTCACCCGCAGCCCCGACCCGAACGACCGGCGCGGCCTGCGCGTCACCCTCACCGAGGAGGGCCGGGAGCTGGTCGACCAGGCCGTCGGCGCCGGACTCGCCCAGCAGCGCGCGGCACTGGAGGCGGCGCTCACTCCGGAGGAGGCGGAGCAGCTGTCCGGCCTGCTGCGCAAGCTCCTCGCCACGACGGCGTGACACGGGGCCGGCCGGCCCGCCACGACGGCGTGCTGCCGGGCCGGCCGGAGACGCACGAGGGCGCCGCGCGGTGACTGCACACCGCGCGGAGCCCTCGGGGGAAGCCGAGTGGAGACCTACGCCTTCTTGACGCGGTCCTTGGACCTGTCGAGCACCATCACCAGGCCGGCGATGACCAGGAACAGCGCGAGCGGGAGAGCCACGAACAGACCGAGGGTCTCGACGACCTCCAGCTTGGGGGCCGGGTCGTCACCGTCGTCGCGGGTCAGCGCGAGCGCGGGGGACGACATGAGCAGCATCATCAGCGTCGTACCGGCCGCGACGGCGCCGGCGCGCAGGGCGTTCTTCTTGTCCACGGTGCAAAAGTAGCGAACACCTAAACGGGCCGCGCGCCCGGGGGTGCCGTACGGGCCCCGACCCGCTCCGCGAGCACCCGCAGCAGGTCGTGCGCGCGGGCCGAGGCGGCCAGCCGCTCCAGGGACACGGGCTGCCCGTCGGGGCCCGCCACGGGCAGCCGCCAGTTGGGGTACTGGTCCCAGGTGCCCGGCAGGTTCTGCGGTCTGCGGTCCCCGACCGCGTCCGGCAGCCACACCCCGACCATCCGGGCCGGCGTGGCCACCAGGAAGCGGTGGAAGGCCCGGATCTCGGCCGGCTCGTCGCCCGGCCCCTCCGGCAGCAGTCCGAGCCGCTGGAGCAGGCCCAGCCACTCGGCGGTCTCCGCCGTGTCCCGGCTCCGCTCCCGCTCCAGGTCGCCGGCGAGCAGCCCGAGCCGGTGGCGCAGCGTCACGTGGTCGCCGGACAGCCGGGCCGCGGTCGACGGCAGGTCGTGGGTGGTGGCGGTGGCCACGCAGTCGGCCCGCCACTCCTCCGGGGCCAGCGGACGGCCGCCGCCGGCCCAGTCCCGCTCGAACCACAGCACGGAGGTGCCGAGCACCCCGCGCCGCGCCAGCGCCTCCCGCACGCCCGGCTCGACGGTCCCCAGGTCCTCGCCGACCACCGCCGCGCCGGCCCGGTGGGCCTCCAGGACGAGCACGGCGAGCATCGCCTCGGAGTCGTAGCGGACGTAGGTGCCCTCGGTCGGCTCGCCGCCCTCGGGAACCCACCACAGCCGGAACAGGCCCATCACGTGGTCGATCCGCAGCGCGCCCGCGTGCCGCAGCAGTTCGCGCAGCAGACCGCGGTACGGCGCGTAGCCCTCCGCCGCGAGCCTGTCGGGGCGCCAGGGCGGCAGGCCCCAGTCCTGGCCGCGGGAGTTGAACGCGTCGGGCGGCGCGCCGACCGACATGCCCGCGGCGAAGACGTGCTGCTGCGCCCAGGCGTCCGAACCGTCCGGGTGCACGCCCACGGCCAGGTCGTGCACGATGCCGACCGCCATCCCGGCCCGGCGGGCGGTGAGCGCCGCGTCGGCGAGCTGCCGGTCCGTCAGCCAGGCGAGCCGGCAGTGGAAGTCGACCCGGGCGGCGAGCCCGGCGTCGGCCCGGACCGCCGCCGCGGCCGAGCGCGGGTCGCGCAGCCCCTCCGGCCAGTGGCGCCAGTGGTGGCCGTGCCGCTCGGCGAGCGCCTGGTAGGTCGCGTGGTCCTCCAGGGCCCGGCCGCGCTCGGCCAGGAAGTCGCGGTAGTCGGCCCGGCGGCCCGGTCCGAGCTCCACGGTGTGCACCAGCTCCAGGGCGCGCCGCTTGACCTCCCACACCGCGTCCCGGTCGATCAGGGCGCCCTTGCCGAGCACCTGTTCGCGCAGCTCGGCGGCGTCGGCGAGGACCAGCTCGAGCTCCTCGCGGCGGCCCGGGTCGACGTACCCGAACTCCGGCACGTCCTCGATCCGCAGATGCACCGGGTCGGGGAAGCGGCGCGAGGACGGGCGGTACGGGGAAGGGTCGGTGGGCGCCCCGGGCACGGCCGCGTGCAGGGGGTTGACCTGGACGAAACCCGCGCCGTGCGTACGGCCCGCCCAGTCGGCGAGCTCCCGCAGGTCACCGAGGTCGCCCATGCCCCAGGAACGGCCGGACAGCAGCGAGTAGAGCTGGACCAGCAGGCCGAAGGCCCGCCCGTCGGGACCCGGCACGCGCGCGGGGGCCACGATCAGGGTGCTGGCGGAGCGGCGCCCGTCGGGAGCGAGGGCGACGAGCCGGTGCACGCCGAGCGGCAGACCGCCCCAGTCGGGGCCGGTGACGGCCCGTCCGGTCTCGGTGGTGACCGTGAACCGGGTCCCGGCGGGCAGCCCGCGCGGCGGCCGTGGCGGCCCCGCCGCGTCGCCCTGGTCCCGCCACAGCACCACCGTGGGCGGAAGCAGCCGCTCCCGGTCCGCCCGCTCCGCCGTTTCGAGCGCCGCGGCCAGCGCCTCCGGGGTGGACGCGTCGACGTCCAGGGCGCGCAGCACGGCCACCACGGTGGCCTCGGGCACGGTGACCGTGACGCCCTCGGACGGGGCGTACTCGGTGGCGACGCCGTGCAGGGCGGCGAGACGGGCCAGGGTCACGTCACACTCCGGGGGACTCCGAACCGCCCGCGGTGGCGCGGGCGGTGGGTTCACTGGTCAGGGGAGCCGCCTCGATGAGGGGCGGTTCGCTGGTGAGCGGCGCGGCGTCGGCGAGGGGCGGCTCGCTGGTGAGCGGCGGGCCCTGCCGCGGAATCCGTATCCGTTTGCGGGTGGGGTCGGTCGCGGTCACGGGATCTCCCGGTTCGTCTCGACAGGTGGGACAGCACGAGGAGCCCTACCCACGGATCCCCGTTTTACCGGCGGAATTCGGCGAAAGCGCGCCACCTCGCCGAAACGCCACCGGGCAAAGCAGACAGTTCGACCACTCGCATTGACACCCCGTCGGCCCGGGTGGTGGGCTCGTCATCCAATCGTGACCAACGGGTCGTGCGGCCGGCCGGTCGTCGTGACCACCGGACCGTCGTGACCGGCAGGCCGTCGTGACCACCGGGTCACCACGGCCGAAGGGCGGAGAGGAGTCCCGCGTGCACGTCGGACGCAGGAAGCGGACGGCGACGGCCGTGGCCGCGGCCGTCATCGGCGGACTCCTCGGCGGCGCCGTGCCGGGCGTCGCCCAGGCCGCCCCCGTCTCCCCCGTCGCCACGCCCGACCGGCAGCCCGCCGCCGTCCCTCCGGTCTGGCCGCGCCCCCAGTCCCTGACCGCCGCGGGCGAGTCCGTACCGCTCGGCGCAGAGGTGACCCTGCTCACCGCGCCCGAGGCCGACCCGTACGCCGTGACCGCCCTGCGCACGCTCCTCCGGGCGGCCGGGGTGCGCACCGTGCACGAGGCGCTGCCCGGCCGCGGCCCGGTCCTCAGGGTCGGCGACAGCCTGGAGACCGAGACGGCGCTGCGCGCCCTGAGGGTGCCCGAGCGCGGCGACCTGCCCGACGGCGGCTACCGGCTCGCGACCGGCCGGCTCCAGGGCCGGGACACCGTCGTCCTCGACGGCGCGGGCGACGACGGCCTCTTCCACGCCGTCCAGACGCTCCGTCAACTCGTCGGCACCACCGGGAAGGTGCCGGGCGTCGTCGTCCGCGACTGGCCGGCCGGCGCCGTGCGCGGACTGACCGAGGGCTTCTACGGCCGCCCCTGGTCGCCCGCCGAGCGGCTCGCCCAGATCGACTTCATGGGCCGCACCAAGCAGAACCGCTATCTGTACGCGCCGGGCGACGACCCCTACCGCCGGGCGCTGTGGCGCGAGCCCTACCCGGCCGCCGAGCGGGCCGCGTTCCGCGAGCTGTCCGCCCGGGCCGCCGCCAACCACGTCACGCTCGCCTGGGCCGTGGCGCCCGCCCAGGCGATGTGCCTGTCGTCGGACGCGGACGTCAGGGCGCTCACCAGGAAGATCGACTCCATGTGGGCGCTCGGGGTGCGTGCCTTCCAGCTGCAGTTCCAGGACGTCAGCTACAGCGAGTGGCACTGCTCCGACGACAGCGACGCCTTCGGGAGCGGTCCCGGAGCCGCCGCCCGCGCCCACGCGCGCGTGGCGAACGCCGTCGCCGCGCACCTGGTGGAGCGGTACCCGGGCGCGGCCCCGCTGTCGCTGATGCCGACCGAGTACTACCAGGACGGCGCCACCGACTACCGCACCGCCCTCGCCGGCGCCCTCGACGCGCGCGTGGAGGTCGCCTGGACCGGTGTCGGGGCGGTTCCGCGCACCATCACCGGGCGCGAACTGGCCGGTGCGCGCGACGCGCTGCGCCACCCGCTGCTCACCATGGACAACTATCCGGTCAACGACTACGCGCAGGACCGGCTGTTCCTCGGCCCGTCGACCGGCCGCGAACCGGCCGTGGCCGCCGGGTCCGCCGGCTTCCTGGCCAACGCGATGGAGCAGGCCGCCGCCTCCCGGGTACCGCTGTTCACCGCCGCCGACTTCGCCTGGAACCCGAAGGGCTACCGGCCGCAGGAGTCCTGGCGGGCCGCCGTCGACGAGCTCGCGGGCCCCGACCCGGCCGCCCGCGAGGCGCTGCGGGCGCTCGCCGGGAACGACGCCTCCTCGCTCCTCGACCCGGACGGCGAGTCCGCCTATCTGAAGCCGCTCGCCGCCGCCTTCTGGGCGAGCCGCGCCAAGGCCGACCCGGTCGCACGGGAGAAGGCGGCGCGCGAGCTGCGGGACGCGTTCACGGTGATGCGCGAGGCGCCCGCGCGCCTGAAGGGCACCGCGGACGGCACGCTGGGGCACGAGGCCGGGCCGTGGCTCGACCGGCTCGCGCGGTACGGCGCGGCGGGCGAGACGGCCGTCGACATGCTGCTCGCCCAGGCGCGCGGCGACGGCGCGGCGGCCTGGCGGGCCCAGCTCGACCTGGAGCGGCGGCGCGCGGAGCTGCGGCCGGCCGGTGTGACGGTCGGCAAGGGCGTCCTCGACGGCTTCCTCGCACGGGCGGTGTCGGAGTCGGCGGCCTGGACGGGCGCCGACCGGGCACAGCAGCGCGGGCCAGGCCGGGGCGCGGACGCGAAGCCGGACGAGGGCCTGGACGTGGACGCGGCGCGGGGCACGTACACCGTCCGGCTCGACCGCTCGCGGCCGGTGGAGACCCTGACGGTGATGACCGAGCCGGCCGACGGCCCGGGCGGCCCGGGCGGCTCCGACGGTTTCCCGTCCGGCTTCCTGGAGGCGTACGTGCCGGGCGAGGGCTGGCGGCGGATCGGCCCGCTGGCCGCCTCGGGCTGGACGCAGGCGGATCTGAAGGGCCTGCGGGCGGAGGCGCTGCGGATCGTGTGGACCGGCGGCGGCGAGCCGCCCCGGGTGCGGTCCCTGGTGCCGTGGTTCGCGGACGAGCCGCACGCCGGGCTGGAACTGGCCCGCGCCGAGACCGACGCGGAGATCGGCGGCCCCGCCCAGCGGGTGGACGTGACCCTGGAGGGCCGGCGGGCGGCCGCGGTACGCGGGGCGCTGACCGCGCGGGCGCCCAAGGGGATCGCGGTGCGGCTGCCGAAGGAGGCCGTGGTGCCGCGGGGCACCCGGACCACGGTCCCGCTGGAGGTGTCGGTGGCGCCGGACGTGCCGGCCGGCTCGTACGCCGTGCCGGTGTCGTTCGCGGGCGAGGAGCGGGTCCTGACGGTGCGGGCCTTCCCGCGCACGGCGGGGCCGGACCTGGCCCGTACGGCCACTGCCTCATCCTCGGGCGACGAGACGCCCGACTTCCCCGCCGCGCTCGCGCTGGACGGCGACCCGGCCACCCGCTGGTCCTCGCCGGCCGAGGACGGGGCCTGGTGGCAGCTGGAGCTGGCGGAGCCGGCCCGGATAGGCCGGGTGGTGCTGCACTGGCAGGACGCCTACGCCTCCCGCTACCGCATCCAGGTCTCCGCCGACGGCCGCACCTGGCGCACGGCCGCCACGGTGCGCGACGGCCGGGGCGGGCGCGAGTCGGTCCGGATGGACGCGGCGGACACCCGCTTCCTGCGGGTGCAGGGCGACGCGCGGGCGACGGAGTACGGCTACTCGCTGTGGTCGGTGGAGACCTACGCCGTGGCGGGCACGGCGGACGCCGGGTCCGAGGACGCACAGCAGGACACGGACCGGAGGGAGCCGGACGCGTCGACGCCCGGCTCCCGGTAGCCCCGCCCGCAGGCCCCCGCAGGCCGCCCGACGTGAGGCCTGCCGGGGGGAGCCTGCCCGGTCCCCGATCCGCCGGGCGAGCCCCGAGGCGGCCGGGTACGCGAAAGGCCCGGCTCAACCCGTCGTCAGCACCTCCTGAGGAGTGCTGCCGACGGCGTCGATCCGGGCCATGACGTCGTCCGCGCCGTACGGCTGGAGGTACGGCAGCCAGCGTGGGTCCCGATGGCCGGTCCCGATGATCCGCCAGGCGAGGCCCGTCGGCGGCGCGGGTTGGTGGCGCAGCCGCCAGCCCAGCTCCCGCAGGTGCCGGTCGGCCTTCACGTGGTTGCAGCGGCGGCAGGCCGCCACGACGTTCTCCCAGGCGTGCGTCCCCCCGCGGCTGCGCGGAATGACGTGGTCGACGCTGGTTGCGACGCCACCGCAGTACACGCAGCGCCCGCCGTCGCGGGCGAAGAGGGCTCTGCGGGTCAAGGGAACGGGCCCCCGGTAGGGGACCCGCACGAACCGTTTGAGCCGCACCACACTGGGCGCGGCGATGGCACGGCTCTCGCTGTGCAGGAAGGCGCCGGACTCCTCGAGGCAGAGTGCCTTGTTCTCCAGGACGAGGACGAGCGCGCGGCGGAGCGGTACGACGCCGAGCGGCTCGTACGACGCGTTGAGGACCAGGACATGCGGCACGGATGCCTCCTATGACGCCGGCGGCGCGTGGCTCGCGCCGGGACGAAACTGCAACCAGTCTCCCCTCATGCCTGGTCGGAGCGCCACCACATGGAGGTAACGGCCCTGGGGTGTTCTCGACCACATCGGCGGGCGTACGGGAGTCTTCCCCGGCGGTGGACCGTCTTTCCTGGTGCACACGTGTGCACACGACGACGGGGGCACGCCCTGTCCCCCGTTAGTGTGGATGGATTGCGAACGCCTGCCTGGAGGTCCCCCCGTGCTCTGGTCCGCCCCGCCGACCGACGATCCCCAAGCCGTCCCGGTGACGCTGGACGAGGCGGCGGAGAAGGCGACGAACGCCGCGGGCTGGGTGGAGCAGAACTGGTCCACCTGGCTGAACACCGGTCTGCAGATCCTGCTGATCCTGGTCGTGGCGCTGACCCTGCGGATGCTGGTCCGCAAGGCGCTGACGAAGCTGATAGAGCGGATGAACCGGTCGGCACAGGCGGTGGAGGGGACGGCCCTGGGCGGCCTCCTGGTCAACGCCGAGCGGCGCCGGCAGCGCTCGGAGGCGATCGGCTCGGTGCTGCGGTCGGTCGCCTCGTTCCTGATCCTTGGCACGGCCGGCCTGATGATCCTGGGCGCCTTCAAGATCGACCTGGCGCCGCTGCTCGCCTCGGCGGGTGTGGCCGGTGTCGCGATCGGTTTCGGCGCCCGCAACCTCGTCACGGACTTCCTCTCGGGCGTCTTCATGATCCTGGAGGACCAGTACGGCGTCGGTGACTCGGTCGACGCGGGCGTCGCGTCCGGCGAGGTCATCGAGGTGGGCCTGCGGGTGACGAAGCTGCGCGGCGTGGACGGCGAGATCTGGTACGTCCGCAACGGCGAGATCAAGCGCATCGGCAACCTCAGCCAGGGCTGGGCGACGGCCGCGGTCGACGTGACGGTCCGCCCGACGGAGGACCTGGACCGGGTGCGCGAGGTGATCAGCGAGGTGGCCGAGACGATGTCGAAGGAGGAGCCCTGGAACGAGCGCCTCTGGGGCCCGGTCGAGATCCTCGGTCTGACCGAGGTGCTGCTCGACTCGATGACGGTCCGCGTCTCGGCGAAGACGATGCCCGGCAAGAAGCTGGGCGTGGAGCGCGAGCTCCGCTGGCGCATCAAGCGCGCCCTGGACGCGGCGGGCATCCGCATCGTCGGCGGCATCCCGGCCCAGGCGGAGGAGTCCGCCCCCGCCGACCCGACGGCCGGCATGGCCGCCCCGTCGGCCTTCGCCTCCCCGGCCTCCCCTCAGTCGGCCGCGGCGACCCCGCTCCCGAGGCCTGACCTCAACAAGTAGCGAACAAGTAGCGCGCATCGCGCACGCGAAGGTGGCGCCCCGCCCATGACGGCGGGGCGCCACCGCTGTCTCCGCCGGATTGCCGGGATCCGGCCCCCGTTCGGGGTGTGCGCGCGAAGCAGTCGCCGTGTTCGGGGTATTGACGCCCTGCTGACCTCCGCCTTACCTTCCTCCCAACCCAATAGGAAACTTTCCTAACAGTGCACCCCAGGCAGGTGGAGCGTCTTGGCCGGTACGACCCCGGGTACTCCCGGCACCCCGCGCGTGCTGCGCGCCATGAACGACCGTGCCGCGCTCGATCTGCTGCTCGCGCACGGACCCTTGTCACGGACCCGGATCGGCAAGCTGACCGGGTTGTCCAAGCCGACCGCCTCGCAGCTGCTCGCACGGCTCGAGGCCGCCGGGCTCGTCGTGGTCACCGGCACCACCGAAGGACGGCCGGGGCCCAACGCGCAGCTCTACGGGGTGAATCCGCGGGCCGCCCACGCGGCCGGGCTCGACGTCAGTCCCGAGCGCGTGCACGCGGCGGTCGCCGACATCACCGGCGAGGTCGTCGGGGAGTTCCAGGTGCCGACGCCCGGACGCGGCGCCGACGACGTGGTGCGCCAGGTCGTCGACGCCCTCGGCGGGGCCGCCAAGGACGCCGGGCTGGCCCTCGGGGACGTACACCGCGTCGTCATCGGCACGCCCGGTGCCTTCGACCCGGCCACCGGGCGGCTGCGCTACGCCTCCCACCTGCCCGGCTGGCACTCCCCCACCCTCCTGGAGGAGCTGGCCGTCGCCCTGCCCATGCCGTTCGAGTACGAGAACGACGTCAACCTCGTCGCCATCGCCGAGCAGCGGCTCGGTGCCGCACGCGGCCACGAGGACTTCGTGCTGCTGTGGAACGAGGAGGGCATCGGCGCCGCCCTCGTCCTCGGCGGCCGGCTGCACCGCGGCTTCACCGGCGGCGCCGGCGAGGTCGGCTTCCTGCCGGTGCCCGGCACCCCGCTCGTCCGGCAGGTCGCCAAGGCCAACTCCGGCGGCTTCCAGGAACTCGCCGGCGTCCAGTCCGTACCCCGGATCGCCAAGGCCGTCGGAATCGACACCCGTGAGCAGCCGTACGTGGAGACCGCGGCCGGACTGCTCGCCCGCGCCGCCGGACTCCACGGTGAGGACGAGCGGTACGGCCGGCTCCTCGACGTCTACGCCGAGCGGCTCGCGACCGGACTCGCCGCCCTGGTCGCCGTGCTCGACCCCGAGCTGATCGTCATGTCCGGCGCGGCCGTCAGCCCCGGCGGCGAGCCGCTGCGCGCCCGCGTCCAGGCCCAGCTCGCCGATCTCGCCGCCTCCCGGCCGCGGCTCGTCCTCGCCGAGGTCGACCGGCAGCCGGTCCTGCGCGGCGCCCTCGAATCGGCGCTCGCCGCCACGCGCGACGAGGTCTTCGACACCTCCCGGTAAGCCGCGCCCGACCACGCCCGCCCCCGAAGCTCTCTCTCCTCGACCGCCCCCGTCCCGGCCCTCCGTTCCAGGGAGAACCCGTCATGCCCGCTCGCCCCCGCCGGCGCGCCGCCGCCGCACTCGCCGCCACCGCGTCCATAACGCTCTTCGCCTCGGCCTGCACCGGCCAGTCGGGCAGCGGCGCCACCGACGACCCCGACGCCAGGACCACGATCACCTTCTGGCACGGCTGGTCCGCCGAGTCCGAGGTGAAGGCCATCAACGACAACATCAAGCGCTTCGAGCAGGCCCACCCCAACATCAAGGTGGACGTCGTCGGCAACATCAACGACGACAAGCTCAACCAGGCGCTGCGCACCGGCGGTTCGAAGGGCCCCGACGTGGTCTCGTCGTTCACCACCTCCAACGTCGGCAAGTTCTGTTCCTCCGGGGCCTTCGCCGATCTGAAGCCCTTCGTCGAGAAGTCGAAGCTCGACCTCGAGAAGATCATCCCGAAGACGCTGCTCGACTACACCCAGTTCGAGGGCAGGCGGTGCGCCATGCCGCTGCTCACCGACGCCTACGGCCTCTACTACAACAAGGACGCCTTCAAGGCGGCCGGCCTCGACCCCGCCAAGCCCCCGAAGACGTACTCCGAGCTGCTCGCCTACGCGAAGAAGCTCACCAAGGCCAAGGGCGACGGCTACGAGCAGCTCGGCTTCATGCCGAACTACCACGGCTACGAGACCACCACCGAGCACTACCTGGGCAGTTGGGGCCCCACGTACTTCGACGCCGCCGGCAGGTCCACCGTCGCCTCCGACCCGGCGGTCGCCGAGATGATGACGACGCAGAAGAAGATGGTCGACGAGCTCGGCGGCTACGCGAAGCTGGAGAAGTACCGCACCGCCTTCGGCGACGAGTGGGGCGCCAAGCACCCCTTCCACACCGGCCAGGTCGCCATGCAGCTCGACGGCGAGTGGCGCCTCGGCATGGCCACCGACGCCAAGGTGCCGTTCGACATCGGGGTCGCCCCGATGCCCGTCCCGGACGACCGCGCGGCGGAATACGGCAAGGGCTTCCTGTCCGGCACGATCATGGGCATCGCGCCGCAGAGCAAGAAGCAGAACGCCGCCTGGGAGCTGGTCAAGTTCATGACCACCGACACGGATGCCGTCGTCGCCTTCGCCAACGGCATCCGCAACGTGCCGTCCACCTTCGACGCCCTGAAGTCGCCGGACCTGAAGTTCGACCCGCGCTTCCGGACCTTCCTCGACATCGCCCAGCACCCGAAGTCCAACACCCCGGCGGGCGCGGTCAACGGCGCCACCTACCTCAACACGATCCAGGACTTCGCCCTGCAGTACGAGAAGGGCGAGGTGTCCGACCTCAAGGCCGGTCTGGCGAAGACCGCCCAGCAGATCGACACCGACGTCGCCAAGGCGAAGTAACCGCGGATGAGTGCTCCCACCCTCCGTTCGAAGCGCCGTCGCTCGGCGCTGCGCACGGCCGCGTTCCTGTCACCGTGGCTCATCGGGTTCGGCGTGTTCTTCGCGTACCCGATGGTCTCGACCGTCTACTTCTCCTTCATGCACTACGACGGCTTCCAGCCGCCGTCCTTCAACGGCCTGGCCAACTGGACGTACGTCTTCCAGGACTACCCGATGTTCTGGCCCGCGCTGCGCAACACCCTGTGGCTGGTCGTGGTGATGACTGCCTGCCGGGTGGCCTTCGGACTGGGCGTCGGACTGCTCATCACGAAGATCAAGACGGGCGCCGGCCTCTTCCGCACCCTGTTCTACCTGCCGTACCTGGCCCCGCCGGTCGCGGCGACGCTCGCCTTCGTCTTCCTGCTCAACCCGGGCACCGGGCCGGTGAACTCGGTCCTGGAGGGGCTCGGCGTCCCCGCGCCCGCCTGGTTCAACGACGCGGCCTGGTCCAAGCCCGCGCTGACCATGCTCGCGGTGTGGGGGGTCGGCGACCTCATGGTCATCTTCATGGCCGCGCTGCTCGACGTGCCGAAGGAGCAGTACGAGGCCGCCGAGCTCGACGGGGCCTCCGCCCTCCAGCGCTTCCGCTTCGTGACGCTGCCGAACATCTCGCCGATCGTGATGTTCGCCGTCGTCACCGGGATCATCCAGGCGATGCAGTACTACACCCAGCCCCTGGTGGCCGGGAAGGTCGCCTCCGGTGTCATCGGCGGCTCCGGCCAGCAGTTCGAGCCGGGCTATCCGGACAAGTCCACGCTGACCCTGCCGCAGCTCGTCTACAACCTCGGCTTCCAGCGCTTCGACTACGGAGCGGCCTGCGCCACCGCCCTCGTCCTCTTCGCCCTGGCCATGCTCTTCACCGGGCTGCTCATGCGCCGCCGCGGCGGCCTCGTCCAGGCAGGTGACTGAACCATGAGCCAGGTACTCCGGAGCCGCGAGGCCGCGCGGCCGGCCGCCGCCCGGCCCGCCCCCGCCTCCCGGACCGCCCGCCGCAAGGCGCTGCTGCACTGGATCGCCGTGCACGCGCTCGGCATCGCCGCCGCGCTGTTCTTCGTGCTGCCGTTCGTCTTCGTGCTGCTCACCTCGCTGATGAGCGACCAGCAGGCGCTCACCCGCGACCTCACGCCCGACACCTGGGAATGGGGCAACTACGTCCGGGTCTTCGAGGCGCCGGGCTTCCTCACCTGGTGGCGCAACACCCTGCTGTACGCGGGCCTCGGCACCGTCCTGACCGTGGTGTCCTCGGTCCCGGTGGCGTACGCGCTGGCCAAGTTCCGCTTCCGCGGCAGCAGACTCGCCCTGATGCTCGTGATCTCGATGATGATGCTGCCGCCGCAGGTCGTCGTCATCCCGATGTACCTGTTCTGGGCGAAGCAGCTGGACCTGTCCGGCAGCCTGTGGCCGCTCATCGTCCCGATGGCCTTCGGCGACGCCTTCTCCATCTTCCTGCTGCGCCAGTTCCTGCTGACCATCCCGAACGAGTACCTCGACGCCGCCCGCGTCGACGGCTGCGGCGAACTGCGCACGCTCGTCCGGGTCGTGCTGCCGATGGCGAAGCCGGGCATCGCGGCCGTCGCGCTCTTCCAGTTCTTCGCCGCGTGGAACGACTACTTCGGGCCGCAGATCTACGCCTCGGAGAACCCGGCCGCGTGGACGCTGAGCTACGGCCTCGAGTCGTTCAAGGGCGCGCACCACACCGACTGGAATCTGACCATGGCCGCGACCGTCCTGGTCATGGCCCCCGTGATCCTCGTCTTCTTCTTCGCCCAGAAGGCATTCGTCGAGGGCGTCACACTGACCGGAGTGAAGGGCTGACTGATCGTATGAAGCTGGCTGTCGTGGGGGGCGGCTCCACCTACACCCCCGAACTGATCGACGGGTTCGCGCGCTTGCGCGACACCCTGCCCGTCACCGAACTCGTCCTGGTCGACCCCGCCGCCGAGCGTCTGGAGCTCGTCGGCGGCCTGGCCCGGCGGATCTTCGCCAGACAGGGCCACGACGGTGTCATCACCACCACGTCGGACCTCGACGCCGGAGTCGACGGCGCCGACGCCGTCCTGCTCCAGCTGAGGGTCGGCGGGCAGGCCGCGCGCGAGCGGGACGAGACCTGGCCGCTGGAGTGCGGCTGCGTCGGCCAGGAGACCACAGGCGCCGGCGGCCTCGCCAAGGCGCTGCGGACGGTCCCGGTCGTCCTGGACATCGCCGAGCGGGTCCGCCGCACCAACCCGGACGCCTGGATCATCGACTTCACCAACCCGGTCGGCATCGTCACCCGGGCGCTGCTCCAGGCCGGCCACAAGGCCGTCGGCCTGTGCAACGTGGCGATCGGCTTCCAGCGGAAGTTCGCCGCGCTGCTCGGCGTCTCCCCCGCCGAGGTGCACCTCGACCACGTGGGCCTCAACCACCTCACCTGGGAGACCGGGGTACGGCTCGGCGGCCCCGAGGGTGAGAACGCACTGCCGCGGCTGCTCACCGCGCACGGCGACGCCATCGCCGGGGACTTGCGTCTGCCGCGCTCCGTCCTCGACCGGCTCGGCGTCGTCCCCTCGTACTACCTGCGCTACTTCTACGCGCACGACGCCGTCGTCGAGGAGCTGCGCACCAAGCCGTCGCGGGCCGCCGAGGTCGCCGCGATGGAGAAGCAGCTCCTGGAGATGTACGGGGACCCGGCGCTCGACGAGAAGCCCGAACTGCTCGCCAGGCGCGGCGGGGCGTTCTACTCGGAGGCGGCCGTGGACCTGGCGGCCTCGCTGCTGGGCGGAGGGGGCTCGCCGTACCAGGTGGTGAACACGTACAACAAGGGCACCCTGCCGTTCCTGCCGGACGACGCCGTGATCGAGGTGCAGGCGGCGGTGGGTCCGAAGGGTCCGGTGCCGCTGCCGGTGGCGCCGCTCGACCCGCTGTACGCGGGCCTGGTCGCCAACGTCACCGCCTACGAGGACCTGGCCCTGGACGCGGCGCTACGCGGCGGGCGGGACCGGGTGTTCAAGGCGCTGCTCGCGCACCCGCTGGTCGGGCAGTTCGCGTACGCCGACGGGCTGACCGACCGGCTGATCGCGCACAACCGGGAGCACCTGGCGTGGGCCTGACCGGGGTACTCCTCGCCGTGGACGCGGGGAACAGCAAGACCGACGTCGCGGTCCTCGCCCCGGACGGCACGGTCCTGGGCGCGGCGCGCGGCGGCGGGTTCCGGCCGCCCGTGGTGGGCGTGGCGGTGGCGGTCGACGCGCTCGCGGAGATCGTCGACGCGGCGTGGGCGGCGGCCGGCGGGGGTGGCGCGCCGCCGGTCTTCGCGCACGTCGCCGCCTGTCTCGCCAACGCCGATCTGCCGGTCGAGGAGGAGGAGTTGAAGGCGGCCCTGGACGCGCGCGGCTGGAGCCGCTCGGTCCGGGTGCACAACGACACCTTCGCGATCCTGCGGGCCGGTGTCGACGAGCCGCGCGGCGTCGCCGTGGTGTGCGGGGCCGGGATCAACTGCGTGGGCATGACGCCGGACGGCCGCACCGCCCGCTTCCCCGCGATCGGGAAGATCTCCGGGGACTGGGGCGGCGGCGGCGGCCTCGCGGAGGAGGCGCTGTGGTTCGCCGCGCGCGCCGAGGACGGGCGGGGCGTGCCGACCGCGCTGGCCAGGGCCCTGCCGGAGCACTTCGGGCTGCCGTCGATGTACGCGCTGATCGAGGCGCTGCACCTGGGGCGCGTGCCGGCCGAGCGCAGGCACGAGCTGACGCCGGTGCTGTTCCGTACGAGCGCGGCGGGCGACCCGGTGGCCCGGTCGCTGGTGGACCGGCTGGCGGAGGAGGTCGTGGCGCTCGCGTCCGTCGCGCTCGGCCGGCTCGGACTGCTCGACGAGGAGGCGCCGGTGGTGCTCGGCGGCAGCGTGCTGGCCGCGCGCCATCCGCGTCTCGACGCGCGGATCGCGGCGCTCCTCGCCGTGAAGGCGCCGAAGGCGACGGTCCGCGTGGTGACCGCCCCGCCGGTGCTCGGCGCGGGGCTGCTCGCCCTGGACGCGGCGGGCGCGCCGCCGGAGGCGGCGGCACGGCTACGGGAGCAGTACGCGGCCTGAAGACATGAGGTGCAAGTGCGGGAGCAGTACGCGGCCTGAGGGCATGAGGCGCGCGGGTGCGGGAGCAGCACGCGGCCTGAGGTCATGAGGCGCGGGTGTGGGAGCAGCACGCAGCCTAAAAGCATGGGGCGCGGCTGCCGACGGCCGTGGCCGTGGTGGGTGCGGGGCGTTCCTCCAGGGGCGCCCCGCACGCATGTTCACTCGTTCGAGGACGTTCGGGGTGGAACCGATTCCGGCCAGGGGACGTATTCAAGGTGAAGGGGGTTCGCCTGCGACGGCCAGGGGAGCATGGGGCACGATAGGAACAAGATCAGGTCAATCCCGGTGTGCGGGACGGGTGCTGCGGCCATACTGCTGGCCGGGTAGTCGTCCGCCGCTCCGCCGGCAGGACGGGTCGACGTCTGAGACCGAGGGGGAGGTCACGTGACATACCCGCCGAACGCGCCCGCCGCCTCGGCGGCGCAGGGCACCACCGCCGCGCCCGCGCGGCCGGCTCCCGCCGTGCCCGCGCAGGCGACGCAGGCCGGGCCCGCGCCGGCCGCCGCTCCGCCGCCGGTCACGCCCGGCGCGTGGGCCGAGGGCCGCGAGATGCTGCGCCGCGCCGCCACGACCGAGCCGGGCCGGCTGCGGATCCTCGGCGCCGTCCTGGCGCTGCTGGTCGTCGCCTTCGGCGCCGTCACGGCCTACGAGGTCGCCGACCGCGCCTCGTACGCGGACGACGTGGTGGGCCGCAGCCAGCCGCTGAGCGCCGACGCCGCCGACATCTACCGCTCCCTCGCCGACGCGGACGCCACGGCCGCCAGCGGTTTCCTGGCCGGCCCGCAGGAGTCCGAGCAGGTCCGCAAGCGGTACGCGGACGACATCGCGACCGCCTCCCGGCTGCTCGTCAAGGCCGCCGCGAGCACCGACGCCGACGGCGACTCGGCCCGCGAGATCGCCACCCTGAGCGAGTACCTCCCGCGCTACACGGGCCTCATAGAGCGGGCCCGTGCCGCGAACCGGCAGGGCCTTCCGCTCGGCGGCGCCTATCTGCGGTACGCGAACCTGACCATGAGCCGGCAGCTGCTGCCCGCCGCGGAGCGGCTGTACGCGGCGGAGACCGAGCGGCTGCACCAGGACGACGACGAGGCCCGCGCCTGGCCGGTCCTGTCGCTCGCACTCGGGCTGCTCACCCTGGCCGTGCTCGTCTGGGCCCAGCGCCGCAACTACCTGCGGACCAACCGGGTGTTCAACCGTGGGCTGCTCGCCGCGAGCGCCTCCTGCCTGGTGGCCCTGCTGTGGCTGATCGCCGCGCACGGGCTCGCCCGCGCCGGTCTGAACGACGCCCGGGCGCACGGCCAGGACTCCCTCCAGGTGCTCAACGAGGCCCGGATCAGCTCCCTGAAGGCCCGAGCCAACGAGAACCTGGCCGTGGTCGCGCGCGGCGCCGTGCTCACCGAGGACGGCAAGCTCGACAAGTACGAGTCCGACTACACCGGCAGCATGGGCATGCTGTCCACCGCGCTGGACGCGTCGGCGCGGCTCGCCGACGACGCGGAGGGACGCGCCCCGCTCACCGAGGCCGCCGCCCGCGCCGGCGAGTGGCGCGAGCGGCACACGAAGGCCCGCGAGCTCGACGACGCGGGCGACTTCACCCGCGCCATGGAGAAGATCATCGGCAGCACGGAGTCGACCGGGCAGTCCTTCGACCAGGTCGACGCGGCGCTCGGCCGGGCCCTCGCCCACGAGCAGGACGAGTTCACCCGCGCCGCCGAGAGCGGCCGGGACGCGCTGACCGGGCTGCCGCTGGGCGCGGCGGTCCTGGGTGTGTTCGCCGCGGGATGCGCCGTCACGGGCGTCAACCGCAGACTGTCGGAGTACCGGTGAGAGGGGGCGGGATGCCGGACGGCGTCGAGACGGCGAACGGGACGGCAGCGGTGCCGGGCGGCACCGCCACGCCTTCCGCCGCGTCACCGCGGGGCGTCGCGCGCCTGCGCGGCTGGGGCGGGGTGGCCGCGATGGCCGTGGCCTGCGCCCTGACCGCCTCCCTCGCGCTGTTCGCGCTGCCGCGCGCCGGTGAACCCGCCGCCGGGCCCGGGGCCGGCCCGGGCGTGGGCGTGGGCAGGGGCGTGCAGGTCAAGGCGGAGAGCGCGGAGACCTGCGAGAACCCGGAGGCCTCGCTGACGCCGTCGTCGGCCGACGGCCCTGCGGTCACCCGGATCAAGAACCGCGGCAAGCTGATCGTGGGCGTCGACCAGTCCAGCTACAACTGGGGCTTCCGCACGCCGCCGACGGTCACCCGGCAGGCCGACGGCTCGGTGAAGGAGGTCCCCGGCGAGCTGCGCGGCTTCGACATCGACCTGGCGAAGGCCATCGCCAAGTCGATCCTGGGCTCCGAGGACGCCGTCATCTTCCGCACCATCCCGACGAACCAGCGGATCGCCGCCCTGGAGAGCGGCAAGGTCGACCTGGTGGTGCGCACGATGACCATCAACTGCAAGCGCATCCAGCAGGTCGCCTTCTCCACCGCCTACTTCCAGGCCGGCCAGCAGGTCCTCGCGCCCAAGTCCTCCACCGTCACCGGCTACGACTCCTCGCTGAGCGGGAAGCGGGTGTGCACCGCCGAGGGCTCCACGGCCTACGAGGCACTGGAGGAGAAGTCGTTCGGCGCGGTCTTCCAGGACGTGGGCGACGGCACCAAGGACGACCCGGACCTGCTGACCGTGCCCAACCAGCTGGACTGCCTGGCCCGGCTGCAGATGGGCGAGGTCGACGCGGTCGTCACCGACAACGCGCTGGCCGCCGGCCAGGCCGCCCAGGACCCGGCCGTGGAGCTCAAGGGCAGACCGTTCACCACCGAGTACTACGGAGTGGCCGCGAAGCTGGGCGACGACGACCTGGTGCGCCGGGTCAACCAGGTGCTCGTGGAGTACCGGCAGGGCCCCTGGCAGAAGGCGTACCAGAAGTGGCTTGCCGCGGACCTGCCCGGGATATCCGGGCCGCCCGCACCCAAGTACAAGTAGCACGAGACGAGAGGTGATCGATGGGCGTCGCGGGACCCCCCGGGCCGGTGATGGACCGGGACGAGGTGGACCGTGCGCTGGCGCGGCTCGGCGCGGAGCACAAGGCGGTCGAGGACTCGCTCCTCGCCCTCCAGGACCACGCAGGCCGCCGGCTGCTCGAAGGCGCCGAGCTCACCGGCACGACCCGGGAACGCTGGCTGTCCGCCGAGCGGACGATCACCCTGCTGTGGGCGTACTTCGACGCGTACACGGCCGCGCTGCACGACGCCCGTGAGCTGCGGGCCCGGCGCCGCTGGCCCGGCCGTGAGGAGCTGGCCGAACTGACCGACCGGCTGCGCGGCGAGAGCGTGCACGTCCCGGGCGGTGCGATCGGACAGGCCGCGCTCACCGAGCGGTTCACCCTGGACGGCCTGGTCCGGCGGATGAACGAGCTCTACGCCTCGTCGCTCGACGTGGTGGTCACCGCCGACGCCGTGTGGTCGGCGCTGCCCGCCCGGATAGACCTGCTCGCCGCCGAGCTCGGCCGGACGCGTTCGCTGGCGCACTCGGTGGGCGTGCGGCCCGGGGAACACCCGGCCGGGGACGAGCTGGAGTCGATCACGGCAGAGCTGTCCGCGCTGCGCACCCAGGTGGTGTCCGACCCGCTGGCCTTCTGGCGTCCCGCGCAGGGCAGTTCGGCGCCGGGCGGCGGCCGTCCGGACACCGCGCGGTACGACACGGCGGCCCGCGCGCTCGAGGACATCCGGCGCGAGATCGAGGCGGTGCTCCAGGTCCGGCAGGACTCCGAGGAGCGGCTGCTGCGGCTGCGGGACGTGCTGTCGCGGGCGGACCGGACCCTCGCCGAGGCGCGGGCGGCGCGCGGCGAGGTCCTCGCGAAGATCGCCGCCTCCGAGGTGCCGGCCGTCAGCGGCCCGCCGACGGCGCTGCAGGAGCGGCTGTCCGCGGCCGCCGAGTACCGCAGGCACGCCCAGTGGCACCGGCTCTCGCCGCTCCTGGACGCCCTGGAGAGGGAGGCGGAGGAGGAACTGCTGCGGGCCCGTGAGTCGTTGACGGCGGTGACCGCGCCGCTCGCGGTCCGTGCCGAGCTGCGCGGGCGGCTCGACGCGTACAAGGCGAAGGTGGCCAGGCTCGGGGCGGCGGAGGATCCGCTGCTCATCGAGCGGTACGACACGGCCCGCCGGATGCTGTGGAGCGCACCGTGCGATCTGCGGGCCGCCGAGCAGGCGGTGCTGCGCTACCAGCAGGCGGCAACGGAGACGCTGTCCGCACCGAGAGACGGCGGGGGGAACCAGTGGTGAGCGAGGGGTCCGGAGTGGGGAGCTGTCAGCGTCCGTCGTGCGAGGGCTCGTACGAGGACATGGGCGGCGGCGAGCTGTACTGCGACACCTGCGGTCTCGCCCCGGTCGTCGCGGCCGGGGGCATGCTGCAGGCGACGCGTACCGGGATGGCGGTGGCCGGCACCGGACGCGGGGGCGACTCCGGCCGCTCGGCCTCGTCCGCGTCGTCGCGCGTGTCCTCGCGCTCGGCCCGGTCCTCGGCGTCCCGGCGTTCGGTGTCGGGGCGGCTCTCGCGTTCGCTGTCGGGGCCGAGCGGCCCGTCCCGTTCGGTGTCGGTGCGCAGTTCGGGCTCGACCGGCGGCCAGTCGGGGCGAGGCCGGCTCGGCGCCGGCCTGGTCGCGGTACCGGAGGTGCCGCGGCCCGACCCGCGGGCCGCGGTGATGGAGAAGGCGGAAGTACCCGAGAGGAAGCGTTTCTGCTCCCGCTCGGACTGTGGCGCCCCGGTGGGCCGTTCGCGCGGTGACCGGCCGGGCCGCACCGAGGGCTTCTGCACCAAGTGCGGCCACCCGTACTCCTTCGTGCCGAAGCTGCGCGCCGGAGACGTCGTCCACGGGCAGTACGAGGTGGCGGGCTGTCTCGCCCACGGCGGTCTCGGCTGGATCTACCTCGCCGTGGACAAGGCGGTCTCGGACCGCTGGGTGGTCCTCAAGGGCCTGCTCGACACCGGCGACCAGGACGCCATGGCCGCGGCCATCTCCGAGCGCCGCTTCCTCGCGGAGATCGAGCACTCCAACATCGTCCGCATCTACAACTTCGTCGAGCACCTGGACCAGCGCACCGGCTCCCTGGACGGCTACATCGTCATGGAGTACGTGGGCGGCAAGTCCCTCAAGGAGATCGCCAACGAGCGGCGCACCCCCGACGGCCGGCGCGACCCGCTGCCGGTCGAGCAGGCCTGCGCCTACGGCATCGAGGCCCTGGAGGCCCTCGGTCACCTGCACAGCCGCAACCTGCTGTACTGCGACTTCAAGGTCGACAACGCGATCCAGACCGAGGACCAGCTCAAGCTCATCGACATGGGCGCGGTCCGGCGGATGGACGACGACGAGTCCGCCATCTACGGCACCGTCGGCTACCAGGCGCCGGAGGTCGCCGAGGTCGGCCCCTCGGTGGCGAGCGACCTGTACACGGTGGCGCGCACCCTGGCCGTGCTCACCTTCGACTTCCAGGGCTACACCAACGTCTTCGTCGACTCGCTGCCCGAGCCGGACGGCATCGACGTCTTCCGTACGTACGAGTCCTTCTACCGCTTCCTCGTGCGGGCCACCGACCCCGACCCGGCCCGCCGGTTCGGCTCCGCGCAGGAGATGGCCGAGCAGCTGACCGGCGTGCTGCGGGAGGTCGTCGCGCTCCAGTCCGGCCGGCCCCGGCCCGCCCTGTCGACGCTGTTCGGCGCCGAGGTGCGGGTCACGGACACCGAGCTGTTCGAGGAGCTCACCGAGGACGCGTCGGTGCTCGGCGCACGGGAGCGGCGACGCGGCAGGAAGACGCTGCCGACGTCGGTCAACGGCCGGGCCGGGAGCTTCCTGCGCCCGTTCGACGTGGCCGCGACGGCGCTCGCGCTGCCGGTGCCGCGGGTCGATCCGGCCGATCCCAACGCCGGTTTCCTCGCCGGTCTGCTCGCCGCCGCGCCCGCCGAGCTGATCACCGCGCTGCACGCGGCGCCGGTCAGCTCGCTCGAACTGCGGCTCCGCGAGCTGCGGGCGCGCCTGGAGATGGGCGACCTGGGGGCGGCCGGTCGTTCGCTCGAGGACCTGGAGCACGGCTACGCGGACGACTGGCGGGTGGTCTGGTACCGGGGCGTGACCTCGCTGGTCGGCGGCGACCGGGAGATCGCGGCGGTCTCCTTCGACGCGATCTACGACGCCTTCCCCGGCGAGCCGGCGCCCAAGCTGGCACTCGGCGTCTGTGCCGAGCTGCTCGGCCAGCTGGACAACGCGGCGGAGTACTACCGCCTGGTGTGGGCGACCGACCCCAGCTACGTCAGCGCCGCGTTCGGCCTGGCCCGGGTGCAGCTCGCGGCCGGCGACCGGGCGGGCGCGGTGCGCACCCTGGAGTCGGTGCCCGAGTCGTCCATCCACTACACGGCGGCCCGGGTCGCCGCCGTGCGGTCGCGGCTGCGCCGCCGGCCGGCCAACGAGCCGCTGGGCGCCGATCTGACCGCCGCGGCGGCGCAGGTCTCCGCGCTGCAGGGCTTCGGCCTCGACGCGGTGCGGCGTGAACAGCTGTCGACGGAGGTGCTCGGCACGGCGCTCGACTGGGTGCTGTCCGGGAGCCCCGGCGCGGGCCCGGCCGGCACGGCGCTGCTGGGCAGCGAACTGGACGAGCGCGGACTGCGCTTCGGCCTCGAACGCTCGTACCGGGTGCTCGCCCGGCTCGCGCAGCGTGGCGAGGAGAGGATCGAACTGGTGGAGCGGGCCAACCGCTTCCGCCCCAGGACGTGGGTGTGAGTATGTCGTTGAAGCCCAAGCCGCCGCACCCCCTGGGGAACTGCCCCGGCTGCGCGGAGCCGCTCGAGTCGGGTGACCGGTTCTGCGGCGCGTGCGGCTTCGACCTGTCGGCCGCCGAGGTGCCCGACCGGCCGACGGTGCCGATCGCGCTGCCCGTGGAGTGGCCGGAGCCGCCGCCCCGGGACCCGCAGTCGCTGACGACGGCCACCCAGCACCCCGGCGATCTGCCCGGCACCGACTCGGGCGGCCGGGACCTGCCGACGCTCCCGGTCCGCACGGACGAGGTGCCGGCGGCCCCGGCTGCCGAAGCGCCGGCCGGCCGGGCGCCTGCCGCCGCGGAGCCCGAGGCCGTCACGCCTTCGCCGGAGCCCGCCGCGCCATCGCCGGACCCTGCCGCGGCCTCGCCCGAGGCCGGCCCGGAGGCCGTACGGCCGTCGGCCGACGGGGACTTCACACTGCCCGCGCCCGATCCCCGGGCCGCACTGCGCGCCGAGGCCGCGGCCCCGTCGCCCGCCCCGTCGCCCGCCCCGGCACCGGCGGCCGGCGACGGGCGGAAGGTGTGCGTGGCCTGCCGGACCGGACGGGTCGACGACGACGGCTACTGCGAGCACTGCGGGCACGCCCAGCCACGGGACCGCGACCACATGGAGGAGGAGCTGCCGACGGTCGCCGCCGTCAGCGACCGCGGGCTGCGCCACCACCGCAACGAGGACTCCTTCGCCGTCGCGTCCGCCGCGCTCGCCGACGGCTCGCCCGCCGCGCTCGCCGTCGTCTGCGACGGCGTCTCCTCCGCGACCCGGCCCGACGAGGCGTCCGCCGCCGCCGCGTCCGCGGCGCGCGCGACGCTCATCACGGCGCTGCCCCGCGGCACCCACCCGCAGCAGGCCATGCAGGAGGCCATCGTGGCCGCCGCGGAGGCGGTCACCGCCCTGGCGGAGCGCGCGGAAGGCGAGCGGGAGCACCAGAACGCGCCGGCCTGCACCATCGTCGGCTCGATCGTCGCCGACGGACTGCTCGTCGTCGGCTGGGTCGGCGACAGCCGGGCCTACTGGGTGCCGGACGACCGCGGCACACCGCCCGCCCGGCTCACCGAGGACGACTCGTGGGCCGCGCAGATGGTGGCGGCGGGCCTGATGAGCGAAGCGCAGGCGTACGCGGACGAGCGCGCCCACGCGATCACCGGCTGGCTCGGCGCGGACAGCTACGAACTGGAGCCGCACACCGCCGCGTTCAAGCCGGACCGGCCGGGCGTGGTCGTGGTCTGCACGGACGGCCTGTGGAACTACGCGGAGGCCGCGGACGACATGGCCCGCATCCTGCCGCCGGACGCGGCCGAACGCCCGCTGCACGCCGCGCAGGTGCTCGTCGGCCACGCCCTCGACGGCGGAGGCCACGACAACATCACGGTCGCGCTGCTGCCGTTCACCCTTCCGTCGCCGGGGGCAGGACCGGCCTGACCGTCCGGTTCCGCCCCTCCACCCTTCCCGGCCTTCCTTCCCGTCCTTCTCTTCGTTTCCTTCGTTCCTTCCCTTCCTCTTCTTCCTTCTCCTTCTTCGCGTGAGCCGAGGAGCCGAATCACCCATGGCGAACTTCTCCAAGCCGACCGCGCCGCAGTTCTCGGTGGACGTGTACCAGAACGAGTTCCTGCCGGAGGGCGGGCGGGACGTCAACGCGATCGTCACCGTCACCGCCACCGGCGGCGGCACCGCCGGCTCGTACCGGCCGACCCCTGGCGGCTCCGCCGCCGTCGTCCTGATGCTCGACTGCTCGGGCTCGATGGACTACCCGGCGACCAAGATGCGCGGCGCCCGCGAGGCGACCGCCGCCGCGATCGACACCCTGCGCGACGGCACCTCCTTCGCCGTCGTCGCCGGTACGCACGTGGCGAAGGAGGTCTACCCGGGGAACGGGCGGCTCGCCGTCGCCGACGCCCGCACCCGCGCCGAGGCGAAGGACGCGCTGCGCGGGCTGAGCGCGGGAGGCGGCACCGCCATCGGCACCTGGCTGCGGCTCGCCGACCGGCTGCTCTCCTCCGCCGACGCCGCCATCCGGCACGGCATCCTGCTCACCGACGGCCGCAACGAACACGAGGCGCCGGCCGCGCTGCGCGCCGCCCTGGACGCCTGCGCGGGCCGGTTCACCTGTGACGCCCGCGGCGTCGGCACCGACTGGGAGGTCGAGGAGGTCAAGGGCATCGCGCGGGCGCTGCTCGGCACCGCCGACATCGTCGCCGACCCGGCCGGTCTCACCGCCGACTTCACGACGATGATGGAGCACGCCATGGGCAAGGAGGTCGCGGACGTCGCGCTGCGCCTGTGGACCCCGGTCGGCGTGGAGATCGGCTTCGTGAAGCAGGTCGCGCCCACGGTCGAGGACCTGACGGGCCGGCGCACCGAGGCGGGCCCGCGAGCCGGCGACTACCCGACCGGCTCGTGGGGCGACGAGTCCCGCGACTACCACGTGTCGGTACGGGTCCCGCAGGCGGCGGTCGGCCAGGAGATGCTGGCCGCCCGGGTCTCGCTGATCGTCCCGGACCCGGCCGGCGGCGCCCCGACCACGCTGTCCCAGGGGCTGGTACGCGCGGTGTGGACGGACGACATGGTGATGTCCACCGCGATAAGTCCGCAGGTCGCGCACTACACGGGTCAGGCCGAGCTCGCCGACGCCATCCAGGAGGGCCTCGACGCCCGCAAATCGGGTGATTACGACGGTGCGACGGCGAAGCTCGGGCGAGCCGTGCAGCTCGCGGCGGCCTCCGGCAACGCCGATACCGCGAAACTCCTTTCGAAGGTGGTGGACGTGGTCGACGCCGCGACGGGTACTGTGCGTTTGAAGGCGAAGGTCGCGGAAGCGGACGAGATGACTCTCGAGACGCGCTCCACCAAGACCGTTCGCGTGAAGAAGTAGGCCCGTCAGGGCGAGGACGACGAGAGGGGGAAGCACCGACATGCCGACCTGCCCGAACGGACACCAGTCGGTCTCCGACGACTGGTGCGAGGTCTGCGGCCACCGCATGGCGGCCGGGGCGGGCGCGCCGACGGGTGCCGTACCGCCGCCTCCCCCGCCGCCGCCCGCGTACGGATACCCCGGCCCCGGTGGCCCGGGCGGCCCGGCCGGTCCGGGTGCCCCGGTCCCGCCGCCGGCCGCGCCGGGCGGCTTCGCCCCGGGCGGCGACCCGAACGCCACCGCCCACGCCGAGCTGTGCCCGCAGTGCCGCACCCCGCGCGAGCACATGGCGCCGTTCTGCGAGGAGTGCCGCTGGAACTTCCTCACGAACACGGCGACCTCGTACACGCCGATCGCCCCGTCGCACGCGGCGCGCCCGCCGGCCGCACCGCAGGGCCCGGGACCGCAGGGAAGCGGTCCGCAGGGACCCGGTCCGCAGGGTCCGCCGCCCGGTCTCAACCTGCCGCCCGGCTTCCAGTCGCCGCCGCGACCCGCGCAGCCCCAGCACCCGGACGCGTTCGACTACCAGGGCTCGCGTCCGTCCCAGGTGAACCGTCCCGCCGAGCCGCTGGGCGCCGACCCGACCCATCACCAGGCGCCGCCGCAGCGCCCGCCGATGCCCGCGCCGCCGCAGGCGCCTCAGGCACCTCAGGCGTTCCCGGCCGCGCCGGCGCCGCCGGCCCCGCCGCAGCCGCGCGCGGACGACGACTGGATGCTGCCGCCGCCCTCGCAGGCGCAGCACCCCGCGCCGCCCGCACCACCCGCGCCCGCGCCCGTACCGCAGGGTCCGCCGCCGGTGCCGGGCACCGGCCAGTACCCGGGCCAGGGTCCGGCTCCGGCTCCGGTTCCGCCCCCGGCCCCCGCTCCGGCTCCGGCTCCGGCTCCGGCTCCGGCTCCGGCTCCTCAGGGTCCGCCGCCGCAGTTCGCCCAGCAGCCGCACCCGCAGGCCGGCTGGACCGCGGTGATCGGCCCCGACCGCGAGTACTTCATGGCGATGATGCACCGCAGCGGCCCGGAGGCCTCGGGGCTCAACCTGCCCGCGTACTCCCCCGAGCAGCACGTCCCGCTCCAGGGCAACCAGATCAGCATCGGCCGCCGTCGGCACTCCACCGGCGAGTCGCCCGACATCGACCTGTCGGTGCCGCCGGAGGACCCGGGCGTGTCGCACCAGCACGCGGTGCTCGTGGCGCAGCCGGACGGCTCGTGGGCGGTGGTGGACCAGAACTCCACGAACGGCACCACGATCAACGGCTCGCCCGACCCGATCCAGCCGTACGTGCCGGTGCAGCTCCAGGACGGCGACCGGGTGCACGTCGGCGCCTGGACGACGATCACCGTCCGCCGGGGTTAGAAACACACGGAGGCACACGGAGGGATCGCCTCCAGGGCCTGGGCCCTAGAGGTCCGGCAGGGGCCAGGCGTACGGACCTTCGGGGTCGTCGAGCCAGGCCCACTGCCGCCCGCCGCTCACCGTCACACCGAAGCGCTCCCGCTCCGGCCGCCGTTCGCGCTGCCAGAGCGAGAGCGCTTCGCGCGTTCCGAGTTCCTCGCCGGCGAGGCCGGCCAGGAACTCGAAGCGCTCGTCGTCGTACACCCGCCGCGGGAGCCCGCCGGTGCGCCGCCGCGAGGGCCGGGCGGCGCCGCCCCGCAGGGCGACGAAGTACGCGGAGGTGGCCAGGAACCGTCCCTCGGCGTGGTCCGGGCCGTGCACGGACAGCAGGAGGAGACCGGTCGAGAGCGGCGTGAGGATCCGGGCGCCGGCCCTGCACTGCGCGAGCCAGGCGTACGGGACCGACGGCATCGCGCAGGTCGCCACGATCCGGTCGTACGGAGCGTGCTCGGGGCAGCCGCGGGCGCCGTCCCGGGTGATCACGGCCGGCCGGTACCCGGCGGCGGCGAGATGGGTACGGGCGGACTCGGTGATCTCCTCGTCCAGGTCGACGGTGGTGACGTGGGCGTCGCCGAGGCGGTGGCAGAGCAGGGCCGCGTGGTAGCCGGTGCCGGCACCGATCTCCAGGACGTCGTGGCCTTCGCGGACGTCGAGCGCCTCCAGCATCCGCGCCATGAGGGAGGGCTGGCTGGCGGAGGAGAGCAGCTCGCCGTCCCTGACCCGGGTGGCGAGGGCGCCGTCCCGGTAGGCCCCGCGCAGCCAGCGGGTGCGGCGCGCGGGGTCGGGGTCGCCGGACCAGAGGCGTTCGTAGCCGCCGGGTCCGGGGACGTAGTAGGAGGGCACGAAGAGGTGGCGCGGGACCCGGGCGAAGGCCTCCCGCCAGGCGGAGTCGCGCAGGGCGCCGTAGGCCTCGATCTCGCGCACCATCGCCCGCCGGGCCCGCGCGCCCTCCTCGGCGAACTCGTCGGCGAACTCGTCGCGCATGGCTCCACTCTCCTGCGCGGCACCCGCTTCCGGCCACCGGTCGCATCCGGCCACTGTCGGGGAGAGTCCTGGACCTCCGGTCCTCCGCCGGGGCATCTGAGACGATGGAACGGTGAACGATATTCCGCGCGGCACGCTTCAGGAGCAGACCTTCTACGAGCAGGTGGGTGGCGAGGAGACCTTCCGCCGCCTGGTCCGGCGCTTCTACGAGGGCGTCGCCGAGGACCCGCTGCTGCGGCCGATGTATCCGGAGGAGGACCTGGGTCCGGCCGAGGAGCGGCTCGCGCTGTTCCTCATGCAGTACTGGGGCGGTCCTCGCACCTACAGCGACCACCGCGGTCACCCCCGGCTGCGGATGCGGCACGCTCCCTTCACGGTGGACCGGGCGGCGCACGACGCGTGGCTGCGGCACATGCGGGACGCGGTGGACGGGCTGGGACTCGCGCCGGAGCTGGAGCAGCAGCTGTGGCACTACCTCACGTACGCCGCCGCCTCCATGGTCAACACCGCGGACTGACCGGGTCCGGACCGTCCGAAGTGACCCGACTGACCGCCCGCTCACGGACGAACACATTCCGGCGACCGAGCCCCGAATAACGGTCACGATCGCGTCAAGGTGGGTCCGAAAGCGGTTACCGGATCCGATGCCCTCTGAAAGCATCCGATGAACGTTCGAAAGTGAACGATCGTGGTTCATCGCGGTGTTTCCAGGGGGGAATCGGGTGACGGGTTTCGTACTCCTACGAGTCAGGGCGCACCGTCTCCTCCTCTCCGCGGCCCTCCTCGCCGTCCTCCTCACCACCTCCGTCCTCGCCACCCTGGCCGGCTTCTCGGCCTCCATCGGCGACGCCGCCCTCCGGAGCACCCTCACGGGCCGCTCCGCGCCCGCCGCCACGCTCGTCGTCACCGGCCGGATACCCGCCGACCGGCGGGCGAGCGCCGACGCCGCCGCCCGCGCCGGCGCCGACCGGACCTTCGCCGGGCTGCCGGTCACCGTCCGCAAGCTGGAGACCTCCGGCCCGTACGCGCTGCCCCGCTCGCTCCAGCCGCCCGCGGCCCGCGCGGGCGAGCCCGACCTCACCCAGTTCGCCGCGCTCGACCGCTCGCGGATCACGCTGGTCAGCGGCGCCTGGCCGAAGGCCGCCGGCCCGCGCGACGCCGTCGAGAGCGCGGTGCCCGAGGAGGCCGCCCGCCGCCTGAAGGTGGCCCCGGGCACCGTCCTCGAGCTCACCGACCGGCTCACGGGCACGACCGTGACGACCCGGATCACCGGCGTCTACCGGCCCGTCGACATCGCCGACCTCTACTGGCAGCTCGACCCGGCGGCCGGCCGCGGCGTGAAGACCCTCGTCTTCACCACGTACGGACCGCTGCTCGCCGACCCCGCCGTCCTCGGCTCCGGCCGGCTCACCACCGGCGACACCTCCTGGCTCGGCGTCGCCGACTACACCGGTCTCACCACCGACCGGATGGCCGACCTGCGCGCCGCCGCGACCGAGGGGCCCGAGGAACTGCTCGCCGACACCGCGGGCTTCGGCACCACCGTCAACGCCGCCACCTCGCTCCCGACCGTCCTGGACCGCACCGACCGGGCCCTGCTGGTCTCCCGCTCCACGCTGTCCATCGTCGCGGTGCAGCTGGTGCTGCTCGCCGCGTACGCGCTGCTGCTCGTCGCCCGGCTGCTCAGCACCGAACGCTCCGGCGAGACCGACCTGCTGCGGGCCCGCGGCGCCTCGCGCCGCCGGATCGCCGGACTCGCCACCGCCGAGGCGCTGCTGCTCGCACTGCCCGCCGCCGTCGCCGCGCCGCTGCTCGCGGGCCCGCTGACCCGGCTGATCGCCGACCGGTCCACGCTCGACGCGCTCGGCGGCAGCCTCGGCGTCGTTCCCCCGCCGACGGTCTGGCTGGTGGCCGCCGCGGTCGCGCTGTGCTGCGCCGCCGCGGTCGTCGCCCCGGCGCTCGCGGCCGGGGACGGCGCCGCCGTGTCGCTGCGCAAGGGGCGCGGCACCGCCCTGCCCGCGCCCGTCCGGGCCGGCGCCGACATCGGTCTGCTGCTCGTCGCGGGCGTCGCCTACTGGCAGCTCGACCGGCAGACCGGCGACGGCGGCGGCGCGCTCGCCGGGGACCGCTCCGGCGGTCTCGGCGTCGACCCGCTCCTGGTGGCCGCCCCGGCGCTCGCCCTGCTCGCCGGCACCGTCCTCACGCTGCGTCTGCTGCCGCCCGCGGCCCGGCTCGCCGAGCGGCGCGCGGCCGGCGGCCGGGGGCTGCCGGCGGCCCTCGCGGGCTGGCAGTTCAGCCGCCGGCCGCTGCGCGGCGCCGGCCCGGTGCTGCTGCTCGTGCTCTCCGTCGCCATGGGCATGCTCGCGATCGGCCAGCGCGACTCCTGGGACCGCTCGCAGCGCGACCAGGCCGACTTCCGTACCGGCGCGAGCGTACGGGTGCTGAGCGCGGGCCCCGGCGAGCTCGCCCAGACCGAACGCCTCGCGGCCACGGCGGGCGTCCGCGGCGCGGCGCCCGTGCACCGCGGCAGCACCGACCTCGGCGGCCGCAACGCCACCGTGCTCGCGATGGACACCCGGCGGGCCGCCGACGGCATGCTCTTCCGTCCCGACCTCGCGGACGGCTCGCCCGCCGAGCGCCTCGCCGCCGTGCGGCCGAAGGCCGGGCCGCGCCCGGGCGTCGCGCTGCCCGGGGGCACCCGGGCCCTGTCGCTCGACCTGCGCACCACCGCGCCACGCGGAACCCCGCCCGCCCGGGTCACCGTCGTCCTGGAGGACGGCTACGGCGTCCCGTACCGCCGGCTGCTCGGCAGCCTCCCGGCCGACGGGAGCACCCACCGGCTCCAGGTCGCCCTGCCCGAACTGGCCGACGCCACCGGCTTCGTCCTGACCGGTGTCGAGGCCGGCGGACAGGCGGCCGCCGGCGGCGGCTCCCACGCGCTCGCCGTCGAGGGCGTCGGCACGACCGGCGCCGACGGCGCCCGGCGGCCGGTCGACACCCGCGGCTCGCTCGCCGCCTGGACCGGCGACTACACGGCCGAACGCGACAACGGCGAGGTCACGGCCGTCGCCGTGCGCGGCGGGTCCACCGCCGGCACCCTCCTGAGCATGCCCTTCGTCGTCGGCGCGAACGAGGCCGGCCCGGGCACGGACGGCTACACGCTGACGCTGTCCGCCCCGCGCGGCGTCCGGCCGGAGACGGTGCCGGCGCTCGCCACCGACGCGTTCCTCACCGCCGCCCGGGCGAAGCAGGGCGACACCGTCAACGTCGGCTTCGGCGGCTCGCTCCTGAAGGTGCGGATCGCCGCGGTCGTCCGCGAGCTGCCCACCACCGGCCTCGGCGCCCGCGCCGTCAGCGCGGGCGCGCCCGACGCCGTGCCCGAGGACGGCGGTGCGCTCCTGGTCGACCTCCACACGGTCAACCGGGCCCTGTCGGGATCACCCGCCTCGATCCTGGCGCCCACCGAGTGGTGGCTCACCACCGAGCCGGGCAGGGCCGACGAGGTCGCCAGGACCCTCCGGTCCCGCACCGACGCCGACCCGGCGCTGGTGCTCGTACGGGACGAGGCCGCGGCCGAGCTGCTCGGCGACCCGCTCGGCGCGGGCCCCAACTCCGCGCTGATGGCCGTCGCGGCGGCAGCGGCAGCGCTCGCCGCGGTCGGCTTCGCCGTCTCCTCGGCCGGTTCGCTCCGAGAACGGTCCCGGGAGTTCGGGGTGCTGCGGGCGCTCGGCGCGCCACGCCGCCGGCTCGCCCGGCTGCTCGCCGCAGAACAGGGCCTGCTCGTCGGCATCGGGCTGCTCGTCGGCGTGGCGCTCGGCACCGTGCTCACCCGGGCGGTCGTCCCGCTGGTCGTGCTCACCGGTCAGGCCGAGCGTCCGGTGCCCGCCGTCCTGGTCGAACTGCCGCTCGCCCACGTGGCGTCGCTGCTCGCCGGAGTGGCCACGCTGCCGCTGGCGATCGTCGCGGTGATCGCGCTCCGCCGCACCGACCCGGCCGTCACCCTGCGCACCCAGGGGGACCAGTGACCCCGCCCGCCCCCGCCGCCCCGAAGCCGCCGTCCACCCCCGCTCGCGGAAGGGCGAACGCCATGCCCCGCAAGCCCGCCCGCTCCGTGGCCCCCTGGGTCCGTACCCGGCTGCGGACCGCCCCGGGCGCGGCACTCGCCTACGGTCTGCTCGTCCTCGTCACGGCCTTCCTCGCCGCGGCCCTGCCGCGCGCCGTCGACACGTACGAGACCGCGGGCCTGTGGCACGCCGTCGACACGGCCGAGCCCCGCAACAGCGCGCTGCTGCTGACCACCACCGTGCCGAGCAGCCTCGCACCGGAGGCGCGGCAGGCCGAGTTCGCACCGGACAAGCTCCGCACGACCCGCGACAGGCTGCTCCCGGCGCTTCCCACGCCGCTGCGCGCCGACCTCACGGACTCGGCGTACGGCGTGCGCACCACCAAGCGGATGTCCGCGCCCGAGCCGTGGCTGGCGCGGCCGGACGGCGTCGCACCCCAGTTCTTCCTCGACTCGCCCTCCGGCCTCACCGAGCACGCGAAGCTCACCGCCGGCCGCGCGCCCCGGATCGCCCCCGGCGGCGGCATGGAGGCGGCCGTCACCACGAGGACCGCCACGGCCCTCCGGCTGAAGGCCGGCTCCGTCGTCCACGTGCCCGGAGTCGACGGCGAACCGAAGCCGATCACCGTCACCGGCATCGTCGAGCCGCGCGACACCGACAGTCCCTACTGGTCGACCGACCCGGGCCTGCACACGCCGTTCCTCGCGGCCACGCCCGAGGCCGAGCCCCGCACCTACTGGGTGGGCACGCTGCTCCTGGCGCCCGAGAGCGCGCCCGGCACGGTCGGCACCCTCGGCGAACCCGAGAAGTACTGGCGGTTCACGCCCGACGTCCGCCACCTCACCGCCCAGGACACCGAACGCCTCACCGCCGCCCTCGGCTCCGCCGGCGACGGACCCGCCCTGGTGCAGCTGCGCGACATCCTCGGCGACGGCGGGGCCTTCGCCACCGACCTCGACGGGATCGTCGCCGGATACGCGGGCACCCGGGCCGCCATCGCCTCGGTCGTCGCCGTCGCCACCTTCGGCATCGGCGCGGTCGCGGCCGTCGTGCTCGCCATGACCGGCGGCCTCTTCACCACCCGCCGGCACGCCGAGCTCGCCCTGCTGCGCTCCCGCGGCGCGTCCCTGACCGGCATCGGCGTCCGGCTGCTCGGCGAGACCGCCGCGGTCGCCGTCCCCGCCGCCGCCCTCGGCCTGCTGCTCGCGCTGCTCCTCAGCGGCGGCGCCGGGGCCCGGCTCCTGCCCGCCTGCCTGGGTGCGGCGGGCGTCGCCGTGGTCGCCTCCCTGGTGCTTCCGCTCCGCGCGGTGTTCCTGCACCGGCGGCCCCGGCTGCACGGCGCGCGCGAGGACCTGATCACCGCCCGGCCCTCCGCACGCCGCACGATCGCCGAACTCACCTTCCTCGTCCTCGCGGTGGGCGCCGTCACCGCGCTGCGCCGCCGCGGCACCGGCGACGCCGGCGACCACCTGGTCAGCGCCGCGCCGGTGCTCGTCGGACTGATCGCCGCGTTCGTGCTCGTACGGCTCTATCCGCTGCCGCTGCGCTGGGCCGCCCGCCCCGCCCGCCGGCTGCGCGGCGCCGTCGGCTTCCTGTCGCTCGCCCGGGCCGGCCGCTCCGCGGCCTCCGGCACCCTGCCGCTGCTCGCCCTGCTGCTCGCGCTCACGACGGCCGCGTTCGGCGGTGCGGTGCTCTCCGGCGTCTCCGACGTCCGCGACCGGGCGGCCTACCGGGAGACCGGCGCGGACGCCCGGGTGGTCGGCGACCTGGCCTCGGCACCGCTGCCGGCCGGGGTCGCCGAGACGGTACGCGGCGTCGCCGGCGTCCGCGAGGTGTCGCCCGTACAGGTCGAGTACGGACTCGAACTGCCCTCCCACCGGGGCACCGCCGACCAGGGCATGGGCGCCCCGCTGATCGGCGTCGAGCCCGCCACGTACGCCCGGCTGGCCGCGCGGACCGGCTTCGGCGCGTTCCCGGCCGCCCTGCTGAAGTCCACCGGCACGGGCGGGCCCGGCCACGTCGGGAACACCACCCGGGTGGTCCCCGCGATCGCCTCGCCGCGGGTCGCCGAACGCCTCGGCGGCCGGCCCATGGAGATCATCGCAGCGGCCGGCCGGTTCCGTGTGAAGGTGGTCGCCGTCCGCGCCGCCACCCCGGCCCTGCCCGACAAGGACTTCCTCGTCGTCAACGGCGACGACCTCACCAACCGGGCCGCCACCTCGCTGCTCGTCACGGGCGGGACGGACGGCGCACTCGACGGCCGCGCCCTGCGGGCCGCGGTCACCGCGAAGGCCCGGAGCGTGCAGGTCGTCCTGCGCGAGGAGACGCGCGCCGGGTACGTCGACTCGCCGATGCAGACCGGCGCCGAACGCATCTACCCGGCCGCCATCGGCGCCGGCGCGGGCTTCGCCGTCCTCGCCGTGCTGCTCTCCCTGCTGCAGAGCGCGCCCGAGCGCACCACCCTGCTCGCCCGGCTGCGCACCATGGGCGTCACCCGCCGGCAGGGCCGGCGGCTGCTCGCCCTGGAGGCCCTGCCGCAGGCGCTGCTCGCGGCGGGCGGCGGCGCGCTGGTCGGCTGGGCGACGATCGCGCTGCTCTCGCCCGGCGTCGACCTGATCCGGCTGGCGCTGGCCGCCGCGCCGGACGAGGCGATGGCGCTGGGCACGGCGCTGCGCGCGGACGTCTGGTCGCTGGGCGTCCCGGCGGCCGGCGTGGTGGTCCTCACCGGCGCGGTGGCCGGTGTGCAGGCCTGGTGGGTGGCCCGCAGGGGCTCGGTCAAGGAACTCAGGGCAGGAGACGCACGATGACGACGACCTCGGAGACCTCCGGCACGACGACGCTGGAGGAGCTGGAGCGGCGGGCGACGGAGCGCCGGGACCGGCCCTCGTACGGCCATGACGCGCTGATCGCCTGCGACCGGCTGGTGCGGATCTTCACCACGGACGGGGTGGAGGTGCAGGCCCTCCAGGGTCTCGACCTGCTGGTGACGGAGGGCGAGTTGATGGCCCTGGTCGGCGCGTCCGGCTCGGGCAAGTCGACCCTGATGAACATCCTGGCCGGGCTCGACGTGCCCACCGCAGGCGCGGCCAAGGTCGCCGGCTGCGACCTGCTCGCCATGGACGGCAAGGCGCGGCTGCGCTACCGCCGCGAGGTCGTCGGCTTCGTGTGGCAGCAGACCGCGCGCAACCTCCTCCCGTACCTGACGGCCGCCCAGAACGTGGCGCTGCCGATGCAGTTGAAGGACGGGCGGAAGGGCGCGAAGCAGAAGGCGCGGCGGGCCGAGGAGCTGCTCGCGATGCTCGGCATCGCCGACTTCGCCGACCGGCGCCCGCACCAGCTCTCCGGCGGACAGCAGCAGCGCGTGGCCATCGCCGTCGCGCTCGCCAACAACCCGTCGGTGCTGCTCGCGGACGAGCCGACCGGCGAACTGGACTCGGCCACCGGCGAGCAGGTCTTCGCCGCGTTCCGCCGGGCCAACGAGGAGCTGGGCACGACGATCGTGATCGTCACCCACGACCAGGCGGTCGCCTCCGAGGTCCGCCGCACCGTCGCCATCCGCGACGGCCGCACCTCCTCCGAGGTACTGCGCCGCACCGAGGTCGACGAGGCGGGCCGGGAGTCCCTGGTGGCCCGGGAGTACGCGATGCTCGACCGGGCCGGCCGGCTCCAGCTGCCCGCCGACTACACCGAGGCGCTCGGCATGCGCCACCGGGTGGCCCTGGAGCTGGAGCAGGACCACATCGGGGTGTGGCCGGACGACGCGGAGGGCTGAGGCGGCCCGCCGCAACGCCGGTGGAACCGGGCACGCGACGGCGGCCGTCCCTCTAAGGGGGCGGTCGTCCCCCTCGGGGGCCGTGTGGAGGGCTTCCCTGTGGAGGGCTTCCCTGTGGAGGGCGTCCCTGTGGAGGGCGTCCCTGTGGAGGGCGTCCCTCTCGGGGGATGGCCGCATCCCCCTCCGGGATGCCAGTCGTCCGTCTTTCGCGACGGGCGGCCGTCCCTCTACGGGGGGGTACTGATGAGGCTTCGGAGGGTCCGATGAGAAAGGCCCTGTCGTACGCCGGCGCGCTGCTCGTTCCCGCCGCCGCCGGCGTCCTGCTGCACCTGTGGGCCGGCTGGAGCATGCGCAGCCCCGTGCGGACGTTCGCGGCCGTCCTCGCGGGCCTCGTCCTGACCGCCGTGGCCCTTCTCGCGCACAACAGCCTGTTCCGTGAGGGCGGCGGCGCCGGCGTCTTCGCGGTGTGCCTGCTCGTGGCGGGCCTGGGGTCGGTGTGGGTGGAGGCACGGGACTCGCGGGTCCGGGGCGCGGTCGCCGACTGCGTCGTGGCCGGCAAGGTCACGGTGACCCGGCACCCGACCTTCGGCGAGGGCGCGCCGCGGCCGAAGCAGCTGTTCCACCACCCGCTGGACTGCGACGGCGGGTACCCGAAGGAGTTCTCGGCCGAGGAGAAGATCGGCGACCGGGGCAAGCCGGTACGGATCGCCTACGACCCGGCCCACCGCATGGACCCGGTCCTGGCGAGCCGGAACACCGCCCACGGCTCACTGGTCCTGCCGTCGGTGCTGCTGGGGCTCTGCGCGGCGGCCTCGGCCTACGCGATCGCGGCGGAGGGCCGCGGCGACCGGGTCAGCGGCCGAGCGCCATGAGCCCGGCGGCGGTGGGCCGGAAGCCGCACCGCTCGTGGAAGCCCGTGAGGTGCGGCTCGAAGTCGACGTGCAGCCAGTGCGCCCCGCGCTCGCGCGCGGCCTCGGCGGCGGCCCGTACGAGCGCCACGCCGAGCCCCTTGCGGCGCTCGTCCGGGTGGACGGTCGTGTCGAGCAGGAACGCGTGCGCACCGCCGTCGCCGGCCACGTTCACGTAGCCGACGAGCCGCCCGTCCCGGCGTGCGGTGACGTGCAGCAGACGGCGGGCGAGGACCGGGGCGAAGTCGGTGTCCCGGTGCCCGGGCCAGGAGGCGTGGAAGAGCCCGTTCAGCTCGGGGCCGGTGAGCTCGGCGTCGACGAGGACGCTTATCCCGTCCGGTGCGGGGGTCACCGGGCGGCGCCCGGTGCCACGCTCAGCGGCATCGGGACGGTCCGCAGGGCGATCGAGCCGTACGGGGTGCGGAGCCGGAGCCACGGGCCGGAGGCGAAGAGCGCCACCGGAAGCTCCTCGTCGGGCAGCGGGGGCAGGAAGCCGAGCGACTGGGCCGCGTGCACGGCGCGCAGCGGCAGACCGGTGCCGGCCAGCGTCCGGGACCAGATCTCGCGGCCGATGCGGTCGCGCTCGGCGCGGGTGCGCCGCTCCTCGGGCAGGGCCTCGTCGCGGCCGCGGAACTCGGTCACGGCTGCGGCGACCGCGCCCCTCATCTCGGTGACGGGCGGCAGCCCGGCGACCGGCTCCCAGCCGCCGCGGGGCGGCAGGACCCCGGCCCACGGCGGGCCGGTGACGGTGTCGGGAACGACCGCCTTGCCCGCCGACTCCTCGATGCCTTCGAGGAGTTCGCCGGCAGAGACGGTCACGTCGAGGTCGACCGCGTCGACCAGCCGGGCCGTGCGGATCGCGAGGACCTCGAAGGACGGAGGACGGCCGAACACGGCGACCGCGCCGCCGCCGGCCTGGAGGCGGACGGCGGCGGCGCGGTCGTAGTGCAGCAGACGGCGCAGGAAGGCGGCGAGTCCCGCCGCCTCCCGGGCGTCGTCGAAGTGCAGCGGCGCGATGGCGGTCATGCTGCGGACGTCATCCCGTCGTCCATGTACTCCTTGAGGAACGACCGCTCCTCGTCGGAGATCCGCCGCGGGCGCTGCTCCTCCAGGTTGAACGGCACGACGACCGTCGACGCCCGTACGTACGTGACGTCGGGGTCCTTGATCTCGTACGCGATCGTCAGCGAGGCCGCGCCGATCTTCGTGACCCACGACTCGATGGTCACCGGCTGGTGCCGGTGGACCAGCGGCCGCAGGTAGTCGATCTCGTGACGGGCCACGACGGACCCGCCGGAGAACGACGGGCTCCCGTCGCCCGGCGCCAGCCGGAACATGAAGTCGATCCGCGCCTCCTCCAGATAGCGGAGGAAGACCACGTTGTTGACGTGGCCGAAGGCGTCCATGTCCGACCAGCGCAGGGGGCAGGAGTAGAGGTGCCGAGCCATGAACCGATCAGCCTCGGGTCAGCTTCTTGTAGGTGGCGCGGTGCGGACGGGTGGCGTCCGGGCCGAGCCGCTCGATCTTGTTCTTCTCGTACGACTCGAAGTTGCCCTCGAACCAGAACCACTTGGAGTCGCCCTCGTACGCCAGGATGTGCGTGGCGACCCGGTCGAGGAACCAGCGGTCGTGGGAGACGACCACGGCGCAGCCGGGGAACTCGAGGAGCGCGTTCTCGAGCGAGGACAGGGTCTCGACGTCGAGGTCGTTGGTCGGCTCGTCGAGGAGCAGCAGGTTGCCGCCCTGCTTGAGGGTGAGCGCCAGGTTGAGGCGGTTGCGCTCACCACCGGAGAGCACGCCGGCCGGCTTCTGCTGGTCCGGGCCCTTGAAGCCGAACGCGCTGACGTACGCGCGGGACGGCATCTCGACCTGGCCGACGTTGATGTAGTCCAGCTCGTCCGAGACGACCGCCCAGAGGGTCTTCTTCGGGTCGATGTTGGCGCGGCCCTGGTCGACGTACGAGATCTTGACCGTCTCACCGATCTTGATCTCGCCGGAGTCCGGGGTCTCCAGACCCTGGATCATCTTGAAGAGCGTGGTCTTGCCGGCGCCGTTCGGGCCGATGATGCCGACGATGCCGTTGCGCGGCAGGGTGAAGCTGAGGTCGTCGATGAGGACCTTGTCACCGAAGGCCTTGTTGAGGTTGTTCACCTCGACGACGACGGAGCCCAGGCGCGGGCCCGGCGGGATCTGGATCTCCTCGAAGTCCAGCTTCCGCATCTTCTCGGCCTCGGCGGCCATCTCCTCGTAGCGCGCGAGGCGGGCCTTGGACTTGGCCTGACGCCCCTTGGCGTTCGACCGCACCCACTCGAGCTCTTCCTTGAGGCGCTTCTGGCGCTTCTCGTCCTTCTTGCCCTCGACCTTGAGCCGCTCGGACTTCTTGGTGAGGTAGGTCGAGTAGTTGCCCTCGTACGGGATGGCGCGGCCGCGGTCGAGCTCGAGGATCCACTCGGCCACGTTGTCGAGGAAGTACCGGTCGTGGGTGATGGCCACCACGGTGCCCTTGTACTGGGCGAGGTGCTGCTCCAGCCAGTTCACCGACTCGGCGTCGAGGTGGTTGGTGGGCTCGTCGAGCAGCAGCAGGTCGGGGGCCTCGAGCAGCAGCTTGCAGAGCGCGACGCGGCGCTTCTCACCACCGGAGAGGTTGTTGACCGGCCAGTCGCCGGGCGGGCAGCCCAGAGCGTCCATGGCCTGCTCCAGCTGGGCGTCGAGGTCCCACGCGTTGGCGTGGTCCAGGTCGTCCTGGAGCTTGCCCATCTCCTCCATGAGCTCGTCGGTGTAGTTCGTCGCCATCTCTTCGGCGATCGCGTTGAACCGGTCGAGCTTGCCCTTGATCACGGCGACGCCGTCCTGGACGTTCTCCAGGACCGTCTTGGACTCGTCGAGCTTCGGCTCCTGCATGAGGATGCCGACGGAGAAGCCCGGGGTGAGGAACGCGTCACCGTTGGAGGGCTGCTCCAGACCGGCCATGATCTTCAGCACGGTGGACTTACCGGCACCGTTCGGGCCGACCACACCGATCTTCGCACCGGGCAGGAAGCTCAGCGTCACGTCATCGAGGATGACCTTGTCGCCGTGCGCCTTGCGCGTCTTGCGCATGGTGTAGATGTACTCAGCCAAGAGAAACCGTCCGGCAAAGAGTGAGTGGGCAGATAGACCCCATCTTGCCTGACCGGCCCCCCGAGGCGGAAACCAGTACTTCGGGGAGCGCCTGACCTGGGGGTTGTGCGGCGCTGGCGTGGCGGAACGGTCACGGTGCGTGGCGTGAAGGCGTGCGTGGTGGCGCGTGGCGTGCGGGCGCAGCCCGCAGGCAGGTGGGCTGCAGGCGGCAGCGCGACGGCCCCGCCGCGCGGTGCGCGGCGGGGCCGTTGCGTGTGGGCGCCCCTCAGGGCGGCCCGGGGGCCTTACTGGCCGGCCGCCTTCTTCTTGCGGAGGAAGAAGACCGCGCAGCCGCCGACCGCGAGGAGCGCGACGGCGATGCCGGCGATCATCGGGGTGGCGTTGGAGCTACCGGTCTCGGCGAGGTCGCCGCCACCGGTGGTGGAGCCGGAGGTGGTGCCACCGGTCGCCGGGGTCTGGGACGGCGACGGGGTGTCGGTCGGGGTCTCGGACGGCTTCGGGCCAGGCGTGGCCGTCTTGCAGTCGAGGACACCCTTGACGGTCTTCTCGAAGCCGTTCGGACCGGTGATCGTGAAGTTGTACTCGGCGTCCTCAGCGACCGGAACAGTGACCGTCTTGGATTCGCCGGCGGCGATCGAGTACTTCACGCCCTTCAGGTCGACATCCCAGGCCTCGTCACCCTTGTTGGAGACAGTGATGTCCACACCGCCCTTGGCGCAGTTCTCCTTGAAGTCGACGGCCGGGACGGCGCCCTGCTTGGCCCAGGTCGCGTCGAACTCGGCCTTGGCCGAGGTCTCGCTGCTACCGGCGAGGATCAGGGTCTGCTTGCGCTTCTCCGTGACGCTCGCGAAGGCGCGGCCGATGTTGACCTTCGTGCTGGCCTGCAGGCTCACCTTGGCGGAGCCGTCGGGAGTACCAGCCGGCACGTCGACATAGAGCTCGTCGCCGTCCTTGGCCGTGGTGACGGGCTTGCCGTCCTTGTCGACGACCTGAACACCCTTCGGGGCATCGGCGGCCAGGGAGACCGTGGCCGCACCCGAGGAGGCGTTGGTGCTCACCTTGGTCGGGCCGATGCGGGTGCCGGCCTTTCCGGCCAGCGAGGTCTTGGAGACACCCAGCGTGGCCGCCGGCTCGTCCAGGTCTTCGGCCTTTTCCGCCTTAGCGACGAGATAGTCGGTCAGCTGCTTGGCCTCGGCGTCCGTCGGAGCGGCCTCGACCTTGTCCGAGAAGTGCCAGATCGCCGCCTGGGTGGCCGCTGCAGCCTCGTTCTCGGTCAGGCCACCCTTGACGTTGGCCTTGGTCGCCAGCGCAGTCAGGTCGTCGACCTCAGGGTACGAGTTCTGCAGGATCCACCGGATCTTGCCCGCGTCCGCGTTGTTGTGGAGAGTCGACTCGTCCCAACCGACCTCCTTGTACTTCGTACCCGACTGGGTCGGCGTGAACAGGTCGATGCAGTAGGCCTTGAGCGAACCGCCGCCATTGACGTCGAGGTAGAACAGACCGCCCTTGTAAGTGTCGGTCTCGAGCTGCCCCTTGTCGTTCTTGACGGTGATGTTGATCTCACCCGACTCGGCAAGCCGTCCCAGCGTCGCGGCGACGCCGCCGCTGCTGCCCTCGGCCATCGCCGGTCCCGCGATGGCTATGGCACCCGCGGCGACGAGGCCCGAGACCACGGTCGCGGCGGTAAGGCGGGCAACGCCGCGCCTCCGTACAGAAAACATGGATTTCCCCTCCGTGCGGGCTGCTCCGCGTCATCGATCGATACGCGTGGGGGGAGCACCCGCTCAGCAAACTCACTTGACCCAAGACTCGCTGACCCACTGGAAGCAAGTGCCTCATGAGTACCCGGGAATCCTAGGGAGGGGGAAGACCCCGGTGTCCAGTCGTACGACCTGATAACCATTCCGACTCGAAATCGTTATCAACGGGGGAAGTTGACCGCGAAACCGCTGGTCACGGTATCGACAAATCCCCACAACGGAAGGTCAGGACACCGTTACCAGAGGGTAGTCGACCGCTGGAGTCCGTCCGCGTTCAGGGCGGGTGCCAGGGTCGGATTCAGGACCATTTTCGGCCCCGGGGCCCGGCCCAAGTGCAGGTGCAGGCGCGGGTTCAGGCCTGGAGCCAGGTCGGGATTTCGACACGGTTTCGGCGGCGAACGCGGACGCGGGACCGGAGGTCGGTGTCGAGGAATCCGGAATCCTCCATTCCGGTACGGGAGTTTCCGGATTCTGCCGTACCGAGCGGCGGAAAGCCGCCGTACCCCTCGTCAGGTCGTGGCCGACCGCGACCGCGTGGACGTCCACGAAGGTCTTCCGCCGGCCGTCGAGCTCCTCCTCCCGCACCTTCAACCTGCCGTGCACCACGAGCGGTTCGCCCACCGAGACCGAGGCCGCCAGATTCGCCCCCAGCGAGCGCCAGGCGGACACCGTGTAGAAGCTCGTGGAACCGTCCGTCCACACCGCCCGCTCCCGGTCCCAGCGGCGCGCGGTCACCGCGAAGCGGAAGCGCGCCACTCCGCCCGTGGCCGTCTCCCGGTACTCCACGTTCGTCGCCACGTTGCCCACCAGGGTCACCGTCGTCTCGTTCATCGCCCACATCTCCCGTTCGTCCGCCTGTCGGCCCGTCGGCTCGTCGGCCGTCGGTCCGTTCGTCCTTCACGGAATCCATGCTGGACCGAACCGGAGAAACCCGCCGAAGCCTGTGGACAAGGGGGCAGTTGTGGACAACTCCGCCACTCGAAGGGGGCGTTTCGCCCCACCTCACCTCGTCTCACCCGACCTCGGCGCCCTCCTCTCGTCTCACCTCACCCGGGCGACACCCGCCCGTGCCGGCCCGAAGCGCGTGCCGCCGAACCGGGCGACCCGGCTCGCCACCCGCGTCGCGCCCGAGGCCGTGACGTACTGCTCGCGCACCTCCCGGTAGCGCATCAGCTCGGCCGCGATCGGGTCGAGCACCCGGGCCCTGCCGCAGGCCGCGGCCGCCTCGCGCAGCTTGCGCTCGGCCTCCTGCCCGTAGCGCCTGGCCGGTCCCCGTACCGCCGCCGCACACGCCCACTCCACCAGCGGACCGCCGACGATCCCCGCGACCATGATCAGGACAGGCGGCCACAGCAGCGGCTCCACGACACCCACGATCTGGCCCACCAGCCACAGCGCGCCGAAGATCTGCAGGAAGGTCATCACCACCTGGGCGAGGACCGCGGCAGGCCACCACGCCGGGCGCGGCGGCCGGGCCGCCGGGTCGCCCATGGTCACCGTCAGCTCGTCCAGCGCCTCCGGCAGCCCGTCCGCCCCGCGCAGCGCCGCCTCCCGCACCGCCTGCGCCCACGGACCCGGCAGCCCGCACGAGGCGTCGTCGGAGACGATCCGTACCGCCTGCTCGACCCGCTGACGTGCGGTCAGCTCGTCCTCGACCGGGCTCTCCAGGCGCGGATCGGTGCTGCCGTGCGTACGGACCCGCTCGTACCAGCGGTAGAGCCGCAGCCACGGCGTCCCGCAGGCGCGGATCGCGTTGCGCCGCCAGACCCGTTCGGCGGCCTCGCCGGCCGCCTGCGCGCCGACCGCGATCGCGAGCCGGTCGGCGAACTCCTCCCGGGCCCGCTCCCCCAGCCCGGGCCGCCCGTCCGCGACGAACACCGGCCGCAGCCGGGCCGTGGCGGCGTCCACGTCGGCGGCGAGGCGGCGCTCGGGCGCGGTGCGCTCCTGGACGAAGCGGCCGAGCAGTTCGCGCAGTTCCGCCACGCCCTCCCCGGTCAGCGCGGACAGGGCGAGCACGGTCGCGCCCGGCTCGCCGTGCTCGCCGAGTGCCATGCCGTCCTCGTCGAGCAGTCGACGCAGGTCGTCGAGGACCAGATCGGCGGCCTCGGTGCCGAGCCGGTCGATCTGGTTGAGGACGACGAAGGTGATCTCGGAGTGCCCGGCGAGCGGCTGCAGATAGCGCTCGTGGAGCGCGGCGTCGGCGTACTTCTCCGGGTCGACCACCCAGATCACCGCGTCGACCAGACCGAGCAGCCGCTCCACCTGCTCGCGGTGGGTGGTGACGGCCGAGTCGTGGTCGGGCAGGTCGATGAGGACGAGACCCTGCAGATCGGCGTCGCCCGCGCCGCCCGCGAGCGGCCTGCGGCGCAGCCGGCCGGGGATGCCGAGCCGGTCCAGCAGGCCCGCGGAGCCCTCGGACCAGCTGAGCGCGATCGGGGCGGCGGTGGTGGGGCGCCGCAGCCCGGTCTCCGATACGGGGACGCCGGCGAGGGCGTTGAAGAGGGCCGACTTTCCGCTGCCGGTGGCCCCGGCGATGGCGACGACGGTGTGCCGGGCCGAGAGCCGCTGTCGCGCGGCGGCCTCGTCGAGCACCCTCCCGGCCTCGGCGAGGGCGTCGTTCTCGACCCGGGTACGGGACAGCCCGACCAGCTCGTGAAGGGCGTCCAGGCGGGTGCGCAGGGCACCGCCGTAGGCGCCGCCCAGGGGCGGGAAGGCGCCGTCGTCGTCATCGTCGTGACCGTCGGCGGGGCCGGCGGAGGAGGGTTCGGTGGACTGCTCGCCCGCGGGGTGGGCGCGCTCGGAGGCGCGGCGGGCGATGAGACCGTCGTCCCAGCGGGCGGCGGCGGGCTCGCGACCGTCGTCCAGGAAGCCGCCCCGGCCGGGGGCGCGGTCGCGGCGCCTTTCCCGGGCCCGGCCGCCGGTGCGGTCCCGGCCATCTTCCCGAGCCCGGTCACGGCCCCGGTCATCTCCGCGAGCCCGGTCGCGGTCCCGGTCGCGGCCTCCCTCCGGGCCCCCGTCCGGGCTCCGGTCCCGGCCCCCGCCGCGCTCCTTCGCGCCGGAAGACCCCCGTACCTCGTCCACAGCGCCTACCGCACCCACCGCACCCACCGTGCTGCGCGCACCAAGGGCGTCGCGCGTACCAGGTGCGTCACCCGCGCCAGGTCCGTCGGGCCCCTCGTGTCGCTCACGTCCCCTCAACCCCTCGGATCCATCGGGTCCCTTGGGTGCCTCGGCCGGGTCAGGTACGTCCACTGGCTCCACGGGCGTCACTTCTCCTTCTGCAGTACGGAGAGCGCGGCGATCAGCTCGGCCTGCGGCTCGGGGGTCACGTCGAGGGCGTCGAGGGGCGCGAGACGCCGGTCGCGTTCGGTGTGCAGGGCGCGGTCGAGGCACGTGGCGACGAGTTCGCCGCCCCGGTCGCGCAGTCGCAGGGCGCCCTGGGCGCCGAGGAGTTCGGCCAGGCGGTCGCCCGCGGCCCGGGTGCGGCGGCCGCCGAGGAGCACCGCGGCGAGGAGTGCGGTGAGGGTCCCGGTGTCGGGTGCCGCGGCGGCGGCCGCGCGCTTGCCGCCCCGGGCGGTGGCCGGGCGCTCCATCTCCCGTACCTCCTCCTCGACCATCTCCTCCAGGACGCGGCGCCAGTGCCGTACGGTCATGGCGATCCGCTCGCCGGCGTCCTTGCCCTCGCCCTTGCTCCGGCCCACGGGTGTGGCGGCCGGGGCGAGTGCGCCCGCGGCGGGCTCGCGGCGCCAGGCGTCCCGTACCCGCTCGTCGGCGGCGGCGACGGCGCACTGCACGAGTGCGGCGAGCGACTCGACGAGGGAGTCGAGGAGTTCGTCGGCGGAGCTGTCGCGGGGATAGCCGCGCCAGCGGGTGCGGGCGTCACCGGCGAGTACGGCGCCGCGGCGGACCTGTTCCCGGACCCGCCGCCCCTGCTCCTCGTACGCGGCCTCGACGGCGCCGCCGAGCCGTACCGCGGCGGCGTACTGGGCCGCGACCGCACCGGCGAGCTCCGGCATGCGGGTGTCGAGCGAGTCGATCACCCCGGCGGCGGTCCGGCCGACTGCCTGCTGGCGGGCGGCGGGGTCCTGGGCGCAGTGGGTGAGCCAGCCGCGCAGCGGGGCGACGGCGTTGTCGGGCAGGAGCCCGCTGCCGCCGCCGGTGGACTCGGGGAGTTCGGGGATGGTGAAGCGGGGCATGTCGCCGAGGCCGGCCTTGTCGAGGAGTGCCTCGTACTGCCGGGAGACCTCGGTGATGACCTGGTGGGGCACGCGGTCGAGGACGGTGACGAGGGTGGCGTTGTACTCCTTGGCGGTACGGAGGAGGTGCCAGGGGACGGCGTCGGCGTAGCGGGACGCGGTGGTGACCAGGATCCAGATGTCGGCGGCGCAGATCAACTCGGCGGCGAGCAGCCGGTTCTCGACGACGAGCGAGTCGATGTCGGGCGCATCGAGGAGGGCCAGCCCGCGGGGCAGGGTGGCGGCGGTCTCGACGCGCAGGGCGTTGTCCTCGGGGGGCTCCTCGGCGGGGTGGTCGTCTTCCTGCTGGGGCAGCCAGACGCGGGTGAGCTGCGGCAGCACGCGCATTCCGGCGAACCAGTGGTGGTCCTCGGGGTGGCAGACCAGGACGGGTGTGCGGGTGGTGGGTCTGAGCACTCCGGCTTCGCTGACGCGGCGCCCCACCAGCGAGTTGACCAGCGTGGACTTCCCGGCCCCGGTGGACCCGCCGACGACCGCGAGCAGCGGCGCGTCGGGATCCTTCAGACGGGGCACGAGGTAGTCGTCGAGCTGGGCGAGCAGCTCGGCCCGGGTCTGCCGGGCACGGAGGGCGCCGGGGAGGGGGAGAGGGAGACGCACGGCGGCGACACGGTCGCGCAGGGCGGAGAGTGCGTCGATCAGCTGAGGCCGTTCGTCCAAGGTCACCACATGCGAAGAATGCCCAATTTTGGAGCCTTTTTGAAGCGTATTGGGGCTCTGCGCGCCGACCGAACGGATGTAGCCGGGGACCCTGGGCATAACGACTGCACAACACCCGGCCCGAGTGGCGCGAAAAGCGCTGCACGAATCGCACCTGCCTGCGATTATCGGACCGCTTCACCGAACCTCCACATCGTGCCACGCAGGTGAAGCAACCGGGCCAGGCCGATGGGACCCCTATCCTTGACCCGATCACCACCGGCCCCCGTAGCTCAGCGGATAGAGCAGGTGCCTTCTAAGCACTTGGCCGCAGGTTCGAGTCCTGCCGGGGGCGCAACACCGGGACCCTCCTTCGGGAGGGTCCTTTTTGCTGGTCAGGGGCGGTTTTCAGTCGGGGTGGGCGGCTCGGGACGGGCAGCCCCGATGGCTTGATCCGGTCGGCTGAATCCGGTCAGAGGCGGCCTCTGGCGGCTGGATTTCCCGAGAACTTCCCGAAGTTTCGGGCCCGCCCGCTGCCCGTCCCGCTCCGGTCCGCGCGCTCTCCGCTGCCGCAGTGTTCCCGCGTGGACGACGGTGAGCTGATGCTCGACGCCGGCGGGCAGGCGGGAGCATGGCACGGGGTGGGGAGAGGCGAGCGAGACTGCGAAGATCGCGGTCAGATCGTGTGGCGTGCTGCCGCTGAAGGTCGCGCACCTCGGCAGCCGGAGAGCCGAGCGCGCCGGGGAGCGCGTTCGGACATCTCGGAGAGGCGGGAGGCGACCCGGTCACCGAGGACCTGGCGCAGATGCCTGGACCGGTTCCGCGAGCCGGTCGCGGCTCCGCGCGCTGGGGTGTCGAGGCCGGTCACTAGCCGCAGCAGCCGCCCGTCGACTGCTCGTCGACGACCGGCAGGGCGGCGGCCGGTGCGCCGAGCTGGACGAGCTGCGGGGCGGGGGCGCAGCAGCCGCCGGAGTCGTTGGACTGGGCCTCGGGGTCGTCGAAGAGGCCGGAGCCGCCGCAGACCCCGGTCTCGGGGAGGGTGAGTTCGACGCGGTCGGCGGCGTCGAGGTCGCCGGCGATGGCGGCGGCGACGGAGCGGACCTGCTCATAGCCGGTCATCGCCAGGAACGTGGGTGCCCGGCCGTAGGACTTCATGCCGACGAGGTAGACGCCCTCCTCGGGGTGGGCGAGCTCGCGGTGGCCGTGCGGGTAGACGGTGCCGCAGGAGTGCTGGTTGGGGTCGATCAGCGGGGCGAGGGCGACCGGGGCCTGCAGCCGCTCGTCGAGCCCGAGGCGCAGCTCGTCGAGGAAGGAGAGGTCGGGGCGCAGGCCGGTGAGGACGATCACCTCGTCGACCGGGTCGAGTCGGCGTCCGTCCTCCGCCACGAGCACCAGCCTGTCCCCGTCGCGCTCGAATTCCTGTGCACGGAACCCGGCGACCGCGTCGGCGTGGCCCTCGTCGACCGCGGCCTTCGCGGCGAGGCCGAGCGCACCGCGGGCGGGGAGCTGGTCGGCGCTGCCGCCGCCGAAGGTGGAGCCGGAGATGCCGCGGCGCAGGATCCAGGTGGAGTGTGTACCAGTGCCGTCCTCGGACTTCGCCAGGTCGGCGAGGGAGGCCAGGGCGGTGAAGGCGGAGGCGCCGGAGCCGATGACGGCGGTGCGCTTCCCCGCGTAACGGACCCGTACGGCAGGGTCGTTCAGATCCGGCACCCGGTAAGAGATACGGTCGGCCGCCGAGCGCTCTCCGAGGGCCGGGAGGCCGTCGCCGCCGGCCGGGCTCGGGACGGCCCACGTCCCGGAGGCGTCGACGACGGCACGGGCAAGGACGCGCCCCTCGCGGCCGTCGGCGTACGTGACGTGGACGGTGAAGGGCTGGGTCTCGCGGCCGGCGTCGACGATCCGGTCGCGGCCTGCGCGCGAGACGCCGGTGACCTTGGCGCCGAGTCGCACCTTGCCGCCGAGGACGTCGGCGAGCGGCTGGAGGTACTGCTCCGCCCAGTCACCACCCGTCGGGTACGTCTTCGCCTCGGGCTTCACCCAGCCGGTGGGGGCGAGGAGCTTCTCGGCCGCCGGGTCGGTGAGTTCGCTCCAGGTGGAGAAGAGCCGCACGTGCGCCCACTCGCGCACCGCCGCCCCTGCCGTGGGACCGGCCTCCAGCACCAGTGGTTCGATGTCGCGCTCGACGAGGTGGGCGGCTGCGGCCAGGCCGACAGGGCCCGCGCCGATGATCACGACGGGCAGATCGCTGGTGGACGCGTTCACGATTCGACTCCTCGCTGTTTCGACGTCTATCGATGTCGTTGGGTCAAGAGTCCCATCTGATTCGACAAGCGTCAACATAGGCGTCCGTCTATATCGCGCGGCCTATGAGATTTGTTCGACAAGTGTCAACATAGATGCATGTCGAACACCAAGGTCTTGCCGCTGCTCGAGCCCGAGGCTGCCCCGTGCTGCCCGCCGCTCACCGAACGCCCCCTGTCGGCCGAGGAAGCCGAGCGGACCGCGATGATGTTCAAGGCGCTCGGCGATCCGGTGCGCCTTCGGCTCTTCTCGGCCGTGGCCTCGCACGAGGGCGGCGAGGCGTGCGTGTGCGACATCTCCGACGTCGGCGTTTCGCAGCCGACCGTCTCCCATCACCTGAAGAAACTGAAGGAGGCCGGGCTCCTCTCGTCCGAGCGGCGCGGGACCTGGGTCTTCTACCGTGTCGAGCCCAGTGTGCTCGCAGCCATGGGCCGGCTTCTCGGCCCGGCAACCACTGACGCTTGATCGGCCCGGCCGTCAGTGGCGGCCGGATGATTCCGTCACGGGTATCGACGCCGTGTCGGCACGGGCCGGCGCCGAGGGCAGTGAGACGGCGCTCTCCGTGAACACCTTCTCCGGAGCGGCGCAGTCGGCGCCCCGGACGACCGCCACGTCGCCTTCCGCCAGCAGGACTCGCCGGTGCAGGCGCTGCCGACGCACATCTTCACCCTGCCCCAGGACTCGGGTACCCCGAGGCGATCACCCAGGCAGGGGGCAGCGCTCTGGTCCTGGTCCTGATCACCGCGGTACTTCTCAGCCTGGCGGTGGTCCTGCGCAACCGCTTCGAAGGAGCACGACGCCCGGGGTCTGTTCGGCCTCAGCCCGCCGCTACGAGCTCGGCCTCGCCGGCCGGGTCGGCGTCGCGGAGGGCCGCGAGGTACCGCTCCGCGTCCAGGGCCGCGGCGCAGCCGGAGCCGGCGGCCGTGATGGCCTGCCGGTAGATGTGGTCGACGACGTCGCCGGCGCCGAAGACGCCCGGGAGGCTCGTACGGGTCGTCGGGGCCTGGGTCTTGAGGTAGCCCTCGGCATCGAGTTCGAGCTGGTCGGCGAAGAGCTCGGTGCGCGGGTCGTGACCGATGGCGATGAACAGCCCGGTCGCGTCCAGCTCGCGCGTCTCGCCCGTGATGACGTCCCGCAGGACGACGCCCGACAGCATCCCGTTCGCGTCCTTGATCTCGGCGACCTCGCTGTCGAAGGCGAAGGAGATCTTGTCGTTGGCGAAGGCCCGGTTCTGCATGGCCTTGGAGGCGCGCAGGGTGGACCGGCGGTGGACGACGGTGACCGAGCGGGCGAAGCGGGTGAGGAAGGTCGCTTCCTCCATGGCGGTGTCGCCGCCGCCGACCACGACGATGTCGCGGTCGCGGAAGAAGAACCCGTCGCAGGTGGCGCACCAGGACACACCACGCCCGGACAGCTCGTCCTCCTTGGGGAGCCCGAGCTTGCGGTAGCCGGAGCCGGTCGCGATGATCACCGTCTTCGCGCGGTGGACCGTTCCCTCGGAGTCGGTGAGGAGCTTGATGTCTCCGGTCAGGTCGACGGAGACGATGTCGTCGTCGACCATCTCGGCGCCGAACTTCTCGGCCTGGGCCCGCATGTTGTCCATGAGGTCGGGGCCGTCGATCCCGTCGCGGAAGCCGGGGAAGTTCTCCACCTCGGTGGTCGTGGTGAGCGAACCGCCGACGAATATGGAGCTGCCGAACAGGAGCGGCTTGAGCTGGGCGCGGGCCGCGTAGAGGGCGGCGGTGTAGCCGGCCGGGCCGGACCCGATGATGATGACCTCGCGCACGTCGTCCTGGGCGCTCGTCGGGGTGCTCGTCATGCGACGTCAGCTCTCCTGCTTCTTCGCGTCGATGTCGGCGATGAGGCCTTCGATGAGGCCCTTGATCTCGTCCCGGATGGGCCGGACGGCCTCGACGCCCTGACCAGCCGGGTCGTCGAGCTGCCAGTCGAGGTAGGTCTTGCCGGGGAAGTACGGGCAGGCGTCGCCGCAGCCCATGGTGATGATGTAGTCCGACGCCTGGGCGGCCTCGGTGGTGAGGACCTTGGGCTTCTGGTCGGAGATGTCGATGCCCAGCTCCGCCATGGCGGCCACGGCGGCGGGGTTGACCTGGTCACCGGGGAGCGAGCCGGCGGAACGGACCTCGACCCGGTCGCCCGCCAGGTGACGGAGGAAGCCGGCGGCCATCTGGGAACGCCCTGCGTTGTGGACGCAGACGAACAGCACGGACGCGAGCGGGGTGTCGGACATCGGTTCTTCCTTCGTGGCAGGCAGGGCTCAACCCGGACTGGTATCAGCCCTCACTGATGTGAGAGTATCAGCACATGATGACGTCAGTCGATACTGATCTGATTCGCGTGCTGGGTGATCCCCTGCGCCTCCAGATCGTGACCATGCTGGCCCGCGAGACCCTGTGCACCACACACCTGGTCGAGGAGACGGGAGCGAAGCAGACCAACGTCTCCAACCACCTCAAGGTTCTGCGCGAGGCCGGGGTGGTGGAGACGGAGCCGTGCGGCCGCTTCACGTACTACCGCCTGAGGCCCGAGGTCCTCGAGGCCCTGGCCGGTCAGCTCGCCGACCTGGCCGCCACCGCCCGCGCCAACGCCGACACCAAGAGAGCCTGCCCGTAGGGCCTCTCGCCCCACCTGCCGAGGAGTACCCGCCCGTGACCGCCACCGAGCCCGCTGCGAGTGACGCCATGGCCACCGACCCGTCGCCGCAGCCCGCGCCCGGCGCCACCCCGCCCCGTACCCCGCTCGCCGCCCGCGCCACCGCCGAGCTCGTCGGCACCGCCGCCCTGGTCGCGATCGTCGTCGGGTCCGGCATCCAGGCCACCGACCTCACCGACGACGTGGCACTGCAGCTCCTCGCCAACTCCACCGCCACCGTCTTCGGCCTCGGCGTGCTCATCGCCCTCCTCGGCCCGGTCTCCGGCGCGCACTTCAACCCGGCCGTCAGCCTGGCCGAGTGGTGGACCGCCCGCCGCGGCGGCGCGGGTGTGACGGGGCGCGAGCTCGCCGTCTACGTCCCGTCACAGATCGTCGGCGGGATCCTCGGCGCGATCCTGGCGGACGCGATGTTCGGCGAGCCTCTGGTGAAGTGGTCCACGCACGACCGCTCGGCCGGGAACCTCCTGCTCGGCGAGGTCGTGGCGACCGCCGGCCTGATCCTGCTGATCTTCGGCCTGGCCCGCACGGACCGGCTCCGCTTCGCGCCCGTCGCGGTCGCCTCGTACATCGGCGCCGCGTACTGGTTCACCTCGTCCACGTCCTTCGCGAACCCGGCGGTGACGATCGGGCGCGCCTTCACGGACACCTTCGCGGGCATCGCCCCCGCCTCGCTCCCCGGCTTCGTCGGCATGCAGCTGGTGGGCACGGTGGTCGGCCTGGCTCTCGTCGCGGTCATCTTCGTACGCGGCCGCTCATGAACGCGCCGGTGGACGTGGTGGTCATCGGCGGCGGCCAGGCCGGCCTCGCCGCCGGGTACCACCTGCGCCGCCTCGGCCTGGACTTCGTGATCCTCGACGCCCAGGCCGCGCCGGGCGGCGCCTGGCAGCACACCTGGGACTCCCTCCACCTCTTCTCACCTGCCGCGTACTCGTCCCTCCCGGGCCGGCTCATGCCACCGCAGCCGGGCGAGACGTACCCGGAGGCGGCGCACGTCGTCTCGTACCTGCGCGACTACGAGGAGCGGTACGAGCTCCCGGTCGTCCGCCCGGTCCGGGTGGAGGCGGTCCACCGCGACGGGGAGTTCCTGCGCGTGCAGGGTGACGCCGCTGCGTGGCGGGCCCGGGCGGTCATCAGCGCCACCGGCACGTGGTCACGCCCCTTCATCCCGGCCGTCCCCGGCCGCGAGACCTTCCGGGGCCGGCAACTCCACACGGTGGAGTACCGCAGCCCCGCCGACGTCGCCGGACAGCATGTCGTGGTCGTCGGCGGCGGCAACTCCGGCGCCCAGATCGCCGCCGACCTCGCCTACGACACCGAGCTGACCTGGGTCACCCTGCGCGAACCCCGCTACCTCGCCGACGACATCGACGGCCGCGCCCTCTTCGACCACGCCACCGCCCGCCGCCGCGCCCTCGACGAAGGCCGCACCGACACCGGCGGCGTGGCCTCGCTGGGCGACATCGTCGCCGTCCCGCCCGTACGCGAGGCGCGGGACGCCGGACTCCTCAAGGCCCAGCCGATGTTCACCCGCCTCACGGCGAGCGGGGTCGAGTGGTCCGACGGCATGACCACCGAGGCCGACGCCATCATCTGGTGCACCGGCTTCCGCCCCGCCCTGGCCCACCTGGCCCCCTTGGGCCTGCGCGGCCCCCGAGGCCACATCCCCACCCACGGCACCCAGGCCCTCCGTGAACCCCGCCTCCACCTCCTCGGTTACGGGGACTGGACCGGCCCCGCCTCCGCGACCCTCATCGGGGTCGGCCGCCCGGCCCGCGAAGCCGCCCGGCAGATCGCCGAGCTGCTGCGCTGACAGCGGGAGGCCGGTGGTCGGCCGTACGGCGGCGTTCCAGGGCGCATCCGCGCGGGAATCATCCAGTCCCCGGGGTTCCCCGGCTCTGAACGGGAGCGGCGCGATGGAAGGCAGTCATCCGATGCTCGAGCGGCAGGCCGTCCTCGACGACTACGCCAGGGCCAGGCGCACCTTCCGCGCCCTCCTCGACGAGGCCGGGCCGGCCGACCTCGCGCGCCCGACCGACGGCACCCGGTGGACCAACGGGCAGCTGCTGTGGCACATGCTCTTCGGCTACGTCATCACCCGTGTCCTGCTGGGGCTGACACGCGGCTTCAGCCGGTTGCCCCGGAACGCGAGCAAGGCGTTCGCCCGGGTGCTCGACGCGGGGACGAGGCCCTTCGACGTGATCAACCACCTCGGGCCGTGCGGGGCGGTGAAGGTGTTCGGGCCCCGAAGGACGGGCGCCGCGTTCGACCGGATCACCGGCTCGCTGGAGCGGCGGCTCGCGGCGGAGTCCGAGCGCGACCTGGCACGGGGGATGCACTACCCGGTGCGGTGGGACCCGTTCTTCCAGGACTTCATGACCCTCGCGGACCTCTACCGGTATCCCACTCGGCACTTCGACTTCCACCACCGTCAGCTCACCCTCGGCGAGCGCGACTGAGGCCGGTCAGTCGATGTGGGGGCTGCGGCGTTCGACGAGGACCGTGTCGCGCCAGCGGCCGCGGTGGCGGCCGATGCGCTCGCGGGTGCCGATGACCCGGAAGCCCGCACGGGCGTGGGCAGCGAGGCTGGCCGTGTTCTCGGGGAAGATGCCGGACTGGATCGTCCAGATCCCCGCCGCCTCCGTGGAGTCGACGAGAGCCTTCAACAGCCCGGAGGCGACACCCCGCCCCCGGGCATCGGAGTGCACGTAGACCGAGTGCTCGACGACGCCGGCGTAAGCACACCGGTCGGAAACGGCCGTGGCAGCGACCCAGCCGAGCACTCTGCCGGCGTCACGGTCGAAGGCGACGAACCGGTGCTCGGGCAGCTTGGCCGCGTCGAAGGCCTCCCAGGTCGGAGCTTCGGTCTCGAAGGTGGCGTTGCCCTCGTCGATGCCGGCCTGGTAGATCGCCAGGACCTCGTCGGCGTGCCCAGTGGCCATCGGGACCACGGCGAACTCAGCAGTCACCGGGCGGCTCCTCCCCCATGATGGCCCGGGCCGCGCGCGGGAACACCGACAGGCAGGTGCGGTTCACGGCGTACAGGGTCGAGGTGCCCTGCTTCTCGGGCATGACGAAGCGGACCTCGGTGAGGATCTTCAGGTGGTGGGAGACGGTCGACTGACCGATGTCCACCTGGGCGACGAGCTCGCCCACGGTCATCGGACGGCCGGCCGCGGCCAGGAGGTGCAGGAGCCGTACGCGGGTGGGCTCGCCGAGGGCGCGGAACCAGGTCGCGTACGTGCGGGCCTGCTCTTCGGTGATCGACTCGGGTCTCTTCATCGATCATCGACGATATTCGATGAAGACGGGGCTGGCCAGAGCCGGGGCTCCTGCGAAGATCGCCCGCCATGTCATCGGGTGCCTCCGTGTGCCGCCGCGGGGACGGTCACGCTCAGGGGTTGCGGGGTGGCGGGTACTCCATCGGCACCGCTCCTGGACGAGGTTGGAGCGGGAGACGGCGCAGCACGGCGCTCCCGGCAGACGGCGGCACGATGACCGTCCACACACTGCAGGCGCCGGGCAGCGGCGGCCGGCTGTTCCCGGCGGAGGGCCGGGATACGGCCCTCCGGCGTGCACGGGCCGCGGGACCGGCTGCCGTGGAGGTGGAAGGGGTTGCGGGTGGTGCGGTGCGGTCGGAGGCTGAAGGTGCGGGGTGTCAGGCGTGGCCGGGGCGGTGCGTTCGGGCTCCGGCCCGTACAGAGGGAGGTCGTCGCCATGGGCACCGTCAAGGACATGCTCGCCACCTACCCGGCCGATCTCGGGAACATCGATCAGAACAAGCTCACGCGGTGCATCGAGGCATGCGTCGCCTGCGCCCAGGCGTGTACCGCGTGCGCGGACGCCTGCCTGTCGGAGGGCATGGTCGGTGACCTGACCAAGTGCATCCGTACCGACATGGACTGCGCCGACATCTGCAACGCCACCGCCTCCGTCCTCTCGCGCCACACGGGCTACGACGCCGACATCACCACCGCGCTGCTCAAGGCGTGTGCGGTCGCCTGCAAGGCGTGCGGTGACGAGTGCGCCTCGCACGCGGACATGCACGAGCACTGTCGGCTGTGCGCCGAGGCGTGCCGCTCCTGCGAGGAGGCGTGCAACGACCTGCTGACGGCCATGGCCTGAACCCGGCAGGACGGACGGGGCCTCAGGCCGCCTTGGCGGACGCGTGGTCCTGGGCCGGCGGCCAGTGGGGGTGCAGGACGTCGATGTGGAAGTCGTGCGTGTGGCTCCGGCCCGCGCCCGCCAGGTGCGGGTGGTCCCGGGGCAGTTCGGGGTGGGCGTGCTCCAGCTCGGCGGGGTCCGTCCTCGGCCACAGCCGTACGGCGGCGACGGACCCGGCGAGCGCGATCGCCGTGAGCGCCCCCGCCGCGACGGCCAGGCCCGCGCGGGCGGCGAGCCAGCCCGCCAGCGGGTAGGTCAGGAGCCAGCAGGCGTGGGTGAGGGAGAACCGGGCGGCGAAGGCGGCGGGAAGGTCGGGCGCTCCGGCCGAGCGCCGTACGAGCCGCCCGCCGGGGGTGAGGACCGCCGAGGTCGCCGCCCCGATGAGCAGCCAGGCGACGAGAAGGGCCGTCCACGCCCAGGGGCCCTCCGCCCCCGGCCCCGCCATCCCCGGTCCCATCAACTCCGGTCCCGCCGCCCCCGGCTCCCCCGGCACCGGTCCCGCCGACCCCGGCCCTGTCGTCCCCGGTCCCGCCGCGCCCGAGCCCGCCGTCTCCCGTCCCGCCGCCGCCAGTCCCGTCGCGAAGAGGCCGAGCACCGCGGTCATGACGAAGGCGGCCGGCACCATGAGGGCGCGGTCGCCGACGCGGTCCAGGATCCGGGGCAGCACCAGGGCCACGCTCATGGAGCCCGCCCCGTACGCGCCGAGGGCGAGCGACACGTCACCGGCGGAGCGGCCGAGGGTGTCGCGTACGAGGACGACGGTGTTGACCAGGACCATGGCCCCGACCGCCGCGACCACGAGATCGAGGGCGAGCAGGGCCCGCAGGCGCGGTGTGGCGAGGAAGAGACGCGTCCCGAAGACGGCCTTGGCGTACGCGCCGCCGGTGCGCTCGACCGGCCGCGGCCTGGGCAGCAGTACGGAGACCACGAGGACACCGGACGCGGCGAAGCCCGCGGCGGTGCCGGTGAACAGCCACTCGTACGAGATGAGGGAGAGCAGCGCTGCGGCGAGGGCGGGACTGAAGAGGCTCTCCAGGTCGTAGGCGAGGCGGGAGAGGGACAGCGCCCGGGTGTAGTCGCGCTCCGCGGGGAGGACTTCGGGGATCGTCGCCTGGAAGGTGGGCGTGAACGCGGCGGAGGCGGCCTGCAGCAGGAAGATCAGCACGTACACCTGCCACACCTGGGTGACGAACGGCAGGGCCAGCGCGACGCCGGCGCGGATCAGGTCCATGGTCACCAGCAGCGCCCGGCGGGGCACGCGGTCGGCGAAGGCGCTGATGAGCGGGGCCGTGCCGACGTAGGCGACCATCTTGATCGCCAGGGCCGTGCCGAGGACCGCGGAAGCGTTTCCCCCGGCGAGGTCGTACGCCAGCAGGCTCAGGGCCACGGTCGCGAGGCCGGTGCCGACGAGCGCGACGACCTGGGCGGTGAACAGGTGGCGGTACGTGCGGTTCCCCAGGACGGAGAGCATGCGGCACCCCTCGGTCGGCTACGGGTACCTCTCGGGTTCCTTCCACCGTAACTGACGCGTGCATGGTTGCGCACTTATTGACGCAATGCGGCGGTCCGGTCGTCGCCGGCCGGTCGCACCAGGGGGCTCCCGTTCACGCCGACACGCGAGGGCGTATGGGGGCATCCGGCACGCGTGGGCCTTACGGCGGACGCCATGTCCTTCGTACGGAGGCGAGCGAACGTTTCCGCTGTTCCGGGCGCGACACGGTGCGGGCCAAGATCACCGGGCCCGGCGACTCCGGGACTCCCCCCACCCGTTCTCGGAGGTGTACCCCCGTGGTCCTCGTCATCGTCGTCGCCGTCGTCGCCCTGCTCGCCGGGCTCGCGGCAAACCGGTTCCTGCGGCCGCGGCTGCTCAGCGAGGACGACGGCACGGGCATGGCCGTCAAGGACCTCGTCGGCCCGCTGCTGACGATGACCGTCCTGCTCCTCTCCTTCGTCCTGGTCACCGCCAACGGCTCGTACGGCAAGGCCGAGGTCGCCTCGCGCGGCGAGGCCCGGGCCCTGGACCAGCTCGTGGAGACCGCCGAGTACGCGCCCGGGGCGCAGCGCGGGCGGATCCAGGCCGACGCCATCTGCTACGCCCGCGCCGTCCGGGAGCAGGAGTGGCCCGCCATGGCCGACGGCAAGGGCTCGCCCGCTCCCAGCGTGTGGTCCACCGACTTCCGCCTGACGTTCCGCACCCTGCAGGGCCAGCCGGTCTTCGGCATGCTGGTCGGCGCCGACAACAAGCGCTCCGACGAGCGCGAGGAGCGCCTCACGCAGGCGAGCGCGAGCGTTCCCTGCGCCATCTTCTGGTTCCTGCTCGCCACGCTGTTCATCACGGTGACGGCCCTCGGCATCTGCCTGCCGCGGAAGAACAACCGCGGCCAGCTGATCACCCTGACGGTGATCACCGCCCTCCTGACGACGATGCTGATCATCATCCGGGACGTCGACCGGCCCTTCGGCGGCATCATCGACGTCCAGCCGACCGCCATCACGGAGGCGGAGCGGCAGGCGACGCGCGACTTCCTCGCCCACCACCAGGCCTCCGAGCTGCCGTGCGACGAGGACGGCGACCGCCGCGCCGTCTGAGTGGCAGCCGCGCCGCCCGAGTGGCAGCCGCGCCACCGGAGTGGCGCCGCACCGGCAGGCATGCGGGCAGGCCGCCGTGCGGGCAGGCGGGCAGGGGCGTCGGGGCGGCGCCGTGCGGGCGGGCGTGGAGTCGACGGGAGTGGGCGGGCGTGGGGTCGACGGGAGTGGGCGGAAGCGGGCATTAGACTCGGGCAACGTGGTGGACACCCAGTACGAAGATCTGTTGAGGCACGTGCTCACTTCCGGGACGGCCAAGGCCGACCGGACGGGGACGGGCACCCGAAGCGTGTTCGGGCACCAGCTGCGCTATGACCTCTCCAAGGGGTTTCCGCTGGTCACCACCAAGAAGGTGCACCTCAAGTCGATCATCGTCGAGCTGCTGTGGTTCCTGCGCGGCGACTCCAACGTCGGCTGGCTGCACGAGCACGGCGTCACGATCTGGGACGAGTGGGCCGACGACAAGGGCGACCTCGGGCCGGTCTACGGCGTGCAGTGGCGGTCCTGGCCCGCGCCCGACGGCCGGCACATCGACCAGATCAGCGAGATCCTCGACACCCTGCGCCGCGACCCCGACTCCCGCAGGATGATCGTCTCCGCCTGGAACGTCGCCGAGCTCGACCGCATGGCGCTCGCGCCGTGCCACGCGCTGTTCCAGTTCTACGTCGCCGACGGCAAGCTCTCCTGCCAGCTGTACCAGCGGAGCGCCGACCTGTTCCTCGGCGTGCCGTTCAACATCGCCAGCTACGCCCTGCTGACCCACATGGTGGCGCAGCAGGCCGGTCTCGAGCCGGGCGACTTCATCTGGACCGGCGGCGACTGCCACATCTACGACAACCACGTCGAGCAGGTCGAAGAGCAGCTCTCGCGCACTCCGTACGGGTTCCCCGAGCTGAAGCTCCACCCCGCTGACTCGCTCTTCACGTACGACCGCTCCGACGTGGAGGTGCTGAACTACCAGCACCACCCGGCGATCAAGGCCCAGGTCGCGGTCTGATGGGCATCGAGCCGGACCGCTTCGAGGCGAAGGGCATCGGGGCGAACGACGTCGAGAGGGACGGCTTCCGGCCGGAGGACGTCGCACCGGTCGGCGTCGGGCTGATCTGGGCGCAGGCCCTCGACGGTGTGATCGGCGTCGCCAACACGATTCCGTGGCGACTGCCCGAGGACATGGCGCACTTCAAGGCCACCACGCTCGGCCGCCCCGTGATCATGGGGCGCAAGACCTGGGACTCGCTGCCCGTACGGTTCCGTCCGCTGCCCGGCCGGCGCAACATCGTGGTGACGCGCGATCCCCACTGGGTCGGCGACGGCGCCGAGCGCGCCGGATCCGTCCCGGAGGCGCTCGCGCTCGTGGCTGAGCCCGCGACCGCCGGGACCCCGGCTGCCGCCGAGACCCCGGCTGCCGAAGCTCCGGCCGCCACCGCGCCCGGCGTGTGGGTGATGGGTGGCGGCGAGATCTACCGCGCCGCCCTGCCGTACGCCACGACCGTCTCCGTGACCGAGGTCGACGTGACCGTGGACGGAGACACCTACGCCCCGACCCTGGACGCGGCGACCTGGACGGTCGTCGAAGGCCAGGGCGAGGGCGAGGGCGAAGGGACGGGCAAGGACGAGGACGGGGACGGGGGTCCGGACACGGGCTGGGCCACGTCGACGACCGGGCTGCGCTACCGCATCCGTACCTTCGTCCGGCGCTGAACCCGGGGCGGCCGCCCCACCCCTCGCTCCCTCATGTGCCGTCGGACTCGGCCCCTTCGGGCCCGGCCAGGCCCTCCAGATGCGCGCGCAGCACCTCGGCACAGGTGCGCGGGTCCACGATCGACGGCTGGAGGACACCGCCGAGGCCGAGGCCGTCCAGGAGCGCCGTCAGCCGCTCGGTCTCGACGTCGAGGTCGAGGCCGGGGCGCAGGACGCCCGAGGCCTCGAGCCGGTCCGGCACCCGGCGCACCAGGCTTCTCGTTCCCTCCGCGGCCTGGCGCGACAGGTCACCCAGCGCCGGATCGGTGCGGGCGGCCGTGTCGAAGCCAGGAAGACGGTGACCTCGGCCCTGCGCTCTCGCGCTCGTCAGGTCCGGCCTGGGCGCAGGCGGTCTCGTGGTGCCGGCGCTCGTGGTCTTCGCCGTCGCCCTGCCCGTCAGGAGGAAGGGCAGGCTGAACGACTGAACGACGTGCGCCCGTACGTCGATCCCGCGGTGCGGGCCGGGCCGGGCGCCCGCCGCACGAGAGAAAGTGACCTGCGTCACCTTTCGTCACGGCCGACGGCCGCCCGGTGTCTTGATGCCGAACCCGTGGAGACGGGTTCGGGAGACGAATCCGGACGACGGAGGAGAGAGACACCATGACCGACGACACCAGCGCCGCCGCCCACGCCGCCATCCACGCCGCCGACCGGGCCGGCGCCCGCATCGTCGTGGTCGGCGGCGGGTACGCCGGCGTGATGGCCGCGAACCGGCTCACCCGCCGCGACGACGTGACCGTGACCCTGGTCAACCCGCGCCCCGTGTTCGTCCCGCGGCTCCGGCTGCACCAGCTGGTGGTCGGCAACCATGACGCGGTCGTCGAGTACCGGGACGTCCTCGCCGATCGCGTCCGGCTGGTCGTCGACGGCGTGACGCGGATCGACGCGGCCGCGCGCACCGTCGTCCTCGCGGAGGGCGGCACCCTCGACTACGACCACCTGATCTACGCGGTGGGCAGCGCGAGCGCCGCCCCGCGCGTGCCCGGGGTCGCCGAGTTCGCCCACTCGGTCGCCACCCTCGAGGACGCTCGGCGGCTGCGGTCCGTCGTGGACGCCACGCCCGTCTCTGCGCCGCTCACGGTCGTCGGCGGCGGTCCGACCGGCATCGAGACCGCCGCCGAACTCGCCGAACAGGGCCGCCGGGTGACCCTGGTCTGCGGCGGCGAGCTCGGCCCGTACCTGCACCCCCGGGCCCGGCGTACGGCGGCCAAGCGCCTGGCGCGCCTCGGCGTGACCGTCCTCGGAGCTTCCGGCGCGAACAGCACGGAGAGCACGGAGAGGACCGAGAGCACGAAGGGCAGGGCGAGGACGGAGGGCACGGAGGGCACGGAGGGCAGGGCGAGGACGGAGGGCACGGTGGGCACGGGCGCCACCAAGGTGACGGCCGTGACGCGTGACGCCGTGCACCTCGGCGACGGCCGTATGCTGCCGAGCGCGGTCACCATCTGGACCGCCGGGTTCGGCGTGCCCGATCTCGCGGCCCGCAGCGGACTGAGCACCGACGCGGCCGGGCGCCTGCTCACGGACGAGACCCTGACCTCCTTGGACGACGAGCGCATCGTCGCCGCCGGGGACTCCGCGGCCCCGTCGGACCGCTCGTTCCGGATGAGCGCCTACGCCGCGGGCTGCCTGGGCGCCCATGCCGCCGACACGGTGCTCCACCGCGTCGCCGGCGAGCGGCCCGAGCCCGTCGACCTCTCCTTCTCCGCGATGTGCATCAGCCTGGGCCGCGGCACCGCCGTCTTCCAGCTCGCCCGCAAGGACGACACCGCTCTGCCGCTGTACGTCGGCGGGCGCGCGGGGGCGAAGCTGAAGGAGATGTCCTGCGAGTTCAGCGTCAAGCACCTCTCGAAGGAGGCCCGCGAACCCGGTTCGCACAGCTGGCCCAAGGGAGACAAGCGCGTGCAGTCGGCACGGGCCGAGCGGCAGGGCGGCGGCGGTCACGACCGGAGCGGACGCCTGCCGGTCGCCGTCAAGTCGTAGCCTGGACAGTCGAATTGGCTGCGGAAGCACCCGAACCCGCACCCGAACTCTCGCCCCGCACCCCCCACTCCGCACTCCCCACTACGTACCCGACCTCGACCCCGACCCCGACCCCGACCCCGCAGGACGCGAAGGAGAACGACCGGACATGGACGACCGGACCGGCACGGACGAGGCGACCGCGGCGTTCGTCGCCCATCGCAATCTCCTCTTCACCGTCGCGTACGAGATGCTCGGCTCGGCCGCCGACGCCGAGGACGTCCTCCAGGAGAGCTGGCTGCGCTGGTCGGAGGTCGACCTGGCGCAGGTCACGGACCGGCGCGCGTATCTGGTCCGGATCACCACGCGGCAGGCGCTCAACCGGCTGCGCTCCCTGAAGCGCCGCAGGGAGGCGTACGTCGGCCAGTGGCTGCCCGAGCCGCTGCTCACCGCGCCGGACGTGGCCGAGGACGTCGAGCTGGCCGAGAGCATGTCGATGGCGATGATGCTGGTCCTGGAGACGCTGGCGCCGACGGAACGCGCGGTGTTCGTGCTGCGCGAGGTCTTCGACGTCGGCTACGAGGAGATCGCCGAGGCCCTCGGCAAGACGCCGGCGGCCGTCCGCCAGATCGCGCACCGCGCCCGCCGGCACGTCGACGCCCGCCGCCCGCGCACGACGGTCTCCCCCGACAAGGCCCGGGCGGTGCTGGAGTCGTTCAAGCGTGCGCTCGAAGCCAGGGACCCCCAGGCCTTCCTGGACGTGCTCGCCCCGAACGTGGTGCTCGTGAGCGACGGCGGCGGCGTGAAGCGCGCCGCGCTGCAGCCGGTCGTCGGCGCCGACAGGTTCGTCCGCTTCTATCTCGGCGGCTCCGCGAAGGCGGGCGTCACGGTCACCTGCACGCCGACGACCGTCAACGGAAGCCCGGCGCTCGAACTGCGGGTCGACGGCGAGCTGGACGGCGTCATGGCGGCCCGTGTCGAGGACGGCCGCATCGCCGGCATCTACTTCGTGCGCAATCCCGAGAAGCTGACCCGCGTCGCCGCCGAGACCTCCCTCACCCTGCGGTGAGCGGCTCGGACGCGAGGAACCCGACAAGGCCGTGCGTCGGCTACTCGGGCGGCCATTCGCGTCGGCAACGCGCGTCGGCAACGTGCGTCGGTCGCCGGCGTCCGCAACGCACCCCGGCCGGCCACGCACGCCGGCCACGGACCCTGGCCACTCACACCGGCCACCCACGTCGGCCACCCACGTCGGTCACGCGGCCGGCCGCCTTCGCACGTCAGTCGTGGCAGGGGTGCGTCAGTCGCGCCAGGGGCGCGTCAGTCGTGCCAGGGCTCGCCCGTCACCTGGTGGTCGGCGTGGCTGATGGCCTCCACGACCAGCCGCTTCATGTGGCCGTCCGGCAGCGAGTAGACCACCCGGCGGCCCTCCTTCCGTGACTCCACGAGCCCGCCGAGCCGCAGCTTGGCCAGGTGCTGGCTCACGGCGGGCCGGGCGGCGCCCACCGTCTCCGCGAGCGCGCTGACGTCCGACTCGGCGCGCGACAGCAGCCACACCAGGTGGAGGCGGGTGGGATCGGCGAGCAACGCGAAGACGCGCGCCGCCGCGTCCAGTTCGCGGGCGCCGGGTGTGCGCTGGTGCGCGCCGGTCGCGTCAGGGGTGCCGTCGCGTGAAGCCATGGGTGAATCGTAGGCACATCGGGCCGGGCGGGGACGCGCCGAGGAGAGCCGTCGGGCGGCACGGTCGTCAGGGCCGTCGTGCGGGTAGACACCTGATGTGAACACGACCGTCGCCGCGTACCGTATCGAGCGGCTCCTGGAGGACGGGGTCCGCGGGCAGGTGTATCCGGGGGCCGCGTGGGCCGTCGGTGACGCCGGCGGGAGGCTGGTGGGCGGGGGCGTCGGCGCGCTCGCGCCCGGGGAGCGGCCGATCTGCTCAGGCGACGCGCTGTTCGACCTCGCGAGTCTCACCAAGGTCATCGCCGTATGGCCGGTCGTCGGCACGCTCGTCGAGAGCGGCAAGCTCCTGCTCGACGTGAGGCTCGGCGAGTTCTGGCCGGAGGCCGCCCCGCACCCGCTGGGCGACGTCACCCCGCTCCAGTTGCTCACCCACACCGCCGGGCTGCCGCTGCGCGCCAACCTCCGTGCCCTGTACGGGACGGATCCGCAGGACGTACGGGACGGAGTGCTGCGCGAGCGGCTGCGGCGGCGGCCGGGCGAGGCGGTGGAGTACACCGACCGCGCCGCGCTCGTCCTCGGCTATCTCGCCGAGTTCCTGACCGGCCGCTCCCTGCGCGAGCTGGCCGGGACCCGGGTGTGGGAGCCGCTGGGCATGACGGAGACGCGCTACGGGCCGCTGCCCGCACCGCTGGCCGGGCGGGCGGCGCCGACCGAGTACGACGAGGAGACCGGCACCCATCTGCGGGGCACCGTCCACGACTTCTCCACCCGGCTGCTCGGCGGCGCATGCGGGATCGCCGGAACCTTCTCCACCACCGGCGACCTCGGGCGCTTCCTGCGTCAGGTGCTCGACCCGGTCCGGCCGCCGTTCGGCGCCGACTGGGTGGCCCAGTCGCTGCGCGTACGCACCGGTGAACTCGTCCCGCCGCGCGGCCTGTTCTGGCACCTCGCGCCCGGCACCACGGCACGCGACGACATCTGGGTCCACTACGGCTTCACCGGCACCGGCATGTGGGTCAGCCCCGCGCGCGGACTCTGGGCCGTACTGCTCACCAACAAGCTCTACTTCACCCGCGCGACGGGCCCGGTGACCGCGGTCCGCGACGCCTTCCGCCAGGCCGTGTTCCCGTCACCATGAGCCGCGGTGACGGACGGTGACAAATGTGACCGGATCAAGCCGGAATCGTTGCACGCCGTAAACGATCACGCGGAGGTGCGGCGGTGGGAGAACAGCGGACGGCGTTGATGACAGGGGCGGACATCCGGTCGGGAACGGACATCCGGTCGGGAGCGGATGTCCGGGCGGGAGCGGATGTCCGGTCGCAGGCGGATGTCCGGTCGCAGGCGGATGTCCGACCGGGGACGGACGCTACGGCCGGGGCGAACACCCAGGCAGGGACGGACGCTACGGCCGGGGCGAACACCCAAGCAGGGTCGGGCGATCCGGCCGGGTCGGACACCCAAGCGGAGTCGGCATCCGAGGCCGCCGCGGGGCCCTTCCTCGGCGGCCCCGCGGCCGTACGCCGCGCGGCCGACGAGCTGGCCGGAGGACGCGCGGTACTGCACGGCTTCGCCAACTTCTACGCGCTGACGGCCCGCCCCGACCCGGACGTCGTCGTACGGGTCAACCGGCTGAAGGGCCGCCCTGACGGGCAGACCGGCAGCGTGACCACCGTGCCGTCGCTGGTCCCCGGCCTCTTCGACTGGACCCGGCTGCCCGCCGAACTGCCCCGCAGGCAGGTGTGGTCGCTGATGGAGGAGCTGTACGAGCTCGGTCCGTTCGGCTTCCGGGGACCGGCAGCGGACCGGCTGCCCGGGCATCTGACGGCGGTACGGGATGGGGTGAGGACCGTGCAGGTCATCGCGCCCGGTCGGCTCTGCCCGTCGAACGAGTTCCTGGGCGCGGCCCTCGACCGCATCCAGGCCGGGGAACGGAGGGACCTGTCCGGCGCCGCGAACCACGTCGCGCCCCGCACCGCACCCCCGACCGCGTCCCGCACCGCACCCCCGACCGCGCCCCGCAACGGGCCTCGTCCCCTGCCCCTCACCGAACCCGGTCCCGCGCCCTTCACCGAACCCAGTCCGGCACCCTTCACCAGGCCCCGTCCTCCCGCGCCCGGCACCGCCTCCGGCCGCGCCGGCTTCCTTCTCGTCACCTCGGCGAACCGCTCCCGCGAGCTGCCCCATTGGCGCGGTGACGGCGCCGTCCGCGACTTCGGCCACGAGCCCGGCGTGCGGATCCTGGCGCATCGCGACGACGACGCGGCGCGGCGGCGGTACCCGTTCCACGCGCCCGTGTCGGTGAGCATCGTGTCCTTCCACCGTGCGGCGGGGTGCGGCCGGTCGGGGCTGCCCGCGCTGACGCTGGAGCGTCCCGGCTCCCTGTCGGCCGAGCACCTGCGTTCCGTGGCGGCGAACCACGGCTTCTCGCTGGTGCTCGCCCCGGCTGCCGCCGCCGGTCCGCGACCCGGCCCGCGCGCCTATCTGCCGCCCGTACGCCGGTAGCCGTAGGCGCGCAGGAAGGCCGCCACGCCGCCGCGCAGCAGGCGGTCGGTCTCGGTCTCCGCGAGCGGCAGGACGCCGTAGTGGGAGCGCTGGAGGACGGTGGCCGAGGTGAGGGCCAGGAAGTGGCCGCTCGCCAGCGGGGCGTCGTCGTGCAGGTCGAGGAGGCCGCCGTCGGCGAGCGCGGCGAAGGCGGCGGTGAGCGCGGCGGCGACCGGCCCCGGCCCCGCCTCCTGCCAGGCTTCCCGGACCTCGGCGGGGACGTGGTCGGCCTCGGCGGAGATGTGGCGGACCAGAGCGAAGTGGTCCGGGTACTCGGCGATGAGGTCGGTGAACGCGCGGGCGAGGGCGACCAGGTCGCGTTCGAGCGCGTCGGGGTGGGGCAGCCGCTCGGGGTCCACGAGGGCGTTCAGCCGGGCGAGTTGGGCGTCCCGCACCTGGTTGGACGTCCAGGTGACGACCGTCTGGAAGAGCTGGGCCTTGCCGCCGGGGAAGTGGTTGTAGAGCGTGCGCGTCGAGACGCCGGCCGCGGCGGCCAGCGCGTCGACCGAGGCGCGCGCGTAGCCCTCGCGGCCGAAGGTCGCGCAGGCCGCGCGGACCATCGCGAGCTGTTTCTCCAGTTTGCGGGGCGGGACCTCGCGCCGGGCCCGTTCCATCCAGGCGTCGTTGGTGCTGCTCATGCCTGCACCTTACTCGCGACCACCCACTCAAGTACAACGTGCGTTGCACTTTTAACAACGAGCGTTGTACGTTCCTGGTGTGCCGCCGGACGCACCGGGCGTCCCGGCCACTCGTCGAGGGGGAACAGCCATGTCCGAAACCACCGCGGGGACCCACGCACCGCTGCGCGTCGTCGTCCTGGTCGGCAGCGTCCGCGTCGGCAGCACGGCGCCCGCCGTCACCGAATGGTTCACCGGGATCGCGGAGCGGCACGGAGGCCTGGAGCTCGACGTGATCGACCTCGCCGAGGTCGACCTGCCGCTGGCCATGCCCGGCTGGGGCGGCCGGCCCGGCGACCGCGCGACGGCCGCGCTCGCCGGTGTCACGCCGCGGCTCGCCGCCGCCGACGCCTTCGTGGTCGTCACGCCCGAGTACAACCACAGCTTCCCGGCCGCCCTGAAGAACGTCATCGACTGGCACCGGGCGGAGTGGCAGGCCAAGCCGGTCGGCTTCGTCTCGTACGGCGGGATCGGCGGCGGCCTGCGGGCCGTCGAGCAGCTCCGGCTGGTCTTCGCCGAGCTGCACGCCACCACCGTGCGCGACTCGGTGAGCCTGCACGGCCCGTGGTCGGCGCTCGGCGAGGACGGCGAGCCGAGCGACGCGACGGTCGCGGAGGGTGCCGCCAAGGGCATGCTGGGCCAGCTCGTCTGGTGGGGACGGGCGCTTCGTACCGCCCGGGCCGCCCTGCCGTACCAGGTCTGAGGGGGCTTGCGACCATGAGCAAGACCGAACTCCGCGGCGGCACCGGCCTCCCGGGCCGTACGCCGGCCGCCGCCGCTCCCGGCACCGGCCCCGCCACCGGCCCTGCCACTCACGACACCGTTCCCCCCACCGGCCCTGCCGCCGCTCCCGGCACCGTTCCCACCACCGGACCCGGCACCGGTCCCACCGCCGGTCCCGCACCCACCCCTCACCCCGGATCCGCTTCCGCACCCGCCCCCGCGCCCACCCCCGGGACGTCGCTCAACCGGGTCCTCGCCGTCACCATCCTGGGTTCCGTCATGGCCGTCCTGGACATGACCATCGTGAACGTGGCGCTGCGCAGCCTGTCCGAGGCCTTCCTCGCCCCGCTGGAGACCATCCAGTGGGCCGCCACCGCCTACACCCTGGCGCTCGCGGCCGTCATCCCGACCGCGGCCTGGGCCATGGGCCGGATCGGCGCCAAGCGCACCTACCTCACCGCACTCGTCCTGTTCACCCTCGGCTCGCTGCTCGCCGCGCTCGCCTGGGACGCGGGCAGCCTGATCGCCTTCCGCGCCGTGCAGGGACTCGGTGGCGGGCTGCTCATGCCGGTCGGCATGACGATGGTGATGCGGGCCGCAGACCCGGCCCGGATGGGACGGGCGATGGCGCTGGGCGGACTGCCCATCCTGGTGGGTCCGGTGATCGGGCCCACGCTCGGCGGCTGGCTCGTCGACGCCGCCTCCTGGCACTGGATCTTCCTGGTCAACCTGCCGCTGGGGGCGCTGGCCCTGGCGCTCGCGGGACGGCTGCTGCGCCCCGACGCGCCGCGCGCCGGCGCCCCGGCGCCCCGCCTGGACGTCCCCGGCCTGCTGATGCTCTCCCCCGGGCTCGCGCTGCTCCTGTACGGGCTCGCGCGCGGCGGCGAGGGGGCCACGACGGCCGGCGCGTTCACCTCGCCCGGCGCCCTGCTGCCCACCGCTGCCGGCCTGCTCCTCGTCGCGGGCTTCGTACGACGGGCCCTGACGGCCCGTGAGCCGCTGCTCGACCTGCGCCTCCTCCGCGACCGCACGTTCGCGGCCGGGATCGGCACCCTCGCACTGTTCACCTGCGGCTACTTCGGCTCGATGCTCCTCGGTCCGGTCTACTGGCAGGCGGCCCGCGGGTTCAGCGCGAGCGCGGCCGGACTGCTCGCGGCCCCGATCGGGATCGCGGTCGGCGTGACCATGCAGATCGCCGCCCGCCGCATCGACACCGCGTCGCCGCGCCGCCTGATCCCGGCGGGCATCGCCCTCGCCGCGTTCGGCATGGGACTCTCGGCCGTGCAGACGGGCGTCGAGGGCGTGGCGGCCTGGCGGGTGGTCGGCGCGGCGATGGTGATGGGCGTGGGCGCGGGCATGGTCCTGATGCCCACGATGACCACCGCGAGCCGGAACCTGCCGAAGGAGCGGATGGCGGCGGCGAGCACCGCGCTGAGCATCAACTCGCAGCTCGGCGCCTCGGTCGGTACGGCGCTGTGCTCGGTGGTCCTCGGCGCGGCGGGCACCGACCCGGCCGGCTTCCGGATCACGTACGCGGTCGCGGCGGCGCTGCTCGCCCTGGCGCTCCTGCCCGCGCTGTTCCTGCCGAGCAGCCGCCGCCCCTGACATCGTTCCCGCCCTCCCGCCCCCGCCTCGGCCCTCCACCTCTGCCCCTGCCTCCACCTCTACCCCTGCCTCCACCTCCCCCTCCGTCCTCGCCGTCGCCCCCTCCCCGCAAGTCGGTCTTGTTTTCCAACTCACCTCCCCCCTAGTGTGTCCAGAAATCAAACTGACACACCCTAGGGGGGCGTGGCGTTCCATGGGAGCAGCCAAGAAGCTTCCGGCCCGGCTGGCCGACCACCCGTCCGTGCGTGCCGTGCTCGCCGCCCGCGAGGCCGCGGGCAGTACGGCCCCTCCCGCGGTCGTCGACGCCGACCGGCTGCGGGAGCTGTGCCTGCGTGCGGGTGCGGACGACGCGGCGGCCGTGAGCCTGGACCATCCCGACCTGGCGGACGAACGGGAGCACGTGGAAGGCGCGTTGCCCGGAGCCCGGACCCTCGTCTCGCTCGTCGTACGGATGAACCGGGACGACGTGCGCTCGGCGGCCCGCAGCGTCGCCAACCACGAGTTCCACCGGGCCGGCGAACTCGTCAACGACGCGGCCCGGACGGTCGTGCGGGAACTGCAGGACGCCGGATACCGGGCGGTGAACCCCTCCGCGACCTTCCCGATGGAGATGGAGGACTTCCCCGGCCGCGTCTGGGTCGTCGCCCACAAGACGGTCGCCGTGGCGGCCGGGCTCGGCGTGATGGGCCTCCACCGCAACGTCATCCACCCGCGCTTCGGCAGCTTCGTCCTGCTCGCCACCGTCCTCCTGGACGCCGAGGTCTCCTCGTACGGCGAGCCGCTCGACTACAACCCGTGCGTCGAGTGCAAGTTGTGCGTCGCGGCCTGCCCTGTCGGCGCCCTCTCCAAGGACGGCGACTTCGACTTCCTGGCCTGTGCGACGCACAACTACCGGGAGTTCATGGCCGGGTTCACCGACTACGTGCAGACCGTCGCGGACAGCACCGACGCCGCCGACTTCCGCTCGCGCGTCACCGACGCCGAGAACGCCTCCATGTGGCAGAGCCTGGCCTTCAAGCCCAGCTACAAGGCGGCCTACTGCCTGGCCGTCTGCCCCGCAGGCGAGGACGTCCTCGGGCCGTACCTCGACGACCGCCGGCACTTCATGGACACCGTCCTGCGGCCCCTCCAGGAGAAGGCCGAGACCCTGTACGTCCTGCCCGGCTCCCCCGCGAAGGAGTACGCGGAGCGCCGCTTCCCGCACAAGGCGGTGAAGGAGGTCAGCGGGGGCTGGCGGAAACCGGCACCGCGAGGGGACTCCTAGCCCGCCGCCCCCGCGAGCGTGACGCCCAGCCACACCGCTCCGAGTCCGGCCGTGATGCTCCCCAGGACGTTGGCCGCCGCGTAGCCGCGCGCCCCCGTCTCGTACAGCTTCAGCGTCTCGTACGAGAAGGTCGAGTACGTGGTGAGCGCGCCGCACAGGCCGGTGCCGAGCAGCAGTCCGAGGCGGGCGGAGGCCACGCCGGTGAGCAGGCCGAGCACGAAGGAGCCGACGACGTTCACGACGAACGTGCCCCAAGGAAAGACGGAGTCGTGGCGGGCCTGGACGGCGCGGTCGGTGAGGTAGCGCAGCGGCGCGCCGACGGCGGCGCCCGCGACGACGAGCAGCCAGTTCACGCGCGCGGCTCCCGGCCCCCGGCTCCGGCGCCGCTCCGGCCCTCGCCCCCGGCTCCGGATCCGGCTCCGTCCTCGCCCCCGGTCCCGGCCGGCCGCCGTGTCGGCTCGGCCGGCCCGTACCGTACGACCTCGCAGGCGTCGAGCAGGACGAGACCGCCGTCCGTCAGCAGCTCCTCGAGCTCCGGCAGGAAGGCCCGTACCCGTTCCTCCGTGTCGACGACGAGGATCGCTACGGGCAGGTCGTCGCCGAGCGAGAGCAGCCGGGCGGTGTGCACGAGCGCGGAGGAGCCGAAGCCCTCGACGCCGTGGAAGACGGAGGCCCCGGCGAGGCCGGCGGCGTGCGCGCGGTGCACGATCTCGGTGGACAGCGGCCGGTGGTGCCAGGTGTCGTTCTCGCCGACGAGGACGGTCAGGCGCAGCGCGGGGCCCGCGAGCCGGGTCATGACGGCCTCCTTCGCGCGGCGGCGACCCGGGCGGCGACGACGCCGGCCCAGACGGCGGCGAGCGCGGTGACCGCGGTCCCGCCCAGGTAGAGCAGGGCGCGCGGGGCGTCGCCGGCGGCGAGCAGCCGCTGGGTGTCGAGCGTGTAGGTCGAGAAGGTGGTGAAGCCGCCGCAGACGCCGGTGCCGAGGAAGGGACGCAGCAGCGGGTGCGGCGGGGAGGCGGTCTCGGTCGCGAACACCATCAGCGCGCCGAGGAACGCGCAGCCGGCCGCGTTGACGGTGAGGATCGTCCAGGGGAAGGCGCCGGCCGGAGTGGGCCAGGCAAGGGTCGCCGCGTAGCGGGCCGCGGCACCGAGGGCGCCGCCGACGGCGACCGCCCCGACGACCAGTAGCTGCGCGCGGAATCCCATGAGGCCAGATTAGGCGCATACGGCGGCACACCCGACGCTGAGCCCGCGGGGCGGGGGCCGGGCGCGAAGCCCGCGAGCCCGGCGCGAAGCCCAGGGGAGCTCGTGGCCGGGCGCGGGCGCGGGCCGGAAGAGAAACGAGGCGCACAGGCACGGTCTCCGGCCTGGGGCATTAACCGGAGTCCGGCCCGTGCTGCCTCACGTTGATGTTCCGGGCGGGGAGTCGCACCGGTCAAAGCCCGTGCGGCGAGTCTGTCAGATCCCCCCACGGGGTATCGCAACGCCGGATCGGAACGGTGACGGACCGGTGTGGGAACGGTGAGAGGGCCCTGTCGGGGGCTTCCCGGGGGAGGGGGTGTGGTCCGGCCACCACCAGGCGGCCCAGACGGGTGCCGGCTACACCTCCTCCTGGCGGCGGCGAGACGGGACCGTAGAGGTGCAGCGGGAGGGAGCTGCACAACCCCCCATGGGCAGGAGTGTCGTGAGTACATCCGTCGCAACCAGGTTCAGGACCGTCGCCGCGCACCGGGACGCGGCCGGCGAGGACGTGTACGGCGAACTCTGCGCCGCGCTCTTCTCCGGTTTCCCGCGCCGCGACCAGCGGATGAAGGCCGAGCAGTACCTGAGCGGGCTGCTGACCGCGCAGGGCCGCAAGTCCATCCGCAACATCGCCGCGCAGATCGGCGGCCCGGCCGCCGAGCAGAGCCTGCACCACTTCATCTCCAGTTCCACGTGGGACTGGCGGCCGATGCGGGCGGAGCTCGCCCGCTTCGTCCAGCGGACCGGCGCCCCGCAGGCCTGGGTGGTCCGGCCCATGCCGATACCGAAGGCCGGGCAGCACTCGGTCGGCGTCGACCGGCGCTTCGACCCCGAGCGCGGCCAGGTCTTCCGCGGCCAGCAGGCGTTCGGCGTGTGGTTCGCCTCCGAGGAGACCAGCGTCCCCGTCAACTGGCGGCTCTTCCTGCCCGATCCGTGGGTCAAGGACCCGACGCGGCGCGACCGCGCCGAGGTGCCCGAGGGCGCGGCGGAGGAGACGCTCGAGGAGTGCGCGGTCAACGCGGCGCTCGACACCGCCCGGTGGCCCGACGTGGCGCGCAAGCCGCTGCTGCTCGACATCCGCGGCGGCGCCGGGCGGGCGGCCCTGCACCGGCTGGCGCTCGCGGGCGTCCCGGTGGTGGCCCGGATCGGCGCGGGCTGCCGGCTGACCGTCGCGGACCGCTCGCTGCCGGGCTTCGGCGCCGGGCCGCTCACCGCGCTGCAGATCCTGGAGTCCCTGAAGGGGCTGCGCCGCCCGGTCAGTTGGGTGGACTCGGCGGCCGGTGTGCGCACCTCGCGCACGTCCCTCGCCACGGCGGTGCGGGTCACCCTGCCCGTACCGGCGGGAGAGCGGCAGCGGCCACTGCTCCTGCTCGGCGAGTGGGACGACCCGCGGCGCGCGCCGGCCCGGCTGTGGATCACCGACCTGACCGGCTCGGCGGTCGGCCCGCTGCTGCGGCTGACCAAGCTGTCGCGCCGGGTGGAGCGGGACTTCCGGGCGGTCGGCGAGGGCGCGGGCCTGCGGGACTTCGTCGGCCGCTCGTTCCGCGGCTGGCACCGGCACATCACGCTGGCCTCCGCGGCCCACGCGGCGACCGTGCTCGCGACCGACCACGACACTCCGTACGCCACGACCCCCGCCCGCTCGGCGGGCTGACAACGGGTCCGGGCCCGGAGGAACGTCCGCACCGGCCTGGAGGGCTCCCCCGGGCGCGGGCGCGGAGGAACCGTCCGCACCGCGCCCGGAGGGCCCCCCTCCGGGCGCGGGTCCGGAGGCACCGTCCGCACCGGCCCGGAGGGCTCCCCCGTGCGCGGGTCCGGAGGCACAGTCCGGGTCCGGAGGAAGCCGTCGCGTCCTGAGGTACCGACCGGCCCGGGGGACACCTCCGGCCCCGGTCCCCACAGACCGGGGTCTGGGAGTTGGGGCTCCCGGACCCCGTCCCATTACCTGACGGCGGGCCCCTTCCCGACCACGGAATCCCTTCCCGACGGCGGAACCCTTTCCCGGCCACGGGACCACCCTCTTCCCGGCCACGGGACCCACATCCCGACCACGGGACCCTTCCGGCAGACGCTAGGAGGCGTCCTTCGCCGGCCCGGTCTGGCGGGTGTCGCCGAGGGCAACACGGCGGCGGGCGAGGACCTCGCGGGTGCGCTGGAGACGCAGCGCCAGCTGCACCTCCAGGACCTGTCCGGGCTTCTGCCACTCCGGGCCCAGGAGTTCGCCGATCCGCTCCAGGCGGCGCGAGACCGTGTTCGGGTGGACGTGCAGGGCCTCGGCCGCGTTGGTGGGACTGCCGCCGGAGGCGAAGTACGCCTCCAGGGTGCGGGTGAGGTCGGTGAACCGCTCGGCGTCGTAGTCCAGTACCGGTCCGATCGCCGACTCGACGAAGCCGTCCACGTCGTGGTCGTCGGACAGCAGCAGCCCCAGGAAGCCGAGGTCCTCCACGGACGCCGCCGCGCCCGTGCCGCCGAGCGCGCTCATCGCGTCCAGGCAGCGCATGCCCTCCTGGTAGAGCCGGCCCACGCTGTCCGGGCTCCAGCCCGGTCCGGCCGCGCCCACCGAGACCGGATGGCCGAGCAGCGGGGCCAGTTCGCCCGAGACGGCCTTCGCGGCGGCGGACGCGTCCACGCCCGGCAGCAGCAGCACGATGCATCCGCCCTGCACGGTCTTCAGCCCCGCCATCCGGTACGCGTACGAGGACGCCCACACCACCGCGCGGCCCTGCTCGCCGCCCTCGGGCCGGGCCACCACCAGGACGTGCGGCTTGCGCAGGTCGATGCCGAGGCGGCGGGCGCGCTGGGCGATCTGCTGCGGCGCGTGCTGAGGCTCGGCGAGCAGGTCGTCGAGGAGCTCGTCGCGGACGGGGCCCTCGGCGACGGCGGTGGAGCGCTGCATGAGGAGCAGGAAGGCGACGGACTGGGCGGCGAGTTCGAGCAGCCGCTCGTCCTCGCCGGTGAGTCCGGTCGCGGCGCGCACGACGAGGACGCCGAGGTCCTCGGAGCCGGCGATGACGGGCGCGACCCAGGTCCGCTCGGCGTCGCCGTCCACGGGGCCGTACGCAGCCGGGCCCGGCCCGTACTCGGGGACGCCCGGGCTGGGGTCGGGGACGCCGGCGCCGTGGTCGGACAGGCCCGGCCCGGACTCGGCCACGCCGGATCCGTGCGCCGCCGGACCGGCCCCGAACTCCGGCAGACCGGCGGCCGCGCGCCCCGGCAGGCCGGACCCGTGCACCGGAAGGCCCGGTCCGTCCACCGGGCCGCCCGCCCCGGCCCCGGCACCGCCGGTGCGTACGGGGCGGCGGCCCGCGTGGGCGTCGAGCGAGGCCTTCGCCACGGCGTCCTCGTCGAGGCCGGGGATCTCGCCGGTGGCGGCGAGCGTGCGACCGCCGGTGTCGCGGACGACGACGCACGCGTCGAGGGCGTCACCGGCGGCCTTGGCGACGCCGAGCAGATCGCCGCCGGACAGCACCAGGTTCATGATCCGGCTGTGCGCCTCACCGATGTAACGCATGCGGGTGAGCGCGGTGCGGGCGCGGCTGCTGTCCTCTTCGAGCTCGGTGACCTCGGCCGTGGTCTGGTCGAGGAGTCCGGCCTTCTCCGTGGCGACGGCGGCCAGGTCGGCGAGCGGGGCGAGCAGTCCGAGCTCGGCGTCCGCGAACCTGCGGGCCCTGCGGTCTGCGCCGTACAGCAGGCCGAGGACGGTGTCGCCGATCCGCAGGGGCACGGCGAGGACGGCGCGCAGTCCCTCGTCGCGGACGACGCCGTCGACCAGGGGCAGGTGCGGGAAGCGGTCGTCCGTCAGGTAGTCCTCGGTCCAGGCCGGTCCGCCGGACGCGTGGACCAGTCCGCCGAGCCCCTCGCTGTCGAGGGCGCCGGAGCAGCGGCCGGCGTCGAAGGCGGTGAGGCCGCCCTCGGAGCTGTGCAGCACGCGGAGGCCGCTCGCGTCGCGCAGGGTGACGCAGGCCAGGTCCAGGTCGAGCAGCCGCCGGGCCCGTCGGACGACCAGCCGCAGCAGTCCGTCCAGGTCGTACGGGAGGGTGAGGTCGCGGGCGGTGTCGGCGAGGGCGTCGAGGCCCGCCTCGCGCTGCTCGCGGCGGGCGAGCGACCGGCCGACGCCGGTGGCGAGGTGCACGGCCCGCTCCAGACGGGCGAGTTCGTCCGGTGGCAGGCCGGTCGCGCGCGCGTGGTCGAGCAGTTCGGCGAAGCGCTCGGGCGGCGCCTGCTGGGCCAGCAGCTCCAGCACGGAGAGCGCGTCCACTCCTCCGCCCCCGTCCGTGCCGTGGTGGGACATGCCTCAACTCCCGCTGTTGAGCAGAACCGTGTGCCGCCGTTGACACCCGTACCGCTGGCCGAAACTAGATCGCACGTGCACGCCGGTCAACGGTGGGATCGACCACTTCATGCCTGTTCGTTCACCTTCTGCCCCATTCCACCGTCTCCAGTGTGCCTGGGCCACCTTCGCGCGCTCCCACGGGGTGGCGTGGGCACCTTGCGGGGCCGGGCGCGGGCGCGCGAACGTGAGCGGGGCGTACCCGACGGTGCGTCAGGGCCGGACGGGGACAGGCGGGACCGGGCACCCCGGGAGCGCCGACCTCGGGGTACCGGGTCCTGCCGTCGGCCCGCCGAGCGGCGGGCGGATCAGGCCGGCGCACCCGCGACGACCGGTACGAGCCGGAGCGGCCGCAGCCACGATCCCTGGGCCTGCGCCGGTACGCGGGGCCGGGGAGCCTCCCGTACGGTCAGCAGCGAGCGGTGGAGCCGGCGCAGCCGCGCCGAGGGCTCCCGGCCGCCGTCCGCGCCCAGGGCCGCGCAGAGCCGGTGGTAGACCTCCACGGCGTCGTCGGTGCGGCCGGAGCGCAGCAGGGCGACCATGAACTGGGCGTGCAGCGACTCGTTGACGGGGTGCCGGGCGACGAGGACGGCGAGTTCGGGCACCATCTCCGCGTGGCGGCCGAGCCCGAGCTGGGCCTCGACCCACTGGTCGAGCACGCTGAGCCGGGAGGCCTCCAGGCGCTCGGTCTCCGCGCGCAGTCCGGGGCCGGCGTCGACTCCCGCGTACGGCTCGCCGCGCCAGAGTGCCAGGGCCTCGCCGAGCCGGAGCGCGGCGCGCGCGAGGTCGCCCGCCTCCATGGCGCGGTAGCCGGCGCCTGCCGCGCGCTCGAACTGCCAGACGTCGTGGGAACCACCGCCGGTGTCGAGCCGGTAGCCGCCGGACTGGGCGGCGAGCACGGTCTCGGCGGTGCGCCCGTCCGCCGCACCGGGTCCGTCCTCCGCCCCGCGGCCGGAGCCGCGGCCGTCGTTCAGCGCGGCGGCGATCAGCGAGCGCAGTCCGACGATGTGGGAGTGGAGCTCGGCGCGCGCTCCGCGCGGCGCGCCCGACGGCCACAGCTCCTCCATGAGGACGGAGACCGGGACGACCTGGTCCGCACAGGCGGCGAGCAGGGCGAGCAGCTGTCGCGGCGCGGCGGCGGTCGGGGTGATCGACACCCCGTTCTCGCGCACCGAAAGTCCCCCCAGGATCCGGACGTCCACGTTGCCCCCTCAGCATCTGCGCACGGGATGACCCTGGACGATTAGAAAAGAGACCGCGCGGCATGTCAATAAGAAACCGGACGGTACGGAATCACTGGACCCCGTGGACGGAATTTTTGCCCGTTTCATCCAGGTTTATGACAGTCAACAAGTCGTCAAGCGCTCAAGAAACGTACTCGCGGATCCAGTTACTGGACCGACGGGTATGCTTTGGCGTTGATTTTCAGGCAAGGGTGCGGGCGGCTTCCGGCCAGCCGGCCCCGAAAACCGGCACAGCGGTTTCGTTTGAGATCATGATGACGTGCCGCTGAGGCTGTGGGAAGGGGCCCAACGGCCCCCGCCGGTCCCTCACGGGCGCGCGAAAGCCGCCCAGGCACACGAAAGCCGCACGGGAGGCCGCGCGGCGGAGGAACGGGCGGAGCTAGGGGGCGTCTTCGGTCGCGCCCAGCGCGCGGGCGCCGCGGCCGGGCTCCAGGTCCAGCATGGTCAGCACGGAGGGCACCACGATGCTGGGCAGTAAGTGGTGGTAGAGCGCCGAGGCCCAGCGCTCCATGGAGGAGCGGTCGCCCTCCAGTGCGTGGGTCATCAGGTTGAGCCCCGCGTAGGCGCCGACGACGAGCGGCGCCACCTCCTCGGGCACGGCGTGCGGCAGCAGCTCGCCGCGCTCTTTCGCCTCCCGGAGGAGGGTCAGGTTGATCTCGGTCCACTCGCGGTAGGGGCCGCTGCGGTTGAGGTCGTGACCGCCCTGGTCGAGGGTGAGCCGGACGCTGCCGCTCAGCACGCGGTCGACGGTGAGCCGGTGCGCGAACACCATGCCGACGTCCACGAACTCCTGCACCTTGCAGGTCTGCGGCGGTGCCGTGGGCACGACCGACACCTGGGCGTCGATCACCGCGTGCGCGAGGTCTTCCTTGGAGTCGAAGTGGAAGTAGAGCGCGCCCTTCGTCACCTGGGCCAGCGCCAGGATGTCGGAGAGCTTGGCCGCCTCGTATCCCCGCTCGTCGAAGACGGCGGCAGCCGCCTCCAGGATGGCCTTGCGCGTGCGAATCGCCCGATCCTGCTTCGCCATGGGAGTCACGTCCCTCTCATCGCGCCCGAACCGGCATCCCGGTGGCCCGAGAAAACAAACCTTGGGGTACCTATTTTCCGGCAGCTGGAAGATACCCGAAGCCTTGTTCGCAGTGAACCCGCAAGCCCGGCCACCCGCTTTCGCAAGCTTCTGACCAGCGGAGTTGCGGACGGCGCCGAGTAAGAGAACGTCAGGTCGGTGAAACCCGCACCGACCTGACGCGCAGCCACCCGACGCCCGATGTCACGCTGGGCGACCGGAAAACCGACCCTCCGGTCCAGTGTCGCGGAAGTGGCCCGCGAACCGCCGCCCCGGTCAGCCGGTGACCACCGCCGAGGCCGTGAGGAGCCCGAAGGCGGCCAGGACCAACAGGGTACGGACGAGATGGAGGCGGTTCCAGCGCCCCTCGAAGGCGGCCCGTACGGCCGCCGCGGGCTCGCCGGCCGGCTCCGAGGCGGCGAGGGCGTTGTTGAGCGGGATGTTGCCCGCGACGGTGACCAGGTGATTGGCCGCCGCGCCCACCAGACCCGCCACCACCAGCCACGTCTGGGTGTCGGTCCGCCCGTCGACCGGCACGGCCAGGGCCGCGGCGGGGAAGGCGACCGCCCCGAGGAAGACGAGCAGGAACACCGGCTTCGGCACGTACTCGTTGATCCGCCGCATCGCGTTCACGAACTCCTCGTCCGTGAGACGGGCCAGGGCGGGCATCACACCGGTCCGGAAGATGAGCATGAACCCGGCGTAGAGACCGGTCGACACGACGGCGAGGGCGAGCAACAGGGCGGCCATGCGGTCCATCATGGCCGATCAGCCCGCGTACGGGTCGGAGGAACCGCTGAGCCCGTCGGCCCGGCGGACGGCCTCCGCCAGCTCCCGGACGGACGCGGAGTGCGCCCGCTCGGCGAGCGCGCCCGCCCGGGCCGCGAGGCCGGACAGCGGCGGCGCGCCCGGCAGCCGTCCGCCGCGCAGCCGGTCGGCGAAGTAGGCGGCGATGGCGGTCAGTTGGAGACTGTCGTGGCCGTCGCCCCAGATCGGCGCGGTCAGCGCGGCGGCGTCCACGGTGCCCGAGCGCTCGTGCGGGGCGCGGGTGGCCGGGTCGAGCCAGCGGACCGTGGCCGTGGCGACCGTGCCGCGCTGCCCCGGCCGCAGCTTCACCGCGTACAGCGCGGTCACGGTGTGCCCGGCGCCGATCTCGCCGCCGTCGACCCGGTCGTCGCGGAAGTCCTCGTCGGCGACCTTCCGGTTCTCGTAGCCGACGAGCCGGAACTCCTCCACGGTCTTCTCGTCGAAGGCGACCTGGGCCTTGGCGTCCCGGGCGCGCAGCTCGACGTGGCCGGGCAGCTGGTCGACGAAGACCTTGCGGGCCTGCTCGGGCGTGGCGACGTAGGTGGTGTGGCCGTCGCCCTTGTCGGCGAGCTTCTCCATGAACGCGTCGCCGTAGTCGCTGCCGACGCCGACGCCGAACAGGGTGATGCCGTAGGTGCGGCGCTCCGTGTCGATGCGCTCCAGGATCCCTTCGGCGTCGGTGTCGCCGGTGTTGGCGAGGGCGTCGGAGAGCAGCACGACCCGGTTGGTGGCGCCCTTGCGGCGGCCCTCGACGGCGACGTCGTAGCCGGTGCGCACGCCGGCCTCCACGTTGGTGGAGGAGCTGGTCTCCAGGCCGTCGACGACGTCGTGGATCCGGCTGCGGTTCTCGCCGACCCGGGTCATGGGGAGCCGGACCTCGGCGTCGGAGCTGAAGGTGACGAGGGCGACCGAGTCGTCGTCGCGCAGCCGGTCGGCGAGCAGCCCGAGCGACTCCTTGACCAGGTCGAGCCGGCCCGGCTCGCCCATCGAGCCGGAGACGTCGACGACGAACGTGAGCGCGGCGGGCGGCCGTTCGGTGTCGCCGGGGCGGGTGGCGAGCCCGACCCGGAGCAGCGACCAGCCGGCCGCGTCGGAGCGGGCGCCGTCGAGCGTGACGCTGAAACCGTTGTCCTTCGGCCGCGGGTAGTCGGGCCGGAAGCTGTTGACGAACTCCTCGGGCCGTACGTCGGCCGGGTCGGGCAGCCGGCCCTCGGCGAGGGTGCGGCGGGCGTAGCCGTACGAGGCGGTGTCGACGTCGAGGGCGAAGGTCGAGAGCCGCTCGGGCGCCTCGGGCGCACCGGAGGGCCGCCGCGCGTCCGGGGCGTCGGGTGCGGGCGCGTCCGGCGCGGGGGCGCCGCGGTCGGGCGCGGAGTGGTCGGCCCGGGTCCGGCCGGACCCGTCGGAACCGGCACCACATCCGGTCAACAGCAGGGCTCCGCCGAGTAGTCCGGCGAGCATCCCGGTGGAAAGCCTTCGTTTCATGAACATCTCCCCCATGTCTCCTTCTCCCATGTCCCCATCGGAGTACGGCACTTGTGAATGTGACGTCCGAGGAGGCCGGAAGGAGCAGACGAAGGAGTTGCGGATGGATCTCAATGCGGCAACGGCGGCGGGTGCGCGCCGCCGTGGCAGGGACTCGCCATCCTTGTCAACAGGGGTTGTCACCGTGTGCAGTCGCGTGCGTACATGGAGTGGCACACCGATCGGGCGGGGGTGGTCAGCGGTGGCAGAGACTGCGGGCTCCGTGATGCTCGCCCGTTCGGCGATGGGCCGTGCCGGCCCCGAACCGCAGCGTCCCCCCGGGCGCCCGGTCCGCGGCACGCGCCGGGTCAGCGCCGCGCTCGCAGGTCTCGCGGCCTCGGCCCGGCACGAGTTGCTTACCTTCGACGACCCGGCGGCCTCCGCCTCGCGTGCGATCCCCGAGCCGTTCCTGGAGTTGGCGGGAGCGTGCATGCGAGCGGCGGCGGAGCGGGCCGCCGAGGTCCGCCGGATCGTCCCCCGCCACGCCCTCCCCCAGGTGGCGGGGACGGTCCGGGTCCCGGGCCGGGCAAGGGTCGCGGACTCGATCCCCTTCAAGATGATCGTCGTCGACCGCACGGTGGCCGCGGTCCCGCTCGACCTCGAACTCCACTACAACGGCCTGCTCCTGATCCGCGACCCCGTCGTCGTCCAGGCCCTCGTCCGCGCCCACCACGCCTCCTGGGACACCAGCCAGGAACTGGCCGGCCTCACCCCGCCCGCCCGCGACCTCCCGCCCCAGCTCCGCCCGGTCCTCGACGCCCTCCTCGCCGGCCTCACCGACGAAACCGCCGCGGCCCGCCTCGGCATGTCCCCCCGCACCTACAGCCGCCGCGTGGGCGAACTGATGGCGGCCCTGGGCACGACGAGCCGCTTCCGCGCGGGGGCGGAAGCGGCTCGGAGGGGGTGGGTGTAGAGGGGCCTGTGGAGGTGACGTGGGTCCGTTGGTGCCGCCGGGTCCCGGGAGGGTCCGTTGGGGCCGCGGGGTCCCGGGAGGGCCCGGCGGTCCTGGGACGGGCCGACCGCCCTAGGACACGATGTCCTTGCGGGCGAAGCCGCGGAAGGCGAGGGCGAAGAGGATCAGGGCGTAGGTGACGGAGATGGCCGTGCCCTTGGCCATGCCCGTCCACTCCAGGTGGGGCTGGAGAGCGTCCGCCCAGGCGAACTGCCAGTGGGCGGGCAGGAAGGCGCGCCAGTCGCCGAGGGCGGTGACCGCGTCGAGGACGTTGCCGATGATGGTGAGGCCGACGGCGCCGCCGACCGCGCCCAGGGGCGCGTCGGTGCGGGTGGAGAGCCAGAAGGCGAGGCCCGCGGTGACGAGTTGGGACACGAAGACGAAGGCGACCGCGACGGCGAGGCGCAGTAGCGCGTCGCCGGCCGGCAGGGCGCCGCCGGTGGGGAGCTTCAGCGGTCCCCAGCCGTACGCGACGGTGCCGGCGGCAAGCGCGACGAGGGGGAGGAGGAGCATGGCCGCCGCGCTGAAGCCGAGGGCCACGACGAGCTTGGACCAGAGGAGGCGGGCGCGCGGCACGGGCGCGGCGAGCAGATAGCGCAGCGAGGACCAGCCGGCCTCGGACGCCACGGTGTCGCCGCAGAACAGGGCCACCGGGATCACCAGCAGGAAGCCCGCGGAGACGAAGAGGCAGGTCGCGGCGAAGTTGGCGCCGGAGGCGGTCGCCGTGTCCATGAGGGTGATGCGGTTGTTCTGCGAGCCGTCCGGAGTGCCGCCGATGGCGAAGGCGGCGATCAGGACGAACGGGAGCGCGGCGAGGATCCCGGCCATGACCAGGGTGCGGCGGCGCTTCAGCTGGCGTACGGCCTCCACGCGCAGCGGCAGGGTGCGGCCGGGCGTGTAACCGAGAGCGGCGGGGGCGGCGGCGGTCATGCGGTCTCTCCTCCGATCAGGGTCAGGAACGCGTCCTCCAGGCGTCGGTGCGGGCCCACCCCGGTCACCGGCACGTCCAGGCGGACGAGTTCGCCGATGAGGAAGGTGGCGCTCTTGCCGTCGAGGCGGACCAGCAGGCCGGACTCCGTGCGTACGGCGCCCAGCTTCTCCACCACCGCGTCCGGCACCGGGCCGTCCAGGGTGACGAGGAGGGTGTCGCCGGAACCGGTGATCTCCTCGACCGGGCCCGTCTGGACGAGGCCGCCGCGGTCCATCACCACGAGGTGGGTGCAGGACTGCTCGACCTCGGAGAGCAGGTGGCTGGACACGATGACGGTGCGGCCTCCGGCCGCGTAGCGGATCATCACCTCCCGCATCTCGCGGATCTGCGGCGGGTCGAGGCCGTTCGTCGGCTCGTCCAGGATCAGCAGGTCCGGCAGGCCGAGCATGGCCTGGGCGATGGCGAGCCGCTGCCGCATGCCCTGCGAGTAGGTGCGTACGGCGCGTTCCAGGGCGCCGCCCAGGTTGGCGATCCGCAGCGCCTCGTCGATGTGGGCGTCCTCGGCCGGGCGGCCGGTGGAGGCCCAGTACAGCTCCAGGTTCTCGCGTCCCGACAGGTGCGGCAGGAAGCCCGCGCCCTCGACGAAGGCGCCGACCCGGGAGAGCACCGGGGCGCCGGGGCGGATCGCGTGTCCGAAGACCCGGATCTCGCCCTCGTCCGGGGTGATCAGGCCCATCAGCATGCGCAGGGTGGTGGTCTTGCCCGCGCCGTTGGGGCCGAGCAGGCCGAGCACCTGGCCCTGTTCGACGCGGAAGGACAGCTCGCGGACGCTGAAGCGGTCGGTCCCCGCGTACTTCTTCGACAGGCCGGTGATCTGGAGCGGGACCTCGGCGAGCGCCGGGTCCGGGGCCGGGGCGGTGGTGCGGCGCCGGGCGGTGAGCAGCAGTCCGGCCGCGACGGCCAGGCCGAGCAGCGGCAGGCCCCACACCCACCAGGGCAGTCCGGCCGCCTGGGTGGCCACGGCGGGCGCGGTCGGCACGCTCAGCGGGCTCTCGACGGCGGCGGTGTACGTGGCGGGGGCGACGGGCGAGGCATAGCCGAGGTCCGTCGCGGCGAGCACGAGCCGCAGCCGGTGTCCGGCCGGCACCTCGTGGTCCACGGCGGGCAGCGTGAGGTCCACGGTGCGGCCGTCCCCGGCGGCGTCCTCGACCCGTACCGGGGTGACGAGCTGGGAGGGCAGCACCTGCTGCCGGCCGTCCGGGCCCACGTCGTACACCTTGGCGAAGAGGACCGCCGAGCCGTCGGGCGCGGTGGAGGTCACCCTGACCCGGACGGTCGGGGAGCCGGTGATCCGCAGCGGCACGGACTGCGGCCGGGCGTCGAAGGCGGCGAACTGGCCGGGGAAGTCGAGGGACAGGCCCACCCCGAGCGAGGAGAACTGCGCCAGGCCGCCGCCGAGGCCGGGCACGGCGGACAGGGCGGGCGGGTTGGCTCCGGCCGGGTTGGCGAAGGAACGCGGGGCCGTCGGTCCCGAAGCCGTCGGTCCCGAGGCCGCAGGGTCGGGGGCCGTCGGTCCGGCAGGGGCGAGGGCGACCTGGACGGGGCCCGCGGCGAGGCCCGGGTAGCGGTCGGCGGTGGCGCCGCGCAGGGTGGCCCGTCCGTCGGTGGAGTCCACTCCTCCGGTCCGGCTGACCCGGAAGGCGGGTCCGGTGGCGGCGGAGGTGTCCCGCTTGAGGTAGCGGTCGAACCAGGCGGTGATCCTGGCCTGGACGCGGTCGGTCTCGCGGTCGCCGCCGTCGTGGCCGCCGGCCGTCCAGTCGACGGCGACGGGCGCGCCGTTGGCGGCGATGGTCCGCGCCATGGCGTCGGACTGGCCGAGCGTGAAGAGCGAGTCGGCCTGCCCCTGGACGATCAGCGCGGGCACCTTGATGCGGCTGCCGACGGCGGAGGGGCTCCGGGCTTCCAGGAGTGCGCGGGCGGCGGCGTCGGGGCGGCCGGTGACGGCGACGCGCTGGTAGAGGGCACAGACCTCGGGGCTGAAGCGGCCGCAGGCGGCGGGGTCGGGGGCCGCCTTGCCGTCGCGAGCGGCGGCGCCGGAGGCATCCGCCCCTGCGCCTGCGCCCGCCCCTGCGCCTGCACCTGTGCCTGTGCCTGTGTCCGTGCCTGTGTCCGTGCCCGCGCCTGTGCCGCCGCCCGAGGCACCCGCTCCGGCCCCGGGACCCGCACCCGCACCCGCACCCGCACCCGCGGAGAAGAAGATGCCGGACCAGAGCTTCTTGAAGACGCCGTTCGGGAACAGCGCGTCGGCGAGGTTCCAGTACGTGATCTGCGGGGCCACGGCGTCGACGCGCGGGTCGTGGCCGGCGGCGAGCAGCGAGACCGCGCCGCCGTAGGAGGCGCCGGTGACGCCGACCCGCGGGTCGCCCGCCTTGTCGAGGAGCACGTCGGGGCGTTCGGCGAGCCAGTCGACGAGTCCGCTGACGTCCTTGACCTCGCGCTCGGGGTCGTTGAGGCCGATCTGCCCGGTGGAGGCGCCGAAGCCGCGGGCGGACCAGGTGAGCACGGCGTAGCCGTCGCGCGCGAGCTGCTCGGCCTGCGCGCGGACGTCGTCCTTGGAGCCGCCGAAGCCGTGGCCGAGGAGGACCGCGGGGCGGCGGCCGTCGCCGCCGGAGGTGAAGTACGAGGTGTCGAGCCGTACGCCGTCGAGGTCGAGCATCCGGTCGGCGCGGTGCACCGGCGCCGCGTCGTCGGAGGCGACGGCGGTCCAGGTGCCGGTGCCGCCCGCGAGCACGGCGAGCACGGCGCCGGCCGCGGCCCATCGCGGCAGGCCCTTCCGGGGAAGTCGCAGCTGCATGAGTCGAGCCTAGGCGTCGGACCGGGCGCGGTTCGCGTACCCAGGGGCGGAACTCGTCGGCCTTCTCAGGTCGTACGCGGTAGCGTCCCCGTACACCGGACGCGGTACGTGGACGCGGCAGGTGGACGTGGAACCGGGAGGTACGGGTGGAGATCCGGCGGGCCACGGCGGTGGCGGAGCTGCTCGCGGCGGCGCACCTGTACGACGCGCCGCCCCGGGAGGAGTGGGCGGCGGGCTTCCTGGCCGCGCCCGGGCACGTGCTGCTGATCGCGTACGCGGAGGACGGCTTCCCCGCCGGTTTCGTCTCCGGGATCGAGATGCGCCATCCCGACAAGGGGGTGGAGCTGTGCCTGTACGAGCTGTCGGTGGACGAGGCACACCGGCGGCGGGGCGTCGGCCGCGCCCTCACGGAGGCGCTGGCGGCGGAGGCCCGGGCGCGCGGCTGCTACGGGATGTGGGTGGGCGTGGACACGGACAACGAGGCGGCGCTGCGGACGTACGCGTCGGCGGGTGCCGTGGACGAGGGGGTGTTCACCATGCGGGGCTGGTCGTTCGGGAAGGACCGGTCCTGAGCCTTGCGCGGTGCGTGACGGACAGGCTCGCGCTGCCGGGCCGGCCGTCAGGGCGTGCCCTTTCGGATCGGGCCGGGACGCCGGCAGGATCCGGAAGCCACGCGTTCAGGCGACGACCCGCTCCAGAAGCCCGTCGCTCACCGGGTACGGCCGTTCCTCGGGCAGCAGTGCCTCGGCCTCCGCCAGGCGCCGGTCGCGTACGAGCTCGTGGATCTCGTGGGCGAGCGGGGTGACGTCGCGGATGCCGACGGTCCACTCGTCCGCGTAACGCCGGGAGGCCTCGCCGGCCAGGCCGAGCTGGAGCGAGCGGTACGGCAGTGGCCGGTGGTGCAGGTCGCGCTCGGGGTCCCACTGGACTCGGGCGGGTGAGCGCTTCAGCTCCTGCTGCCAGGTGGCCTGGTCCGCGTGGAAGCCGCGGACGTAGTGGGAGAGGCAGGCGTTCCGCAGTGCCCACTCGAAGCCCTCGCGGGTGATTTCGACGGCGAGGACGGTCTCCTGGCCCTCCTTCAGGCCCCAGCCGCAGCGGTAGGCCATCCACAGGAACGAGGGCTTGATCCAGGTCATCCGGTCCCGCTTCCACGTCCGCGGGAACCGTCCGTCGCGGGCCGCGAGCAGGCCGATCGACGGTGTGTAGGCCTGGTAGACGGTCACCGTGGTGTCGGTGTGGACGGCCCTGATCTGGAACTTCGGCGGCTGCGCGGCAACGGACATGGCCCCAGGGTGGGCCGGAACGCGCCGTGGGTCCAATCCCTTTCGTCAGCCGCGGCCGCTGATCATCGCCATCAGCAGCGCGTGGGTCCCGGCGTCGGCGGCGGCGACGAGCCCGCGGCCCGCCTCGCCCACGGGTGCGCCGTCGATCCCGGTGACCACGCAGCCGGCGGCCCGGCACAGGGCGATGCCGGCGGCGAAGTGCACGCTCCCGGAGAGGTCGCCGCCGTCGGTGACGTACGCGGCGCGCCTGCCGGCGGCGACCCAGGCGAGGGCCAGGGTCGTCGACACGACCCTCGGCCGGAAGTGCGCGGCGAACCCGGGATGGGCCAGCAGGTCCACGGCCCGGAACCCCGGCGCGCTCGGGAACGGCGGATCCAGGTTGACGTCCACGAGCCGGGTGGCGGGCGTGGGCGTCAGCGGGGCGGCGCCGGAGCCGTCCTGCCGTACCCGGGCGGTCTTCCCGTCGGTGAAGAAGACCTCGCCGCCGAACGGATCGGCCACCGCCGCCGCACCGTCCCGCAGCGCCACGTTGACGGCCACCAGCATGTTGCCGACGGCGTAGTTGAGGGTGCCGCACAGGGGGTCCACCAGCCACTGGCGCCTGCCGTGGGCGGCGCCTCGTCGCCCGCCCTCTTCGCCGAGCACCGCGTCGTCGGGCCGTGCGGCGCGGATGACCTCCAGGATCGCCTCCTCGGCCGCCACGTCGGCGGCGGTGGCGAAGTCCCCGGCGCCCTTGTCGATGCGGGCCAGCTGCCGGCCGTACATGCCGCGGACGACGTCCGCGCCGGCCCGCGCCCCGGCTATGGCGACCTCGGCGTCGTCGGCACTCGCGTATGAGGTGATCATGGCGTGCAGGGTATCGGCGCGGGCTCGTGGGACGGCCCCCGCCGACGGCAGTCGACGGGGGCCTCCGGATCAACGGGCGTCGGGCGCTCAGTGGTTGCGCGGGAAGCCCAGGTCCACGCCGGCCGGGGCCTCGGAGGGGTCCGGCCAGCGGGTGGTGACGACCTTGCCGCGGGTGTAGAAGTGCACGCCGTCGTTGCCGTAGACGTGGTGGTCGCCGAAGAGCGAGTCCTTCCAGCCGCCGAAGGAGTGGTAGCCGACCGGGACCGGGATCGGCACGTTCACGCCGACCATGCCGGCCTGGATCTCCAGCTGGAAGCGGCGGGCGGCGCCGCCGTCGCGGGTGAAGATCGCGGTGCCGTTGCCGAACGGGGAGGCGTTGATGAGGGCCACGCCCTCCTCGTACGTCTCGGCGCGCAGCACGCACAGGACCGGGCCGAAGATCTCGTCCTGGTACGCCTTGGCCGAGGTCGGCACGTGGTCCAGGAGGGACAGGCCGATCCAGTGGCCGTTCTCGTGGCCGTCCACCGTGTAGCCGGTGCCGTCCAGGACGACCTCGCAGCCCTCGTCCGCCGCGCCGTGCACGTAGGAGGCGACCTTGTCGCGGTGGACGGCGGTGATGAGCGGACCCATCTCGGAGGTCGGGTCGTTGCCGGGGCCGATCTTGATCTTCTCGGCGCGCTCGCGGATCTTCTGGACGAGCTCGTCGCCGATCGCGCCGACCGCCACGACCGCGGAGATCGCCATGCAGCGCTCGCCGGCGGAGCCGTACGCCGCCGAGACCGCCGCGTCGGCGGCCGCGTCCAGGTCGGCATCGGGCAGCACCAGCATGTGGTTCTTGGCGCCGCCGAGCGCCTGCACGCGCTTGCCGTTGGCGGAGGCGGTGGTGTGGATGTAGCGGGCGATCGGGGTCGAGCCGACGAAGGAGATCGCGGAGACGTCCGGGTGCTCCAGGAGCCGGTCCACGGCCACCTTGTCGCCGTGGACGACGTTGAAGACGCCGTCCGGCAGCCCCGCCTCGGCGAGCAGCTCTGCGATCTTCAGGGACGGCGACGGGTCCTTCTCGCTCGGCTTGAGGATGAAGGTGTTGCCGCAGGCGATGGCGATGGGGAACATCCACATCGGCACCATCGCCGGGAAGTTGAACGGCGTGATGCCGGCGACCACGCCCACCGGCTGGCGGATCGCGGCCACGTCGACGCGGTTGGACACCTGGGTCGACAGCTCGCCCTTGAGCTGGGTGGTGATGCCGCAGGCCAGGTCGACGATCTCGAGGCCGCGGGCGACCTCGCCGAGCGCGTCGGAGTGCACCTTGCCGTGCTCGGCGGTGATCAGCTCGGCGATCGCGTCGCGGTTGGCGTCGAGCAGCGCGCGGAACCTGAACAGGATCGTGGTGCGCTGGGCCAGCGAGGAGGTGCCCCAGGTCTCGAAGGCGGCCTTGGCGGAGGCGACGGCCGCGTCGACCTCGTCGACGGAGGCGAGCGCCACCTGCGTGGTGACGGCGCCGGTGGCCGGGTCGGTGACCGGGCCCCAGTTGCCCGACGTGCCCTCGACGGTCTTGCCACCGATCCAGTGGTTGACGGTCTTCGTCATTACGTACTCCTTCAGAGATGGCGGCGTCGGGCGGTGACGTGCCGGTCGTACTCCTCGCGGGCCTTGACCGCCGACGGGCGGGTCGACGTCTCGGCCACGGGCACATCCCACCACGCCTGGGCGGGGGGCGCGCCCGACACACTGTCTGCCGTTTCGGTCTCGGCGTAGACACATGTGGGAACCGTCGCCGCGCGGGCATCCGCGAGGGCTTCCCGCAGGTCACGTACGGTGCGGGCGCGCAGCACCCGCATGCCGAGGGAGGCGGCGTTGGCGGCGAGGTCGACGGGGAGCGGCGGCCCGGTGAACCGGCCGTCCGGGTCGCGGAACCGGTAGTCGGTGCCGTATCGCTCGGCGCCGACGGCCTCCGACAGGCCGCCGATGGAGGCGTAGCCGTGGTTGTCGAGGATCACGACCTTGACGGGCAGCTCCTCCTGCACGGCGGTGACGATTTCGGTGGGGTTCATCAGATAGGTCCCGTCGCCGACGAGCGCCCAGACGGGCCGGCCGGGCGCGGCGAGGGCGACGCCGATGGCCGCCGGAATCTCGTAGCCCATGCACGAGTAGCCGTACTCGACGTGGTACTGGTCGGACGAGCGGACCCGCCACAGCTTGTGGAGGTCGCCGGGGAGCGAGCCGGCCGCGTTGATCAGGATGTCGTCCCCGGTGACCAGAGTGTCGAGTGCACCGAGCACCTGGGTCTGGGTGGGGCGGGCGTCCTCGTTCCCGGCGGCGTAGGCGGCGTCGGTGCGTTCCTGCCAGTCGGCCTTGGAGAGCAGCCACGGCGCTCCGCCCTGGCCGTGGGCGGCCCGACGGTGCTCGCCCAGCGCCTCGGTGAGGGCGGTCAGCCCTTCGCGGGCGTCGGCGACGAGGGTCCGGGCCGCCTGTTTGTGGGCGTCGAAGCCGGTGATGTTGAGGTTGAGGTGGCGGGTGCCGGGTCGGAAGAGGGTGCCGGAGGCGGTGGTGAAGTCGGAGTAGCGGGTGCCGACGCCGATGACGAGGTCGCTGGTGCGGGCGAGCTCGTTGGCCGTGCCGGTGCCGGTGTGGCCGACGCCGCCGACGTCGCAGCGGTGGTCGTACGGCAGGACGCCCTTGCCGGCCTGTGTGGTGGCGACGGGCAGGTCGGCCCGCTCGGCGAGCGTGCGCAGCGCGTCCTCCGCCCCGCTGTACTTCACTCCGCCGCCCGCGATGATCATCGGCCGCTCGGCGGCCCTGATCGCGTGGACCGCGGCGTCGAGTTCGGCCGCGTCGGGCCGGGGGCGGCGCACGGTCCAGGTCCGCTCGGCGAGGAACTCCTCCGGCCAGTCGTAGGCCTCCGCCTGCACGTCCTGCGGCAGCGCCAGGGTGACGGCCCCGGTGTCGGCCGGGTCGGTGAGCACCCGCACGGCGGCGAGCGCGGCCGGGATCAGGGCCTCGGGGCGGGTGACCCGGTCGAAGTAGCGCGACACCGGTCGCAGGCAGTCGTTGACGGACACCTCGCCCGCGTACGGGACTTCGAGCTGCTGGAGCACGGGGTCGGCGGGGCGGGTGGCGAAGGTGTCGCCGGGCAGCAGCAGCACCGGGATCCGGTTGACCGTGGCGAGCGCGGCGCCGGTGACGAGGTTGGTGGCACCGGGGCCGATGGAGGTGGTGACGGCGTGGATGCGGAGCCTGCGGGACTGGCGCGCGTAGCCGACGGCCGCGTGCACCATGGCCTGTTCGTTGCGCCCTTGGTGGTACGGCATGAGGTCGGCGTGCTCGACGAGCGCCTGGCCGATCCCGGCGACGTTGCCGTGGCCGAAGATGCCCCAGGTGGCGGTGACGAGCCGCTGCCGCACGCCGTCGCGCTCGGTGTGCTGGGCGGCGAGGAAGCGCACCAGGGCCTGGGCGACGGTGAGCCGGACGCTCATGCGTATCCCTCCGTGTGGTCGGGGTGGAAGCTGATCCGCCACTCCCGCTCGGGGCCGGGGCCGGCCATGACGTTGAGGTAGTACAGCGGGTGTCCGGGCTGGGCGACGGACGGGCCGTGCCATCCGTCGGGGACGAGGACGGCGTCGCCGGTGCGCACCTCGGCGAGGAGTTCGGCGCCGCCGGGGCGGGAGGGCGTGATCCGCTGGTAGCCGTAGCCCTCCGGTCCTCCGGGAGGTGAGGACACCTCGTAGTAGTAGATCTCCTCCAGGACGGATTCCGTGCCGGGGTGGTGCTCGTCGTGCTTGTGCGGCGGGTAGGAGGACCAGTTGCCGCCGGGGGTGACGACCTCGACGGCGATCAGCCGGTCGCAGGCGAAGGCGTCGGCGGCGGCGAAGTTGCGCACCTCACGGGCGCGGTTGCCGCTGCCGCGGGTCTCGACGGGAACCTCCGGCGCGGGGCCGTAGCGGGCGGGGAGTCGTCGCTCGCATTTCGCTCCTGCCAAAGCGAATCGGCCTCCCGCGCCGGAGGCGATCTGGGCGTGGGCGTCCCTGGGCACGTAGGCGAAATCCGAGACCCCGTCGAACGGGTCGGCGCGACCCACGAGTTCGAGGCTTTCCCCCTCGACGCGCACCGTACCGCCCCCGGACAGCGGAAGCACCACCCATTCGCTGTTCCCTGTCTCGAACTCGTGGCTGCCGCCGGGCGGGAGGTCGAGCACGCGCAGCGAGCTGTGCGTCCAGCCGGCCCGCTCGGGGTCGATGTCGACGGCGTACGGGCCGCGGGCGGTGGTCCCCGCGGGGACGTGGAGGTGGGGCGTCGGGTCCATGATCTGTCCCTACCCCCGGGCGGGGGGCCTCACCGCCGCGTCCGGGTCATGTCCGGGCCCGGCCCGGGACGACGTCCGGGAGGTGTTCGCGGGGGCCCGGCGAGTCATCGCGGGTGGTCCGGAACGGAGGCGTCGCCGGTGTCGAGGGCGAGGGTGATCTCCTCGGCGTACGGCATCGCGGGCGAGCAGGCGAGCCGGCCGGCCACGATCGCGCCGGCCGCGTTGGCCCGGCGCAGCAGGGTCTCCAGGTCGAGTCCGGCGAGCAGGCCGTGGGCGAGCGCCCCGCCGAAGGCGTCGCCCGCGCCGAGGCCGTTGACGACCTCCACGGGCAGCGGCGGCACCTCGGCGGTGGTGCCGTCGGCGGCGAGCGCGAGCACGCCCTTGGGGCCCTGCTTCACGACGGCGAGCCGCACGCCCGCCGCGAGCAGGGCACGGGCGGCGGCGTACGGCTCGCGCTCGCCGGTCGCGACCTCGCACTCGTCGAGGTTGCCGACGGCGACCGTCGCGTACCGCAGCGCCTCCCGGTACAGCGGGCGGGCGTCGTCGGCGGTGCCGTCCCAGAGGGCGGGGCGCCAGTCGAGGTCGAGGACGGTGAGCGCGCCGGGCACGGCGCGGTCGCTTCCGGCCGCACCGGCTCCGGCCGTGCCAGGTCCGGCCGTGCCAGGTCCGGCCGTGCCGGCTCCGGCCGCACCGGCTCCGGCCGCACCGGCTCCGGCCGTGCCGCCGCCGGTCGCTTCGGCCCGCTCGCGCAGCGCGCCGAGGGTGGCGGCGCGGCTGGGCTCGGCGCTCAGCCCGGTGCCGGTGACCCACAGGGCGCGGGCGGCGCGGAGCGCCGGGAGGTCCAGTTCGTGGAGGTGGATCTCCAGGTCGGGGGCCTTGGGGCGGCGGTAGAAGTGGATCGGGAAGTGGTCGGGCGGGAAGATCTCGCAGAAGGTGACCGGAGTGGGATACGCGGCGACGTCGGTCACCCAGCGGTCGTCCACCCCGAAGGCCCGCAGCTCGCGGTGCAGGTACTCGCCGAACGGGTCGGCGCCGGTCCGGCTGACGAGCGCGGTGCGGCTGCCCAGGCGCGCGGCGGCGACGGCGACGTTGGCCGGGGAGCCGCCGAGGAACTTCCCGAAGGTCTCGACCCGTGCGAGCTCCACCCCGCTCTGCAGTGGGTAGAGGTCCACGCCGAGGCGGCCCATCGCGATCAGGTCGAAGGCCGGCTCGTGCGGGCGGTGCGACCGCCCGTCCGACCGCCCTTCCGACGGGTCGTCCGGCCGCTCCTCGGGTTCCGGCGTCATGCCACGTCACCTCTCGCCTGCGCCCTGCCGGGCCCACGCTCCCAGGTCTATCCACGGCTCCGGACGGTGTCAACGACGTGTCCGGTCATTCGGACGCGCCGCCGGACCGGCCGGGACGACGTCTTGACGCCCCTCGGAGTCCGTCCCAAGGTGGCATGCATGACGAACCTGACGAACCGGTCGCCGTCGTCCCGCATCCGCATCGGTTCCGCCCCGGACTCGTGGGGCGTCTGGTTCCCCGACGATCCGCGACAGGTGCCGTGGCAGCGGTTCCTGGACGAGGTGGCGGGCGCCGGCTACGAGTGGATCGAGCTCGGCCCGTACGGCTATCTCCCCACCGATCCGGCCGTCCTCGCCGAGGAGACCGGACGCCGGGGGCTGCGGGTCTCGGCGGCGACCGTGTTCACCGGGCTGCACCACGGCCCCGCGGTGTGGGACCGGACCTGGGCCCATGTCGCCGAGAACGCGGCGCTCGCCCAGGCGATGGGTGCCCGGCACCTGGTGGTGATCCCCTCCTTCTGGCGCGACGACCGCACGGGCGAGGTCCTGGAGGACCGCATCCTGACGGCCGAGCAGTGGCGGCAGCTCACCGGGCTGACCGAGCGGCTCGGCCGCGAGGTCCGGGAGCGCTACGGGCTGCGGCTCGTCCTCCATCCGCACGCCGACACCCACGTCGACAGCGAGGAGAACGTCACCCGCTTCCTGGACGCCACCGATCCCGACCTGGTGGCGCTCTGTCTGGACACCGGGCACTACGCCTACTGCGGCGGCGACAGCGTCAAGCTGATCGAGACCTACGGCGAGCGGATCGGCTACCTCCATCTCAAGCAGGTCGATCCCGCCGTCCTGGCCCGGGTGGTCGCCGAGGAGGTGCCCTTCGGTCCGGCGGTGGCCCAGGGTGTGATGTGCGAGCCGCCTACCGGGGTGCCGGCCCTGGAACCGGTGCTCGCCGCCGCCCAGGCCCTGGACGTGGATCTGTTCGCCATCGTCGAGCAGGACATGTATCCGTGCGAGCCGGACGCCCCCTACCCCGTCGCGGTGCGCACCCGGGACTTCCTCCGTTCCTGCGGCGTCTGATGACCGTGCGTCAACTTCGGTGCGCCGCTTACATCCATGTGTCACTTACGTCACGTCCGTCGCTCCTTCGTCACACATATCTCCGTTACGCGGGGTTTCCGTCACAGCCGTTCGACAGCCGCTCTCCCGCCGTCGGAAGGGGGCGTTGACCGGGCACAGGCTCAGTGATCACCAGTGATCACCAGTGAGGTCCGGCAGCTCCCCCGACGGCGCCCCCGCCGCCGCTGCCGGGCACGCAGGAGAGGTGCCACGCCATGACCGACAAGAGGCTCTGGTCGTACAAGGACATCGCCGCACACATCAAGGTGCAGCCGGACACGATCCGCTCCTACCGGAAGCACGGGCTGCTGCCGTCGCCCGACCACGTGGAATCGGGCAAGCCCTACTGGTACGTGGACACCATCCGCGCCTGGGTCGCCAACCGACCAGGCAATCGGAGCCGCCGGGACTGACTACCCGACCTCCGTGGGCACCCGGGCCGGGCCGGGTGCCTCGGCTATGCCGGTACCGGTGGCGATACCGGTGCCGGGCTCGCTCCCGCCCTCGCTGATGCCGAAGCGGCCGTGGAGCCGGCGCAGCGGCCCCGGGGCCCACCAGGTGAGGCGCCCGGTCAGCTTCATCACGGACGGGACGAGCAGGCTGCGCACGACCATGGCGTCCATGAGGACGGCGAGGGCGACGCCGAGGCCCAGCATCTTGGTGTTGGTGACCCGGGAGGTGCCGATCGCGACCATCACCACGGCCAGGATGACGGCCGCCGCGGTGATCAGCCCGCCGGTGCGGCGCAGTCCGTGGCGGACGGCGCCCTCGTGGTCGCCGGTGGCGTCGTACTCCTCCTTGATGCGGGAGAGCAGGAACACCCCGTAGTCCATGGAGAGTCCGAAGGCCACGCAGAACATCAGGACGGGCAGGGTGGTCTCGATGTCCCCGGTCGGCGTGAAGCCGAGGAGTCCGGAGAGGTGGCCCTCCTGGAAGACCCAGACGACCGCGCCGAACATGGCCGTGAGGCTCAGCGCGTTGAGCACCACGGCCTGGATCGGGATCAGGACGCTGCCGGTGAGCAGGAAGACCAGGAGCAGGGTGACGACGGCGACGATGGCGGCCGCCCAGGGCAGCCGCTCGCCTATGGCGTCCTTCGAGTCGACCAGGACGGCGGCTGCGCCGGTGACGGAGGTGTCGAACGGGGCCCGTTCGGCGCGCAGCTCGCCGACGACGTGCTGGGCGCCGGCGCCGACGCTCTCGCCGTCGGGCACGACGGTGAAGTAGGCGTGGGCCCGTCCGCCGGTCCCGGCGGTGACGGGTCCGTCGACCCGGGCGACCCCGTCGAGCGCCGCTATCCGCTCCCGGTACCCGGCGTACTGCGCGGGTGTCGCCGGGCCCTCGGCGAGCACGGTGAGAGCGCCGCCAGGGCTGCCCGGGAAGCCTTCGCGGAGCTCGTCCTGGACGACGCGGGACTCTGCGACGGCGGGCAGCTGGCGGTCGTCGGCGGTGCCGAACTTCACGCCGAGGAAGGGCAGTCCGAGCAGCACGAGCCCGGTGGCCGTGGCGACGGCGAACCACGGCGCCCGGCGCATGACCAGGCCCGCCGCGCGCCCCCAGCCGGCACCTTCGGCGGCTTCGGCGCCGCTCGCCCCGCCGCGCACCGGGCCGCCCGGCCGGCCCGTGCGGCGCAGGACCTTCCGCAGGTCCAGGGCGTTGACCCGGTCGCCCAGCAGCAGGAGGGCGGCCGGCAGCAGGATCAGCGCGGCCGCGGCGGCGAGCAGCACGACGGCGATGCCCGCGTAGGCGAAGGAGCGCAGGAAGTACTGCGGGAAGACCAGCATCGCGGCGAGCGAGACGGCGACGGTCAGGGCGGAGAAGAGCACGGTCCGCCCGGCGGTGCGCAGGGTGGTGCCGACGGCCGTCCGGGTGTCGGCGCCCGCACCCAGCTCCTCGCGGAAGCGCCGTACGACGAACAGGGCGTAGTCGATGGCGAGTCCGAGGCCGAGGGCGGTGGTGAGGTTCTGGGCGAAGACGGAGACGTCGGTGAACTCGGTGATGCCGCGCAGCACCGCGTTGGTGCCCAGGATGGCGACGATGCCGATGCCGAGCGGGAGCAGGGCGGCGACGGCGCTGCCGAAGACCATGACGAGCAGGACCAGGGTGATGGGCAGGGCGATCAGCTCGGCCCTGAGCAGGTCCTCCTGGATGGTCGTCTGCATCTCGTGGCGGACGGCGAGCGGGCCGCCCACGGAGACCTCGACGGGGCCGTGGGTGCCGCGGAAGTCGGGCGCGAGGCGCTGGAGCACCTCGCCGGCGGCCTTCTCCTCACCCTCGATGCGGGCGGCGATCACCGCCTGACGGCCGTCCTCCGACCGCAGCGCCGGGGAACCGGTCTGCCAGTAGGAGCCGACGCCGTCGACGCCCTCCTGGGCGTCGAGCCGCTCGGCGAGCCGGCGGGCCTCGGCGGCGACCCCGGGGTCGTCGACACCGGCGCGGCCCGCGTCGACGAGGAGCAGCAGGTTGGGCTGGGAGGCGGGGAACTCCCGCTCCAGGACCTCGATCGCATACGTCGACTCGGCGTCCGGGTCCTCCCAGCCGCCGCTGCCCATCCGCTCGGCGACGCCGCCGCCGGCCAGCACGGCGAGCGCGGTGAGCACGAGCGCGACGAGCAGCGTCAGGCGCGGCCTGGCCGTGACGAACCGTGTCCAGGCTCCGCCCCCACCCCCCGTGGGCTGGGCTTTCTTGACTTCGGCCATCACGCGGTGTCCCCTTCACCATGACCCGTGCGCTCGCTTCCCGGCAGGCCGCATGGGTCGCCCATTGCCCATAGAATGGCAAACACGAGCGATCACTCGCGTTTCTCAAGAATGCGAGCGACCTCTCGTGTTTGTCAATCGCGTTCAGAGAGCTGGGGACAGCCATGCCCGAAGAACCGAAGCCGCGCCGCCGCCAGGCCCGCGGCGAGCGCCGCATCGCGCAGCTGCTCCAGGCCGCCGCGAACGTCTTCTGCGCCAACGGCTACACGGCGACCAGCACGAACGCGATCGCCCGCGAGGCGAGCGTCTCCCCCGGCACCCTCTACCAGTACTTCCCGAACAAGGAGGCCATCGCCCTCGAGCTGGGCGACCGGCTGCTCGCCCAGATGCGGGAGTACCACGGCCAGGCGTTCACCCCCGAGAACCTCGCACTGCCGCTCCCCCGGCTCCTCGACGCCGTCCTCGACCCGCTGATCGCGTTCAACGTCGAGAACCCGGTCTTCCTCGCGCTCATGCACGGCTCCGAGATCCCGGGCCGCATCGCCGAGGAGCACGACGCCCTGCACGCCTCGCTGCTCGCCCGGGTCGGCGACCTGCTCGGCCACTACCTCCCCGACGGCGACCCCGCCGAGCACGCCCGCATCGCCGACATGACCTTCGCCATCGTGAAGGCGGGCCTCGCCCTGATCCTGGCCGCACCCGAGGGGGCGGAGCGGGACGCGGTGATCACGGAGGCGAAGACGGCGCTGCTGCGCTATCTCGACCCGGTCATCGGCGAGGCGCTCACCACGATTCCGAGCCCGTGACCTCGTCGGCCGGCAGCGACCTGCCGCCCGCCCCGGCCCTCCTGCCCGGTCCCGCCCCGACTCCCGCCCGCAGCTTCAGCGCGAGCAGCGGGAAGACGAGCACCGAGACCATGCCGGCGCCCACGAGCGCCGCCGCCTCGCCCGCCGTCATCGTCCTGTCGTCCACGCCGATGGTGGTGATGGCGACGACCAGGGGCAGCGCCGTCGAGCCGTAGAGCACGAGGCCGCCCCGGTCCCGCCGGCCGAGGTCGCGCGGGGCGAGGAACCAGATCGGGCCGCCGCGCACCACGAGGAACAGCAGCAGGAAGACCGGCAGGAGCAGCAGCGTGCGGCCGCCGGAGAGCAGCGAGTCGAGGTCGAACTCGATGCCGGTGACGACGAAGAAGACCGGGACGAGGAAGCCGAAGCCGACCGCCTCGACCTTCTCCAGGATCTGCGGCCCGGACTCGGGCGCGGCCCCCGTGAGCACGAGGCGGGTGATGAGCCCGGCGGCGAAGGCGCCGAGGAGCACGTCGAGACCGAGCGCCGTGGAGGCGCCCAGCATCAGCGCGATCAGCAGGAAGACGAAGCGCACGGCGAACTGCCCGCTGGTGTGCAGCGTGCGGGCCACGACCCGGGAGAACCACGGCGGGCGCGGGCGCATCGCCCAGAACACCGCGGCGGCGGTGAGCGCGGCGAACACGGCGAGCAGCGCGGCCGACTCGGCCGGCTTGCGGCCGCTGAGCAGCAGGGCCATGGCGATGATCGGCGCGAACTCGCCGACGGCGCCGAAGGCCATGACGACCGAGCCGAAGCGGCCGTGCAGGTCGCCGGAGTCCCGCAGCACGGGAAGCACGGTGCCCAGCGCGGTGCTGGTGAGCGCGACGCCGATGAACACGCCCTTGTCGTAGCCGCCGCCGAGCAGCACCCCCGTGAAGAGGCCGAGTGCGAGAGCGAGCACCCAGGCCCACAGCGAGCGCTTGAGGGTGTCGCCGCGGACCTTGCCGAACTCGATCTCGTAGCCCGCGAGGAAGATCAGCATGGTGAGGCCGAGCTGCGAGAGCCCGTCGATCAGCGCGTCGGTGCTCGCCCAGCCCAGGACGTCGGGGCCGACGAGGATGCCGAGCAGGATCTCGAAGATGACGAGCGGTACGGGGAGCCAGCGACCGGCTCCGTAGGCGAGCAGCGGTGCCAGGACGGCGATCGCCATGATCAGGATCAGCGTGGTCCCCGAATGCGACATATCGGGTATCTACCATAAGCTCCGGTCAGATGCCCTGCCGACGGAGGGACTTGGAGGGTCTTCCTGTGCACGACCAGTACGGCGGCGGCCCGCCGCCCCGGACGCAGACTCCGCCACCGGCGCCGCCGACTGGGGCGCTCGCCCCCTTCGGCCACGGCCCGCGGACGGCGATCGCGGGCGCCGTGCTCTTCGCCCACCGCCGCCCCGACGGCCGCTTCCGCCTCGCGGGGCCGGTGATCGGCACCTACCTCGGCGTGGCCGTGCTGCACGCTCTGGGACTCCATGCACGGGATCGCGCTCTGGCTGGTGCTGCGGCTGACCACGACCAGCCTGGACCGCGCGCTCTTCGCCCAGGGCCACCTCCCGGACCCGAGCTCCCGGCAGGAGCACCTGTTCACCCTCTTCTCGGTGGGCGGCCTCGCCCTCGTGACGGCGGCGGGACTGCTGTGGCTGCGCTCGCTCGTCCGGCGCGACCGGACCTCTGACCGGTTCCATACCCCCTAGGGGTACAGTGGGTGGTATGACGGCGTACGGACCGGCGCACCGCCCGCACCGCCGCGCGTCGCACCGCACGTCAACCGCACCACCCTCGAAGAGGAGACCGACATGTCCACCACCGTCGTCTACAAGGTCACCGGAATGACCTGCGGCCACTGCGAGGGCGCGGTCACCGAGGAGATCTCCGGGATCGCCGGCGTCTCCGCGGTCAAGGCCGTCGCCGCCACGGGCGAGGTCACCGTGACCTCCGCCGCCCCGCTCGACGAGGAGGCCGTCCGCGCCGCCGTCGACGAGGCCGGCTACGAGCTGGTGGGCCCGGCCGCCTGACCGCCCCCCGAACCACCCTCGCAGGGCCGTACGGTGACTACGTACGGCCCTGCTCCCGTTTGGAACCGCCCATGGACACGCTCACGACCTCCGCCGTCACCGAGCTCACGATCGGCGGCATGACCTGTGCCTCCTGTGCCGCCCGCGTCGAGAAGAAGCTCAACCGGATGGAGGGCGTGACCGCGACGGTCAACTACGCCACCGAAAAGGCGCGCGTCGAACACCCGGCCGACCTGTCGGTCACGGAGCTGATCGCCACCGTCGTGAAGACCGGCTACACCGCCGAGGAGCCCCCGCCGCCGGAGCCCGAACCGGTGCCGGAGCCGGAGGGCGCCGAGGCCGGCACCCAGGAAGGCGCGGCGCGGGAGACGGACCCGGAGCTCGGGTCGCTGCGGCAGCGGCTCACGGTCTCCGCCGTGCTCTCGCTGCCCGTCGTGCTCCTCTCGATGGTCCCGGCCCTCCAGTTCGACGACTGGCAGTGGCTCTCGCTCACCCTCGCCGCGCCCGTCGTGGTCTGGGGCGGGCTGCCCTTCCACCGTGCGACCTGGACCAACCTGCGCCACGGCGCCGCCACCATGGACACCCTCGTCTCGGTCGGCACGCTCGCCGCCTTCGGCTGGTCGCTGTGGGCGCTCTTCCTCGGCGACGCCGGCATGCCCGGCATGCGCCACGACTTCGACCTCACCGTCACCCGCGACCACGCCTCCTCCACCATCTACCTGGAGGTGGCGGCCGGAGTGATCACCTTCATCCTCCTGGGCCGCTACCTGGAGGCCCGCGCCAAGCGGAAGGCCGGCGCGGCCCTGCACGCCCTGCTGCGGCTCGGCGCCAAGGACGTGGCCGTGCTGCGGGACGGCACGGAGGTAAGGGTGCCGGTGGCCGCCCTGCACGTCGGCGACCGCTTCCTCGTACGGCCGGGCGAGAAGATCGCCACGGACGGCACCGTGACCGAGGGCGCCTCCGCCGTCGACGCCTCCCTGCTCACCGGCGAGTCCCTGCCGGTCGACGTGGTCCCCGGCGACGCCGTCACCGGCGGCTGCGTCAACACCTCGGGCCGGCTGGTCGTCGAGGCCACCCGGGTCGGCGCCGACACCCAGCTCGCCCGGATGGCCAGGCTCGTCGAGGACGCCCAGAGCGGGAAGGCCGCCGTACAGCGCCTCGCGGACCGGATCTCCGCCGTCTTCGTGCCGGTCGTGCTGCTCCTCGCGCTCGGCACCCTCGGCTTCTGGCTGGGCACGGGGCAGGGCGCGACCGCCGCCTTCACCGCGGCCGTCGCCGTGCTGATCATCGCCTGCCCCTGCGCGCTCGGCCTCGCCACGCCGACCGCGCTCATGGTCGGCACCGGCCGCGGCGCCCAGCTCGGCATCCTCATCAAGGGCCCCGAGGTCCTGGAGTCCACCCGCCGCGTCGACACGGTCGTCCTCGACAAGACCGGCACCGTCACCACCGGCCGCATGGAACTGACCGGCGTGCACGTCTACGGAGGCGCCTACGGCACCGCCCGCACCGACGAGAACGAGCTGCTGCGCCTCGCGGGCGCCCTGGAGCACTCCTCCGAGCACCCGGTCGCCCGCGCCGTCGCCGCCGGCGCCGCCGCGCGGGTGGGCGAGCTGCCCGTACCGAAGTCCTTCGAGAACGTGCCGGGCCTCGGCGTGCGCGGCTCGGTCGACGGCCATCTGGTGCTCGTCGGACGCGCGGCCCTGCTCGCGGCCGAGGAGATCGAGGTCCCGGCGGAGTCCGGCCCCGGCGTCGTGCACGTCGCCTGGGACGGGCGGGCCCGCGGCACCCTGACGGTCGCCGACGCGGTCAAGGACACCAGCGCCGAGGCGGTGACCCGGCTGCGCGGTCTGGGCCTGCGGCCGGTGCTGCTCACCGGGGACGGCCGGGCGGTGGCCGAGCGGGTGGCGGCGGAGGTCGGCATCGACGAGGTGATCGCCGAGGTGCTGCCGCAGGACAAGGTGGACGTGGTGCGGCGGCTGCAGGCGGAGGGCCGCACGGTGGCGATGGTCGGCGACGGCGTGAACGACGCGGCGGCGCTGGCGACGGCCGATCTGGGGCTCGCGATGGGCACCGGCACGGACGCCGCGATCGAGGCGAGCGACCTCACCCTGGTCCGCGGCGACCTGCGGGTCGCGGCGGACGCCATCCGGCTCTCCCGGCGCACCCTGGCCACGATCAAGGGCAACCTGGGCTGGGCCTTCGGCTACAACGTGGCCGCGCTGCCGCTGGCGGCGGCGGGGCTGCTCAACCCGATGATCGCCGGGCTCGCGATGGCCTTCTCGTCGGTCTTCGTGGTGACGAACAGCCTGCGGCTGCGCCGCTTCCGCTGAGCGGCGCGGGGCCCTGACCACCCACGATCACGCCATGATCACGCGAATTCACCTACACGTGATGCACAGGACCTTCACAAAGAGATCTAGATCACAGATATTGGGGGGTAACCATCTGGGCTGTTCGCGAGTCTAAGTGGGCGATGCCGAGAACGTCTTGGGGGACGTTCATGGAGATGTCTTGGGGGACGTCTCCAGGCAAGCGCGGCCGGGGCACGTGCACCGGGGAGCTTTGAGCGGCCCTCCCGTACGTACCCCGGCAGACCGCGCGAGCAGACGCCCGGCCCGGATCCCGTGGGGGGAATCCGCACCGGGGATATGGGAAGCGCCCCGACCGTCGACCCGTGGGGGGATCGGCGGCGGGGCGCTTTCGCCAGGCGCTCGGGGCGGCTGCGGTCAGCGGGCCTCGACCGGGACGAAGTCGCGGAGGACCTCGCCGGTGTAGATCTGGCGCGGGCGGCCGATGCGGGAACCCGGCTCCTTGATCATCTCGTGCCACTGGGCGATCCAGCCCGGAAGGCGGCCGAGGGCGAAGAGCACGGTGAACATCTCGGTCGGGAAGCCCATCGCGCGGTAGATGAGACCCGTGTAGAAGTCCACGTTCGGGTAGAGGTTGCGCGAGACGAAGTAGTCGTCGGAGAGCGCGTGCTCCTCGAGCTTCAGCGCGATGTCGAGCAGCTCGTCGGACTTGCCGAGGGCCGACAGGACGTCGTGCGCCGCCGCCTTGATGATCTTGGCGCGCGGGTCGAAGGACTTGTACACCCGGTGGCCGAAGCCCATCAGGCGGACGCCGTCCTCCTTGTTCTTCACCTTGGTGATGAAGGCGTCGACGTCGCCGCCGTTGGCCTGGATGCCCTCGAGCATCTCCAGGACGGACTGGTTGGCGCCACCGTGCAGCGGGCCCCACAGGGCCGAGATGCCGGCGGAGATCGAGGCGAACATGTTCGCCTGCGAGGAGCCGACCAGGCGGACGGTGGACGTCGAACAGTTCTGCTCGTGGTCCGCGTGCAGGATCAGCAGCTTGTCGAGCGCGGAGACCACGACCGGGTCGAGCTCGTACTCCTGGGCCGGGACCGAGAAGGTCATGCGCAGGAAGTTCTCGACGTACCCGAGGTCGTTGCGCGGGTAGACGAAGGGGTGGCCGATCGACTTCTTGTACGCGTACGCCGCGATCGTCGGCAGCTTCGCGAGGAGCCGGATCGTGGAGAGGTGGCGCTGCTTCTCGTCGAACGGGTTGTGGCTGTCCTGGTAGAAGGTGGACAGCGCGGAGACCACGGAGGACAGCATCGCCATCGGGTGGGCGTCGCGCGGGAAGCCGCGGAAGAAGTTCTTGACGTCCTCGTGGACCAGCGTGTGCTGGGTGATCTCGTTCTGGAAGGTGGAGAGCTCCTCCGCCTTCGGCAGCTCACCGTTGATCAGCAGGTACGCCACCTCCAGGAAGGTGGACTGCTCGGCCAGCTGCTCGATGGGGTAGCCGCGGTACCGCAGGATGCCCTGCTCACCATCGAGGTAGGTGATGGCGGATTTGTAGGCGGCGGTGTTGCCGTATCCGCTGTCCAGGGTGACCAGACCGGTCTGGGCTCGGAGCTTCCCGATGTCGAAGCCCTTGTCGCCGACGGTGCTCTCGACCACCGGGTAGGTGTATTCACCGTCCGCGTACCGCAGTACTACAGAGTTGTCGCTCACGTCATCCCTCACCGACGTAGTGCCTCTTCTTCGAGGTGCCCTGACTGTCTCTACCATCCCCCATTTGGCTCAGGAGAGTGCACTCGGGGTCGACCATTGGGCCAATTGGCGGCACTCAGTGCCGTCAACCTGCTCATCCTGCCCCCTTCGCCCCGGTTCCGGAAGTCCTCCGTGATCTTTCACACGACATGGCCCCCTGTGAGCCGATAAGCGAGTGCGGTAAAGCGGCGCCCGGCCGAGACCGTCCGCACCGCCTGGGCGATCGCCTTGCGCGAGCCCACCAGGACGACGAGCTTCCGGGCCCGGGTGACGGCCGTGTAGAGCAGGTTCCGCTGGAGCATCATCCAGGCGCTCGTGGTGACCGGGATCACCACCGCCGGATACTCGCTGCCCTGGGAGCGGTGGATGGTCACAGCGTAGGCATGGGCCAGCTCGTCCAGCTCGTCGAACTCGTACGGGACCTCCTCGTCCTCGTCGGTGCGCACGACGAGCCGCTGCTCGACCGGGTCGAGGGCGGTGACCACGCCCACGGTGCCGTTGAAGACGCCGTTGGCGCCCTTCTCGTAGTTGTTGCGGATCTGGGTGACCTTGTCGCCGACCCGGAAGACCCGGCCGCCGAAGCGCTTCTCGGGGAGGCCGGGCCGGGCCGGGGTGATCACCTGCTGGAGCAGCCCGTTGAGCGCGCCGGCGCCGGCGGGACCGCGGTGCATGGGGGCGAGGACCTGGACGTCGCGGCGCGGGTCGAGCCCGAACCTGGCCGGAATCCGGCGGGCGGCGACCTCCACGGCGACCCGGGCGGCGTCCTCGGTCTCCTCCTCCGCGAAGAGGAAGAAGTCCGGCAGCCCGCTCGTCACGGGCGGAAGGCCCTCGTTGATCCGGTGCGCGTTGGTGACGACCCCGGACTGCTGGGCCTGGCGGAAGATCCGGGTCAGCCGGACGGCCGGCACCGGGCCGCCGGGAGCGAGGAGGTCCGCGAGCACCTCGCCCGCGCCGACCGACGGCAACTGGTCCACGTCTCCCACCAGCAACAGGTGTGCACCCGGTGCCACGGCCTTGACCAGCTTGTTCGCGAGGAGCAGGTCCAGCATGGAGGCCTCGTCGACGACGACCAGATCGGCGTCGAGCGGCCGGTCCCGGTCGTACGCGGCGTCGCCGCCGGGCTTCAGCTCCAGGAGCCGGTGCACGGTCGAGGCCTCGGCGCCGGTCAGCTCCGCGAGCCGCTTGGCGGCCCGCCCCGTGGGTGCGGCGAGCACCACCTTGGCCCGCTTGGCGCGGGCCAGTTCCACGATCGAGCGGACCGTGAACGACTTGCCGCAGCCCGGGCCGCCGGTGAGCACCGCGACCTTGCGGGTCAGGGCGAGGCGGACGGCCTCCTCCTGCTCCGGCGCGAGCGAGGCCCCGGTCCGGTCCGCGAGCCAGGCCAGGGCCTTGTCCCAGGCGACGTCCCGGAAGGCCGGGAGCCGGTCCTCGTCCGCGGCGAGGAGCCGGCGGAGCTGCGCGGCCAGGGACAGCTCGGCCCGGTGGAACGGGACCAGATAGATCCCGTTGACGGGCAGCCCCTCGGGCCCGGGCACCTTCTCCCGTACGACGCCCTCCGGGTCCTCGGCGAGCTCGCCGAGGCAGTCGATGACGAGCCCGGTGTCGACCTGGAGCAGCTTCACGGCGTCGGAGATGAGCCGCTCCTCGGGCAGGAAGCAGTGGCCCTGGTCGGTGGACTGCGACAGCGCGTACTGCAGGCCCGCCTTGACCCGGTCGGGGCTGTCGTGCGGGATGCCGACGGCCTGGGCGAGCCGGTCGGCGGTGAGGAATCCGATGCCCCAGACGTCGGCGGCCAGCCGGTAGGGCTGGTTCTTCACCACGGAGATCGAGGCGTCCCCGTACTTCTTGTAGATCCGGACGGCGATGGAGGTGGAGACGCCGACGCCCTGGAGGAAGACCATCACCTCCTTGATCGCCTTCTGCTCCTCCCAGGCCGCGGCGATGTTCCCGGTGCGCTTGGGGCCCAGGCCCGGGACCTCGATCAGGCGCTCGGGCGACTCCTCCAGGATCCGCAGGGTGTCCAGACCGAAGTGGGTCGTGATGCGGTCGGCGAAGACCGGCCCGATGCCCTTGATCAGACCCGAGCCCAGGTAGCGGCGGATGCCCTGGATGGTGGCGGGCAGGACGGTCGTGTAGTTCTCCACGGTGAACTGCCGCCCGTACTGCGGGTGGGAGCCCCAGCGGCCCTCCATGCGCAGGGACTCCCCCGGCTGGGCGCCGAGCAGCGACCCGACGACCGTCAGGAGATCGCCGGCACCGCGGCCGGTGTCGACCCGGGCGACCGTGTACCCGTTCTCCTCGTTGGCGTAGGTGATCCGCTCCAGGACACCCTCGACGACGGCGGTGCGGTACGGCTGACCCTCGTTGGACATGCACCGACCGTAGCGAAGGGGGCCGACATCGCAGGCGTGGCCCTGTTCACGAGTGGTGAAGTCAGTTATTCACGAGTTCGGGAGGCCCCTGGGCGGTGTCCTGTTCGATGTTCACGGGAGGTGACAGCGCCCGGTCCGAGAAGCTCGCCCCCGCCTATTGGAGGCTCCATCGGTGCGGGTGCCCGGGCTCGGTGGGGCAGGCGAAGATGTTCAGCAGGCCGTCTCGGCCGATCGTGAGCTGCGTGGGGCGGCTGTCCCGAAGATGCTCGGCGACATCCCACTCTTCGGCGGGCATCCAGCTGCCGTCGGCGCCGTCCCACTCGCGGCTGTCGACGGTCAGCAGTAGGACCATCGGTGCGGCACAGGCATCGCAGATCATCGGGTGGGGGCCGGTCGTGCGCCAGGAGGGGAATCCACCCACCCGGCAGCCCTGTGGAATCGACAGGTCATGGTGGTAGGTGACCAGCTTGTCGTCCAGGCCGCGCTTTTCCGCCTTGCGTTCCTCCGCGTCCTCCCAGGCGTCGATCCTTCTCCACAGCCTGGCCGGCAGCGAGCCGGCGTACGGGTAGGTGACGACCTGCTCAGGGTGCAGCACGCATGGCTCGGCGACCGCGCCCTCGAAGCCGACCAGCGCGGGCAGCGGCGGAGCGTCCAGCGGCACAGCGACCTGGTCGGAACGGCGCCAGCGCACGTGCGGGGCCACGCCGTAGCGGCTCGGGCCATGTGCCTCGAACGGGCACCAGAGGACCTGGAGCAGGTCGCAGCCGTCCGGGCCCGGCGGAAGGCCGGGCACGTCCCGGCGGTACAGCTGGACCAAGCCGATCAGCGGGATCGGATCGGTGTCGGCGATCTCCCGTTCGCGGTGCCTGCGGCCGAGGTCCTTGAGCAGGACCCGTTCCTCGTCGCTGGGTCGGTCACGGGCCCAGGCATCGGCGAGCACCTGACGCGCGCGGCGGATGTCCGCGACGCGGTATCCACTACTGCGCTTGTGCGGCTCGGTGCAGACCGGCCACGGTTCGTCGGCCGGCCACAGCAGAGGTCCGCCGATCGAGCTGACCGATGCGTCCGGACGCCCCGGCCGCGGGTGCAGGCGGGTCGTCACACCACGAAACGCCCCCAGCTTTGGGAAGAGCCCCTCAATGTGCACCGGGCGCGGCGGCGTAGTTCTGCTCATGGCGGAAACCCTAAGTCACCACATCGGCCATGATCACCCGTGCCCGTGCTGTTCGAACTCGTGAGCTTTTCGATGCGAGAGAGCGGACCACATGACTCCCGGTCTGGTGAACAAGTGCTGTCCGATCTCGCGTACAGAGCCACTCAAGGAAGTCGACCAGCAGGACGTGCGGAACCCGGGCGCCTGACCGCCCGCACACAGCGTGTCAGGCCCCGGGGTTCGTCAGAGCGCCAGGAACGCCTCCAGCGTCTCCTCCAGGACCTCCACGCCGTCCCGGGCCCACAGCTCGTCGTTGAACAGCTCGACCTCCACCGGGCCCTCGTAACCCGCCTTCGCGACCAGTTCGCACCAGGCCGGGAGGTCGATCGCGCCCGTGCCCAACTGGCCCCGGCCGTTGAGGACTCCGGCCGGGAGCGGGGTGGTCCAGTCGGCCAGCTGGAATGAGTGGATGCGGCCGGTCGCGCCCGCGCGGGTGACGGCGGACGGGGCGCGGTCGTCCCACCAGAGGTGGTAGGTGTCGACGACCACGCCCACCCGGTCGGCCGGGAAGCGTTCCGCGACGGCCAGGGCCTGGTCGAGCGTGGAGATCGCGCAGCGGTCGGAGGCGTACATGGGGTGGAGGGGCTCGATGGCGAGCCGGACGCCGCGCTCTGCGGCGTACGGGGCCAGGGCGCCGATCGCGTCCGCGATGCGGGCGCGCGCGGCGGGCAGGTCGCGGCTGCCGGACGGGAGGCCGCCCGAGACGAGGACCAGGGTGTCCGTGCCGAGGGCCGCCGCCTCGTCGACGGCCGCGCGGTTCTCCGCCTCCCACCCGTCGGAGGTGAAGAAGCCGCCACGGCACAGGGTGGTCACGGCGAGCCCGGCGTCCCGCACCAGCGCGGCCGCCGCCTCGACCCCGTACTCCCTGACGGGTTCGCGCCACAGGCCGATGCCCGGGACGCCCAGCCGTACGCAGTGGGCGACCAGTTCGGGCAGCGGCAGCTGCTTGACGGTCATCTGGTTGATGCCGAAGCGGTCGATGTTCACCGGGGGACTCCGTGGACGTCCAGCAGGGCGCGCATCCTGGCCTCGGCGCGCGCCGGGTCGGGAAACAGGCCGAGGCCGTCGGCGAGTTCGTACGCCCGCGCCAGGTGCGGGAGCGAGCGGGCGGACTGGAGGCCGCCGACCATCGTGAAGTGCTCCTGGTGGCCGGCGAGCCAGGCCAGGAACACGACGCCCGTCTTGTAGAAGCGGGTGGGCGCCTGGAAGAGGTGGCGGGAGAGCGCGACCGTCGGGTCCAGGAGCTCGCGGAAGCCGGCCACGTCGCCCGTGTCGAGCGTCCGCACCGCCTCCGCCGCCAGCGGCCCCAGCGGGTCGAAGACGCCCAGCAGCGCGTGGCTGAAGCCCTGGGCGTCCCCGGCGATCAGCTCCGGGTAGTGGAAGTCGTCGCCCGTGTAGCAGCGGACGCCCTGCGGCAGCCTCCGCCGGAGACCGACCTCGCGCTGCGCGTCCAGGAGCGAGACCTTGATGCCGTCGACCTTGTCCGGATGTGCGGCGACGACCTCCAGGAAGACCTCCGTGGCCGCGTCCAGGTCGCTCGACCCCCAGTAGCCCTCGAGCGCCGGGTCGAACATCGGGCCCAGCCAGTGCAGGACCACCGGCTCGGCCGCCTGCCGCAGGAGATGGCCGTACACCTCCAGGTAGTCCTCGGGGCCCGTCGCGGCGGCGGCCAGGGCGCGCGAGGCCATCAGGACGGCCTGGGCGCCCGCTTCCTCGACGACGGCGAGCTGCTCCTCGTAGGCCGCGCGGATCTCCGCGAGGGAAGCCGTCCCGAGCGGGTCGGTCCCCGTGCGCCGGCCGGACCCCGCGGGCCGCCCGGCCACCGCGAGCTGGTCGGTCCCGACGCCGCACGCGATCCGGCCGCCGACCGCCTTCGCCTCGGCGGAGGAGCGGCGGATCAGCTCCGCCGCCCCGGCCCAGTCCAGGCCCATGCCGCGCTGCGCGGTGTCCATCGCCTCGGCGACGCCGAGGCCGTGGGACCACAGGTGCCGGCGGAAGGCGAGCGTCGCGTCCCAGTCGACGGCGGCGGGAGAGTCGGGGCTGGTGTCGGCGTACGGGTCGGCGACGACGTGGGCGGCCGAGAAGACCGTACGGGAGGTCAGCGGGCCGGTCGTGGACGGCGCGGGCGGTTCGGTGCGCGGCGCGTACGCCCGCAGCTCCCCGCCCGCCTGGGGCAGCAGGATCACGGACGGACTCACAGCGAGACCTCCGGGACCTCGATCCGGCGGCCCTCCGCCGCCGACCGCAGACCGAGTTCGGCGAGCTGGACGCCGCGCGCGCCCGCGAGCAGGTCCCAGTGGTACGGCTCGCCGAGCGCGACGTGGCGCAGGAACAGCTCCCACTGCGCCTTGAAGCCGTTGTCGAACTCGGCGTTGTCCGGCACCTCCTGCCACTGGTCGCGGAAGGACTCGCCGGCGTTCAGCGGGAGGTCCGGGTTCCACACCGGCTTCGGGGTGGCGGCGCGGTGCTGGATCCGGCAGCCGCGCAGCCCGGCGACGGCGGAGCCGTGGGTGCCGTCGACCTGGAACTCGACCAGTTCGTCGCGGTGGACGCGGACCGCCCAGGAGGAGTTGATCTGCGCGATCGCCCCGCCCTCCAGCCCGAAGATGCCGTACGCGGCGTCGTCGGCCGTCGCCTCGTACGGCTTGCCCGCCTCGTCCCAGCGGCGCGGGACGTGCGTGGCGACCTGGGCGGTGACGGAGGTGACCCGGCCGAAGAGCTCGTGGAGCACGTACTCCCAGTGCGGGAACATGTCGACGACGATGCCGCCGCCGTCCTCGGCGCGGTAGTTCCAGCTGGGGCGCTGGGCGTCCTGCCAGTCGCCCTCGAAGACCCAGTAGCCGAACTCGCCGCGCACGGACAGGATCTCGCCGAAGAAGCCGCCGTCGACCAGCCGCTTGAGCTTGCGCAGGCCGGGCAGGAACAGCTTGTCCTGGACGACGCCGTGGCGGATGCCCTTCTCCTCGGCCAGGCGGGCGAGTTCGAGGGCTCCGGCGAGGTCTCCGGCGGTGGGCTTCTCGGTGTAGACGTGCTTGCCCGCCGCGATCGCCTTCGTGATCGCGGCGACGCGGGCGGAGGTGACCTGGGCGTCGAAGTAGACGTCTACCGTCCCGTCGGCGAGGACGGCGTCGAGGTCGGTGGACCACTCGGTCAGGCCGTGGCGCTCGGCCAGGGCGCGGAGCGCGGGCTCGCGGCGGCCGACGAGGACCGGCTCGGGCCACAGGGTGTCGCCGTCGCCGAGGTCGAGTCCGCCCTGTTCGCGCAGGGCGAGGACCGAGCGGACGAGGTGCTGGCGGTAGCCCATGCGTCCGGTGACGCCGTTCATGGCGATGCGGACGGTTCTGCGTGTCACGAAGGTGGTCCTCTCCTGGGCGGGCCGTGCTTCGCGCTGACCGGAAGTCCGATGGAAAGCGCTTTCTATCATCCATGACGCTAGCCTGCCGACATCACCGCCGACAAGGGCTCTGGAGGTACGCACGCGATGACCGTCACCCTGGCGGACGTGGCCGCCCGCGCACGGGTCTCCCCCGCGACCGTCTCCCGCGTGCTGAACGGCAACTATCCGGTCGCCGCCGCCACCCGCGAGCGGGTCATGCGGGCGGTCGACGAGCTGGACTACGTCCCCAACGGCCCCGCGAGCTCGCTCGCGGCCGCCACGTCCGACCTGGTCGGGATCCTGGTCAACGACATCGCCGACCCCTTCTTCGGGATCATGGCCGGGGCGGCGCAGGGCGCGATCGGCGCCCAGAGCGGTGGGGCCGGCGGGCCCGAATGGTCGGGTGGGTCTTCCGGGAGCGGGTCCGGTGGGCCTTCCGGGAGCGGCGGGTCCGGTGGCGACCAGGCCGGGACCCCTCAGGCCGGGACCCCTCAGGCCGTGAGCGAGAAGGCGGGCGGCGAGAAGCTGGCCGTCGTCTGCAACACCGGCGGCTCGCCCGCGCGCGAACTCACCTATCTCACCCTGCTCCAGCGGCAACGGGCCGCCGCCGTGATCCTCACCGGCGGATCCCTGGAGGACCCGGAACACCTCGCGGCGGTGACGGCCAAGCTGTCCCGGCTCGCGGAGGCCGGCACCCGGGTGGTGCTGTGCGGCCGGCCGCCGCTCGGGGAGCCCACGGCGGGCGGACCGGCCGGTGAGCCGGCGGTCGCCGCGACGCTCGCCTTCGACAACCGGACCGGCGCGCGCCGGCTCACCGAGCACCTGCTCGCCCTCGGCCACCGGCGGATCGGTTACGTCGCGGGCCCCGAGAACCGCACCACCACCCGGCACCGCCTGGAGGGCCACCGCGCGGCGCTCGCGGCGGCGGGAGTCGCCGAGGGGCCGACCGCGCACGGCCGCTACGACCGCGCGTCCGGCTACGAGGCGACCGCCGAACTCCTGGACCGCGACCCGGACCTGACGGCCGTCGTGGCCGCCAACGACACGGTCGCGCTCGGCGTGTGCGCGGCGCTGCGCGACCGGGGCCTGAGCATCCCCGGCGACGTCTCGGTGGCAGGCTTCGACGACCTGCCCTTCGCGATCGACGCGGTGCCCCCCCTGACGACCGTACGCCTGCCCCTGCACGAGGCGGGCGCCCGCGCCGGCCGCCTCGCGCTGGGCACGGAGGCGCCTCCGGCGGGCGGCGTGGCGACGATCGCGGCGGAGCTGGTGGTACGGGGGTCGACGGCGGCGCCGCGCGCCTGACGCGGGCTCAACACCCCACCCCCGCCTCCACCCCGGTCCCTACCGCCGAATGGCCGCGCCCGCGCCATCGGAGTGATCAGCCGGATGACCCGCGCAACTCGCACACCCCGCGCCGTGCGCAAAGGCTTCCGCTCAGAAGCCCCACCCCGAACCGAGAGGTGATCATGAGCGGAAGACTCCTGCTGCCCGGCCGGTCCACGAGAAGGCGCGCCGCCGCCATCGGTGCGGCCGCACTGCTGTGGAGCGGCCTGGCTCCGGCGGCGTGGCAGACCGCGCTGGCCGAGGACGGGCGGACCGACGGCGTACGGGCGGCGGACGCGCGGGCCTCCCAACCCGGGACCGGCCTCGCGTGGGGCAGCAACGCCAGTGGTCAGCTCGGCGATGGCACGACGACCGTGCGCAGCACCACTCCGGTCCGGGTCTGCGGCGGCGCCCCGTGCCCTTCGCCCTTCGACGACGTGATCGCCGTCGACGGCAGCATCGCCCACAGCGTGGCGCTGCGTGCCGACGGCACCGTCTGGGCCTGGGGCTCCAACGCTTCGGGCCAGCTCGGCAACGGCACCAACGCCGACAGCAACACCCCCGTGCAGGTGTGTGCCGTCGGAGCGACCGCGCCCTGCGCCGACTTCCTCACGGGCGTCACCGCGGTCTCCACGGGCTTCGCCCACGTCCTGGCCCTCCGGGCGGATGGCAGCGTCGTGGCTTGGGGCAACAACGGTTCGGGCCAGCTCGGCGACGGCACGAACAACCCCAGCAACGTGCCCGTCGTCGTCAGCGGTCTGACCGGTGTGGCCGCCGTCTCCGCCGGCGATTTCCACAGCCTGGCCGCACAGACCTCCGGCACCGTCAAGAGCTGGGGGGACAACACCTCCGGCCAGCTGGGCAACGGCACGAACGCCCCCAGCAACACGCCCGTCCCGGTGACCATCGCCGGCAACGTGACCGCCGTCGCCGGAGGCGGAGCACACAGCCTGGCGCTGCGCAACGACGGCGTCGTGCAGAGCTGGGGCGCCAACCTCTCCGGCCAGCTCGGCAACGGCACCAACACCAACAGCAACGTGCCGGTCCAGGTGAGCGGGCTCACCGGGGTGAAGTCGATCGCCGCCGGTGTCGGCCACAGCCTGGCGGTGCCGGCCGACGGCATCGCCCGCACCTGGGGCAACAACGGCTCCGGCCAGCTCGGCAACGGCACCACCACCAACAGCAACGTCCCCGTGCGGGTCTGTGCACCCGGAACGACCGCCCCCTGCGCCAGCTTCCTGACCGGGGTCAAGGACCTCTCCGGCGGCTTCGTCCACAGCGCGTCGCTGCACACGGACGGCACCGTCCGCACCTGGGGAGGCAACAGCGCCGGCCAGCTGGGCAACGGCACCACCACCAACAGCACCGTCCCCGTCAGGGTCTGCGAGATCGGCCAGACCGCTCCCTGCACCCGCTTCCTGGACGGCGTGGGCGCCCTCGGCACGGGTGACAACCACACGCTGGCCGTCCAGCGGCCGAGCGCCGACCTGGCCATCGCCATCAAGGGCGTGCCCAACCCCGTCCCGCACGACCAGAACCTGACCTACACGCTCACGGTCAAGAACAACGGCCCGACGGCCGCCGAGGACGTCCGCCTCGACGACACCCTGCCCGCTGACGGCGAGTTCGTCAGCGCCGTCTCCACCCACGGCAGCTGCGTCGTCCCGCCGACCGGGTCCACCGACACCGTGACCTGCGCACTGGGCGACCTCGCCGCGAACACGTCGAAGGCCGCGCAGATCGTCATCACGGTCCGGGCCAACGCCGGGACCACGGTGGTCAACACCGCGAAGGTGACCAGCGGCACGCCCGACCCGAACCAGATCAACAACACGGCGACGGTGCGGACCCGGGTGAGCTGAGCCCGCACGCACCACCGCACGGAATCAGAGACCCGTGGCCGCGAGCCCCGTCGCGCTCAGCACCGCGGCCACGGTCTCCTCGACCGTCTGCTCCGCGTTGTCGATCCAGACGCCCTCGTCGGAGAGTTCGGCGCGCATGGCCTCGTCCAGCGGGGCCCAGTTGGTCGTCAGGCGCTTGTCCCGGGCGTTGTTGCGCTCCCAGGCCTTCTCGGGGCCCGGGGCGAGGACGATCACGTGGAGCGGGCCGGTCGTCAGCCGGGAGCGGTAGTAGTCGAGGTGGGAGCGGCGGACCACCACGTCGTCGACGACCGGCAGGAAGCCGGCCGCGCGGAAGCTGTCGGCCAGCAGACAGGCGTTGCGGGCGCGCAGCAGGATCTGCCGGTCGGCCTCCGGGTCGCCGTCGGGCGTCGGCCAGTGGCAGCCCTGGACGATCAGCTCCTGGAGCTTGTCGACCTCGATGCGCGCGGACCGCTCGAACCGGGCCGCGAGTGCCGCCGCGACGGTGCTCTTGCCGCTGCCGGGGATGCCGACCAGGAGGACGGTGCCGGGGGCGGGTACGGGGCTGTCGACGGTGACGTTCTCGAAGGTCATGCACGCTCTTCCACGGCGACACGGACGGGGTCGGGGCGCACGCTACTGGTTTCCCCGTCGTTCCGCCTCCGGATATTCAGCGAGGTCAGCGCCACTCCGCCGACCAGCAGCGCGGCCGCGCACCAGCGCAGCGGGCTCACCGACTCGCCCAGGAAGAGCGCGGCCGAGGTCATGCCGAAGACCGGGACGAGGAGCGAGAACGGGGCCACCGAGGAGGCCGGGTGACGGCGCAGCAGCCAGCCCCAGGCGCCGAAGCCGAAGACGGTGGCGACCCAGGCGACGAAGACGATGACGCCGACGCCCGCCGGATCGAGGGCGCGCAGCGCGGCCAGGTCGCGTGCGGGGCCCTCCACCAGCAGCGAGAGGCCGAGCAGCGGCAGGACGGGCACGGTGCTGACCCACACCATGAAGTTGAGCGGGTCGGGCGGGGCGGCCTTGCGGGTGAGGACGTTGGACACGCCCCAGGCGACGGCGGCCGCGATCACCAGGACGAAGCCGGTCAGGGAGCTCGACGCGCCCTCGTCGACGGCGGCGACCCCGATGCCGGCGAGGGCCACGGCCATGCCGAGCAGCTTGACGCGCCCGGGCCGCTCGCCGAGCGCGAGGAAGGCGAACAGCGCCGTGAACACGGCCTGGACCTGGAGGACCAGCGAGGACAGACCGGCCGGCGCGCCCAGGCTCATGCCGGTGAAGAGGAGCCCGAACTTGGCCACGCCGAGGGCGAGTCCGACGCCCAGGATCCACTTCCAGGCGACCTTGGGCCGTCCGACGAAGAAGACGGCGGGCAGCGCGGCGACCAGGAAGCGGAGGGCGGAGAAGAGCAGCGGCGGGAAGTGGTCGAGGCCGATCTCGATGACGACGAAGTTGACGCCCCAGAGGGCGGTGACCAGGGCGGCGAGGGCGAGGTGGGCGGGGCGCATGTCCTTGAGGATCGCCCGGCCGAACTGTGTAGCACCAGCACGGATTCCTTCATGGTTGGATGAAGCACTGCTACATCCAACCCATCGCGGGGAGGCTTCGGTGCTGGATCTCGGACGTCTGCGGGCGCTGCACGCCGTCGCCGTGCACGGCACGGTCGGCGCGGCGGCCGCCGCCCTCGGCTACACCCCGTCCGCCGTCTCCCAGCAGATCGCCAAGCTGGAGCGGGAGACCCGTACGACCCTGCTCGAACGCAGCGGCCGGGGCGTCCGCCTCACCGACGACGCCCGCCAGCTCGCCGACACCGCCGAGCGGCTGCTCGCGATGGTCGAGGAGGCCGAGGTGCGCCTGGAGGAGCGGCGCGGACTGCCGGCCGGCCGGCTGCGGATCGGCTGCTTCCCGAGCGCGGCGCGCGGACTGATGCCCCGGGTGCTCGCCGACCTGGCCCGCCGTCATCCCGCGCTCGACGCCCGCCTGACGGAGGTGGACCCGCACCTGTCGGTGGACCTGGTGGGCCGTGGCGTGCTCGACCTGGCCGTGGCGCACGACTGGGACATCGCCGCGCTGCCCGTGCCGCCGGGCGTGGAGCAGGCGGTGGTCGGCGACGACGGCTGCGACGTCCTGGTGCCGCGGGACCATCCGCTGGCGGCCCGGGACGTGGTGCGGCGCGAGGAGCTGAGCCAGGAGCGGTGGATCACGCAGCCGCCGGGGACGGTGTGCCACGACTGGCTGATCCGGACGCTGCGGGCGACCGGTTACGAGCCGGTGGTCGCCCACCAGGCCGAGGAGAACCACACGCAGGTGGCCCTGGTCGCGGCCGGTCTCGGCATCGCGCTCGTCCCTCGGCTCGGGCGTGGGCCGCTGCCGCCGGAGGTGGCGGCGCTGCGGCTCGACCCGGTCCCGGTGCGGCGGCTGTGGGCGCTGTGGCGGGCCGGTGCGGCACGGCGGCCGGCGATCACGGAGACGGTGCGTACGCTCCAGGAGCTGTGGCCGGAGGCCGCAGCGGCCAGGTGACGGGAACGCGTTTTCTTGCGCGGATCCTTGACCTGGCAGTTACTTTCCGGCTATCCGTGGCACCTTGGAAGTTTCCTTCACGGAAGGAGCACCAGTGCACCACCGCGCCCTGTCCCCCTCCAGACGCACCGTCCTCACGGTGACGGCTGCGGCCGCCGCGGCCGCCGTCACCGGGACGAGCACCCCCGTGTACGCGGCCGACGACAGCCAGGACGAGAAGCTGCGCGCCCTCCTCTCCCGCATGTCCCTGGAGGAGAAGGTCGGCCAGCTGTTCGTCATGCGGGTCTACGGCCACTCCGCCACCGCCCCCGACCAGGCCGACGTCGACGCCAACCTCAAGGAGATCGGCGTCCGCACCGCCGCCGAGCTGATCGGGCGTTACCACGTCGGCGGCATCATCTACTTCGCCTGGGCTCACAACACCCGCGACCCGCACCAGATCGCGGACCTGTCCAACGGCATCCAGCGGGCCGGGCTCGCCCAGCCCACCCCGGTCCCGCTGCTGATCTCCACCGACCAGGAGCACGGCATCGTCTGCCGGGTCGGCGAGCCCGCCACGCTGCTGCCCGGCGCGATGGCACTCGGCGCAGGCGGAGCGCACGCGGACGCCCGCAAGGCGGCGCAGATCGCGGGCGCGGAGCTGGCCGCCGTCGGCATCCGGCAGAACTACGCACCGGTCGCCGACGTCAACGTCAACCCGGCCAACCCGGTCATCGGCGTCCGTTCCTTCGGCTCCGACCCGCAGGCCGTGGCCGGACTGGTCGCCGCCCAGGTCAAGGGCTATCAACGGGCCGGGGTCGCGGCCACCTCCAAGCACTTCCCGGGGCACGGGGACACGGCCGTGGACAGCCACTACGGCCTGCCGACCATCACCCACACCCGCGAGCAGTGGGCCGAGCTCGACGCGCCGCCGTTCCGCTCGGCGATCGCCGCCGGCATCGACTCGATCATGACCGCGCACATCGTCGTGCCCGCGCTCGACCCGAGCGAGGACCCGGCGACCCTGTCCCGGCCGATCCTCACCGGCATCCTGCGCGAAGAGCTCGGCTACGACGGCGTCGTCGTCACCGACTCGCTCGGCATGGAGGGCGTGCGGACCAAGTACGGTGACGAGCGCGTCCCGGTCCTCGCGCTCAAGGCGGGCGTGGACCAGCTGCTCAACCCGCCGAACCTGGCCGTGGCCTGGAACGCGGTCCTGAAGGCCGTCAGGGACGGCGAACTGACCGAGGCCCGGCTCGACGAATCGATCCTGCGGATCCTGCGGCTCAAGGCGAAGCTGGGCCTGTTCAAGGACCCGTACGTCAGCGGCGCCGACGTGGACCGCACCGTCGGCACCGCGGCCCACCTGGCCCACGCCGACCGGATCGCCGAGCGGACGACGACGCTGCTCGTCAACGAGGGCGGCTTCCTGCCGGTCAGCAGGCGCAGCCACCCCAAGGTGCTCGTCGTCGGCGCCGACCCGGCCTCGCCGTCCGGCACCACCGGCCCGCCGACCACCACCCTGGCCGGCGCGCTCACCGAACTCGGCTTCACGGCACGGGCGTTGTCGACCGGCATCACGCCGACCGCCGCGAAGATCGAGGAGGCGGTGGCCGCCGCGGCCGGACAGGACCTGGTCGTCGTCGGCACGTACAACGTGTCGGCGACGAGCCCGCAGCGCACCCTCGTCGCCCGGCTCGTCGCGACCGGCGTGCCCGTCGTGACGATCGCCATCCGCAACCCGTACGACGTCGCGAGGATCAGCGGCCAGCGGGCCACGCTCGCCAGTTACTCGTGGACGGACGTCGAACTGCGCGCCGCCGTACGGGTGCTCGCGGGCCGGGCCGAGCCGAGCGGCAGACTGCCCGTCCCCATACAGAGCGCGGACGACCCGGCGAAGGTGCTCTATCCGGTGGGCCACGGGCTGACCTACCGCTGAGACCCGCCGGGAAACGGGCCGGCCCCCGTCCGTGACCGCACGGACGGGGGCCGGCGCGTCATCCGCGCACGAGGCTCACGGCACTCACGGCCGCAGGCCGTGCTCCCGGGTGGCGTCCTCGTCGACAGGCCTGTCGATGCGCGCGTCGAAGCGGGCCAGCGGCTGTGCCGCCTGCACGGCGGGCGCCTCGACGCCGGCCCAGGCGAGGATCCTGGCGGTGGCGTTGGCCTTCTCGGCCTCGACCAGACCGGCCACGTTGGCCCCGTGGTTGGCGCCCGGCGCGACGTAGACGTAGCTGTCACGGGCGCCCTTGCCGAGGCGGAACTTCTCCGAGCCCCACGGGTCGTTGCCGCCGTAGACGAACAGCATGCGGTTCGCGTTGTGGCGGACCCAGGTGTCGACGTCCCGCATCACCCACGGCTTGAAGCGCATCGGGATGTCGCTCGGCACGAAGTTGCGGGCGGGCTGGTAGCCGTAGCGGCTGAGGCCCGCGAGGTGCGGCTGCGTGATGGTCGGCGAGCCGAGCTCGGTGGCCGCCTGGTAGTAGTACGGCGTGTACCCCTCCAGGCCCTGGTCGGTGTAGGCGGACCAGCCGGAGTAGGCGTCGATGGTCTCGTAGACGGTGTCGTCGCTCGCGGTGGCCGCGTCCGGGATCTGGTCGCAGACGTCCTGGCCGTAGTACTGCCAGAAGCCCCACACGAAGTCGAGGACGACGGCCTCGTAGGCCTTGTCGAGCGAGCCGAGGGTGTTGAAGGTGGCGCCCTCGGACTCGGCCCAGGCGGCCAGCTTCTTCTCCAGCGGCTCGCGGCGCACCAGCGCCTCGCGCTGCATGGCGTTCAGCCGGTTGCGGCAGTCCTCGGTGCCGACGGTGGCGAAGAACCGGTCGTAGGCCGAGTCCTCCTTCTCCACCACGTCGTTGGGCGCCACGTACGCCACGACGCCGTCCATGTCGCGCGGGTAGAAGCGCTCGTAGTAGGTGGCGGTCATGCCGCCCTTGGAGGCGCCGGTGGACAGCCAGTTCTTGCCGTAGATCCTCTTCAGCGCGGTGAAGATGCGGTGCTGGTCGCTGGCGGCCTGCCAGATGTCGAGCTTCGACCAGTCGGCGGGCTGCGGCCGGGACGGCGTGAAGAAGCGGTACTCCATGGAGACCTGGTTGCCGTCGACGATCCTGGTCGGCTCGCTGCGGCTGGGCGTGGTGCTCAGCGAGTAGCCGCTGGTGCGGAAGACGGTGGGGCGGTCGGTGTCCTTGTGGAGGACGGAGATCCGCTGCTTGAACGTGCCGGCCCACGGGCGGCGGTGGTCGACCGGCTGCTCGTAGTTGAGGACGAAGTAGCGGTAGCCGGCGTACGGCTTCTCCTCGATCAGGCTCATCCCCGGTATCGCCAGGATGCGGTCCTTGATGTCCGCACTCTGCGAGTCGGCGACGGACGTGCTGCCCGAATCCGGTTCCGCGGCGGTAGCCACGCCGGTGGAGCCGACGGTGCCTATGAGCACCGACAGCGACAGCAGCCATCTGAGCGACTTGCGCATTCACCCTCCCCTTGGTTCACAACGGTGTCGCGAACCTAGCGGGGGCAACGTGCGGGCCGCCAGACCCGGTTGAGCCTTACCTGTGCCTCAGCACAGGATCCAGCCGGTGGACGTGCCCCGGCCGGAGACGGAGGCGGACACCCGGACGCAGCGGTTCAGGGCGTGGACGGTGACCGGTCCGGCCTGGCGGGTGAAGCGGCCGGCGTTGACGGTGGCCCGGCCGCCGCGCGGCTGCAGCGAGACCGACATCGTCTGCCGCGGCCCGGGCCGTCGGGTCACGGCGAGCGCGCAGACGTACTGCCGGGTCCGGTAGAGCCGCAGTTCCCCGGTGGCGAAGCCGATCGTGCGGGTGGGCCGCCCGTGGCAGACGGACGCGGCGTCCGCGCTGCCGGCCGCGGGCCCGGCCAGGACGAGGAGACCGGCGGCGACGACCAGGGTGAGCACGTACGCGGAGAGCCGACGAACCGCTCTCACCGCAACCCCACCGAACACACGCACCCCTCCCCTGCTCCTGCCGTACATGCATACGACGCGGCCGGGACCGATTCGGTTGCCTCCCGGGCGGCTCCAGGGCCGCGTTGTGCCCTAGGCGTCGCGTCCCGGGAGGAAGTGGCCGAGGACGAGGGTGAGGAAGAAGGCCTCGGCGCCGAGCAGGGTCCACAGGGCGGCCCGGCGGCTGACGGCGGGCGGGGCGGGCGGCGCCGGCGGGCGGGTGTCCGGGGTCGCGAGGGCCCAGATCCACGCTGCCGCCGCCACGGCGAGGGTGCCGAGGTAGAGCCCGCCCGGGATGTCCGTGCAGGTGCCCCGCATCACGCACTCCGTCCCGGTCTCCGTGGACAGCGCGAGGACCACGACGACCACGGTCGCCGGGGGCAGCAGCAGTCCGGCCCACAGGGCGCGGCGGCGCAGCCGCCGGGCCTCGGTCTTCGGGGCGGGCGGCGCGGGCAGGGGACGGAAGTCGTTCATGAGCCGATTCAAACCGGCCCGACGGCCGGCCGGAATGCGTCGTCGTACTCAGACGGGCAGGGGCAGGGGCCCAGATCCGGAAGAGACGGCCCGGGCCGGCCGGGCCCGGGCTCAGACCGCCTCCGCCGCGCGCTCCTCCTCGACGCCCTCGCCGATGAAGGTGCGCCACAGTGCCGCGTACTGCCCGTCGCGGGCGAGCAGTTCGTCGTGGGTGCCGTCCTCGGCGACCCGGCCGTGGTCCATGACGACCACCCGGTCCGCGCGGGCGGCCGTGGTGAGGCGGTGGGCGACGACCAGGGTCGTGCGGCGGCCGGCGAGACGGTCGGTGGCCGCGTTGACCTGGGCCTCGGTGGCCAGGTCGAGGGCGGCGGTGGCCTCGTCGAGGAGCAGCACGTCCGGGTCGACCAGCTCGGCGCGGGCCAGGGCGATCAGCTGGCGCTGACCCGCGGACAGGTTCCGGCCGCGCTCGGCGACCTCGTGGAGGTAGCCGCCGTCGAGGGTGGCGATCATGTCGTGGGCGCCGACCGCGCGGGCCGCGGCCTCCACCTCGGCGTCGGTGGCGTCCGGGCGGCCGTACGCGATGGCGTCGCGGACGGTCCCCTCGAAGAGGTACGCCTCCTGCGGCACGACGCCCAGCCGGTGGCGGTACGCGGTGAGGTCGAGCTCGCGCAGGTCGGTGCCGTCGGCGGTGACCCGGCCCGCCGTCGGGTCGTAGAACCGGGCGACCAGTTTGACCAGCGTCGACTTGCCCGCGCCGGTCTCGCCGACGAAGGCGACGGTCTGGCCGGCCGGGATCCGCAGGTCGATTCCGGTGAGGGCGGCCTCGCCCTCCTCGGCGGACCCGTAGCCGAAGGAGACGTCCTCGAAGGCGATCTCGCCGCGCAGCGACGGCACGTCCCGCGGAGCGTCGGCCGCGGCGGTGGAGGTCGGCTCCTGGAGCAGCTCCTGCATCCGCTTCAGGGACACGGCGGCCTGCTGGTAGCCGTCGAAGACCTGCGACAGCTGCTGCACGGGCGCGAAGAACAGGTCGATGTAGAGGAGGTAGGCGACCAGCGCACCGGTGGTGAGCGTGCCCGCCTCGATCCGGTTCGCGCCGACGATCAGGACGGCGGCCGCGGCCACCGAGGACAGCAGCGTGACGAACGGGAAGTAGATGGAGATCAGCCACTGGCCGTGGACGCGGGCCCCGCGGTACGCCTCGCTGCGGGCCGTGAACCGCTCGGCGCCCGCCCGCTCGCGCCGGAAGGCCTGCACGATCCGCAGGCCGGCGACGGACTCCTGGAGCTCCGCGTTGACCACGCTGATCCGCTCGCGGGCCAGCTCGTACGCCTTCACGCTGGCGCGGCGGAAGAAGTACGTGGCGACGGCGAGGACCGGCAGGGTCGCGAAGACCACGAGGGCGAGCTGGAGGTCGAGCACGAGCAGCGCGACCATGATGCCGAAGAAGGTGACGACGGAGACGAAGGCCGTGACCAGACCGGTCTGGAGGAAGGTCGACAGGGCGTCGACGTCGGTGGTCATCCGGGTCATGATCCGGCCGGTGAGCTCGCGCTCGTAGTAGTCCAGGCCGAGCCGCTGGAGCTGGGCGAAGATCTTCAGGCGCAGCGCGTAGAGGATCCGCTCGCCGGTCCGGCCCGTCATCCGGGTCTCGGCGGTCTGCGCGACCCACTGCACGAGCACGGTCAGCAGGGCGAGCGCGGACGCGGCCCACACGGCGCCGATCGCCAGCCGGTTGACGCCCTCGTCGATGCCGTGCCGGATGAGGACCGGCAGCAGCAGCGCGGCGCCCGCGTCGACGGCGACCAGGCCGAGGCTGATCAGCAGCGGAAGCCCGAAGCCCCGGAGGAGGCGGCGCAGCCCGTAGGAGTCCTCGGGCGACACGGCCCGCGTCTCGTCGACATCCGGGACGTCGCTCGCGGGCGGCAGGGCCTCGACGGCGGCGAGCAGCTCCGGCGTGGCCCCGGGGGCCGCGGCCTCCCGGTCGTCGGTCTCCTCGCGCACCCACAGGGCGGGCGTGATGCCGCGTTCGGCGTCGAACTCGGCGTCCAGCTCGGCCCGCAGCGTGCGGTCCTCGGGCAGCTCGGCCGGCAGCGCGTGCCCGGGCGAGACGGCGCCCAGCTCGTCGGGGTCGGTGAGGAGCCGCCGGTAGAGGGCGGAGTCGCGCTCCAGCTCCTCGTGGGTGCCTATGGCGGCGAGGCGGCCGCCGTCGAGGACGGCGATCCGGTCGGCTAGGCCGAGGGTGGAGCGGCGGTGCGCGATGAGCAGGGTGGTGCGGCCCGCCATCACCGACTTCAGGGCCTCGTGGATCTCGTGCTCCACCTTGGCGTCGACGGCGGAGGTGGCGTCGTCGAGGACGAGGAGCCGCGGGTCGGTGAGGATCGCGCGGGCCAGCGCGATGCGCTGGCGCTGGCCGCCGGAGAGGGTCAGGCCGTGCTCGCCGACCTTGGTGTCGTAGCCGTCCGGGAGCTCGGAGATGAAGCGGTCGGCCTGCGCGGCGCGCGCGGCCGTCTCGATCTGCTCCTGGGTGGCGTCGGGGACGCCGTAGGCGATGTTGGCGCGGACGGTGTCGGAGAACAGGAAGCTGTCCTCGGGGACCAGGCCGACGGCGGCGCGCAGCGAGTCGAGGGTGAGCTCGCGGACGTCGTGGCCGCCGACGAGGACGGCGCCGCGGGTCACGTCGTAGAAGCGGGGCAGGAGGAGCGAGACGGTGGACTTGCCGGAGCCGGAGGCGCCGACGACGGCGACGGTCTCGCCGGGCCGGATCTCCAGCGAGAAGCCCTCCAGGACGGGGCTGCTCTTTCCGTCGGCGCTCTCGTACGCGAAGGACACGTCGTCGAACTCGACGGTCGCGGGCGCGTCCGCCGGGAGCTCCTTGGTGCCGTCCTGCAGGCTCGGCTCGGTGTCGATCAGCTCCAGGACCCGCTCGACGCCGGCCCGGGCCTGCTGGCCGACGGTGAGGACCATGGCGAGCATGCGGACCGGGCCGACGAGGGAGGCGAGGTAGGAGGAGAAGGCGACGAAGGTGCCGAGGGTGATCTGCTGGCGGTAGGCGAGCCAGCCGCCGAGTGCGAGCACGGCGACCTGGCCGAGCGCGGGCACGGCCTGCAGGGCGGGCGTGTACTTCGCGTTGAGCCGGATGGTGCGCAGCCGGCCCGCGAACAGCCTCCGCCCGGCCTCGCGGATCTTGCCGGTCTCCTGGTCCTCCTGACCGAAGCCCTTCACGACCCGCACGCCGGTCACGGCCCCGTCGACGACACCGGCGACGGCGGCGGCCTGCTGCTGCGCGTACCAGGTCGCGGGGTGGAGACGGGTGCGGCTGCGGCGGGCGATCCACCACAGGGCCGGGGCGACGGCGAGGGCGACGAGGGTGAGCGGGAGGGAGAGCGCGGCCATCACGCCGAGCGAGATGAGGAACAGCAGCACGTTCCCGATGGTCATCGGGAGCATGAAGAGGAGGCCCTGGATCAGCTGGAGGTCGCTGGTGGCGCGTCCGACGACCTGCCCGGTGGACAGCTCGTCCTGCCGCCGCCCGTCGAGCCGGGTGATGGTCCCGAACATCGCGGTGCGCAGGTCGTGCTGGACGTCGAGGGCGAGGCGTCCGCCGTAGTAGCGGCGGATGTAGGTGAGGACGTAGACGACGACGGCGGAGGCGAGCAGCAGCCCGGTCCACGTGCCCAGGGACCCGGTCTTCGCGCCGATGACGTCGTCGATGATCACCTTGGTGATCAGCGGGACGAGCGCGAGCACGGCCATGCCGGCGAGGGAGGATCCGAGCGCGAGCACCACGTCGGCCTTGTACCGCCACGCGTACGCCCACAGTCTGCGCGCCCAGCCCGGCCCGCGCTCCCCCGTCTGCTGTTCCTGCCCCACCGCCGCCACGTGGCGCCTCCCGTTCGTCCTGCCCTACCGGAAGGCCCAACACGGCCGACGTGCGATTTCATCCCGCCGCAACAATTCCGGGCCCATGGGCCGACGTCGGCCGGTCCGTGGTCGTAGGACCCCGGACCGGCCTACAGGTGCGTCGGCTCGAACATGCGGAGGAGGGCCGGGAGGACGACCACCGACGGACCCGGGGTCCGCAGGGCCTCGGTGAGGTCCTGCGCGAGGGTGTCCGGGGTCGTCAGGGTCGCCGGGACGCCGAAGGAGCGCGCGAGCGCGACGAAGTCGGGGCCGGCGAGTTCCGTCGCCGTGGCCTCGCCGAACGCGTCCGTCATGTACTCGCGCAGGATGCCGTAGCCACCGTCGTCGACGATCAGCCACGTGACGTCGAGGCCGTACTGCCGCGCCGTCGCCAGCTCCGCGATCGAGTACATCGCGCCGCCGTCACCGGAGACCGCGAGCACCGGGTGCGTCGGGTCGGCCGTCGCCGCGCCGAGGGCGGCCGGGAAGGCGTAGCCGAGGCCGCCGGCTCCCTGTGCGGAGTGCATGGTGTTCGGGCGGCGGGCGTCGAAGGCGGACCAGGCCCAGTACGCCAGGATCGTCATGTCCCAGAAGCTGGGCGCCGCGGCCGGCAGGGCCTCCCGGACGGCCGCCACGACCTGCTGCTCCAGGTCCAGGTCCTGGGCGGCGAGCCGGTCCGCGATCTTGGCGAGCACCGCCGCGACCCGCTGCGGGGCGCTCGGATCCTCCCGTACCTCCACCGTCTCCAGGAGGGCCTGGAGGGCCAGGCGGGCGTCCGCGTGGATGCCGAGGGCCGGGTGGTTCGACTCCAGCTTCCCGGCGTCGGCCTCGATCTGGACGACCCGGCCGCGCGGGGCGAACGTGTGGTAGTTCGAGGACAGCTCGCCGAGGCCCGAGCCCACCACGAGGAGGACGTCGGCGTCCTCCAGGAAGTCGGTGGTGTGCCGGTCCTCCAGCCAGGACTGGAGCGACAGCGGATGCCGCCACGGGAAGGCGCCCTTGCCGCCGAACGTGGTGACGACGGGCGCGTTGATCCGCTCCGCGAGCGCGCGGAGCTTGCCGGAGGCGTCGGAGCGCACGACGCCGCCGCCCGCGATGATCGCGGGACGCTCGGCGTTCGCCAGGAGGTGCGCGGCCACCGCGGTCAGCTCCGGTCGCGGCGCGATCTCGTCGGGAGTCGCGTCCACGGCGGTGACGACCGGCAGCGTCGTCGCGGCGAGCAGCACGTCCTGCGGGATCTCGACCCACACCGGGCCGTGCGGGGCGGTGAGCGCCGACTTCCAGGCGGCGGCGATGGCGGAGGGGATCTGCGACTGGGTGCGGACGGTGTGCACGGACTTCACGACGTCACGGAAGGAGGCCTGCTGGTCGCGCAGCTCGTGGAGGTAGCCGTGCCGCCCGCCGCCGAGTCCGGCCGTCGGGACCTGGGCGCCGATCGCGAGGACCGGCGCGGAAGCGGCCGCCGCCTCCTGGAGCGCCGCGAGCGACATCAGGGCCCCGGGGCCGCTGGAGAGGAGCAGCGGGGCCGCCTCGCCGGTGATCCGGCCGTACGCGTCGGCGGCGAAGCCCGCGTTGTTCTCGACGCGGAGGCCGACGTACCGGAGGGAGGAGCGGCGCAGCGCGTCGAACATGCCGAGGGCGTGCTGGCCCGGGAGCCCGAAGACGGTGGTCGCCCCGAGGCCGGAGAGGGTCTCGACGACGAGGTCGCCGCCGTTGCGCCCGGCCGGCGGGTTGAGGGCGGCGGCGGTCTGCGCGGCGGTGGGGCGCAGGACCAGGTCGTGGTCGTGGGTCATGGGGTCCCTCGGGGCGTGTGGGGTGCGTGCGACCGTGCAAGCGTGCAACCCGAGTGTCGCTCCGGGCTGCGCCCAGCGGATCGGTGGGGTGGCGGGTCCGGGGCCTCCGCGGCCCCGGACCCGTGCGCTTACCCGGCGGTGCGGCTCGCCGCGATCTGGCGGGACATGATCGTCGTCAGCTCGTAGGCCGTGTGGGAGGCGGCGACGGCCGTGATCTCGGCGTGGTCGTAGGCCGGGGCGACCTCGACGACGTCCGCGGAGACCAGGTTGCAGGAGGACAGGCCGCGCAGGATCTCCAGGAGCTCGCGGGAGGTCATGCCGCCCGCCTCGGGGGTGCCGGTGCCGGGGGCGTGGGCCGGGTCGAGGCAGTCGATGTCGATGGAGATGTACAGCGGGCGGTCGCCGATGCGCTGGCGCAGCTGGTCGGCGACCTCGTCGGCGCCGCGGCGGTAGATGTCCGCCGAGGTGACGATGCCGAAGCCCATCTTCTCGTCGTCGGTGAGGTCCTGCTTGCCGTACAGCGGACCGCGCGTACCGACGTGGGAGAGGGCCTCGGTGTCGAGGATGCCCTCCTCGACGGCGCGGCGGAACGGCGTGCCGTGCGTGTACTCGGCGCCGAAGTAGGTGTCCCAGGTGTCCAGGTGGGCGTCGAAGTGCAGCAGGGCCACCGGGCCGTGCTTCTTCGCGACCGAGCGGAGCAGCGGCAGCGCGATCGTGTGGTCGCCGCCCAGGGTCATCATGCGGGCGCCGGTGCCCAGGAGCTCGTCCGCCGCGGCCTCGATCGTCTCGACGGCCTCGTTGATGTTGAACGGGTTCGCCGCGATGTCACCGGCGTCCGCGACCTGGGCGAGCGCGAACGGCGAGGCGTCCTGCGCCGGGTTGTACGGGCGGAGCAGGCGGGAGGCCTCGCGGATGGCGTTGCCGCCGAAGCGGGCGCCCGGCCGGTAGGAGACGCCGCTGTCGAAGGGGACGCCGACCACGGCGACGTCGGCGGTGCCGACCTCGTCGAGTCGCGGCAGCCGGGCGAACGTCGCGGGACCGGCGTACCGCGGGATGCGGGACGAGTCGATCGGGCCGCGGAACGCGTTCTGGTCGCTGCTGCTCATGGTCGGGTCCTCCTGGGGTGTCTCTCGGTGGGCCGGCGTCGGGTCACGACGCCCACGACACTAAGTGGCCGAAAGGCGACACTGAAGTGTACGTTTCCTCCACCGTTCACCCGGGAGATGTACGAAGGGTCCACAGCCATGTCCTCAGCTGAGCCGACGCCTTCCGCCACCCCTCCCGCGCCCCCGGTCCCGCTGGCCGCGCTGCTCGCCCGCGAGGAGCTCGGACTGCGGCTGCGCGCCGGTTCGCCGGAGGTCTCGCTGCACTGGGTGCACACCTCGGAGATGGCCGACCCCTATCCGTACCTCCTCGGCGGCGAGCTGCTGATGACGGCGGGCGTCCAGCTCACCGACCCGGCGCGGTACGTCGAGCGGGTGGTGGAGGCGGGCGCGGCGGCGCTCGGCTTCGGCGTCACGCCGGTGTACGACACGGTGCCGCCCGCCCTGGTGGAGGCCTGCGCCGCACACGGGCTGCCGCTGATCGAGGTGCCGCCGGAGACGCCGTTCACGGCGGTGGCCCGGGCGCTGTGGCGGCTGATGGCGGAGGCCCGGCTGCACGAGCTGCGCCGGGTGAGCGAGGCCCAGCAGTCCCTGGCGACCGCCGCCGCCCGCCCGGCACCGGTGCCCGCCGTCCTCGGCGCGCTCGCGTCCCGGCTCGGCGGACGGGCGGTGCTGTTCGGCCCGGACGGTGCGGAGTCGGCGGCGGCCGGCCGCGAGGTCCCGCCGGAGGCGGGACGGGCGCTAGCCGACCTGGCGGCGGTGCTCGGCCCGCGACCCGGCGGTCCGGCCTCCGCGAGCGGGGAGGGCGGCGGGCTGCGCCTCGCCGCGTACGCGCTGGGCGGCGGCGAAGGGCTGTCCCTGGGAGTGGCCGTGGAGCGGCGCTCGCCGAGCGACCACACCATCGCGGGCGTCGCCGTCGTCCTCCTGTCCCTCCTCACGGCCCCGCACCGCGCCGCCGACGTCACGGCCCGCGACACGGCCCTGGTCCGTCTCCTGCTCGGCGCCTCCCCGGCGGAAGCCGCCCCCGCCCTCGGCCCGGGCCCCTGGACGGTGGTCCACGCCTCCGGCGGCGACGGCACGCCGTTCGCGGCGGCGGCACTGGCGGCGGCACTGGGCACGCCGCTGCTGGACCCGGGCGAAGGCCTGCCGCCCGGTGCCGCACCGCCCCCGCACGGCCGCCCCCTCGCCGTACCGTCCGACGACGGCCGCCCCCGACCCGTGCGTCTCCTGCTTCCCGCCTCCGTCGCCGTCACCGCCCAGCCAGGCTGGACGCTCGGCGTGAGCGCGCCCGCCGAGGCCGGGGCGCTCGCCGCCGCCGACGCGCAGGCCGCGCGGGCCCTGCGCAGGGCCGAGGCGACCCGGACGGCGCTGGTGCGGCACCGCGCCGCCGGGTTCGCCGGCCTCGTGGACCCGGACGAGGCGGCGGCGTACGCCCGTACCGTCCTGGCCCCGCTCTCCCCCGCGCTGGCCGAGACCCTGCGCACCTGGCTCTCGCTGCACGGAAGCTGGGACCGGACGGCGGTGGCGATGGACATCCACCGCAACACCGTCCGCCAGCGGATCGCCCGCGCGGCGGTGCTCCTCGACCGGGACCTGGACGACCCGGACGTGCGGATGGAGCTGTGGTTCGCGCTCGGGGCGCGCTGATCGCGGCGCGGGTCAGTAGAGCTTGTTCACGGCCGTCTTCGTCGTCGTGCGGAAGGCGGTCAGCGGAGCGTCCTTCAGGTCGCCCATCTGGCCCCAGCGGACGAGGGTGACGGTGCGGCCGTCGCGGCCGACCGAGAAGAGGTGGATGTCGGTGTTGCCGACCTGCGGGTCGGCGGTGTCCAGGCTGTAGACCCAGGCGCCCTCCTCGACGGCGAGCTTGCCGTGGTAGGCGCTGACCGCCTTCAGGCCCGGGTTCTGCTTCTCCAGCAGCGGGCCGCAGCCGGCCAGGGACTTGCGGAGGGTGTCGACCAGCTTCACGGCGTCGGCCTCGGTGCGGGCGACGGTGGTGACCTGGACGCCGTTGGTGTCGAGCTCGGTGCTGAACTCGCGGTAGCGGGTGTTCTGCGCCGGGATCTTGTACGAGGCGCAGAGGACGCCGCCGTTCTCGGGGACGCCGGGGAAGATCTGGGTCGCCGTCCACGGCGTCGACGACGGCGGCATCTGGGAGGCGGCCAGGAAGGCGGGCTGAGCGGCGGCCTGCGCCGGGGCGGTCGCGAGGGCCGCGAGACCCAGGGCGGCAGCGGCGGCGGTGGCCAGTGCGGTGCGGAACGTGTTCATGTGGTGGATCCCCCGTGGGTTGGTTCGGTCGGTGCTCCACCAGCGTCGGGCCGGCGCCCGCCGCTCGCAACGGTGACGCGCCGACCATCCGTCCCGGAACCATTCCACCCCCGCTGACGTGCAAGAACGTGAAGGGTGAGACGCAGGGTCGAGGGGGATGGAATGCCGAAGGACGCCGCCGTCGAGGAGTTCGCGCGGCTCGTGAGCGCACTGAAGGCGCGGCACGGGAGGAGTTACGAGGCGCTGGGCCGGCGCCTCAACGTCAGCGCGTCCACCCTCCACCGGTACTGCTCCGGCGCGACCGTGCCGGAGAGCTTCACGGTCGTCGACCGCCTGGCCGTCCTGTGCGGCGCCGACGAGGAGGAGCGCCGCGTCCTGGAGGCCGCCTGGCAGCGCGCGGACCACGCCCGCCGCCCGGCGGCGCAGGCGGCGCCGTCGCCGGCTGCCGCGCCGACGCCGGCTGCCGCCTCGACGCCCACTGCCGCGTCGGCCCCGGCCCCGGACGCGGCCGTGGACCCCGCCGCGGCCCCGGCCCCGGATCCGGGCGGCCGGGACGCCGAGCCCGCCGGGGACACGGGAGCGGACCCGGACACGGGAGCGGACCCGGACACGGGAGCGGCCCCGGACACGGGAGCGGACCCGGACGGAGACATCCGGCCCGCCGCCTCCGGCGCGGGCTCGCGCCCGGCCGGCGGCCACCTCGCCGGCTCCCCCGCCCGCCTTCGCCCCCGCCCCCTCCCCGTCACAGGCACCGCCCTCGACGAGGAGCGTCGCGTCGACGCCGACACCGGTCCCGCCGTCCCCGTCACCCGTACCGGCGCCGGCCCCGCCCGCCCCCGTCGACGCCGCCCGCTCCTCGTCGTCGGTGCCGCCGCTGCCGTCGCCGCCCTCGGGCTGGGGCTCGGGGCGCTGCTGCTCCCGTCGTCGGGCCCCGGGGCCGGTGCGCCCGCCACACCGCCCGCGGCGTCCGGCAGCGCCGCCCCCGCCGCCCCTGCCCCGCTCACGGTCTCCGCCGCCTCCGACGTCTGGCAGGGCGACTGCGGCGGCGTCTTCCTCCTCGACCGGGACCCGCAGCGGATGCCCGCGCCACCCGACGGCTTCGGGGCCGCCGGGTGGGCGCGGGCGCAGGGGGCCGTGCCCGCCGGTGAGACGCCGGTGCGGATCACGGTGCAGGGCCGGTCGGGGGCCGCCGTCGTGCTGCGGGGGCTGCACGTGCGGGTCGTGGAGCGCGGCGAACCGCTGCCGTGGCGTGCGTACCGGTCGTCCCCGGGCTGCGGCGGGGCGCTCACGCCGCGCCATTTCGCCGTCGACCTCGACCGGCCGCGTCCGCTCGCCCGGCCGGTCGACGGCTACGACGCCTCCGGCGAGGGCCGGTCGATCCCGGCCGTCGCCTTCCCGTACAAGGTCACCGTCACGGAGCCCGAGGAACTGCTCGTCTCGGCGCGGACGGCGGGCTGCGACTGCCGGTGGTACCTGGAGCTGGAGTGGAGTTCCGAGGGGCGGTCGGGGACCGTGCGGATCACGGACGAGGGCGGGCGGCCGTTCCGTACCAGCGGGGCCGCGGGCAGGCCCACGTACGAGTACGACGGCGAGAGTCGGCGCTGGATCACATCGGAGGGCTCTGGACAGAGCGGGTGACTGCTGGGTAACTTCAAGGAAAAGCAGGCTGAGCAAGCGCTTAGACAACATCCACAAGCGTCTGAGCGCCGGGCAGCGGCCGGAGACCAGGACAGGACCCGAAGGAGGCGGCTCGTGCGCCGTACCGTATTCAACGAGGACCACGAGGCGTTCCGGGAGACCATCCGCGCCTTCATCGAGGCCGAGGTCGTCCCGGTCTACGACGAGTGGTTCGCCGCCGGTCAGGCGCCGCGCGACTTCTACGACAAGCTCGGCGAGCTGGGCATCTTCGGCATCAACGTGCCGGAGGAGTTCGGCGGCGCCGGCCTGGACACCCACAAGTTCGAGGCCGTCCTCTACGAGGAGACCGCCCGCGCCGGCGTGCAGTTCGGCGGCTCCGGCGTGCACGTCCTGCTCGCGCTGCCGTACATCAAGATGCTCGCCACCGACGAGCAGAAGAAGCGTTACCTCCCGAAGTTCGTCTCCGGCGAGGAGATGTGGGCCCTCGCGATGACCGAGCCGGGCACCGGCTCCGACGTCGCGGGCATGAAGACCACCGCCAAGCTCTCCGAGGACGGCACCCACTACGTCCTCAACGGCGCCAAGACCTTCATCACCGGCGGTGTCCACGCCGACCGCGTGATCGTCTGCGCCCGCACCTCCGCCCCGTCGGCCGAGGACCGCCGCTTCGGCATCTCCCTCTTCGCCGTCGACACCAAGTCCGAGGGCTACTCCATCGGCCGCAAGCTGGACAAGCTGGGCCTGCGCACCTCCGACACCGCCGAGCTCGCCTTCGTCGACGTCAAGGTGCCGGTCGAGGACCTGCTCGGCGAGGAGGGCAAGGGCTTCTCCTACCTCGGCCACAACCTGGCCTCCGAGCGCTGGGGCATCGCCTTCGGCGCGTACGCGCAGGCCAAGGCCGCCGTCCGGTTCGCGCAGCAGTACGTCACGGACCGCACGGTCTTCGGCAAGCCGGTCGCGCACTTCCAGAACACCAAGTTCGAGCTGGCCGCGTGCCAGGCCGAGGTCGACGCCGCCGAGGCCGTCGCCGACCGCGCCCTCGAGGCCCTGGACGCGGGCGAGCTGACCCCGGCCGAGGCCGCCTCCGCCAAGCTCTTCTGCACCGAGGTCGCGCACCGCGTCATCGACCGCTGCCTCCAGCTGCACGGCGGCTACGGCTACATGAACGAGTACCCGATCGCCCGTCTGTACGCGGACAACCGGGTCAACCGCATCTACGGCGGCACCAGCGAGATCATGAAGTCGATCATCGCCAAGTCGATGGGCCTGTAGGTGCCCGAAGCGCACCACGCGGCCCTGGATGACCTGCTCGACCTGCTCGACCTGGAGCGGATCGAGCAGGACATCTTCCGAGGACGGTCCCGCCCGTCGATCGTCCCCCGCGTCTTCGGCGGCCAGGTGGCCGCCCAGGCGCTGGTGGCGGCGGGCCGGACCGTCCCCGAGGACCGGCCCGCCCACTCGCTGCACGCGTACTTCCTGCGCGCCGGCGACCCGGGCGCGCCGATCGTCTACAACGTGGACCGCATCCGGGACGGCCGTTCCTTCACCACCCGTCGTGTGGTCGCGGTCCAGCACGGCCAGCCGATCTTCCACCTCTCGGCGTCCTTCCAGACGTACGAGGAGGGCCTGGACCACCAGTACGACATGCCGGCCGCACCGGACCCGGAGTCGCTGGCGACCCCGGCCGAGATGCTGCCCCGGCACCTCCCCCGCGAGGTCGCGGACCGGCTGATCGAGGCCCGGGCCGCGGTGGACCTGCGCTACGCCGAGGTGCCGCCGTGGGGGTCCGTGGGACAGCCCCGCGAGCCGCGCTCCCAGGTCTGGTTCCGCACCAACGGCAAGCTGGCCGACGACCCGCTCCTGCACGTCGTCCTGGCCACCTACGTCTCCGACATGACGCTGCTCGACTCGATCCTGCTCGCCCACGGGCGCGGCGGCTGGGCCGTCGGCGACGTCGTCGGGGCGTCCCTCGACCACGCCATGTGGTTCCACCGCCCCTTCCGGGCGGACGAGTGGCTGCTGTACGACCAGGAGTCGCCGACCGCGTCCGGCGGGCGGGGTCTGGGCCAGGCCCGGATCTACACGCAGGACGGCCGGCTGGCGATCTCCGTCATCCAGGAGGGTGTCGTCCGCGTCCCGCGCGGATGACCCGGCGGGTCTTCGCCCTGCGCCCCTCCGGCGAGCGGCTCGCCCCCTACGGCGAGCGCGCCACCCTCGTGCGGTCAGCCGCCGTCCGGAACGCGACGGTGCGGCGATCGCCACCTGCCGGAGGAGGACCTGACGGGCGACGGTGCGTGCGCTCGGCACCGAGCGCAGGCGGCCGGCGATTGCGGCCATGCCCCTTTTCTGGCACCGGGACGGGTGTCGTTCGCGCCTCGCTCCGATAATCAGACATACCGTCCGATTCATGGCGGAACAGGGCGAGAGTACTTCCACAGTGATCGTGGCGGCGATGGCCAACCTGGGCATCGCCGCCGCCAAGGCCGTCGCCGGGGTGGTCTCCGGCTCGAGCGCGATGCTCTCCGAGGCGGCCCACTCGCTCGCCGACACCGTCACCGAGGTCATGCTGCTCACGGCCCTCAGGCGCGGCGGGAAGCCGGCCGACGAGGACCACCCCTTCGGGTACGCGGGCGAGCGCTACGTGTGGGCGCTGCTGGCCGCGGTCGCCACCTTCGTCGGCGGCGCGGTCTTCTCGGTCTACGACGGCATCCACACCCTCACCCACGGCGAGGAGCTGGGCGACCCGCTCGTCTCGTACGTCGTCCTCGGCATCGCCTTCGTCCTCGAAGGCTTCAGCCTGCGCACCGCGATCCGGCAGGTCACGGCGGAGGCGGCCCGCACGAAGGCCCCTCTCGGCCGCTATCTGCGCCTCACCCCGGACACCACCGTCAAGGCGGTCGTCATGGAGGACTCGGCCGCCCTCGCCGGTCTGATGCTGGCGGCCGGCGGCCTGCTCGGCGTCGAGATCACCGGTTCGAGCGTCTGGGACGGCGTCGCCTCGATCCTCATCGGGGTGCTGCTCGTCTACGTGGCCTGGGTCCTCGGCCGCTCGAACGCGGAGCTCCTCATCGGCCGCCCGCTCCCCCGCCCGATGCGGGAGGCGGTGCGCGAGGAACTCCTGGCCGTGGACCACGTGGTCGGCGTCCTGGACCTGACGACGCTGATCCAGGGGCCCGAGGAGGTGCTGGTCGCCGCGAAGATCGACTTCCGGGACATGGCCTCGGCCGAGCAGGTCGAACTCGCCTGCGAACAGGCGGAGTCACGACTCCGCGACCGCTTCCCCGCCGTCCGCCGGGTCTACCTGGACCCGACACCGGGCCACGGATGACGGCGGCGGGCCCCCGCACCGCCCGCGCGGTCCGCCCCTCAGTCCAGCAGCCCCGCCGCCCCCAGGACGTACGCGGTCAGCGGCTCGTAGAAGCGCGGGTCGACGACGTGGTCGTCCAGCGGGACGGTGACCTGCATCGTGCCCTCCGCCTCCGCCAGGAACAGGGCCGGGTCGTTGCAGTCCGCGTAGCCCATCGAGTCCACGCCCCGCTGTGCCGCGCGGCCCGCCCACCCGTGGTCGGCGACCACGAGGTCCGGCAGGGGCTCGCCCAGCGCCGCCAGGCCGTCGAGGATCGCGTTCATGGGCTCCGGGGAGTGGGTGTGCCAGAGCGAGGCGCCCCGCTCGAAGACGGCGACGTCGGCGAACTGCACCACGTAACCCTCGTCGGCGGTCAGCCCGCCCGGGATCCGGACGATGTCGCAGCCCCGCGCCCGCAGCGCGGCGGCGACCCGGCTGTGGGCGTCGATCAGAGAGCCCGGGTGGCCGGTCGCGAAGAGCACGCGCTCCTGCGCGGCGGCGGCCTTCGCGAGCCGGGCGGCCATCCGGTCGAGCGCGGCGACGGTCAGCTCGGGGTCGATGGTGTCCTGGCCGGTCCGGTGGGCCGGGTCGTCGACGACCCCGCACCGCTCGGCCATCACGGCGAGCACGTCCTGCTCGTCGGTCCACCGGTCGCCGAAGTCGAGGCCGAACCAGTAGTGCCGGTCGCCGTTGGCGAGCTTGCGGTAGTGGCTGAGGTTGTTGTCACGCGGGGTGGCGACGTCTCCGGCGATACGGGTCCGGACGAGGTGCTCGACGAGGTCGGCGCGGCTGAGTATCGGCATGCGCCCCATTCTGCCGGTCCGCGGCCTCCGCAGGAGGGGAGCCCACGAACCGGCGTGCGAACCCGTCGGACCGGCGGACGGGCCCGCGGTCCGACGGACGGGCCCCCGGACCGCGGCCGTCAGGCCCCGAGGGCCTCGAAGGCGCCCTGGGCGAGCCCGCGGAGCAGGGTTTCCAGCTCCGTGCGGCCCAGCGGCGTGCCCAGGTGGGGCGTGGAGTTGAGGAGGCCGAAGACGGCGTGGACGGCGGCGCGGGCCTCGGACTCGGCCGCGGCCGGGTACAGCTCGCGCACGACCGCGACCCACAGTTCGACGTACTGCCGCTGGAGCTGTCGGACCCGCTTGCGGTCCTCGTCCTTGAGCCGGTCGAGCTCGCGGTCGTGGAGGGTGATGAGGGGCCGGTCGTCGAGGGCGAAGTCGACGTGGCCGTCGATGAGCGAGCCGAGCACGGCGCGCGGGTCCCCGTCGGACTCCGCGACGCGCAGCCGGCCGCCGTCGAGCAGCCGCTCGCTGATGCCGACGAGCAGCTCCGCGAGCATCGCGTCCTTGCCGGGGAAGTGCCGGTAGAGCCCGGGGCCGCTGATGCCGACCGCGGCTCCTATCTCGTCCACGCCCACCCCGTGGAAACCGCGCTCGGCGAAGAGGCGGGCGGCCTCCTTGAGGATCTGCTCGCGTCGCGTCGGGGCGTCGGTCCGGCCGTTCGGGGCCGGCGTCGGGGTCGGCGTCGTGGTCATGGATTCGATTCTAGACAACCCCGTTAGCGGTCGTTAACCTGAAGGACATACGTTAACGGTCATTAACAGCACTCCTGAGCGAGTGGACCGACCGAGCAAGGGAGCTCGACGGATGCAGCAGGCACCTGTGCTGACGAGCGCGGCCGATCCCGCGTCGGCGGCCTGGCAGGCGAACGAGGCGGCTCACCACGAGCTGGCCGCGACCCTGCGCGACAAGCTCGCCGCGGCCGCCCTCGGCGGCGGCGAGAAGGCCCGCGCCCGGCACACCGCGCGCGGCAAGCTGCTGCCGCGCGACCGCGTGGACACCCTCCTCGACCCGGGCTCGCCCTTCCTGGAGCTGGCCCCGCTGGCGGCGAACGGGATGTACGGCGACCAGGCCCCGGCCGCCGGCGTGATCGCGGGCATCGGGCGGGTCTCCGGCCGCGAGTGCGTGATCGTCGCCAACGACGCGACGGTCAAGGGCGGCACGTACTACCCGATGACGGTGAAGAAGCACCTGCGCGCGCAGGAGGTGGCGCTGGAGAACCGTCTCCCCTGCCTCTACCTCGTCGACTCCGGCGGCGCCTTCCTGCCCATGCAGGACGAGGTCTTCCCGGACCGGGAGCACTTCGGGCGGATCTTCTTCAACCAGGCCCGGATGTCCGGCGCCGGCATCCCGCAGATCGCGGCGGTCATGGGCTCCTGCACGGCCGGCGGCGCGTACGTGCCCGCGATGAGCGACGAGGCCGTGATCGTGCGCGGGCAGGGCACGATCTTCCTCGGCGGCCCGCCGCTCGTGAAGGCGGCGACCGGCGAGGTCGTCACCGCGGAGGAGCTGGGCGGCGGCGAGGTCCACTCCCGGATCTCCGGGGTCACCGACCACCTGGCGGAGGACGACGCCCACGCGCTCCGCATCGTCCGCAACATCGTCGCCACCCTCCCCGAGCGCGGCCCGCTCCCCTGGTCGGTCGAGCCGGCCGAGGAGCCGAAGGTCGACCCGGCGGGTCTGTACGGCGCGGTGCCGGTGGACTCCCGCACGCCGTACGACGTGCGCGAGGTGATCGCGCGGGTCGTGGACGCCTCCCGCTTCCAGGAGTTCAAGGCCGAGTACGGGCAGACGCTGGTCACCGGCTTCGCCCGGATCCACGGCCACCCGGTCGGCATCGTCGCCAACAACGGCATCCTGTTCGCCGAATCGGCCCAGAAGGGCGCGCACTTCATCGAGCTGTGCGACCAGCGCGGCATCCCGCTCGTCTTCCTGCAGAACATCACCGGCTTCATGGTCGGCAAGGCGTACGAGCACGGCGGCATCGCCAAGCACGGCGCCAAGATGGTGACGGCGGTCGCCACGACCCGCGTCCCGAAGCTCACCGTGGTCGTCGGCGGCTCGTACGGCGCGGGGAACTACTCCATGTGCGGCCGGGCGTACTCGCCCCGCTTCCTGTGGATGTGGCCCAACGCCAAGATCTCCGTCATGGGCGGCGAGCAGGCCGCCTCCGTCCTCGCCACGGTCAAGCGCGACCAGCTCGGTGACGCGTGGAGCGCCGAGGAGGAGGAGTCCTTCAAGGATCCGATCCGCGCGCAGTACGAGACGCAGGGCAACGCCTACTACGCGACCGCCCGGCTGTGGGACGACGGGGTCATCGACCCGATGGAGACCCGGCAGGTGCTGGGTCTCGCCCTGACCGCGTGCGCCAACGCGCCCCTGGGAGACCCCCAGTTCGGCGTCTTCCGGATGTGAGGGACACCCAGACGATGCAGCAGCACATGTTCGACACCGTCCTCGTCGCCAACCGCGGCGAGATCGCCGTCCGGGTGATCCGGACCCTGCGCGAGCTCGGCGTGCGTTCGGTCGCCGTGTACAGCGACGCGGACGCCGACGCCCGGCACGTGCGGGAGGCGGACACGGCGGTACGGATCGGGCCCGCGCCGGCCTCGGAGTCGTACCTCTCCGTCCCGGCCCTGCTCGACGCCGCCGCCCGCACCGGCGCGCAGGCCGTCCACCCCGGCTACGGCTTCCTCGCGGAGAACGCGGCGTTCGCGCGGGCCTGCGCGGAGGCCGGCCTGGTCTTCATCGGCCCGCCGGCCGAGGCCATCTCCCTGATGGGCGACAAGATCCGGGCGAAGGAGACCGTGAAGAAGGCGGGCGTGCCGGTCGTCCCCGGCGCCGCCGACCCCGACATCGTCGACGCCGCCCGCGAGCTGGGCGCGCCCGTGCTGCTCAAGCCGAGCGCGGGCGGCGGCGGCAAGGGCATGCGCCTGGTGCGCGACCTGGCCGTCCTGGAGGAGGAGATCGCGGCGGCGCGGCGCGAGGCCCGGTCCTCGTTCGGCGACGACACCCTGCTCGTGGAGCGGTGGATCGACCGGCCGCGGCACATCGAGATCCAGGTCCTGGCGGACGCCCACGGGAACGTGGTGCACCTGGGCGAGCGCGAGTGCTCGCTGCAGCGCCGCCACCAGAAGATCATCGAGGAGGCGCCCAGCGTCCTGCTGACCCCGGAGATCCGGGCGGCGATGGGCGCGGCGGCGGTGGAGGCGGCGCGCTCCTGCGGCTACGTGGGCGCGGGCACGGTCGAGTTCATCGTGCCGGGCGGCGATCCCGCCTCGTACTACTTCATGGAGATGAACACCCGTCTCCAGGTGGAGCACCCGGTGACGGAGCTCGTCACGGGCCTGGACCTGGTGGAGTGGCAGCTGCGGGTGGCGGCGGGCGAGCCGCTGTCGTTCGCCCAGGAGGACGTCCGGCTGGACGGCTGGGCGATCGAGGCCCGCATCTGCGCCGAGGACCCGTCGCGCGGCTTCCTGCCGTCGGGCGGCACGGTGCTCTCCCTGAACGAGCCGCAGGGCGACGGGGTGCGCACCGACTCGGGTCTCGCCGAGGGCACGGAGGTGTCGTCCCTCTACGACCCGATGCTGTCGAAGGTCATCGTCCACGCGAAGGACCGCCCCACCGCCCTGCGCAAGCTCCGCGCCGCGCTCGCGGACACGGTCGCCCTGGGCGTCCCCACCAACGCGGGCTTCCTGCGCAGGCTGTTGGCGCACCCGGACGTCGTCTCCGGCGAGCTGGACACGGGTCTGGTGGAGCGTGACGCGGAGAGCCTCGTCCCGCAGGGCGTCCCGGAGGAGGTGTACGCGGCGGCCGCCGCGGTACGGCTCGACGGGCTCGCTCCGGCGCCCCGCGAGGGCTGGACCGACCCGTTCTCGGTCCCCAGCGGCTGGCGCCTGGGCGGCGCTCCGAAGCCGCTCGAGTTCCCGTTCCGGGTGCCGGGCGCCGAACCCGTCGCCCACCGGGCGCCTTCCGGCGCGCGGGTGACGGACCGCTCGGTGACCGTGACCGTGGACGGCCTCACCCACCGCTTCCACCGCGCCGGCGACTGGCTGGGCCGCGACGGCGACTCCTGGCACGTGCTCGACCACGACCCCGTCGCCGCGGCGCTGTCCGGGGCCCGGCACGGCGGGGCCGACACGCTCGCCGCGCCCATGCCGGGGACCGTCACGGTCGTCAAGGTGACGGTCGGGGACGAGGTGGAGGCCGGACAGAGCCTGCTCGTCGTGGAGGCGATGAAGATGGAGCACGTCATCTCCGCGCCGCACGCCGGCACCGTCACCGAGCTGGACGTCACGCCCGGCACGACCGTCGCCATGGACCAGGTCCTGGCCGTGGTGACGCCCCGCGAGGAGGAGGACGCATGAGCCTGCCCATGACCGTGCCCGCGGCCGGCCTGCCGGCCCGGGTCCGGATCCACGAGGTGGGGCCCCGCGACGGCCTGCAGAACGAGAAGACGGCCGTCCCGACCGACGTGAAGGCCGAGTTCATCCGGCGGCTCGTCGCGGCGGGCCTGACCACGGTCGAGGCGACCAGCTTCGTGCACCCGAAGTGGGTGCCCCAGCTCGCCGACGCCGAGGAGCTGTTCCCGCGGGTCCGTGACCTGCCCGTACGGCTGCCGGTGCTGGTTCCGAACGAGCGCGGCCTGGACCGGGCGCTCGCGCTCGGCGCCCGCGAGGTCGCCGTCTTCGCCTCGGCGACGGAGTCCTTCGCGAAGGCCAACCTCAACCGGACCGTGGACGAGGCGCTCGTGATGTTCGCGCCGACCGTCACCCGGGCCATAGAGGCCGGCCTGAAGGTCCGCGGCTACCTCTCCATGTGCTTCGGCGACCCGTGGGAGGGCGCCGTCCCGGTCGAGCAGGTCGTCCGGGTCACCAAGGCCCTCGCCGACATGGGCTGCGACGAACTGAGCCTCGGCGACACCATCGGCGTCGCCACCCCGGGCCACGTCCGGGCCCTCCTCTCCGCACTGAACGAGGCCGGGGTCCCCACCTCCCGCCTCGCCGTGCACTTCCACGACACCTACGGGCAGGCCCTCGCCAACGCCTACGCGGCGCTGGAGCACGGGGTCACCGTCTTCGACGCCTCCGCCGGAGGCCTCGGCGGCTGCCCGTACGCCAAGTCCGCCACCGGCAACCTCGCCACCGAGGACCTCGTGTGGATGTTCCGCGGTCTCGGCATCGAGACCGGGGTCGACCTGGCCGCCCTCACCGACACCAGCGTGTGGATGGCCGGACAACTGGGCCGACCGAGCCCGTCCCGTACCGTTCGCGCGCTCTCCCACAAGGAGTCCTGAGCATGTCCCTCGACCACCGGCTCTCCGAAGAGCACGAGGAACTCCGCCGCACCGTCGAGGCGTTCGCCCACGACGTCGTCGCCCCGAAGATCGGCGACTACTACGAGCGTCACGAGTTCCCTTACGAGATCGTCCGCGAGATGGGCCGCATGGGCCTGTTCGGCCTGCCGTTCCCCGAGGAGTACGGCGGCATGGGCGGCGACTACCTGGCGCTCGGCATCGCCCTCGAGGAGCTGGCCCGGGTCGACTCCTCGGTGGCCATCACCCTGGAGGCGGGCGTCTCGCTGGGCGCGATGCCGGTCTACCGCTTCGGCACGGAGGAGCAGAAGCGGGAGTGGCTGCCGAAGCTGTGCGCCGGCGAGATGCTCGGCGCGTTCGGCCTCACCGAGCCGGGCGCCGGCTCGGACGCCGGCGGCACCCGCACCACCGCGGTCCGCGACGGCGACCACTGGGTCATCAACGGCTCGAAGTGCTTCATCACCAACTCCGGTACGGACATCACGGGTCTGGTCACGGTCACCGCCGTCACCGGCCGCAAGGCGGACGGCAGGCCGCTGATCTCCTCGATCATCGTCCCGTCGGGCACGCCGGGCTTCACGGTCGCCGCCCCGTACTCGAAGGTCGGCTGGAACGCCTCGGACACCCGTGAGCTCTCCTTCGACGACGTGCGCGTCCCGGTGGGGAACCTGCTCGGCGAGGAGGGCCGCGGCTACGCGCAGTTCCTGCGGATCCTGGACGAGGGCCGGGTCGCGATCGCGGCGCTCGCCACCGGGCTCGCGCAGGGCTGTGTGGACGAGTCGGTGAAGTACGCGCAGGAACGTCACGCCTTCGGCCGTCCGATCGCCGACAACCAGGCCATCCAGTTCAAGATCGCCGACATGGAGATGCGGGCGCACATGGCCCGGATCGGCTGGCGCGACGCTGCCTCGCGGCTCGTGATGGGCGAGCCGTTCAAGAAGGAGGCGGCGATCGCGAAGCTGTACTCGTCGACGGTGGCCGTCGACAACGCGCGCGAGGCGACCCAGATCCACGGCGGCTACGGCTTCATGAACGAGTACCCGGTGGCCCGGATGTGGCGCGACTCCAAGATCCTGGAGATCGGCGAGGGCACCAGCGAGGTCCAGCGGATGCTGATCGCCCGGGAGCTGGGCCTGCCGTCCTGACCCGAACGCGGACACGGCCCCCGGGGCGCGCGCCGGAGCGCGCCCCGGGGGCCGGCCCGTCCCGCCGGGTGGGAAACGTTTCGGCTTCGTCCCTTCGGGCGGAATCCGCGTGCGAGGTGCGGACGGGGCGCCGCACCCGCTGGCACGATTCGTCAGCGAATGATCCCTTGCTCCGCACTCGCCTGGTCTGTGCGCCGGTAGGGGATTCACCCGCACACGGGAGGCAGAAATGCCGAGTTCCACCCCGCCATCCCCCGTCCCACCGCCGTCAGCACGGCACTCCGGCCGACGCCGTCTCGGACGGCGCCTCGCCACGGCCGCCACCGCGACCGCCCTGCTCCTGCCCGGTCTGTGGCTGATGCCCGGGCTGCCGGAGCCGGCCACCGCCGCCGACCCGCCGCCGCTGGCCATGACCGTCACCGTGAGCCTGGACTGGTTCGAGCGCTTCGAGGTGCCGGACGACGGCATCAGCGAGGAGGGCGAGTTCTATCCGGAGGTGAAGATCGGGGACAACGCGCTCCAGACGGGCCGGATCGTCTCCGACGACGCCTTCCACGCCAGCGCCATCCCCAACCCGTGGGTCTTCACCCAGCAGGTCACCCTCCCCGGTGACCAGACCACGTTCCCCGTCGGCATCCAGATCAAGGACGAGGACGGCGGAGCGAACTTCGCGGACGACCGGATGGACATCAGTCCGCAGAACCAGGACATCGACCTCAACCTCACGTACAACGCCCTCAACGACACCTGGACCGGCGACTCGCTCGCGTACGGGTTCACCCCGTCGCCGAACCCGCCGTGCACCGACCGCTCCGGGAATCCGCAGGGCCAGGTGTGCGCCATCGGCGACGGCGACCCGAACTTCCCCAACGCCGGGGACGGCAAGCGCGCCGCGGTCGGCGTGACCATCACCACCAGCAAGCACAGCGACGCCGACCAGGACGGCATCGCCGACCGGTACGAGCGCTTCGGCGTGCGCAACCCGGACAACTCGGTGGCCGTCGACCTGCCGGGTCTCCAGGCGAACCCGCTGCACAAGGACATCTTCGTCGAACTCGACTACTCGGACGGCTCCCAGCCGTCCCACGAGTCGATCCAGGCGGTCGAGCACGCCTTCGCGGCCGCCCCGCTGTCCAACCCGGACGGCGCGGACGGCATCACGCTGCACGTCGACTCCGGCGGCCTGCACGACAAGGCGGCCATGGAGGGCCCGCCCGAAGGCACCTGCACCGACGGACGGGACAACGACGGCACGAGCGGTACGGACGGCGCCGACCCGGACTGCAACGACCGCGAACTCGGCGTCGAGGACTTCAAGGTGGCCACCTGCAGCAATCACCTCGACGACGACGCAGACGGCAGGCCCGACGAGCAGGATCCGGACTGCATCGTCGGCGACAACCTGGGGGGCGGCAACCCGATCGCAGGCCCGCTGGCCAACTGCAACCTCGACGCGGACTACCGCGACACCAAGGCGCGCAACTTCCACCTGCCGCGCCAGAAGGCGTTCAACTACGTCCTCTACACCACCCGGGACCTCGACACCGACGGCGCCGGCCCCGACACCGGCTGCGACAGCGGAGGCTACGGCGTCGGTACGGACATCATCCTCTACCGCACCGACGCCGGGACCCTGATGCACGAGCTCGGCCACAACCTCGGGCTGCACCACGCGGGCACGGACGCGAAGCCCAACTGCAAGCCCAACTACGTGAGCGTCATGAGCTACTCCATGCAGGACGGCATCCCGCGCGTGGGCGGCGGAACGATCGTCGACTTCTCCCCGGCCCGCATCACCCTGTTCGGCCGGCCGCCCAGCCCGACCGAGCCGGGCCGGTCCGAGGCGGTGCTGCCCGAGCTCAGGGAGGACGACCTCCGCGAGAACCAGGTGCTCGACCCGCGCGACCCCGTGAACCAGTTCGTCTTCTCGGACGGCGCCGGTGCCGTGCGCACCGTTCCCCTGAACCAGAACCCCGACTGGAACGGCGACAACCCGACGGGCCCCGGCGACGACGGCGATGCGAAGCAGATCGTCAACATCGACGCGACCGGCCCGGACGACTGCAGGAACACCAGCACCGACGAGAAGCTCCAGGGCCACAACGACTGGGCCCGCGTCCAGGCGCACATGCCGAACCGCTTCCCGGTGCCCGGCGGCGCGCCACCGGTGAGCGAGGACCCGCCCCTCCCGACCGTGGAGGAAGCCGCGCGGATCCGCGCGCTCCGCAACACCACCGACCTCAGCCTGACCCTCACCGACGCCCCCGACCCGGTCGCCGCCGGTGAGCGTCTGACCTGGACGGTCGGCGTGACCAACAACGGTCCGAACTCCTCCACGTCCACGCAGATCACCACCGAGCTCCCCGCCGACGTCACCGACCCGGCCACGACCGGCCCCTGCCTGGTCTCCGGCCGGACCGTCACCTGCAACCTCAGCGAGGTGCCGCAGGGCGCGCACCGCCAGTACACGATCAGCGCGCTCGTCCCCGCCGACCTCGTCTACCGCAACGGCGGCCCGAAGACGATCACCGCGACCTCCACCGTGACCAACCTCGCCGGCCCGGACTCACGGCCGGCCGACAACACCGCCACCTCGGACACCAGGGTCATCGCCAAGGCCGACGTGTCGATCACCGGTGCCACGGCCACCAGTCCGCTGGAGGTGCTCATCGGCGAGCCCGCCGCGGCGACCCTGGAGGTCACCGTCGCCAACGCCGGACCGTCCAGCCCGGTCGACACCCTGCTGAACACCACGGCCGGCGCGGACGCCGGAGTCACCGTCACCCCCGCGACGCAGACCGCCCAGCAGACGGCGCTGCGCGCGGGCACGCCGCAGAAGGCCACGTACACGGTGCGGCTCTCGTGCACCGCGCCGGGCCTGAAGCAGGTACGTCTGGACTCCCGCCTGGCGCTGAAGAACGCGGAGGACGTCGACCCGGACCCGAGCAACAACACCGCTTCCACCTCGTTCCGGATCGACTGCGTGGTGCCCATCGCGATCAACGTCCGGCCGGGCGGCTTCCCGAACTCCGTCAACCTCAACACCGACGCCACCCTGGCCGCGCTGACCACCCGGGCCGGCGAGTACGGCCTGCCGCTGGCCTTCGACGCGAGGGCGATCGACGTGTCGCAGACGTACTGGGGCCTGCGGGAGCGGCTGTTCGACACCGCCACCCCGGCCGGCGCCCGGGAGGTCCACGGCAGGGGTCACCCCGGTGACTCCTACGAGCTGGACGAGCGCACCCGCGACGGCGACACCGACAACGTCATGCACTTCAGGCCCAGCGAATCGGGGCTGACGCTCTCCTCGACCCGCGCCTGTCTGAAGGGCAAGTACCGGGCGCCGGACGGCCGGGTGTACACGTACCTGGGCTGCGACGCCGTGAGGGTGGTGAACTGACGCCCGGCGCGGAACCGGACATGACGCAGGGCCCCCGCCTCCGGGGGCCCTGCGCCCCGTTTCACGGCGCCGTGCCGGGCGCCACGTAGGCGTCGTAGCGGTCCCAGCCGGGGGCCGCGGGCAGCCGCACCGCCCGCCAGGTCCTCGCGTACGCCGGAGGTGCGGCACCGGCGGTGACGAGGACGGCGACCGGCATGCGGCGGGCGGCCGCGGCGACGCCCGCCGGGGTGATGGCGGCGTCGTGGCCGCCGACCGCGCGCGAGGTGCAGCCCGCGTAGTAGCCGACCAGCACGTACTCCTTGCCGCTGACCAGGCACGGCGGCCGGACGCCGGCGCCGTGCAGGGCGGTGGCGATCCCCGTGAACTGCGCGCGGGTGGAGCGGCTGTGGGCGACGGTCTTGGAGAGCACGGCGTACTGGACGGCGAGATGGCCGACGAGGAGACCGGCGAGCAGCCCCACGGCCAGCGGCCGGCGGGCCGGACGCACCGCGGTGAGCGCGTGCACGAGCGCCTCGGCGGCGGGCAGGGCCAGCAGGGCGTAGGCCGGGAGCAGGAAGCGGGGCGCGGCGTAGCCGACGGTGAAGAGGTACGGGGCGGCCAGCGAGAGCGCGGTGACGGTGGCGAGGACGGCGGGCGCGCCGCGGCCGGCCCGGAAGGCGGCGGCGATGCCGGCGGCGACGGCGACCGGCAGCAGGAACCACCAGAGGGCGGTGACCGGTTGGTCCCAGGGCACGTCGCAGGGCCGGCACAGGGTACGGCCCGCGAGCGCCCTGACGTGGTCGTCGACGGACATGTACCAGCCCAGGTGGCCCTGGATCTCGCCGGCGCGGCGCAGCCGGGCGGTGAGCCCGCCGTAGCGCGCGTGGGCCTCGGCGATCCACGGCGCGGCCCCGAGCAGCGGCCCGGCGACGAGGGCGAGGGACACCGCCGGGCGGCGGCGCCAGGCGGGCACGAGCAGGGCCGCCGCGAGGAGCGGGAGGGCCAGCCAGAACCCGTCGGCGGGCCTCAGCAGGGTGACCGCGCCCACGGCGGCGCCGAGACCGAGGAGGGCCGCACGGCCCTGGCCGGGGCCCCGGGGCTTCCCGACGGCGTGCAGGAAGCAGCCGACGGCGGCCAGGGCGCCGAACGCGCACCACAGATTGGGCATCACGCGCGGCCCGTAGAACAGGGTGATCCACAGTCCGGCGAACAGACCGCCCGCGACGGTGAGCACGGGCCCGGGCAGGATCCGGCGCCAGATCCACAGCGTGCCGAACAGGGCGGCTCCGGACAGCAGGGCCAGGTAGACGCGGATCGCGGTGGTGGAGGCCGTGAGGAAGGCGACGGGTGCGACGAGGTACGAGATGCCCCGTGCGCGGGGCGCGCTGAAGAACGCGGGCGGGGCGTTGCCGCCGACCTGGCTGACGTAGACGGACTCGTCCCAGCCGAGGCCGGATCCGGGGACGACGAGCGCGAGTTGGGCGAGGGTGAACAGGACCGCGAGGGCGGCCGGCCGGAACGCGGGGTGTGACGGCGGGATCGGCGTGAGGCGCCGTCGGCGGCCGTCGGACCCGGTCTCCGGGAGGGACGGCCGCGGTACGGGAGCGGTGAGGGGGCTCATCCGGTCCACGCTGCTCGGGTCCGGCGCCCGACGGCCAGGCGACGTACCGTGCCGGGCGCGTCCGTCACTCCGTCAGAGGCCTGGCGGATCGGGCGGCGACGTGGTGACCCGCCAGAGGCGGGCGGGGCGGGCGAGGTGGCGGGCCGTTCCCCGGGAGCCCTCAAGGTGGCGGGCCTCACTCCCGGCCCGGCGACCCCACCCCTGTTGATCGGACTGAGGTTAGGCTAACCTACCCACGAATTGCCCAGGCCGACCCCGGCACGTACGAAAGCGACTTCGCCATGCCCAGCACCGCCCGAGCCACTTCCCTCACCCGTCGCGGTCTGCTCGCCGCGGGCGGCGCCCTCGGGCTCGGCGCCGCGCTCGCCGCCTGCGGCGACAAGGGCGGCGAGAAGAACGGCGGCTCGCCCGCCAAGGCCTCCGAGAAGTCCGGCCCGTGGAAGTTCACCGACGACCGCGGCACCGCCGTCGAGGCGAAGTCCACCCCGAAGAACATCGTCGCCTTCACCGGAACGGCCGCCGCCCTCAAGGACTTCGGCATCGAGGTCAAGGGCGTCTTCGGCCCGACCTACGTCGAGGACCCGAAGACCAAGGCGAAGACGCCCGACGTGCAGGCCGGCGACCTCGACATCGAGAAGGTCAAGGTCATCGGCAACGTCTGGGGCGAGTTCAAGATCGAGGAGTACCTCAAGCTCCAGCCCGAGCTCCTCATCACGGACATGTGGGAGAAGAACGACCTCTGGTACGTCCCGGCCGAGCAGAAGGACAAGATCCTCAAGATCGCGCCGAGCGTCGCCCTGTGGGCCGCCGACAAGTCCATGCCGGCCGTCCTGCAGCGCCACGCCGACCTCGCCGCCTCGCTCGGCGCCGACGTCAGGACCGCGCAGATCGAGGCCGACAAGAAGCGGTTCGAGGCCGCCGCCGAGCGCGTCCGCAAGGCCGCCCAGGGCAAGAAGGACATCAAGGTCCTCATCGGCTCCGGCGCCCCGGACCTCTTCTACGTCTCCACCCCGGTCCGCCCGACCGACACGCTCTTCTTCAAGGAGCTGGGCGTCAACATCGTCGTTCCCACCAAGCTCGACCAGGGCGGCTGGTTCGAGGGCCTGAGCTGGGAGAACGTCGACAAGTACCAGGCCGACATCATCATGCTGGACAACCGCACCTCGGCCCTCCAGCCCGAGGCCCTGAAGGCCAAGCCGACCTGGGCCGCGCTGCCCGCCGTCAAGGCCGGCCAGGTGATCCCGCGCGTGACCGAGCCGATCTACTCCTACGCCAAGTGCGCCCCGCTCCTCGAGGACCTGGCCAAGGCCCTCGAGAACGCCAAGAAGGTGTCCTGACCCATGACGAACGCCGAGACCGCCCCGTTCCAGTTCTTCTCCCTCCAGGTCGACCGGACCCGGCGGCTCGGCCCGTCCCTGGTCCGCGTCACCTTCACCGGTGAGGACCTGAAGCGCTTCGCCGCCGGCGGCCGCGACCAGTCGCTCTCGCTGTTCCTGCCCCACCCGGGGCAGGACGCACCGGTCCTTCCGCCGCTCGACGACCCGGACATGTACGCGATCCTGGGCGCCTACCGGGCCATGCCGCACGACGAGCGGGCCGTGATGCGCTCGTACACCGTCCGCGCGCAGCGCACCTCTCCCGTGGACGAGGTCGACATCGACTTCGCGATCCACGAGGACGGCGGCCCCGCCTGCCGCTGGGCCCAGCACGCCAAGGCCGGCGACCGGGTCGTCGTGCTCGGACCCGCCGTGGCCGAGAACACGGGCGTGCGCTTCCAGTTGCCCGCCGACGCGGACTCCGTGATCGTCTGGGGCGACGAGACGGCCCTGCCGGCCGTCTCGGCGATCCTGGAGTGGCTGCCGGCCGAGACCCGCGCCCACGTCTACCTCGAAGTCCCGTACTCCGGCGACCGCATGGAGCTCGCGACCGAGGCCGACGCGACCGTGACCTGGCTCGTACGGGAGGAGGGCGCGCCCTCCGCGACCGAGGTGATCGCGGGCGCCGAGCTGCCCGGCAGGTCCCCCTACGTGTGGATCGCGGGCGAGTCCGGCTCGGTGAAGGCGCTGCGCCGTCACTTCGTGCGCGAGCGCGGGATCGACAAGCGCCGCGTGACGTTCGTGGGCTACTGGCGCAAGGGCCTGTCCGAGGACGCCCTGCGCGAGGTCCCGGACGAGACGGTGCAGGACGAGGCGCAGGACCAGCCGCAGGACGCCGCGTAACCCCATACCCCCCCCCGCAGGGCGCACGGCCCCTCAACCCGTTCGGGTTGGGGGGCCGTTGTGCTGTGAATTTAGGTTAGGCTAACCTAACCAGGACACCGAAGGTTCCTTGCGTCCCCTCACTCCCGGAAGGGCCCCCACATGCGCTCCCACCTCCTCAACGCCACGACGGCGGAGTCGTACCGACGCTCCGTCACCGAAGGAGTGGAGCGGGTGGCGAGGAAACTCGCCACCACGAGCGGCCCGTTCACAGGCGTCACGCCCGCCGACCTCGCACCCGTCGTCGACGCCGTCGACCTCGACAAGCCGCTCGGCGACGCCTCCGCCGCCCTCGACGAGCTGGAGGACGTGTACCTGCGCGACGCGGTCTACTTCCACCACCCGCGCTACCTCGCCCACCTCAACTGCCCCGTGGTGATCCCCGCGGTCCTCGGCGAGGCCGTCCTGTCCGCCGTCAACTCCTCCCTGGACACCTGGGACCAGAGCGCCGGCGGCACCCTCATCGAGCGCAAGCTCGTCGACTGGACCACCGGCCGGATCGGCCTCGGCCCGCTCGCCGACGGCGTGTTCACCAGCGGCGGCACCCAGTCCAACCTCCAGGCGCTGCTGCTCGCCCGCGAGGAGGCCCGGCTCGGCCGCGACGGCCGTGAGGGCACCGACGACCTGTCGAAACTGCGGATCTTCTCCTCCGAGTGCAGCCACTTCAGCGTCCAGAAGTCGGCCACCCTGCTCGGCCTCTCCCGCGACGCCGTGGTCTCCGTCCCCGTCGACCGCGACCGCCGCATGCAGTCGGTCGTCCTCGCGGCCGAGCTGGAGGCCTGCCGGGCCGAGGGCCTGGTCCCGATGGCGATCGTCGCCACCGCCGGCACCACCGACTTCGGCTCCATCGACCCGCTGCCCGAGATCGCCGCCCTGGCCGCCGAGTACGGCGCCTGGATGCACGTCGACGCGGCCTACGGCTGCGGACTGCTCGCCTCACCGACCCGCCGCCACCTCCTCGACGGCATCGAGCACGCCGACTCGGTCACCGTCGACTACCACAAGTCCTTCTTCCAGCCGGTGAGTTCCTCCGCCGTCCTGGTCCGCGACGGCGCCACCCTGCGCCACGCCACCTACCACGCCGACTACCTCAACCCCCTCCGCGCGCGGGCCGAGCAGATTCCCAACCAGGTCGACAAGTCCCTGCAGACCACCCGCCGCTTCGACGCCCTCAAGCTGTGGCTGACCCTGCGCGTCATGGGCGCCGACGGCATCGGCGGACTCTTCGACGAGGTCTGCGACCTGGCCCGGGCCGGGTTCGACCTGCTCGCCGCCGACCCGCGCTACGACGTGGTCGTCGAGCCGCAGCTGTCCACCCTCGTCTACCGCTACATCCCCGAGAACGTCACCGCGCCCGAGGACATCGACCGCGCCAACCTCCACGCACGCAAGGCCCTGATGGCCTCCGGCGAGGCGATCGTGGCCGGCACGAAGGTCGACGGCCGCCAGTACCTCAAGTTCACCTTGCTCAACCCCGAGACGACCGCGGCCGACATCGCCGCCGTCCTCGATCTGATAGCCGGCCACGCCGAGCAGTACCTGGGAGAGAACCTTGTCCATGCCTGAGACGACTCAGACGTACGACTTCATCGGCATCGGGCTCGGTCCCTTCAACCTCGGCCTCGCCTGCCTCACCGAGCCCATCGACGAGCTGAACGGCCTGTTCCTCGAGTCCAAGCCGGACTTCGAGTGGCACTCCGGGATGTTCCTGGAAGGCGCCCACCTCCAGACGCCGTTCATGTCGGACCTGGTCACCCTGGCCGACCCGACCTCGCCGTACTCCTTCCTCCAGTACCTGAAGGAGAAGGGCCGGCTGTACTCGTTCTACATCCGCGAGAACTTCTACCCGCTGCGCGCCGAGTACAACGACTACTGCCGCTGGGCCGCCGCGCAGCTCTCCTCCATCCGCTTCTCGACCACCGTCTCCTCGGTCTCGTTCGACGGTTCCGCCGAGGAGTACGTGGTGGCCACCGAGTCCGGCGAGACGTTCCGCGCACGCCGGCTCGTGCTCGGCACGGGCACCCCGCCGTACGTGCCCGAGTCCTGCCGGGACCTGGGCGGCGACCTCGTCCACAACTCGCGCTACCTGCCCAGCAAGGAAGCGCTGCAGAAGAAGAAGTCGATCACCATCGTCGGCAGCGGCCAGAGCGCCGCCGAGATCTACTACGACCTCCTCAGCGAGATCGACGTCCACGGCTACCGGCTCAACTGGGTGACCCGCTCCCCGCGCTTCTTCCCGCTGGAGTACACCAAGCTCACCCTCGAGATGACCTCGCCGGAGTACGTGGACTACTTCCACGCGCTCCCCGAGCAGACCCGCTATCGCCTGGAGACCCAGCAGAAGGGCCTCTTCAAGGGCATCAACGGCGAGCTGATCGACGCCATCTTCGACCTGCTCTACCAGAAGAACTTCGCCGGCCCGGTCCCCACCCGGCTGCTCACCAACTCCGCGCTGCACTCCGCCGCGTACGACGAGAAGAGCGGCACGTACACGCTCGGCTTCCGTCAGGAGGAGCAGGAGAAGGACTTCGAGCTGGAGACCGAGGGCCTGATCCTCTCCACCGGCTACAAGTACACCGTCCCCGCCTTCCTCGAGCCGGTCAGGGACCGCCTCCGCTGGGACTCCCAGGGCCGCTTCGACGTGGCCCGCAACTACTCGGTCGACACCACCGGCCGCGGGGTCTTCCTGCAGAACGCCGGCGTGCACACCCACTCGATCACCTCGCCCGACCTGGGCATGGGGCCGTACCGCAACGCGTACATCATCGGGGAGATGCTGGGCTCCGAGTACTACCCCGTCGAGAAGACCATCGCGTTCCAGGAGTTCGCCGTATGACCGCCACCGTCCACATACGCCCGCTCGACCCGCTGAAGGACGCCGAGCTGATCCACCCCTGGGTCACCGACCCCAAGGCGACCTACTGGATGATGCAGGGCTTCGAGCTCCAGGACGTCGAGCGCGAGTACATGGCGATCGCCGCGAACCCGCACCACGACGCCTTCATCGGCCTCGTGGACGGCGAGCCCGCCTTCCTCATGGAGCGCTACGACCCCGCGAAGGCCGAGCTGGTCGGCCTCTACGAGCCGCAGCCCGGCGACGTCGGCATGCACTTCCTCGTCGCGCCCACCGACACCCCCGTGCACGGCTTCACCCGCATGGTGATCACCGCCGTCATGGCCGAGCTGTTCGCCGACCCGGCCACCGCCCGCGTGGTCGTCGAGCCCGACGTCCGCAACACCGCCGTGCACGCGCTCAACGAGGCCGTCGGCTTCGTGCCCGAACGGGAGATCCGGAAGCCGGAGAAGACGGCCCTGCTGAGCTTCTGCACCCGCGCCGGCTTCGAGGCCGCCGTGGCGTCCGCGGAGGTGGCCGCATGAGCGCCTTCGCCGACAGTCCCGTCGCCCATCTCACGCCCGAGCGCTGGGCCGACGCCAACCGCGCCCTGATCCGCAAGGGTCTCGCCGAGTTCGTCCACGAGCGGCTGCTCGACCCGCAGGAGCTCGGGGACAGCCGCTACCAGGTGCTGAGCGACGACGGCCGCACCGAGTACCGCTTCACCGCCGACCGCTTCGCCCTCGACCACTGGCAGGTCTACCCGGAGTCCATCAGCCGGCACCGGGGCAGCGAGCAGCTTCCGCTGGACGCCCTGCAGTTCATCACCGAACTGCGCGGCTCGCTCGGCCTGAGCGACGAGATCCTCCCGGTCTACCTGGAGGAGATCTCCTCCACGCTGGCCGGCACCGCGTACAAGGCGACCAAGCCGCGCACCGGCTCCGCCGAGCTGGCCGGGGCCGGATTCCAGGCGATCGAGACCGGGATGACCGAGGGCCATCCCTGCTTCGTCGCCAACAACGGACGGCTCGGCTTCGGCGTCGACGAGTACCGCGCCTACGCCCCCGAGGCCGCGAACCCGGTCCACCTGGTGTGGCTGGCCGCGCACCGCGACCGCGCCACCTTCACCGCCGGCGCGGACCTGGAGTACGACTCCTTCATCCGCGCCGAGCTCGGCGACAAGGCGGTGGACGGCTTCGCCGCCACCCTCGCCGAGCACGGCCTGGACCTGGCCGACTACCTGCTGATCCCGGTGCACCCCTGGCAGTGGTGGAACAAGATGGCCGTCACCTTCGCGGCCGAGGTCGCGCAGCAGCGGCTCGTGTACCTGGGCGAGGGCGACGACGCCTACCTGGCTCAGCAGTCCATCCGCACCTTCTTCAACACCACCGACCCGGCGAAGCACTACGTGAAGACGGCCCTGTCCGTCCTCAACATGGGCTTCATGCGGGGCCTCTCGGCCGCCTACATGGAGGCCACGCCCGCGATCAACGACTGGCTGGCCGGTCTGATCGAGGCCGACCCGGTGCTGCGGGCGGCCCGCTTCTCGATCATCCGCGAGCGGGCGGCGGTCGGCTACCGGCACCTGGAGTACGAGGCCGCCACCGACCGCTACTCGCCCTACCGCAAGATGCTGGCCGCGCTGTGGCGCGAGTCCCCGGTGCCGTCCCTCGCCGAGGGCGAGCGGCTCGCGACGATGGCCTCGCTGCTGCACGTCGACCACGAGGGCGCGTCCTTCACCGGCGCCCTGATCAAGAACTCGGGCCTCGCCCCGGCCGACTGGCTGCGCCGCTACCTGGACGCCTACCTGCTGCCGGTGCTGCACTGCTTCTACGCGTACGACCTGGTCTACATGCCGCACGGCGAGAACGTGATCCTGGTCCTCGACGAGCAGGGCGTGGTTTCCCGGGCGATCTTCAAGGACATCGCCGAGGAGATCTGCGTCATGGACCCGGACGCGGTCCTGCCGCCGGCCGTGGAGCGCATCCGGGCCGAAGTCCCGGAGGACATGAAGCTCCTGTCCGTCTTCACGGACGTCTTCGACTGCTTCCTGCGCTTCCTCGGCGCCACCCTGGCCGCCGAGGGCGTCGTCGGCGAGGACGAGTTCTGGCGCACGGTCGCGGAGTGCGTGAAGGGCTACCAGGACTCCAGGCCGGAGCTGGCGGACCGCTTCGCGCAGTACGACATGTTCGCCGAGACCTTCGCCCTCTCCGCCCTCAACCGCCTCCAGCTGCGCAACAACAAGCAGATGGTCGACCTGGCGGACCCGTCGGCGGCCCTCCAGCTCGTCGGCGACCTGGTGAACCCGATCGCGCGGTTCGCCGCCTCCTGAGACCGCCGGCCGGCGTCCCCAGGCCCTCGCCGGCCGGCAGCATCCAGGGCGGGCGCATTCCGGATGACGGTCCATCCGGAACGCGCCCGCCCTTCCGCGTGCTCCCGCCGTTCAGGCGATCACGTTGTGTCATCGCGGGACGTCTTCGACTACCCGACACCGGTGTGCGACTTTGGCGCCGTGATGACTCGAATCGCCCGTGTCCTCGCCGGAACGGCCGTGGTCGTGGCCCTCGCGGCATCGGCCGCTTGCGGGAATGACCCGACCAACAACACGAACAACGTGACGGATCCCACAGCGGAGCCGACGAGTAGCACGGAGGCGGACAGCACGGAGAGGCTCTTCCCCCCGGGCGGAGGCGGCCAGGCCGCGCCGGTTCGCGTGCCGACCGCCAAGGTGAACGAGACGAAGGAGGTGACGGTGGAGGTCAAGAACGGCACCGGGAAGCCCCAGTCGTACAAGCCCCCGAGTGCGACCCCGAACAACCACAAAGCACAGTTCGCGGCGTCGCTCCCTTCCTGCCCTGCCTCCGTGCCCCCCGAGGGGACGTGTCGGTTCCCCGTCAGGGTCACCCCCCGCGAGGCGGGCTCCTACTCCGGAGTGCTCACTGTGGAAACCTCCGAGGGCGAAACACTCATCGTGCCCATTTCCGGGGAGGCGGTCGGGGACGAACCCACGGACACCGTGTCTCCGACGAGCGAGATCCCCCTCCCCACCGAGCCGACCCCGACCGAGACCGAGATCGTGCCGACGGAGACCGAGCCGGAGCCCGAGATCACCTGACGGCCTCTTTCAGCTCCACGCGCACGGTGTCGTCGTCTGGCAGCACGACCGTCATGTGGTCGGTGCGCCGCGAGGCATGGGAGACCAGGTAGAAGCGCGACCGAGACTTCGCGAGCAGGCGGAATCCCGTGTACTGGTACCGGTACGGGCCCTTGGCCGTACCCACGTCGTGGTGGTCGATCCCCTTCGCGTCGTGTGTGAGCGGGATGCGCGAATAGACCACCACGCGCAGGCTCCCCGCGTGGCCCCCGTCGATGGCGCTCAAGGCATCGCCCTCCCCTGCATCGCCCACGTACCGGGTCATGCCGAAGAACAGGCTCATGGCCAGCAGCCCGATCAGCAGGGCGCCGCTGGCGGCCCACATGCGTTCGGCGGTCTCGTCGCGTCGGGCCGGGTCGTCCGCGCGCCGCTGCAGACGCTGCTGCACGGCGAAGAACGCCAAGGTGGCCCCCGCGGCCACCACGAGGATCGGGACGTACTCGGTCACCCACCAGCTTTCCGGGAAGGGCAACGGAATCCGCTGGCCGAAGAAGACCGGGAATCCCAGCATCGCCATGAGGAGGCCGACGACGAGCAACGACCGGTACACCATGCGCCGCCGGCGCGCATTCCCGGGACGGGCCAGCACATGGCCGACGCGGCCGAGGACCAGCAGCACGGCCAGTCCGCAGACCAGCAGGAACCATACGGGGCCGAAGATCGCGTCCGGGCTCCTGGCCAGATAGGCCTGGACGGAGAGCTGGAGGTCGCTCGGCGGCACGCCGAAGGCCGCGTAGTAGGCGTCGGTGTACACGCTGCCGAAGTAGTACAGCAGGCCGATGACGGCGGTTCCCGGCGCCACCACGTACGCCGCCTTGGCCAGCAGACCCAGGCTCGGCGGTGGCGGCGCCGGCGCGGATGGATCCCCTGGCGGCGCGGACATGCCGCCAGTCTCCGCGCCGCCGCCCCACCCCGCACGTACGGTCAGGCCAACCGGCCTACTCCCACGGCACCTGCGGCGACCGGTAGAAGTCCACGCCCAGCGCGCTCAGCCGCGGCCCCTGCTGGGCCAGCCTCAGCCGGTAGGCCTCCCAGTCGTGGCGCGCCGCCGGTGACCAGCCCAGTTCGGCGATGCCCGGCAGGCGCGGGAAGGCCATGTGGTCGATGTGGGCGCTCGTGGAGACGGTCTCCGTCCACAGCGGCGCCTCGACGCCCGCGACGGCCGACTCGGGCAGGCCCGGCAGCAGGGTCGCCGGGTCCCAGTCGTAGGACCGTCGGACCTCGACGTAACCCGCCCAGGACAGGCCGAGCGGGGTGTCCTTCGTGTACTTCATGTCGAGGTAGGCCCGGTCGGCGGGCGAGAGGACCACCTTGGTCCCGGCCCGCGCGGCCGCCGCGACCCGTTCCTTCTCCGTCGCCGACGAACGGTCGAGGCCCCACCACTGGGCGAGCGCGCCCCGGGCGGGCCGGGCGCCGGTCAGCTGGTGCCAGCCGATGACGGTCTTGCCGTACTTCGCGACGACCGGCTGCACCCGCTCCATGAAGGCGACGTAGTCGGCGTGGCTGGTGGAGTGCGCCTCGTCGCCGCCGATGTGGAGGTAGCGGCCGGGCGTGAGGGCGGCGAGCTCGCGTACGACGTCGTCCACGAAGTCGTACGTGACCTCCTTGGGCACGCAGAGGGAGCTGAAGCCGACGCTCGTGCCCGTGTAGAGGGGAGGGGCGACGCCGTCGCAGTTGAGCTCGGCGTAGGAGGCGAGGGCCGCGTTGGTGTGGCCGGGCATGTCGATCTCGGGCACGACCTCCTGGTAGCGGGAGGCTGCGTAGCGGACGATCTCGCGGTAGTCGTCCTTGGTGTAGTGGCCGCCGGGACCGCCGCCGACCTGGGTGGAGCCGCCGTGGGTGGCGAGCCGGGGCCAGGAGTCGATCGCGATGCGCCAGCCCTGGTCGTCGCTCAGGTGCAGGTGCAGCTTGTTGATCTTGTAGAGGGCGAGCTGGTCGATGTAGCGCTTGACCTGGTCGACGGTGAAGAAGTGCCGGGAGACGTCGAGCATCGCGCCCCGGTAGGCGAAGCGCGGGGCGTCCCGGACGGTGCCGCCGGCGATCTTCCAGGGTCCGGCCTGCACGGTGCGCTCCTCGACGGCCGCGGGCAGCTGCTGGCGCAGGGTCTGCACGCCGCGGAAGAGCCCGGCGTGCTCGTGGGCGGTGAGGGTGACGCCGCCGCGGCCGGAGCGCAGCTCGTAGCCCTCCTCGCCGAGCGAGGTGGCGCGCCGGTCGATGCGGAGCAGGATGCCGCCGCGGGCCGCGCCGTCGTCGACGACGGGCAGCGGATAGCCGGTGGAGGGCCGGAGCACCCCGGCGAGGTAGCGGCCGATCTCCCGGGTCGCGCGGTCGCCGGAGTCGACGCGGACGGTGGTGGCGGGGCCGAGGGTGTACGGCGCGCCGCCGGGCGTCACGGAGGCGGGAGCGGGCACGACGTCGCCGAGCGGCCTCACGGGCGGCTCGGCGGCCGCGGTCCGCGCGCCGGGGAGGCCGGCCACGGCGAGGAGCAGGGAGGAGAGGACGAGGAGCCGGGAGGAGCGGAGGAGCGGAAACGTTCTGCGCGGTCGCACGGGCATGTCCCTTTCGATGGTGGTCGACTGCGGGCATGGCGTATCCGAACGGTCACCATGCGTACCGTGTGCCCCATCGCGGGTCAAGGTGTAGACCAATTAGCCCATCTGGCGGCGCCATCCCGGCCCCTCCTGCCCGATATCGGGCAGGATTCTTGCAATGCCCCACCGGTACCCCTCAGTATTCACGGGTGCTCGAACGCCGACCGTCGCACGACGACCTCATCGACCATCTGGTCCGCAGCACCGCGCTCCAGCGCGGTGAGGCCGCCCGGGTGGTGCTCGACGTGCTGGCGTACTTCGACGAGTCGACGGAGGACTTCGTCCGGCGCCGCCACCGCGAGCTGCAGTCGGGCGGCGCGGTCAACGCCGAGATCTTCGAGCGGATCGCGGCCGAGCTGCCGCACCGCGCGGTGGCGCCGCCGGAGCTCTCGCTCCGGCAGCTGCGCCGGATCGTCTACGGCTGACCCCCGGGGCTCCCGCCCCCTCGGTCACCCGGCCGGGCACACCCACTGACTTCTGGAGGACTGACACCTTTATGTGCGGAATCGTCGGTTACATCGGCAAGCGCGACGTCGCTCCCCTGCTGCTCGAAGGACTTCAGCGGCTCGAGTACCGGGGTTACGACTCCGCCGGCATCGTCGTCACCAGCCCGAAGGCCGCCGGCCTGAAGATGGTGAAGGCCAAGGGCCGGGTCCGCGACCTGGAGGCCCGCGTCCCCAAGCGCTTCGCGGGCACCACCGGCATCGCGCACACCCGCTGGGCCACCCACGGCGCCCCGAGCGACGTCAACGCCCACCCGCACCTCGACCCCGAGAACAAGGTCGCCGTCGTCCACAACGGCATCGTCGACAACGCCGCCGAGCTGCGCGCCAAGCTGGAGGCCGAGGGCGTCGTCTTCGCCTCCGAGACCGACACCGAGGTCATCACCCACCTGATCGCCCGCTCCCAGGCCGACTCCCTGGAGGAGAAGGTCCGCGAGGCGCTCAAGCACATCGAGGGCACCTACGGCATCGCCGTCATGCACGCCGACTTCAACGACCGCATCGTGGTGGCCCGCAACGGCTCCCCGGTCGTCCTCGGCATCGGCGAGAAGGAGATGTTCGTCGCCTCCGACGTCGCCGCCCTGGTCGCCCACACCCGCCAGGTCGTCACCCTCGACGACGGCGAGATGGCCACCCTGAAGGCCGACGACTTCCGCACCTACACGACCTCGGGCGCGTCCACCAACGCCACCCCGGAGACCGTCGAGTGGGAGGCCGCCTCGTACGACATGGGCGGCCACGACACCTACATGCACAAGGAGATCTCCGAGCAGCCCGACGCGGTCGACCGCGTGCTGCGCGGCCGGATCGACGACCGCTTCTCCACCGTGCACCTCGGCGGCCTCAACCTGGACGCCCGCGAGGCCCGCTCCATCCGCCGGATCAAGATCCTCGGCTGCGGCACCTCGTACCACGCCGGCCTGATCGGCGCCTCCCTCATCGAGGGCATGGCCCGCATCCCGGCCGACGCCGAGCCGGCCTCCGAGTTCCGCTACCGCAACCCGGTCGTGGACCCCGACACCCTCTACATCGCCGTCTCCCAGTCCGGCGAGACGTACGACGTGCTCGCCGCCGTCCAGGAGCTCAAGCGCAAGGGCGCCCGCGTCCTCGGCGTGGTCAACGTGGTCGGCTCCGCCATCGCCCGCGAGGCCGACGGCGGCGTCTACGTCCACGCGGGCCCGGAGGTCTGCGTCGTCTCCACCAAGTGCTTCACCAACACGGTGGTCGCCTTCGCGCTGCTCGCCCTGCACCTCGGCCGCATCCGCGACCTGTCCGTCACCGACGGCAAGCGGATCATCGCGGGCCTGCGCAAGCTGCCCGGCCAGATCGAGGAGATCCTCAAGACCGAGGACGAGATCAAGAAGCTGGCCAAGGAGTACGCGGGCGCCCAGTCGATGATGTTCATCGGCCGCGTCCGGGGCTACCCGGTCGCCCTGGAGGCCTCCCTCAAGCTGAAGGAGATCTCCTACATCCACGCCGAGGCCTACCCGGCCTCCGAGCTGAAGCACGGCCCGCTCGCCCTCATCGAGCCGGCCCTGCCGACGGTCGCCATCGTCCCCGACGACGACCTGCTCGAGAAGAACCGCGCCGCCCTGGAGGAGATCAAGGCCCGCAGCGGCCGCATCCTCGCGGTCGCGCACCAGGTGCAGGAGAAGGCCGACCACACCATCGTCGTGCCGAAGAACGAGGACGAGCTCGACCCGATCCTCATGGGCATCCCGCTCCAGCTCCTCGCGTACCACACCGCGCTCGCCATGGGCCGCGACATCGACAAGCCGCGGAACCTGGCCAAGTCCGTCACGGTCGAGTAGCGGGGCCTCCGGGCCTGTCCCCCGGACCCCCGCCCGCCGGGCCTGTCCCCCGGCGTCGGCCGGACACCACAGCGGTCCCCGTGCTTCCCAGGAGCACGGGGACCGCTGCTTTCCGCGTGGTGGTGCGGATCAGCTCGCCGCGGCCGCGCGGGAGCCGCGGGCCAGCGAGGTCGGCCAGCCGGCCACCGCCGCCGTCGCGCCGTACCAGGCCGCCAGCCCGGCCACCGCGGCCACCCAGCCGCCCGCCTTGCCGAGGCCCGAGTTGTCGGCGAGGGCGCCGATGCCGAGCAGCAGCAGGGCGACGAAGAGCAGCCCGTACACGCCCTGCCCGAAGAGCCCGCTGCCGCCCGAGGCCATGGTCAGGGTGAGCGCGAGGAGCGCCCACAGCAGCAGGAAGAGACCGACGGCCTCGGCGGAGCCGCTGTCGCCGACGCCGGTGCCCCAGGTGAACCAGAAGGCGCCGAGCGCCGAATAGGCCGTGCCCTCACCGGTGTTGCCCGCGCGCAGGGCGAGCAGGCCGACGAGGAACAGGGCCACACCGCCGACCCAGGTCGCGAGCCCCGCCGCATCCGCCGCGCCGACGTGGTCGATCACGCCGGTGGAGCCGATGCCGAAGGCCAGCAGGGTCAGTCCGAGTGCGAGGTGTCCGAGGGTGGAGGTGCTGTTTCCCGCGGTGGCGTCATTGGACACGGCGGGCTCCCTTCAGGTGTGCAGTTGTGCTGCTTGGGCTGCTTTGTTCCGGTGAGCTTTATGTACCCTTCACAAGCGCACAATTCACCTGAGCAAGGCCGAAATTATGGCCGGAACAAGGGAGTTGAGCAGAGCGCCCCGAGGGGCTGACGGTGCCGCTGTGACGGGATCACGGACCGTGGGACTCGGGGACCACGAGACCACAGGACCACACGACCACAGGATCCGGGATCACGGGATCACGGGATCACGAGATCACGGGACCACGGGCTCTACGGGATGACGACGACCGGGCGCTGGGCGCGTCGCGCGAGGCGGCCGGCCACCGAGCCGAAGATCCGCCCGACCACGCCGTGCGTGGAGCCGACCACGATCGCGTCGGCGGAGTACTCCCGGCCGACCTCTTCCAGCTCGTGGCAGATGTCGCCGCCGCGCTCGACCAGGATCCACGGCACCTCGGAGAGGTGCTCCGCGCAGGCCAGCTCCAGGCCGAGGACCTCGGTGCGGTGGTCCGGCACGTCGACGAAGACCGGCGGCTCGCAGCCGGCCCACACGGTGGTGGGCAGCCGGTTGGCGACGTGCACGATGATCAGGCCGGAGCCGGAGCGGCGGGCCATGCCGATGGCGTACGCGAGGGCGCGTTCACTGGACGTCGAGCCGTCGAATCCGACGACGACACCGTGCCGGAAGGCCGGGTCGCAGGCGTGACGGGGCTGTTCCACCGCGAGGGGGTCGACCGTGGAGTCGGCGACGCGCTTGCGGTCCGCGGGTTCGGGGAATTCGTGACCGGCCATCGGTGTCTCGGCGAAGAGGGTCCTCTGGGAGGGACGGAAAGGACGGGGAGGAACAACGGTTGGCGGCGGAGCTGTGTCCGGGAATCATCTTCCCAAGCCCATACCCCCAAGGGTACGGCGACACTCCTCCCGTGCCCAGGGGCGTCCGCCGGGCGCCGTTACGGCGTTCCAGGGAGCATGCACGAGCCCCGCGCCGTAGCGCAATGCCGGATGTGCCCTACAGGCGTCCGTACGGGGGCCAAACGGACGCCCCCCGCAGTGACCGGAACGTTCCGCTCCTCGTTGCCACAGGTCAACGCCACCGTCGCAGGGAGCCCGCCCGTGCCCGCACCGTCGCCCATGGACACCGACGACCGCCTCGACCCCGCCGCCCTCGCCTCCGCCGAGACGGTCACCGCGTTCCTCGCGCCCCCCGGCGCCGCCCCCGCCGATCCCCGCGCCCCGCGCCCGCGCGGGCGCCGCCGGGCGCGGGAGACGGGCGGTCCGGGCGAGCGCGGGGCGCCGGCCGGCGGCGCCGGGCCGGACGCGGCGAGCGACGTGGTCCGCTGGGCGGTCTTCTGCTGCGCGCTCGTCCCGGTCGTCCTCGTGGTCTACGGGACCTCGCTGGGCGGCGCGGCCGGCACCGCGCTCGGCCTGGCAGCCGTGACGGCGGCCTGCCGGGTGCTGCTGCGGCGCTCCGAACGGGGTCTGCGGGCCGAGCGCCACTCTCGGAGTTGACAGGGTCGCACAGCCGATCCCGTATGTTTTCGGCCAAGTTCCTGTGCTCGGTCGGACCTTGGCCGAAGACCGCTCAACCCGCGTAGTTCCAGGCATCACCGCCCTGTACTGGGCTTCCTGATCGAACGCTTCACGCCAAGTGGCCATGTCGACAATGTGCCGGAAGGAGAACTTGTCGCTCGGGCGCCACGGGACGCAGTAGATTCGATCATGGATACCGAAGACTGGGGTCTCGCGCAAAACCGAGGGGAAACGTGGCACAGCGACACGACCAGGGAGACGCCAACACCGAGGGGGGCTTAGCGTCATGAGCCAGGACCACTCCGCCGCACCGGAGGCGGCACGGAAGCTGTCCGGGCGCCGCCGTCGCGAAGTCGTCGCGGTACTGCTGTTCAGCGGTGGCCCCATCTTCGAGAGCTCCATCCCGCTCTCCGTTTTCGGCATCGACCGCCAGGACGCGGGGGTGCCACGCTACCGACTGCTCGTATGCGCCGGCGAGGACGGCCCCCTGCGGACCACAGGCGGGCTCGAACTCTCCGCGCCGTACGGCCTGGAGGCGATCAGCCGGGCAGGCACCGTCGTGGTGCCCGCCTGGCGCTCGATCACCTCGCCGCCGCCCCCGGAGGCGCTCGAAGCGCTCCGCCGGGCACACGAGGAGGGCGCGCGCATCGTCGGTCTGTGCACCGGCGCGTTCGTCCTCGCCGCGGCCGGCCTGCTCGACGGCCGCCCGGCGACCACGCACTGGATGTACGCGCCGACGCTCGCCAAGCGCTACCCGTCGGTCCACGTGGACCCGCGGGAGCTCTTCGTCGACGACGGCGACGTGCTGACCTCGGCCGGCACCGCGGCCGGAATCGACCTGTGTCTGCACATCGTGCGGACCGACCACGGCACGGAGGCCGCGGGCGCCCTGGCGCGCCGGCTGGTCGTCCCGCCGCGGCGCAGCGGCGGTCAGGAGCGCTACCTCGACAGGTCTTTACCCGAGGAGATCGGCGCCGACCCGCTGGCCGAGGTCGTCGCCTGGGCGCTGGAGCACCTCCACGAGCAGTTCGACGTGGAGACGCTGGCGGCGAGGGCGTACATGAGCCGTCGTACGTTCGACCGCCGTTTCCGCTCCCTGACCGGCTCGGCGCCGCTGCAGTGGCTGATCACCCAGCGGGTGCTCCAGGCACAGCGGCTCCTGGAGACCTCCGACTACTCGGTCGACGAGGTCGCGGGGCGCTGCGGCTTCCGCTCGCCGGTGGCCCTGCGCGGCCACTTCCGGCGGCAGCTGGGCTCCTCGCCGGCGGCCTACCGGGCGGCGTACCGGGCCCGGCGGCCACAGGGCGAGGGCGCCACGGCGGTCCTCGACACGGTCGTCCCGGGCCAGGTCCAGACGGTCCCGCGCCGCCCCGGGCACCTGCTGGAGCCCGGAAAGCCGTCGTCGGACGCCTTCACGGCGGGCCGCCCGGCCCTCCCGGGCCAGCGCAGCGCGCCGTAACCGGCCCCGAATGCCGCGTGAGCCACAAGCCGCGCACCGAGAAACCGAAGGGCTCCCCAGGACACCTCCTGGCGGGGCCCTTCGGCCATCCTGCGGTCGTCGTCCGCGTTCGGCCATAAGGTAGGACGCATGAACGATCGCATGGTGTGGATCGACTGCGAGATGACCGGGCTCTCGCTGACGGACGACGCACTCATCGAGGTGGCCGCGCTGGTCACCGACTCGGAACTGAACGTGCTCGGCGAAGGGGTGGACATCGTGATCCGCCCGCCGGACGCGGCCCTGGAGACGATGCCCGAGATCGTGCGCCAGATGCACACGGCCTCGGGCCTGCTCGACGCGCTCGCGGAGGGCACCACCCTGGCCGACGCCGAGGCGCAGGTCCTCGCGTACGTCCGCGAGCACGTCAAGGAGCCCGGCAAGGCCCCGCTGTGCGGGAACTCGGTCTCCACCGACCGCGGCTTCCTCGCCCGGGACATGCCCGCGCTGGAGAGCCACCTCCATTACCGGATCGTCGATGTCTCCTCGGTCAAGGAACTGGCACGCCGCTGGTACCCGAGGGCGTACTTCAACAGTCCGGAGAAGAACGGCAACCACCGGGCGCTCGCCGACATCCGCGAGTCCATCGCCGAGCTGCGCTACTACCGCGAGGCGGTCTTCGTGCCGCAGCCCGGTCCGGACTCGGAGACCGCGAAGCAGATCGCGGCCCGACACGTCCTCCCGGCCGAGTAGCGGCCCCGCCGAGCAGCCGCTCGCGCCCGCCGGACCCCCTCGGGGAAAACGTGTGCGCGAGCACCCCCCAAGACCCTGTAGACTTCTTCTCGGCCGGTCAGGGAAGCCCTCGGGCGAGTGACCGGTCGTGGTGGGTATAGCTCAGCTGGTAGAGCACCTGGTTGTGGTCCAGGATGTCGCGGGTTCGAGTCCCGTTACTCACCCTGTAGACCGAGGCCCCGGTTCGGAAGAACCGGGGCCTCGGTCGTTTTGCCGTACGGACCCGTCCCGCCCCCCGGAGGGGCGGGACCGAGCGGCCCGGGTCAGATCACCGGCGGGCGGCCCAGGCGGCCCATGCGCCAGACCGTGGACCAGCTCATCGGGCGGCGGGTGCCGCCGGAGCGGCGGACGCCCTCGAAGAAGCCGGCGAACCAGGCCCGCAGGCCCGGCAGGGAGCGGGTGCGGGCCAGGGTGAGGAGGGTCCACACGCCCAGGTAGACGGGGACGAGCAGGACCGGGAGGTTCCGCTTGGCCAGCCACACCCGGTTGCGGGCGGTCATCCGGTAGTAGACCGCGTGCCGGGCCGGGCTGGTCTTCGGGTGCTGGAGGAGCAGCTCCGGCGCGTACCGCACGGTCCAGCCGTCGTCGAGGGCGCGCCAGGCCAGGTCGGTCTCCTCGTGGGTGAAGAAGAAGTCCTCGGGCCAGCCGCCGATCCGGTCGAGCATGCGCATCGACAGGCCGTGGCCGCCGCCGAGGAAGGTGGTCACCTCGCCGCCGCGCATCGGGTCCTTCGCGCCGAGCCGGGGCACGTGCCGCCGCTGCGTCTCGCCGTTCTCGTCGGCGATGCGGAAGGAGACGACGCCGAGCGCCGGCTCGGCCTCGTACAGGTCGACGAGCCGGCGGAAGACGTCCGTGTCCACGAGCAGGCCGTCGTCGTCGAGGTCCACCAGGACGTCGACGTCGCCGAAGGAGCGGAGCGTCTCGATGGCGACGTTGCGGCCGCCGGACACCCCGCGGTTCTCCGGGAGCTCCACCCCGTGCACGCCGTCCGGCAGCTCGGCCAGCGTCCCGGCGCCGTTGCCGATCACGACGACCCGGGTGGCCGGCTCGTCCTGCGCGGCCACCGAATCGAGCAGCGCCCGCAGCTCCTTCGGGCGCGTGCCCATCGTCAGCACCGCCACACCCACACGCGGTCGCGCCACAGCCCACTCCGTCCGTCGATCACCATCCCGGGTCCCGCGATGCTAACGGGCCCGCGTCCCCGCCCGTTCACGTGGAGGGCACACGGCGCACGCCCGGGCGTCATGATCGCCGCGGTCGCCGCGTGGGCCGGGACCTCCCGGCACACCGGGCGTCAGCGCAGGTCGCGCCGCATCAGGATGCGGGGATGGCCGGCGAGGACCGAGGTGGTGCCGGCGACGTGGACGAAGCCGGCGCGCTCGAAGTTCCTGCGCAGTCCGGCGTAGGCCATGGTCAGGTCGACCCGGGCGTCGCCGTTGTCCAGCGGATACGCCTCGACGACGGGCGCGCCCCGCTCGCGGGCGAACTCGACGGCACCGGCGATCAGCGCGTGCGAGATGCCCTGCCTGCGGTGGCCGGGCCGGACCCTGATGCACCACAGCGACCACACCGGCAGGTCGTCGACGTGCGGGATCTTCCGGCTGTGCGCGAAGCTCGTGTCCGCGCGCGGCGCCACGGCCGCCCAGCCGACCGGCTCGTCCCCGTCGTACGCGAGGACGCCCGGCGGCACCGACCCGTGGCAGAGCTCGGAGACGTACTCGCCACGGGCCGGGCCGCGCAGCTCGTTGTTGAGCCTGGACGGGATCCGGTAGCTCAGGCACCAGCAGACGGTGGCCGTCGGCGACTTGGGGCCGATGACGGCGGCGGTGTCCGCGAAGTCCGAGGCCGGCCGCACCTCGATGGTCATCCCGTTCTCCCTGTCACACCGTTCCCCCGCTCCATCCCGTTCTCCCCTCTCTTCCCGCCACCCTCCCACGGGGCTCCTTCGGCCGCCCGGGTGACGTGGCCGGGTGACTTCCGCGACCCCGGCGAGCTGTCCCCGTGCGGCCGCGCGGGGCCGCACTACCGTCGCGCCATGTCCAGGCGCACGAGAAGGAGGAGCGGCCCCGCCGGCCGTCCCGTCACCGCCCTCGCCCTCGCCCTCCTCCTCGCCGCGGGCCTCACCGCCGGCTGCGCGACCGACCCGCCCGTGCCGCGCCCCGCCTGGGCCGGAGGGATGGAACCGGAAGGGCGGCCGGTCACGCTGACCGTCGGTGTCTTCGGGTCCTTCGGACTCAAGGAGGCCGGGCTCTACGACACGTACATGCGGTTGCACCCGGACGTCGCGGTCCGCCAGACCTCCGTCGAACGCAACGAGAACTACTACCCGCAGCTGATCACCCATCTCGTCACCGGCTCCGGCCTCGCCGACGTGCAGGCCGTCGAGATCGGCAACATCGCCGAGGTCGTCGGCACGCAGGGCCACCGCCTGGTGGACCTGGGCGCGGTGCCCGGGGTGGACCGGCGGGCGTTCCTGCCGTGGAAGTGGGCGCAGGGCACGGGCCGGGACGGGCGTACGGTCGGGCTCGGCACCGACATCGGCCCGCAGGCCGTCTGTTACCGCAAGGACCTGTTCGCCCGCGCCGGGCTGCCGACCGGGCGGGAGGCGGTGGGGCGGCTGTGGGCCGGGGACTGGCGGCGCTTCCTCGCCGTGGGCCGGCGGTTCGCCGGGCGGACGCCGGACCGGGTCGCGTTCACCGACTCGGCGTCGGGCGTGATGGCGGCCGTCATCAGCAGCGGTCCGCTGCGCTTCTACGACGGGCGCGGCGCCCTCGTCGTCGGCACCAACCCGGCCGTGCGGGAGGCCTGGGACCTCGCGGCCGCCTTCGCCCGGGAGGGGCTGACCGCCCGGCTCCAGCAGTTCACACCCGGCTGGGACCAGGGCTTCGCGAACGGGACCTTCGCGACGGTCGCCTGCCCGGCCTGGATGCTCGGCTACATCCAGGACAAGGCGGGCCCGGCGGGCGAGGGCCGCTGGGACGTGGCCGCGGCGCCCCGGCCGGGCAACTGGGGCGGCTCCTTCCTCGTCGTCCCCAGGACCGGCCGGCACCGGGCGGAGGCCGCCCGCCTGGCCGCCTGGCTGACCGCCCCCGCCCAGCAGGCCCGGGTGTTCGCGCTCCGCGGCAGCTTCCCGAGCACCTCGGCCGCCCACGCCGTGCCGGCGGTGGCGTCGGCCCGCCACCCGTACTTCGGCGACGCTCCGGTGGGCGCGATCTTCACGGCGGCGGCGCGGGGCGTGCCGACGGCTCCGGTCGGCCCGAAGGAGGGCCTCGTCGCGCAGCACCTGTCCGACGTCGGCATGCTCCAGGTCGACCAGGCGGGCCGCGACCCGGACGAGGCCTGGGCGGCGGCGCTGCGGTCCATCGACAACGCGCTGGACCGGTGAGGCGTTGACCGACGTTCCCGCGCACGGCGCGCCGCCCGCGACCGCCCTCGTCACGCCAGCGGCACCGCCCCGCCCGGCCGCCCGGCGCGGCCGCTGGGTCCCGTACGGCTTCGTCGCACCGTTCTTCGTGCTCTTCGGGGCGTTCGGCCTCTTCCCGCTGCTGTACACCGGGTGGGCCTCGCTGCACCGGGTCGAGCTGACCTCGCTCGAGCGCTGGGAGTGGGTGGGGGCGGGGAACTACGTGCGGCTCGCCGGCGATCCGTTCTTCTGGAACGCGCTGGGCAACACCTTCGTGATCGGCGTGCTCTCGACGGTGCCGCAGCTGCTGCTCGCGCTGGCGGTCGCGCACCTCCTCGACGTACGGCTGCGCGGGCGGGCGTTCTTCCGGGTGGTGGCGCTCGCTCCGTACGCCACCTCCGTGGCCGCGGCGACGCTCGTGTTCGCGCTGCTCTTCGGGCGGGACCACGGCTTCGTCAACTGGGTCCTGTCGGCGGCGGGCATCGCCCCGGTCGACTGGCAGAACGGGCCGTGGGCGTCGAAGGCGGCGGTGTCGGCGATCGTCGTGTGGCGGTGGACCGGCTACAACGCGCTGATCTACCTCGCCGCGATGCAGACCGTGCCGCGCGAACTGTACGAGGCGGCGGCGCTCGACGGGGCGTCGCGGTGGCGGCAGTTCGTCCATGTGACGCTGCCGGGCCTGCGGCCGACGATCCTGTTCACGGTGGTCGTGTCGACGATCGGGGCGACCCAGCTGTTCGGCGAGCCGCTGCTGTTCGGGGCCGGGGCGGGGGCCTCGGGCGGGGCGGACCACCAGTTCCAGACGCTGGGGCTCTACCTGTACGAGCAGGGGTGGGTGAACCTGCACCTGGGACGGGCCTCGGCGATCGCCTGGGTGATGCTGCTGATCCTGCTCGCGGTCTTCGGGGCGGCGCGGCTCGCCCGGTCGCGGGCTTCGTCGAGGCCCTGGGAGGCGGACTGATGCGTACGGCACGGGCCGGCCGGGGCACGTACGTCCTGCTGCTCCTCTTCGCCGCCGTCTCCCTCTTCCCGCTGCTGTGGGCGGCGGTCGCCGCCTCCCGGACGACGACCCGGCTCGCGCACACGCCGCCGCCGCTGCGCTTCGGCCGCAATCTGCCGCGCAACCTGGGCATCGCGTGGACCGACGCCCATCTGGGTGCGGCGCTCGCGAACACGGTGCTCGTGGCCTCGGTGATCACGGCGGGCACGGTGCTCGTGGCGACGCTCGCCGGCTTCGCCTTCGCGCGGCTGCGGTTCCGGTTCCGGGGCGCGCTGCTGGCGCTCGTGGTGGGGACGATGCTGGTCCCGCCGCAGCTCGGGGTGGTACCGCTGTATCTGGTGATCGCCCGGCTGCGCTGGACGGACGAGCTGCAGGCGGTGGTCCTGCCGGGTCTGGTGTCGGCCTTCGGGGTGTTCTTCATGCGCCAGCACCTGCTGCGGGCGCTGCCGGCCGAGTTGGTGGAGGCGGCGCGGGTGGACGGGGCCGGGGCGCTGCGGATCGTGTGGCACGTGGTGTTCCCGGCGGCGCGGCCTGCGATGGCGGTGCTGGGGGCGCTGACGTTCGTGGCGGCGTGGAACGACTTCTTCTGGCCGGTGCTCGTGCTGACCCAGACGGGGAGTCCGACGGTGCAGGTGGCCCTGACGGGTCTGGGTCGCGGTTACATCCCGGACCAGTCGGTGGTGATGGCGGGCGCGGTGCTCGGGACGGTGCCGCTGCTGCTGGTGTTCGCGGTGCTGGGCCGGCAGATCGTGGGCGGGGTGATGCGGGGCGCGGTGAAGGGCTGAGCGGGCGGGGGCGCTGAGAACCCGTCACTCGTACGGCCGGGGTGGAGGGCTTCACCCGTACGCCACCGTCAGCGTCCCCTGATGTCCGACATCCCCATCGCGGACCTCCCGGAGCCGGAGAAGGAGCGATGGACAGCCGCTACGGCTCGCTCTCCCTGGAACCGGAGCCCGGACAGGGGCGCGCCCCGGCCGGTGGTGGGGGTGGGACCGGCCGGGGCGCGCGGTGTGGGGGGACCAGGTGGTCCAGGGGCTACCTGTAGGCGGCGAAGGCCTTGGTGAAGGCGAGCGGCTGCTGGAGGATCGAGGAGCAGGTGGCGTCCGCGTGGTTCACCGCGCCGGCCGCGCACTGCTTGTCGCGGGTCGAGGACCACATCGACAGCCAGCCGATGCCCTTGGAGCGGGCGAAGTCGACGAGCTGGGTGGCGTCGTCGACCTTGAAGATCTCGGTGGTGACGTCGTTGACGCCGATCATCGGGGTGACCGCGACGGCCTTCCACGCGGCTGCGTCCGACAGGCCGAGGACGCCCTTGATCTGGGCCTGGGTGGCGGTGGCGGCGGAGATCGCGTACTGGCCCATGTCGCCGCTGTAGGCCGGTCCGTAGTCCATCGCCATGATGTTCACCGCGTCGACGCGCACGCCGTTGCGCTTGGCGTCGGCGAGCAGGTCCACGCCCGGCTGGGTCAGGCCCTCGGGCATGACGGGCAGGGTGAAGGACACGTTCAGACCGGGGTGCGACTTCTGGAGCTGGGCGATGGCCTGGGCGCGGCGGGTGTTGGCGGCGGTGTCCGGCAGGGCGGCGCCCTCGATGTCGAAGTCGACCTTGGTGAGCGCGTACTGGTCGACGACCTTGCCGTACGCGGCGGCGAGGGCGGCGGACGAGGAGCAGTTCAGGGCGAGTTCGTGGCCGGCGGCGCCGCCGAAGGAGACGCGCACGTCACCGCCCTTGGCGCGGAGCGCACCGATCTGCGCGGCCACCTTGTCCGAGGCCAGGTCGGTGACGCCGCCCCACAGCGGGGTACAGCTGCCGCCGGAGGTGATGAAGGCGAGGTTGAACTCCTTCACACCGGTCTGGTCGGCGGTGGCGAGGAGGTCGTACGCCGGGTACAGGGAGGTGTCGACGTACGGGGCGAACCGGGCGGCGGTGCCGGGCGGCGGCGCGGTGGTCGCCGTGGCCGTCGGCGTGGGGGTCGCCGTCTTCGTGGGGGTGGGCGTGGCCGTCCTGGTCGGGCTCGGCGTGGCCGTGGGGCTCGCCGTCGCCGTCGGCCGGGTCGTGGGGCGGCCGCTCGGGGTGGGGGTGGTGCCGCCCGCGGCGCAGGCGGCCTTGTTGATCAGACAGTTGGCGGGGTCGCCCGCCTGGCCGGAGGATGCGGTGACGAAGCCGACCGTGACGGACCGGCCCGGGGCGAGTTCCTTGTTCCAGCTCGCCGGCTTCACGGTGACGTGCCTGCCGGAGACGGTGTGCTCGCCGTTCCAGAGGGAGCCGATGGTGGTGCCCTCGGGCAGGTCGAACTCCAGCGTCCAGCCCGACTGGACGCCGGCCGTCTCGTTGGTGATCACGTACTGGCCGGTGTACCCGCCGGTCCAGGAGCTGGTCCTGGTGTACGCGGCGCCGACGGACGCGGCCTGCGCGGTGCCGGAGAGCGCGAACGCCGCGCCGCCGATCACCGCGGCGGCCACGACCACGCCGACGGCCTTCGTCGTGCCGCTCGCCTTGCGCCGGTGCGAACTGGTGCCCATCGCGTGCCTGCCTCTGTGTGTGCCGGGAGTGGGGGGTGGTGGGGTGCGGCAGCACGCTAGCGAGGCGGAAACGGACAAATGGCAAGGAGCGGGCCGGGGTTGGGATTCTTAGGCTCCGCTTAAGGAAGGCATCGGGACGCCGAAAGGTTCACCGGGTGCGGCGCCGCCCGCGGCGGCCCGGGCCGCGGACGGCCCGGTCGCCCAGGCCGATCCAGATGCGGACCTCGGTGCCGCCGAGCACCGAGTGCCCGATGCGGACGTCGCCACCGGTCGACTCCGCCATCCGCCGCACGATGTCCAGGCCGAGCCCGGTGGAGCCGTGCCGGCCGCTGCCCGCGCCACGGGCGAGCGCCGCCGCGGGATCGGGGATGCCCGGGCCCGCGTCCGAGACCAGGATGATGACGGCGTCCTCGCCGTTGTGGAGGTCGACGGAGAAGGCGGTGCCCTCCCGGGTGTGCCGGAAGACGTTGCCGAGCAGCGCGTCGAGCGCGGCGGCCAGCTCGGGCCGCGCGACCGGGATCCGCACCGGTCGCTCGACGCCCGCGACCCGCACCTTGCGGTCCTCGTCCTCCGCGAGCGCCGACCAGAAGTCCATCCGCTCGCGCACCACCTCGGCGGCGTCGCAGCCCGCGACCGGCGCCGTCGCCAGGGTCTGCGGCTTCGCCTCCCGTGCCGTACGGATGATGGTGTCGACCTCGCGCTCCAGCTGCTCCACCGCCGCCCGCGTCTGGTCTGCGGCCGGACCGGAGCCCAGCGAGGCCGCGTTGAGCCGCAGCACGGTCAGCGGGGTGCGCAGCCGGTGCGAGAGGTCGGCGGCCAGTTCCCGCTCGTTGGCGAGCAGCTGCACGACCTGGTCGGCCATCGAGTTGAAGGCGACGGCGGCCGACTTGAGCTCCGGCGGCCCCTCCTCGCGGACCCGCGCGCCCAGTTTGCCCTCGCCGAGCTCGTGCGCGGCGCGGGCGAGCCGCTGCGCGGGCTGCACCATGCGCAGTCCGAGCCGGTCGGCGACGGCCACCGAGCCGACGATGAGGGCGATGCCGACCGCGGCGAGCACCAGCCAGGCGGTGGCGACACCGTTGGTGACCTCGCCCTCCGGCACGAAGAGTTCGACGACCGCGACCTGCCCGGAGCTCACCGCGGTGGGCTGGAGCAGCACGGAGCCCCCGGACACCTCGGCGATCGTGGCACGGCCGAGCGAGCGGGTGGTGGCCAGGTCCTCGCCGGACGCCCGCATGGCGCCGATCACCTCGCCCCGGCCGCCGGCCTCGCCGGGCGCGGCCGGCAGGTGCACGGCGAGCCGTCCCTCGGCGCCGTCGTCGGTGGTGGCGACGGCCCGCTCCAGCTGCTCCCGGTCGGTGGTGATGGCGAGCACCGGCGCGAGCCCGGCGGCCCGCCGCTCGGCGTTGGAGAACGCACGGTCACGGGCCATCTCCTTGACGACCAGGCCGAGCGGTACGGCGAAGGCGACCACGACCATGACGGTGACGGCGAGCGACACCTTGACCAGGGCCCATCTCACGGCTGGGGCTCCCTCGGCGGCTCCAGCTTCACGCCCACCCCGCGCAGGGTGTGCAGATAGCGCGGCCGGGCGGCCGTTTCGCCCAGCTTCCGTCGCAGCCACGACAGATGTACGTCGATGGTCTGGTCGTCCCCGTACGACTGCTGCCACACCTCGGCGAGCAGCTCCTTGCGCGGGACGACGACGCCCGGCCGGCCGGCGAGGAAGGCCAGCAGGTCGAACTCCCGCCGGGTCAGGTCGAGCGCGGTCCCGTCGAGCGCGGCCTGCCGGCGCAGCGGGTCGATGGCGAGACCGCCGACCCGGATCTCCCGCGAGGGCGGCGCCTCGCCCGAGGACCGCGCCCTGCGCAGCACCGCGGCCATCCGCGCGGACAGGTGCTCCACCGAGAACGGCTTGGTGAGGTAGTCGTCCGCCCCGTCGTTGAGTAGCCGGACGATCTCGGCCTCGTCGTCCCGCGCGGTCGCGATGATCACCGGCACGTCGGTGATCCCGCGCAGCATCTTCAGCGCCTCGGCGCCGTCCAGATCGGGCAGCCCGAGATCGAGGATGACCACGTCGAAACGGTGATGGGCGACCTCCCGCAACGCCTCCAGGGCCGTCCCGACGCTCCGCACGGTGTGGGAGGCCTCGGTGAGATGCCGGATGAGGGCGGAGCGGACGAACTGGTCGTCCTCGACCACGAGCACACTTGCCATGGCCCGCACCGTACGCCATTCGGGGGATGGCAGTATGGGCCGGTGCGAAGAGGACTGGTTCACGCGCTGGCGTGGTCGCTCGCCACCGGTGCGGCGGTGACGCTCTCCTGGTGGGGAGTGCACACGGTGCTGGCCGGCACGGTCTACGACCCGCCGCGCGCCCTGCCGATCCCGTCCGGCACGGCGGCGATCGGCGACGCCGCCGCCGGCACGGATCCGCTGGCCTCCTCGACCCCGCGCTCCGGTTCGCCCACCACGAGCCCCACGGCCGCGCCGAGCACCGCCCGCCCCTCCAAGCCGGCGACCACGGCCCCGGCCGGCCGGACCACCGCCCCGAGGACCACCGCGCCGAGCGGCTCCGGCAACGGCCCGGGCAGCGTGAGGAGTTACGGGACGGACGGCGGCCGGGTGGTCTTCGACCTCGGCCCGTCCTCGGCCGAACTGGTCTCCGCGATCCCCGGGTCCGGCTGGCAGATGCAGGTGTGGAAGCAGCCCACCTGGATCCGGGTCACCTTCACCAGGGACGGCCGCGAGATCTCCGTCTTCTGCCTCTGGCACGACACCGCGCCGCGCGTGGAGATCGAGGAGCGCTGACCGTACGGGCGGCGGGCGTCAGCGGAAGACGGCCGCGGGCGGTACGGGCGAGGGCTTGGCGCTCGCGTCGGTGACCGGCGCCGCGCCGCCCGTGAAGTCGGCGAGCGCCCGCCCGTGTTCGACCCGGCCCGGGTGCGGGTCGGTCGCCACCCGCCGGGTCAGCTCGGCCACCGGCAGCTCCCGGTCCGAGGCGAGCAGCACGGCGTTGCCGAAGCGGCGACCGCGCAGGACGGTCGGGTCGGCGGCGAGCGCCAGCTCGGGGAAGACGGTGGCGGCAGTGGCGATCTGGCCGCGCAGGTGGGCGAGCGGCGGACCGTCGGCGAGGTTGGCCGCGTAGAAGCCGCCGGGCCGCAGCACCCGCCGTACCTCGGCCAGGAACTCCGTACTGGTCAGATGCGCGGGCGTCCGGGCCCCGCTGAACACGTCGGCGATGATCAGGTCCGCCCAGCCGTCGGCGACCTTGCCGAGCCCGGCGCGGGCGTCGGTGGCGCGGACCCGGATCCGGGCACCGGAGTCGAGCGGCAGCTCGCGGCGCACCAGCCGCACGAGCGGCTCGTCCAGCTCCACGATCTGCTGGGTGGAGCGGGGCCGGGTGGCGGCGACGTAGCGGGCGAGGGTGAAGGCACCGCCGCCGAGGTGCACGACCTGGACCGGCCTGTTGGCCGGCGCGACGAGATCGGCGATGTGGCCGAGGCGCCGCTGGTACTCGAAGGAGAGGTATCCGGGATCGTCGAGGTCGACGTGGGACTGCGGGGCACCGTCGATGAGCAGCGTCCAGCCGCGCGCCCGCTCGCGGTCGGGTATGAGTTCGGCGAGTCCGCCGTCCACGGTCTCGACGACCGCGACGGCCCCTGCCACTCGTTCCCGCTGTCTGTTCCTGGCCACGGCCCCATTATCCGTGCACGTGCGGAACCGGGCGCAGCGGCGGCCGTCGGCGCCCGCGCCGGAACGGCCCAGCGGCGACCGTGGGTGCCGGTGCCGGAAGGGTTCCGCGACGACCGTGGGTGCCGGTGCCGGAAGGGTTCCGCGACGACCGTGGGTGGTGCCGGTGCCGGAACGGCTCAGCGGCAGCCGTCGGCCGCCTCGATCAGCCGGGCCGCCTGGCCCAGGGCCGCGCGCAGCATCGCCGGGTCGGTGACCTCGCCGGTGTCTCCGGGCGGAAGCAGCCAGTCCGCCGGGCGCGGGGTGGCACCGTCGGGGCCGGGGAGCTCGGGCGGCTCCGGCAGCCGCAGACCGCGGCCGTCGGTCCTGGTGCACGCGCTGCCCGGCATGTCCCAGGCCGCGGCCGTGCCGGGCGGAACCAGGAAGCCGAGCGTGTCGCAGGCGCCGTCGTGAAGCACGGGACCGACGGCCGGGGCGCCGCCGCGGCGCAGGATGTCCACGGCCTCCAGGCCCTGCCGGGCCGGCACGGTCACCAGATCACAGGGCGCGACGGGCGGCGCGACAGACGCGGCGGGCGCGGGGGACGCGCTCGCGTCCCGGGTGGGCTTGTGCCGCTCGGTCGACGCCTGCGACGCGACCGGCCCGATGGCTCCGGTTTCCACCATTTCCACCATGGGACCCTCCTCGCTCCGAAGAGGAGACACGTTCCGTCTCTCCGCATGGTTCAACGGCGAAGGGCGTCAACGGCTACGGCGGCACGCCGCCGCAAAGGATGGCAGTTCATGGCAGATCGCGTGCGAGATATCCGATTTGTTGCCAAACCCTGCGTACGCGGCCGGTCACAGCAGGTACGTTCTTGCCCCGCCGGAACACCGGCAGCACCAGGAGAGGGCTCGGCCATGGCGTTGTCACGGGCAGTTCCCAATCTCGCCTTCCGCAGGCTCCGCGGACAGCGTTCGCCGGCGGAGTTCGCCGCGAGCGTCCGCCGGGCGGCTCGGGAGATCGGCGAGCAGGTCGCATGCGACGCCCGCTACATCGGGCGCGTCGAGGCGGGCGAGATCCGCTGCCCGAACTACGCCTACGAGCGGGTCTTCCTGCACATGTTCCCCGGACTGAGCCTTGCGGACCTGGGGTTCTCGGCGCGGGAGGCCGTTCGCGGCCGGCGGCCGGCCGCCGTGGCGGCCGGGGCACCGCCACCCCCCGCCATCACCACCCGGAACGATGAGGAGAGCGACGTGCTGCGTCGCGCATTCATGACCGGCGGCACCGCCACCCTGGCGACCGCCTCGCTGGGACTCGGCGGCCCCGCCGCCGCGACCATCCCGGCCCCCCGCGCCGTCCACCGCGTCGGCGACGCCGAGGTCCGCGCGGTCGAGGACGCGGTCCGCCAGATCCGGCTGCTCGACGACCGGCACGGCGCCGAGGGTCTGTACCGGCGGGCCACCCAGCCGCTGCGCACCGCCTACGCCCTGCTCGACGCGGGCGTCGCCACCCGCCGCGCCACGGCCGACCGGCTGCACAGCGGCGCCGGCGAACTCGCCATCTCCGTCGGCTGGCTCGCCCACGACTCCGGCCGCCTCGAGGACGCCCGCTCCCACTACGCCGAGGCCCTCGCCACCGCGCGCATGGCCGGCGACCACGCCCTGGAGGCGCACGCCTTCTGCAACGCCTCGTTCCTGGCCCGTGACTCGGGCCGCCACCGGGAGGCGGTCCGGGCGGCGCAGGCCGGCCTGCGGGCCGCGGCACCGCTCGGTTCCGACCGGCTGCTCGCGCTGCTGAACCTGCGGGAGGCCGGGGCGTGGGCCGGGCTCGGTGACCGTTCCGCCTGCTCCGAGGCCCTGGGCCGGGCCCACGCCCACTTCGGGCGCGGGCCGGGCGAGCGCGACCCGGAGTGGATGTCCTTCTTCGGCGAGCCGGAGCTGGAGGCACAGGAGGCCCTGTGCTGGTCGATGCTCGGCGACTGGTCCCGCGCGGCCCGGCACGCCCAGCGCGCCACGGTCCTGCAGGACCCGCACTTCGCCCGCAACCTCGCGCTCTACCGCGCCCAGCTCGCCGGGAACCTCGCCCACGCGGGCCGCCCCGACGAGGCGGCGGCGGAGGTGCGGCGCGTGGAGGGCTCGCTGGAGGGCGTCGAGTCCGCCCGCATCCGCAAGCTGCTCGCCGAGACGCGCCGGGTCATCGCCGCGTACTGACGCGGACGTCGCCGCGCACTGACGCGGGCATCGCGGCACACGGACCGGGACGCCGGCAGGTACGGACGTGACGTCGCCCCGTACGGACCGGATTCCACCGCGCACGGCCCGGGGCGTACCCCTGTACCGACGCGGACGTCGCCCCTACGAAACGGGACTCCCCGCACTGACGCGGACTCGTCCCTACGGACCGGGGCTCACCCCCGTACTGACGCGGACTCGTCCCTACGGGCCGGGGCTCACCCCCGTACGGACCGGGACGTCGCCCCGCGCGGACCCGGACCGCCCGGGTTGGCGGGCGGCACGCATCCGGGGGCGCGTGGCTACGCCTCCAGGTGTCCCGTGTCGTTCCAGCGCTCGATGGCCGGGGCGCCGTACGCCCAGCCGAGCACGGACAGGCTCGTCGGGTCGAGCCGGATGCGGGCGGCGAAGGAGACGTCCTCGCCCAGCCAGCGCGCGCCGATCGACCGCAGGATGTGGCCGTGCGCGAAGACCAGGACGTCCCGGTCGGCCGAGCGGGCCCACTCGACGACCCGGTCGGCGCGGGCCGAGAGCTCGGCCAGCGTCTCTCCCCCGGGAACGCCGTCGCGCCAGATGAGCCAGCCCGGCCGGATCGCCTGGATCTCGGGCGGCGTCAGCCCCTCGTACGCCCCGTAGTCCCACTCCATCAGGGCGTCCCAGTTCTCCGCCCGCTCGCCGAAACCGGCAAGCTCGCAGGTCTCCCGGGCCCGCACCAGCGGGCTGCTGCGCACCTCGACGCCGTCGAGGCCGGCCCACGGCCCGCGGCCGAGCCGGGTGCCGAGCAGCTTCGCGCCGCGCCGGCCCTCGTCGAGCAGAGGGATGTCGGTCCTGCCGGTGTGGCGGCCGAGCAGCGACCATTCGGTCTGGCCGTGCCGGGCGAGCAGGATGCGCGGTGCCATGAAGGCTCTCCAGGGGTTCACGGAAAGGGTGCCCTCCCATCATCGCCCACGTGAATTCGGGGTGACCCCCGGGCAACCCCGGGCCGTGCGCCGGCGTCCTCACCCGGTCGGGGAGAAGTGGGGGGACTCGTATGCGCAGGCCACGCTGGTGGGCGGAGCTCGTGCTGGTCGGCGCGGTGTACGCGGCCTACTCCTGCGGGCGGCTGCTCGCCCGCGGGGACGTGGGCACGGCGGTCGGCCACGGCCTCGCGATCCTGCGCGCGGAGGAGTTCCTCGGCATCGCCGTGGAGCGTCCGCTGAACCGGCTCTTCACGGCGGTTCCCGCGCTCGGCGTGCCCGCCGACTTCGTGTACGCCTCCCTCCACTACCTGGTCACGCCCGCGGTCCTGGTCTGGCTGTTCCGCCGCCGGCCCGCGCGCTACCGGGCCGCACGGACCTGGCTGATGGTCTCCACGCTGCTCGGCCTCGTGGGCTTCACCCTGCTCCCGACCTGTCCGCCGCGGCTGCTCGACCCGGGCCACGGCTTCGTCGACACGATGGCCCGCTTCAGCTCGTACGGCTGGTGGGGCGGCGAGGCGAGCGCGCCGCGGGGGCTGGGCGCGCTCACCAACCAGTACGCGGCGATGCCGAGCCTGCACGTGGGCTGGGCGCTGTGGTGCGGCGTAATGCTGTGGCGGTACGGGCGGACACCGCTGTCCCGGGCGCTCGGCGTCGGCTATCCGCTGCTGACGGTCCTGGTGGTCATGGGCACGGCCAACCACTACCTTCTCGACGCGGTCGCCGGGGCGGCCGTGATGGGCGCCGGGCTGCTGCTCACGCCGTACGCGATGCGCCTGGCCGACCGGGTGGCGGACCGGGTGATGACGGGCGGATCCCGGCAAAGCGCCCCGCCTGTCAGTGGCGGATGGGAGACTTCCGCGGGTGAGCGCATCCCTGGGCAGCGGTCCGCACCGGCCGCCGCAGACGACATTCCGTCATCGGCTCGCTGAGCTGCGCGGACCGGCCGCCGTGCCGCGTCCGCTCGACGCGCGGGCGCTGGCCGCCCTGGCCGCGAACCCCGGCTGCAGGCGGCGCGCGATCCTCGACGGCGCGGGCGTCGACAAGACCGCGCTCGCCGCGAAGCTGGGAGCGCCCTCGGGCTTCGGCCAGTCGCAGTTCGCCATCGCCCGGGGCAACGCGTTCGAGGCGAAGGTGAAGGCGGACGGCGGCCGGGAGCTGCTCGGTCTGCTCGGCATCACGGAGCCGGGGACGGTGGACCTGCCGGAGCTCGCCGCCGCCGGGCCCGAGGGCCGGGCGGCCCGGACGGCGCTCGCGCTGCGGGAGGCGACGGCGGCGGGCCGCTGGGCGCTGCTCGACCATCCGATGCTGGCGCTCGAGGTCGCCGGCTCACCGGTCTATCTGGAGCCCGACGCGGTCGTGGTCCATCCCGACGGGCGGTGGACGGTCGTCGAGATCAAGTCCTTCCCGATGGTCGACGGCTCGGCCGACGCGTCGAAGGTGGGCGCGGCGGCCCGCCAGGCGGCGGTGTACGTGCTGGCCCTGGAGCGGATCGCGGGCGTCACCGAGGGCGCCGGGGTGGCGCACCGGGTGCTGCTCGTCTGCCCGAAGGACTTCTCCAACCTGCCGACGGCCTCGGCGGTCGACGTCCGCAAGCAGCTGGCGGTCACCCGGCGCCAGCTGGCCCGGCTGACCCGGATCGAGGAGATCGCGGACGCGCTGCCGGAGGGCGTCACCTTCGACGTGGCGGAGTGCTCGGCCGAGGAGCTGGCCGCGGCGGTGGAGTGCGTGCCACACGCGTACGCGCCGGAGTGCCTGTCCGCGTGCGAGCTGGCGTTCCACTGCCGGGAGCGGGCCCGGGCCGCGGACGCCGTGACGGCGCTCGGCCGGTCCGTACGGGGTGAGCTGGGCGGTCTGACGACGATCGGCGCGGTCCTGGCGGCGGCGCGCGGCGAGGCGGGTGACCCGGAGGACCCGGCGGTGGCGGCGCTGCGCCGGGCGCGTGCGCTGCGCGGTGAGGCGCTGGCGGGAGCGGCCGGTGCGGCGGGCGGGGAGGAGGTGGCCTGATGTCGCTCATCTCCACCCTGGCCCGGATGGAGGCCGTCGAGGCGGGCCGGGCCCAGCCGCTGGCCACCGTGCGGCACCGGCACCTGTCCGAACGGCCCCTGGTCTTCGTGCCGTTGACGACGTCCGGCGAGGCGGGCGCTCCGCTCGGCGCGCTGGTCGGCACGGACCCCGGGGCGCCGCGCCTGCTGGTCGTGCCGCAGCCGCGCGACCGTGACCTGCGCTTCGCGTTCCTCGCCGAACTGGCCGACGAGATCCTGCCGTACGTCGACTCCTACGCCGGGGACGTCGAGGTCAACGAGCGCTCCGAGACCGACCCGGAGACCGGGAAGAAGGTCAAGGTCGAGGTCGAACTCTGCGCGGACGCACCCCAGTTGGTGGTGCCGAGCCGGGCGGGCGTCGAGTACGTACGGCTGCTCGGGCGGTCCATGAGGTTCCGGCGGACGGCCGAGCAGGACCCGGAGACGCCGTTCCCGGCGCCGCCGCGGGTGCCGCTGCTCGGGCGCTGGCTGACCCACTTCGGCGAGCGGGCCCGGGTGCCGGGCTCCTCGCTGCTCGTCGCGGCGACGGACCTGCTGAACCGGCACTGGGCGACCGGCCAGTCCTCCCTGGAGGACCAGCACCTGGGCGCGCTGCTCGCCTGGATCGACCCGCACGACGGGGAGTCCGGTGCCGAGGCGGCGCTGCGGGCGGAGCTCGGCCGGGACGCGCAGGGCCAGTTGCTGTGCCCGCCCGCCGGTCCCGCGACCGACCCGGCCTTCGACAACCGCCTGCTCGCGCCCGCGATCGAGGCCTACGACCGGGCCCGTCAGGCACTCGGCGCCGCCGAGGACGGCGGGGCGGCCGAGGACGGCCTGGCCGCGCTGACCCGGGCCGAGCGGGAGATCCGCCGGCTCGTCGGCTCCCAGCTGAAGCCGGCCTGGGACGCGGTGTGGCGGTCGCTCGACGTGCTGCGGGAGCTTCCCGAGGGCGCGCGGGTCGCCGACCGGTGGACCCGCGACCGCTGGTCGTTCACCGGCCAGCGGGACCGGATCGCGGCGGGCGAGCCGCCGCAGCCGCGCCGGGACGACGCGGTGACCGCCGCCCGGAAGCTGGCCGCGCGCGAGCAGGCGCAGGGCCAGCTGGAGGCCCAGGAGGCGCTGGACGATCCGCTGGTCATGGCGGGGCGCCGGCTCGCGGGCGAGGCGTTCGTCGCGGAGGTCGTCGAGGTCACGATGACGCGCACGGAGAAGAACCGTCCGCGCCCGCTGCTCACGGTCCGCACGGACGACCGCCCGCATCTCGGCGAGGGCGTGAAGGTGTACCGCTCGCTGGACGGAAAGCCGCAGGCGGCGGAGTGCGCCGGGCAGGAGCCCGACGGGGCCTTCGTCCTGCGCGTCCTCGACCGGATGGGCCGCTCGAAGGACCCGGCTGAGGGCTCCGTGCCGGAGAAGGGCGAGCGGATCGCCTGGACGCTGTTCGAGCACGACCAGCGGCCGGGCGCCAAGCTGCCGGACCCGGAGGAGACGCCGTGGACCCATGGCGGTCCCCCGCGCTCCGACGCCGCCGAACTCCCCGATGCCATCACCTCCGAGGACATCCTGTGACCTTCGACCGTGCGGACTTCGACCCGGCCGCGGAGGCCGCGCGGGCGACCGCCGACATCCTGGCGAGCACCCTGCACGGGACCGCCAGGGGCGTCGTCGTGGACTCCCCGCCCGGCGCCGGCAAGTCGACGCTCGTGGTGCGGGCGGCGCTCGAACTGGCCGAGGCCGGGCGCCCGCTGATGATCGTCGCGCAGACCAACGCCCAGGTGGACGACCTGGTGCTGCGGATCGCGGAGAAGCAGCCGGACCTCCAGGTGGGCCGGCTGCACTCCAACGACTCCGATCCGTACGACAAGGCCCTGGAGGACCTGGAACAGGTGCGGAAGTCGGCGAAGGCGGCGGATCTCGCGGGCCTGCCCGTGGTCGTGTCGACGGCCGCGAAGTGGGCGCACGTGAAGAACGTGGAGCCGTGGGCGCACGCGATCGTGGACGAGGCGTACCAGATGCGCTCGGACGCGCTGCTCGCCGTGGCGGGCCTGTTCGAGCGGGCGCTGTTCGTGGGCGACCCCGGCCAGCTGGACCCGTTCTCGGTGGTGGGCGCGGAGCAGTGGGCGGGCCTGTCGTACGACCCCTCGGCATCCGCCGTCTCCACGCTGCTGGCCCACAACCCGGAGCTGCCGCAGCACCGCCTCCCGGTGTCGTGGCGCCTCCCGGCGTCGGCCGCGCCCCTCGTCTCGGACGCCTTCTACCCGTACACGCCGTTCCGCAGCGGCACGGACCACGGCGACCGGCGGCTGTCCTTCGGCGTGGCCTCGGACGGCTCGGCCCAGGACCGGGTCCTGGACGAGGCGGCCGAGTCCGGCTGGGGCCTCCTGGAGCTGCCCGCCCGGCACACCCCGCGCACGGATCCGGAGGCGGTCCACGCCGTCGCCCTGGTGGTGCGCCGGCTCCTGGACCGGGGCGGCGCCGCGATCAGCGAGCGCTCCTCCGGCCCCGTCCCGCTCACCGCGGACCGGATCGCCGTCGGCACGGCCCACCGCGACCAGGCGGCGGCCGTGCGGGCGGCGCTCGCGGAGCTGGGCGTCACGGGCGTGACGGTGGACACCGCCAACCGGCTCCAGGGCCGTGAGTACGACGTCACGGTCGTGCTCCACCCGCTCTCCGGCCGCCCGGACGCCACCGCCTTCCACCTGGAGACGGGCCGCCTGTGCGTGCTCGCCTCCCGCCACCGCCATGCCTGCGTCGTCGTCTGCCGTGCGGGCGTCACGGAGCTCCTCGACGAACACCCCTCGACGGAGCCGGTCCAGCTGGGCGTCACGGTCAAGTTCCCGGACGGGTGGGAGGCGAACCACGCGGTCCTGTCGCATCTCGCGGAGCACCGGGTGACCTGGGCCCCGTGAAACGGGGCCTTCGGCGGTCTTGCCAGGCGCGGGAGAATGGAAGTGGCCCGGGTCTCCGGGCCGCGTGTGTGCGAGGAGGAGAAGGACCATGGCGGAATCCGCGGAGCGGAGCGCACAGCGGCGGGTCAGGCCGGCGCCGCTGATCTTCGAGCCTGCCGAGGCGACCGCCGACCCGGAGCACTTCTTCGACCTCGAGTCGATAGAGGATCCTCGGGAGCTGCTGGCCCGGGCGACGGAGCTGACCCTGGCGTTCCGGGCGGCGACCGACCGGGCGATCGAGTTCCAGGCGATCGCGGCGGCGCAGCTCGCGGACCCGCGCCGGTTCGACCGGCTGACGGCGGCCGCCGTGGCGGAGCGGGCCGAGTGGACCGAGGACTACGCCCGGAAGATGATCGAGTTCGGGCAGGACCTGATCCGCTCGTCCGGGCGGGACAAGGACGAGTGACCCGACGGACCGTGCGGCGGGCAGACCGCCGGACTGGCCGTCTGGCATATGCCGGGGTGCAAGATACTCCCCCGGACCCCGCCGTGTCCGGGTTTCCGGCAACCCGCTGAAACGGAACGGTCACGGCCGGTAGATGTTCTCGTATGACCACCTGGCTGCGCGACGAGACGACCCCGTACGACATCTTCCGCTTCCTGCGGAACCCGGACGAGGAGCGGCACCAGACCGCGCGGGTGACCGAGGAGGGCGCCGCCTGGCTCGCCTCGGCCACCGCCCGCCCGGACGACACGCTCGCGCTCTGGCAGGAGCGGCCCGCCGCACCGGCGGCGCTGCCGTGCGGCGGCGTCTTCGACGTGGTGAACGTGGAGCCGATCTTCGGGCGCCGGATGCTCGACCGGCTGTGGGCCGAGGGCCCGGGTTCCGGCCCGATCGCCGTGCACCGGGGCCGCATGCTGCTCTTCGCCGCGCCCGGCACCGCCCAGCGCTTACCGTCCCTGCTCGACTGGGAGGAATGGGGTGAGGCCGTGCCCCGGCCGCTGTGCCACGGCGTGGGCGACGCCGTGACCGTCCCGCCGCTCGCCCCGGCCGACCCGGACGGTCAGGGCCCGCGCTGGGTGGTCGCGCCCGACACCCGCAAGCCCTGGCTGCCGGGCCCCGAGGTGCTGCTGTGGGCCTGCGTGCGGGCCGTCCGGATGGTTTCGCGCGCCGACGTGCGGGTATCGATTTTTGCTTCGGCGGATCCGGATGCTAATGTCTACGACGTCAGCAGGCGCCGCTAGCTCAGTTGGTTAGAGCAGCTGACTCTTAATCAGCGGGTCCGGGGTTCGAGTCCCTGGCGGCGCACAGACGGAAGAAGCCCCTCGCGGAAGCGAGGGGCTTCTTCGCGCGTTCGGACCCGCGGTGGCCTTCCGGTCATTCCCCGGGCTGCGGGCCGGTGATCCGCACCGTCCACATGCCCGCCCCGGTCCGCTCGGCCACCTCCACCCGTACGCCCGTGTCCGGCACCGTGAAGGACTCGCCCTCCCGCAGCGGCGCGTCCGCGAGCGGCGGATAGACCGAGCGCTCCCAGCAGGCCTCGGTGCGCGGATGGGTGTCCACGACCTCCACGGGGCCGTCGCCGGAGGCCGCCTGGTTACGGACCCGGTAGACGAGCACGCCCTCGGTGCAGGTGTCCGCGTCGTTGCCGGTCGCCGAGCGGGCCTCGACGGCCAGCACGCTGCCCTCGCCGGTACGGACCACCGCGAGCCGCGTGCCGAGGCTGCCGCCGGCCACGGGCGCGGCGGCGACCGGCTCCAGGCCGATCACGTGCGTGCCGGGGCCGCGGACGCAGGCCACCTGGGCGCGGTCGAGCCAGCCCAGCTTCCACTTGTGCCAGGCGAAGAGCTCCGGCGCGAGGCCGAACTGGCTGCCCATGACGTCCCAGTCGCCCACGTGGGTGTCCCAGTCGCCCTTGCCGTCCGTGGGCCGGTGGTAGAGGTCGGGCAGGTCGAAGACGTGCCCGGTCTCGTGGGCGAGCACGTTGCGGTCCGGCGGGTGCCGCTCGAAGACGGTCACGACCCGCTTGATCTCCGTTCCGTCGGCCTCCAGCGGGTGCTCCAGGTTGACCACCTTGGTGGCGTCGGAGTCCACGCCGGGCGCGTCGGGGTCGGCGACCAGGTAGACGATGTCGTAACGGGAGAAGTCGACGGAGGCGTCGGCCGCGCGGACCGCGTCGCGCAGATAGGCCGCGCGGTGCTCGGCGCTCCAGTCACGCCGTATCGCGTACGCGGAGGAGTCCCGCGGCATCCTCGTCCAGGCCGCCTGCGGGTGCGGGCGCAGGCTGAACCGGCCGTAGGAGGCGCGCTCGAAGAACTCGGACGTGCCCGGGAAGTGGTCGGCGGTCAGCTCGGCGGGGGTGGTGAGCGGGGCGGAGTCCGGGAACGACAGGAAGATCATGACCGCGTCGAGCGTGCGGGCGGGCCGCGGATAGGCCCGGTTCCAGCTGTCGAGGCCGAGCGAGTGGTGGGCGGCGGTACGGGGCAGGGCGCACGGGCCCGCGGAGTGCGCGGCGACGGCGGGGCCGGCGACCAGGCCGGTCGCGGCGAGTGCCGCGAGGGAGGTGAAGGCGGCCGCGCCGGCCCGCAGGCGCGAGCGCCGCACTCCCCCGGGTGGCTGCTGACCCCTCACGTGGACCTCCGGCTCCGGAAAGCGTGACACCTCACCCACCTTGTGTCGGTTTGGGCGGTTTCGCACCTTTCCGCTGCCCCGGTCGGGTGAGCGGGACTCGCCGGGTCGACGCGACACGGACGCGCGGCAGCTCACGGAAAGTCACATTCGTTCAGCGTGCCGTCGACCCGTGTCAGACCCGCGCAGAAACGATCGGCCGGACGGGCGGGTGGGCAGCCTCACAGCCCGCCGGAGGCCCGAGGCGGGCCTCGGAGCTGGAACGGCGCCCGGGCCTGCCTCTATGATCGGTCCACTTTCCTTGGCCGACCTTTCCGACCACATCTGTACGGCCCGAACGCACTACGGGAGCGAGCGGTGAGCGGAACCCCCGAAGAACCGGTGCATCCGTCGGCGGAGCCGATGCTCACAGAGCGTCACTCACCCCCACTCGATCCCGGCCCCGGACTCGAACTCGGGGCCGGACTCGACTCCGGACCGGGATTCGGCCTCGACCCCGGCCTCGGCTCCGGTTCCGGACTCGGCTCCGACCCCGGACTCGGCTCCGGTTCCGGACTCGGCTCCGGGCCCGGCCTCGCCCCCGGCCCGGGACTCGGCCCCGACCCCGCCGCCGAACTCCGCGACTACAGCGCCGCCTTCCGTGCCGCCCGGCTCGCGATGGCCATGGTGGACCGGGACGGCGTCGTCGTCGCCGCGAACGAAGCCCTCGGCGCGCTGCTCGGCACCGAGCCGGCCGCCCTCCACCGGCAGGCCGCCGCCGACCTCGTCGACCTCGCCTCCGACGGCCGCACCTGGCACGCCTACCGCGAGGTGCTGCGCGGCCGGCGCTCCCGGTTCCGCTGCACCCGCCGCCTCAAGCACCCCGACGGGCAGTCCCTGTGGGCCGAGGTGACCGTGTCGCCCGTGCCCGACAGTCCGCGCGTACTGCTCTCGGTCGCCGACATCAGCGACCGGCGCGAGCTCCAGGCCCGGCTGCGCCACCTCCAGATGCACGACCCGGTCACCCGGCTGCCCAACCGCACCCTGTTCTTCGAGCGGCTGACCGCCGCCCTGGAGAGCGCCGCCGCCGACGGCCCCTCCGACGAGGACCTCCGGGACCCGTCGTACGACGCCTACTCCTCGTACGAGTCCTACGAGTCGTACGGGCATGGCGGAACAGGGCGGATCGGGCTCTGCTACCTGGACCTGGACGGCTTCAAGGCGGTCAACGACACCCTCGGCCACCGGGTCGGCGACCGGCTGCTCGCCGCCGTCGCCGGCCGGCTCACCGAGTGCGCCGACGGACACGGCTTCACCCGCGGCGGCGGCCACCTCGTGGCCCGGCTCGGCGGCGACGAGTTCGCGATCCTGGTCGAGGACTCCGTCGGCACCGAGCAGCTGGCCGACCTGGCGCAGGCCGTGCTCACCTCGCTCCAGGAGCCCTTCGACCTGTCCGGGCAGCGGCTCTCGGTCTCCGCGTCCATCGGCGTGGTCGAGCGGCGCGCCCACGGCTCGACGGCGACGCAGCTGATGCAGGCCGCCGACACCACGCTGTACTGGGCCAAGGCCGACGGGAAGGCCCGCTGGACGCTCTTCGACCCGGAGCGCAACGCCCACCGGATGACCCGGCAGGCACTGTCCTCCACCCTGCGGCCCGCCGTGGAGCGCGGCGAGTTCACGCTGGAGTACCAGCCGCTCGTGGACCTCGCCGACGGGGCGGTGCGCGGGGTGGAGGCGCTGGTGCGCTGGAACCACCCGCAGTTCGGCACGCTGACGCCGAATCGGTTCGTCGGAATCGCCGAGGAGGACGGCTCGATCGTCGAGCTCGGACGCTGGGTGCTGAACACCGCCTGCCGCCAGGCCCGGCAGTGGCAGAAGGACCACCCGGGCGACCGGCCGATCTTCGTCAGCGTCAACGTGGCGGTCCGTCAGGTCTGGGACTCCGACCTGGTCGCCGACGTCGCCGGCATCCTCGCCGAGACCGGCCTCGCGCCGCACCTGCTCCAGCTGGAGCTGACCGAGTCGGCGGTGATGGGCTCGGCGGGCCGGCCGCTCCAGGCGCTCCAGGCGCTGAGCGACATGGGCGTGCGGATCGCGATCGACGACTTCGGCACCGGCTACTCGAACCTCGCCTATCTGAGCCGGCTGCCGGTCTCCGTCCTGAAGCTGGACGGATCGTTCGTGCGCGGCTTCCAGGACGAGGAGCACGCCAGCCCGGCCGACGAGCTGATCGTGGAGGCGCTGGTGCAGCTCGCGCACCGGCTCGGGCTCACGGTCACCGCCGAGTGCGTGGAGACCGCGGGCCAGGCCGCGCGGCTTCGCCGGATCGGCTGCGACACCGGGCAGGGCTGGCTCTACTCGCGGGCGGTGGCGCCCGAGCGCATCGCCGGCCTCATCGGCGTCGCGCCCCTGCCCGTGTAGGAGTCCGGGCATGGAACTGCCCCCGGCCGGAGGGACATTCCGGGCGGGGGCAGTGGTTCATGCGGTGCCGGGGCAGTGGCCGCGGAGGGTCAGCAGGCGCCCTGGTCCTTCCAGACGCCCCACTCGCCGGTCGTGCCCGGCTCCTCGTTCTGGGTCCACCACTGGGCGAGCCACTTGCGGCCCTTGTGGGAGACGACCGTGCCGCCGGTGTAGACGGTGCCGGCCACGTAGGCCGGGGCGGTGCAGCCGGCCGGCGGGGTGGTGGTCTGCGTCGGGGTCGGGGTCGGGCTCGTGGTGGTCGCCGTCGGGGTCGGGGTCGCCGTCGTCTGGGTCGGCGTCGGGGTCGGGGTCGTCGGGGACGAGCCGACCGCGGTCACGATCTGGTTGAAGAGCGTGGCGTTGGCGTCCAGGCCGAGCAGCGAGTACATCATCGCGCCGGCGAGACCGCGCTGGTGGGCGTAGTCGGCGCGGGCCTGGATGGTGCGCTGGTCGAGACCGGTGAAGAACTCGCCGTCCTTGTAGAAGTAGGCGGACTTGGCCTGGTCGTCCCAGAAGGTGGTCGCCGCGTTGTCGACGATGCCGCCGAGCTCCTTGTAGTGCGCGATGCCGGCCTGCTGGCTGACCGGGCGGACGGCGGAGGCGCCGGTGGCGGGCTGGGCGAGGCCGTTGGTGGTGCCGGCCGGCACGCCCTTCCAGCCGCGGTAGTAGAACTCGTAGCCGAGCGTCAGCTTGTTCGCCGGGAAGCCGCCGGTGATGCCGTAGGCGGGCTTGCCGTCGATCCAGGAGTCGATGGCGTTGTCGATCGAGTACTTCTCGGTGCCCGGCTTGATGACGTCGGTGGGGTCGTTGCTGCCGGAGTAGAGCGGGGACTGGTGGTACGTCGGCCCGTCGCCGTCCCAGGCGCCGTGCATGTCGTACGTCATGATGTTCGCGTAGTCGAGGTACGCGCCGATCTTGTCCGTCTCGATGTTCTTGATCTTGTCCTGGCCGGCCGGCAGGGCGGCGGTCAGCAGGTACTTCTTGCCGCCGTGGGCGGCGCCGTACTCGTCGAGCTGCTTGCGGAACTCGGCGAGCAGGAGGGTGAAGTTCTGCTTGTCCTCGGGCGCGTAGTGGTTGCCGAGGTGGCCGTCGGGCGAGCCGGGGTACTCCCAGTCGATGTCGATGCCGTCGAAGATGCCGGCGGCGGTGCCGGGGCCGCCGAAGCCGCCCTCCACCGGCAGGTCGCCCTGGATGTACTGCTTGATACAGGAGGCGACGAGCTTCTTGCGGCTGGCGTCGGTCTTGGCCGCGTCCGAGAAGTACTTGGAGTAGGTCCAGCCGCCGAGCGATATGTTGATCTTCAGGTGGGGGTGCTTCGCCTTCAGTTCCTTGAACTGGTTGAAGACGCCCACGATCGGCTGGTCCCACTTGTCGGCCACGCCGTCGACGCTGTCCGCGGCCGAGAAGGACTTCTGGTAGTCGGCGTACGAGTCGCCCGCGCCGTCACCGGCGTTGGGGTTGGCGTCGTCACCCGCGGCCTTGTTGGCCTCGAAACAGGTGAGGTCGGTCGGGTGGATGTTCCCGAACGAGTAGTTGATGACGTCCAGTTTGGCCGCGATGCCCCGCTGGTCGAGGTGCTTGGGATAGAAGGCGTTCCCGTACACGCTCCACTGGTCGTAGTACGCGATCTTGACGCCGCCGGTGGACGCGGCCGTGGTCGCGGTGCCGGCGGCCTGCGCCGAGCCGAGGCCGGCGGTCGCGGCGAGGGCGCCCGCCGCGAGGGCCGAGCCGAGGAGTGCGGCGATCAGCGGTCTGCGGGAACTGCGGGGATTGCGGGGGTGCACGTGCGGCCTCCGGGAGGGGTGGCGGTACGGAAGTTGGAGCAGTGATATCCGCCGCATGAACAGCACGTCAATGGTCTGAACCAGATTGAGGACTAGACCAATTGGCGGGAGAAAGCCCTTGTCAGGGCCCTCCGGAGGGCTCGCAGCACAAAACGGAACCGCTCGCCACCACGTGTGACGAGCGGTTTAAGGCTCCCTTAGGGCTTCGGGGCCGGCCGGTCCGCCGAGGAACCAGACCCCGTCGAATTCCGCAGTCCTACTCCGCCGGGAGGTCTTCCGGGAGGGCCTCCGGGAGGCCGTACGCGTCGGCGATCAGCTCGTAACTGCGCAGCCGGGCCTCGCCGCTGTGGGCGTTCGCCGTGAGCATCAGCTCGTCGGCTCCGGTGCGCTTCCGCAGCGCGTCCAGGCCCTCCCGCACCTCGTCCGCCGTGCCGTGGACGATGTTCGCCAGCCAGCCGTCGACGAAGTCCCGCTCGGCGAGGCTGAATTCGTACGCCTCCGCCTCCTCGGGCGTCGGCACGAGGCCGGGCCGGCCGGTGCGCAGCCGCAGCATCGACAGGGCGCCGGTCAGCACCTGCCGGTACGCCTCCTTCGCCTCGTCGGCGGCGAGCGCGGCGACCCCGATCAGCGCGTACGGCGCGTCGAGCACCGCCGAGGGCCGGAAGGAGTCGCGGTAGAGCTCGAGCGCCGGGATCGTGTTGCGCGCGGAGAAGTGGTGGGCGAAGGCGAAGGGCAGACCGAGCAGACCGGCGAGGCGCGCGCTGAAGCCGGAGGAGCCGAGCAGCCAGATCGGCGGCCTGCCCTTCGGGCCCTGCACCGGGCCGGGCACGGCGTGGATCCGGGCGTACGGGTGGCCGTCGGGGAACCCGTCGTCCAGGAAGCGGGTCAGCTCGGAGAGCTGCTCCGGGAAGTCGTCGGCGCCCTCGTTCAGCCTGTCCGTACGGCGCAGCGCGGCGGCCGTCGCCCCGTCGGTGCCGGGTGCGCGGCCGAGGCCGAGGTCGATTCGGCCCGGGGCCAGCGCCTCCAGGGTGCCGAACTGCTCGGCGATCACCAGCGGGGCGTGGTTGGGCAGCATCACGCCGCCGGAGCCCAGCCGGATGCGACTGGTGTGGGCGGCCAGGTGGGCCAGGATCACGGCGGGCGAGGACGAGGCGACGCCCGGCATGGAGTGGTGCTCGGCCACCCAGTGCCGGTGGTAGCCGCGGCGCTCGGCGAGCCTGCTGATCTCCACGCTGGTGGCGAGCGCCTGGCTCGCGGTGCGCCCCTGGCCGACCGTGACCAGGTCCAGCACGGACAGCGGTACGGGCGCGGTGCCGCGCGCCTCTCCTCGAATCGCGTCTCGAATCGCGTCGCTCACCGTGGGCGGCCTTCCTGCGCAGTGACGAAAGTTCGTATCGGGCTCGGTGGTGCCGGTCCGGAGGTGCGCCGGACCGGCGGAAGGGCTAACAGGAGGGTGTCTCCGCTTATTCCCGCGAAAAAATCTTCACGTCCGGAAGGCCCCCGAACGCCCGTGCGGAGGGCCTTGCGCATGGCCCTGACCTCCGACTCTCCAGTAGGGCTGTGACCGTGGCATATGCCAGAGTGGCGAGCCCCAGCACAGGGCCCCTGAGCAGCGAATCAATCTCGCCAACAGCCGCCCCGTTGCGGGCGCTTGGCGGCTATCGTGGTACGGAAGCTTGCGGTCACAACCTGGTAGGGGGAAACCGTGGCGCTGAAGCCCGAGCCCACCGCGCCGTTCCACTCGGTGCAATACGCCCTGCGTGTGCTTGAGACGGTCTCACGACACGGCGGCGGCGTGACGGACGTGCAGATCGCACGGGAGACCGGCCTGCCCGTCGCCCACCTGTCGTCCCTGCTCCTCATGCTCAGGCGCGAGGGCTATGTGGAGCAGGTCTCCGACGGCGCCTACGTCATCGGCGACTCCCTGGTCCTCCTCGGTTCCGGCAGCACCCGGCGCGAGGCCCTGGAGCGCAAGCTCCAGGAGACCCTGACCGAGCTGCGCGACTCGGTCGGCGCCGCCGTCTACATCAGCCGCTACATCGACGGCGAGGTGAAGATCACCCAGTTCGCCGACGGCCCGCGCACGCCGAAGGTCAACGAGTGGGTGGACTTCCGCTCCGCCGCGCACGCCAGCGCGGTCGGCAAGTGCCTGCTGACGCAGCTCGACCTGAACGGGCGGCGCGACCACCTCTCCCGTCACAAGATCGCCCGGCTGACCTCCCGGACGATCACCAACGAGAAGGTGCTGTTCTCCAAGCTGGACAGCCAGCCGCCGACCGTCCCCGTGCTCGACCTCCAGGAGTACGCGGTGGGCACCGTCTGCGCCGCGGTGCCGCTGACGGCGGGTTCGGCCGTGGGCTGCCTGGCGCTCTCGCTTCCGCTGGAGCACGCGCACCGGCTGCGTTCGGCGGCCGACATGCTGAACCGCCGGGCGGCTCCGGTGGTGCTCTCGCTGGCGATCTGAACCGGGGACGGCCGGCCGGACGGCGCGGACGGACGGGTCTGACCGGGGGCCGGTCCGGAGGTGGTCACGAGCACCCCTCGGGACCAGGTAGTATTTTCTCTGTCAGCAGGCGCCGCTAGCTCAGTTGGTTAGAGCAGCTGACTCTTAATCAGCGGGTCCGGGGTTCGAGTCCCTGGCGGCGCACAGACAGAGGAAGCCCCTCGCGGAAGCGAGGGGCTTCCTTGTTTTCGTCCGCGGTCACGCCTGCAGGTAGGCGAGGACGGCGAGGACCCGGCGGTGGGTGTCCTCGGCCGGCGGCAGGTCCAGCTTGGCCAGGATGTTGCCGATGTGCTTGCCGACGGCCGCCTCCGTGACGACGAGACGCCGGGCGACCGCCGCGTTGGAGTGGCCCTCCGCGACCAGGGCCAGGACCTCCCGCTCGCGCGGGGTCAGCGCCTCCAGCGGGTCCCGGTGGCGGCGCAGCAGCTGCCGTACGACCTCGGGGTCGACGACCGTGCCGCCGGCCGCGACCCGGTCCAGGGCGTCGACGAACTCCTCCACCTGCCCCACCCGGTCCTTGAGCAGATAGCCGACGCCGGTGCCGTCGCCCGTGTCGAGGAGATCGGCGGCGTACGAGCGCTGCACGTACTGGCTGAGCACCAGGACCGGCAGCGACGGGCGCTCGGTGCGCAGCGCGACCGCGGCCCGCAGCCCCTCGTCCTGGAAGCCGGGCGGCATCCGTACGTCGGTGACGACGACGTCCGGGTCGTGCGCGGTGACGGCGGAGCGCAGGGAGTCGGCGTCGCCGACCGCCGCGACCACCTCGTGGCCGAAACGCGCCAGGAGACCGATCAGTCCCTCGCGGAGGAGGACGCCGTCCTCGGCGAGGACGATGCGGAGCGCTCGGGACTCGGAGGCAGCGGGCGGCACGGGATCTCCACTCGTAGGAGGGTCGGCCCGCCGGGCGGGCTCGTGATCGTCAGTGTGCCATCGAGGACGGCCAGCCGGTCGGCGAGTCCGGTGAGCCCGCTGCCCCCGGCGGGATCGGCGCCGCCGTGCCCGTCGTCCTCGACCGTGAGCCGCAGCACCTCGTCGGCGTGGACGGCGGTGAGCCGGGCGCGGCCGGCGCCGCTGTGCCGGTCGATGTTGGCGAGGGCCTCGCGGGCCACGAAGTAGCCGGCGCTCTCGACGGGCGCGGGCAGCCGGGGCAGGCCGGCGTCGATCCCGGAGGTGTCCACGGGAGTGGAGCCGCGGTCGGCGGCGTCGGCGAGGGCGGCGCCGAGGCCGTAGTCCACGAGGACCTGCGGGTGGATGCCGTGGATCAGCTCGCGCAGCTCGGTCAGCACCTGCCCCGCCTCCGTGTGGGCCTTGGCCAGCTGCTCGGCGAGCGGCCCCGGCGGGGCGTCGTAGCGGGCGAGTCCGAGGGTCATGGTGAGGGCGACGAGCCGCTGCTGGGCGCCGTCGTGGAGGTCCCGCTCGATCCGGCGCCGCTCGGCCTCGAAGGCGGCGGCGAGCCGCGCCCGCGAGGCGGTGACCTCGCCGATCCGCTGCCGCAGCTCGGCCTCGCGCGGCGCGAGCAGCGCGCGGGCGAGGGCGGCGCGAGCTCCGGCGTACCCGGTCAGCGGGTAGACGAGGAGCAGCAGGAGCAGCAGACCCAGGAGGGCCACGGCGAAGGCCTCGGGGTACGAGGTGACCAGGTAGGCCTTGGCCACCTTCGCCTCGTGCCCGTCGGCGGCGAGCTGGAGCGGGGCGCCCGCCAGGGCGGCGGGCAGGCCGAGTCCGACGGCGAGCACGGCCAGGTCGAGCGGCCACAGGACGGTGGCGTGGAGCACCGCGTACGCCAGCTCCCGCCAGGTGGCCTGTTCCCGGGCCCGCAGCCGGAGCCAGGCGGCGAGCCCTGGGGCCTCGGGCACCCGGTGCGGGTCGGGCGCCGGGTCGCTTTCGACGAGCCGCAGCCGCCACCGCTCGACGGCGCCGACCGCGACCCCGGCGAGCAGCAGCAGGGGAAGGCCGACGAGCAGCAGGGAGAACCCGGTGAGGAGGACCAGGACGCCGAGGAGGACGGCGCCGCCGGCCGCGCCGGTCGCGAGGTAGCCGACGGCGCGCCATGGCCAGCAGGTGCGCGGGAGGGTCAGGGGGTGCGCGAGGGCTTGCCAGGCGGTACGGGGAGGGCGGGGCTGCATGACGATCACGCTAGGCCCGGGTGCGGGCCGGCGGCCATGGGCCTGAGGGGTGTTCCGGGGTAGGGCCGGCACTACCCCGAGGCACCTCCCGAGGCACCTCCCGAGGGGCTCTCGCCGGGAAAGGGCCGGCCCTGGCGGGCGTATTCCTCGTGGAGGCGGGCGCGGGCGGCCGGGGTCAGGGGCTCGTACGGGGCGGTGGGCGCCGGGCGCCACCAGACCGGATCGGCGGTGGCGAGCGCAGCACGGCGCAGGGCGACCCGGTGGATCTTGTTGGTCGCGGTGAGCGGGAGCTCGGGGACGACCCGTACGTACTTCGGCGGCATCTTGGTCCCGAGGTCCGCCTGGGCGGCGAGGAAGTCCGCGAAGGCGCGGGGGTCGAAACCGGCGCCGCCGCGCATCGCGACCGCCGCCATCACCTGGTCGCCGGAGACCGGGTCGGGTACCGCGTAGACGGCGACGCCCGCCGCCCGCTCCCAGCGGGCGAGGATGTTCTCGATCATCGCGGCGGCCAGGTTCTCGCTGTCGACCCGGAGCCGGTCGTCGGTGCGGCCCGCGAAGTAGAGGAAGCCGTCGGCGTCCCGGTAGAAGAGGTCGCCGGTCCAGTAGCCTCCGTCGCGGAGCCGGGCGGCCTCGGCCTCGGGGTTGCGCCAGTAGCCCTCGAAGGAGCTCCGGCCCCGGTTGACCAGTTCGCCGACGGCCTCGTCGGCGTTGAGGAGGACGCCGGAGGGCGAGAAGCGGGCCGGCGGGCACTCGCGGAGGGTGGCCGGGTCGAGCACCGCCAGGTCGTCGCCGGGCGCGGCCCGCCCGATGGCCCCGGCCGGGGTGCCGGGTGTCCGCTGGATCGCCGCGCCGCCCTCGGAGGAGCCGTACCCCTCGACGAGCCGGGCGCCGAAGCGCGCCTCGAAGCGGGCCGCGTCGACCGCGCCGGCCTCCGTGCCGAAGCCGAGCCGGAGGTGGTGGTCGCGGTCGTGGGGCGTGGCGGGCGTGGCGAGGAGGTACTGGACGGCGCGGCCGACGTAGGTGAAGTAGGTGGCGCCGAAGCGGCGTACGTCGGGCAGGAAGCGGGAGGCGGAGAAGCGGGCGCGCAGCGCGATCCCGGCGCCGGCGGCGAGGGCGGGCGCCCAGTCGGCGATCACGGCGTTGCCGTGGAACATGGGCATGCAGACGTAGTGGGTGTCGTCGTCCCGTATCCCGAAGTGGGAGACGAGGGAGGCGCCCGCGGCGGCGAGCCGGCCCTGGGAGCAGACGGCCGCCTTGGGGGCTCCTGTGGAGCCCGAGGTGAAGGCGAGGAGCAGCCGGCTGTCGGGGCGTGCGGGCCGGAGGAAGGCGTCGTCGGGCGTGGCCGTCCCGTAGGGCGCGAGGAGGTCCCGGTAGGCCTCGGTGTCGGTGACGAGCACCCGGAGCCCGGGCAGCGGGAGCCCGTCGAGGAGCGGCAGGTGGGCGCGTTGGGTGACCAGGATCCGGCAGTCGGTGTGCCGGATGTCGCGGGCGAGTTCGGCGCCGCGGCGGGTGGGGTTGATCCCGGCGACGGCGGCCCCCGCGAGGGCCGCCGCGCCGAGCCAGAGCGGGTACTCCGGTGTGTTGTCGAGCAGCAGGCCGAGGTGCGGCTCGCGCCCCGGCCGGTGGGGCATCAGCTCCGTGAGCAGGGCGGCCCGCGCGGCGGCGCCGGAGGCGACCTGGTGGTGGGTGAGGGTGGTGTGCTCGTCCCTCAGTCCGGTCCTGTGGTCGCCCCACTGGCGCCGTACGAGCTCCGCGACGGTCTGCGTACCCATGCGGCGGGATGGTAGCTGACGCTCCGTCAGAAATGAACGCCCCGGACGGGCGCCGCGACGGGAACGGCAACTGCTGCCAATGGCGCCGGCGCTCGCGCTAGAACTGGACGTCCGAGCACGCGTAGAAGGCGTTCCCGGTGTCCGCGATCGTCCACACGGCGAGGATCAGATGGCGGCCGGTCTTGCCCGCCGGGATGGTCCCCGAGTGCGAGAGGGTCGAGGGCGGCTGCTGGTTGTTGTAGGGGACGACCAGGAAGGGCTGGGTGTCGAGGTCGGCCCTGGTCAGGGTCTTGCTCCCGGTCCAGCCGTTCTTGGTGATGTAGTAGCGGAAGTCCGTGGTCGCGTGGCGGGCGGTGAACTGCCAGCGGAAGCTGTAGCTCTGGCCCGCGGTGACCCGGGTGGTGGGCCAGGCGCCGCCGCGGGGGTCGTCGAGCTGCGCGAAGCGGGAGTTCCCGCCCGCGCATATCCGCCCGTCGGCGGGCCCGGCGGCCGGGAAGCCCTTGAGGCCCTCGACCGACTGCGGCTCCCACTGGATGTCGCCGCAGTTGCTCACGGTGCGGTTGGCGCAGAGCTTCTGACGGCTGATCGGCGAGTCGGTGTAGCCGTGGCTGCTCGCGCTGGTGGTGGCGAGGAGGGAGGCCGCCGCGACGCCGAGCGTCACGGCCGCCACCCCTGCCTTCCTGCGTGTCTTTTTGCGCATGCTGTCGCTCCAGGAGAACGTGGGGGAGTTCTGTGGGCCGTGCTGCACGCGTGCGGGGTCGATGATTCCGGTCTAGACCAAGTTCCAAAGTAGGGAGGGAAGTTGGCCATGTCCATACCAACGGCAGGGCCGGCGTCGGCGCGTCAGGCACCCTCCGCCGGAGCCGTGCGCCCGGTGTAGAACGCCACCGTCAGGTCCTTCACCAGCGCCTTCCGCTCGTAGTCGTCGAGCTCCACCAGACCACGGGAGGTCAGCCGGTGGACCACGTCGTCCACGGCGTCCACGACCGAGGTGAGGACGCTGTCCCGGTGCTTCGCGTCGATCGCCGCGATCCGGCGGCGCTGCATCGCCGCGGCCACCTCCGGCGCGTACTCGATGCGCGTCGGCTGCGCCGAGAACACGTCGATGCCGACCGGTGCGCACTCCGCCGACAGCATCCGGGTCAGCGCCTCGCCGACCGCCTCCGCGTCGCGGAGGGTCGGCGCGTCCTCGTGGAACGCGTCCGCCGGGAGCTGCGAGAGCACCCGGGCCATCGCCGCCTCGACCTGCTCGCGCAGGTACTCCTCGTGCCGGTCGACCCCGAGGGCCGCCCGCACGGTGTCCCGGATCCGCCACACCACCAGGACCACGACGTCCAGCGCCGTGCCCTTCGCGTCCACCGCGGGCAGCGGCTCGCTGCGCCAGTGCCGCAGCCGTACGTCCACACGCCGGCGCAGCAGGAGCGGGCTCACCCAGAGCAGGCCGGTGCGGCGGACGGTGCCGCGGTAGTCGCCGAAGAGGGTGAGGACCAGGGCGTAACCGACCCGGCCGCGGCCGAGACCGCCCACGAAGAAGAGGGCCAGGACGACGCCGAGCGCGAGCAGCGCCCACTGGCCGAGGTGGATGCCGTGGTACGGCCGCGAGGGCAGCCGGAGCATCCGAGCGGCCTCCGCGGGCACCGCGCCCGTCCACCACACGATCGCCGCGCACCCCACGAGCGCGAGCACTCCCCCGGCCACGCCGACCCACCCGGGCAGCACCGGCCCGGGCCGCTCGACCAGCTTCGGATCGGCGGTGGGGGCCGGGCGGGCGGGCGAGGACTTGGCGGCGGGGCGGGCCGGCCCCGGGATGGCGGCCTTGTTCCTGCCGCCGCCCCTGGCTCCCTTGCCGCCCTTGGCGCCGCCGTCCTGCGGCGCCTTGGTCTTGGGCACGGGAACGGTGTCGGGCCCGCCGTCGTCCGCGGCCGTGGATTCCGCCGGCTGGTCCCGGAAGAGCAGGTGCACCGGAATGGACCCGGTGGTCTCGGTCCCGATGACGGTCCGCCGCCGGGCGGTGGTGCCGGCGTTGCTGGTGCTGTTGCTATTGCTGCTGATGTTGCTGTTGTTGCCGTTGTTGCCGTTCGCGGTGCTGGTAGTGGTGCTGCTCGTGGCGCTGCTGCTCGTGTTGTTGCTGCTGCCGTTGCTGCTGCCGCTCCGGGTCGCGGTCTCCCCGGCGTTGGCCGCGACCGGCACGGCGACGGCCTTGACCCGTCCGCCGGCGATCCACCCGAGGTCCACGCCGTCGCCCGCCCGCGCCGCGAGGTCGCGCCCGCCGGGCCGCGCGAGCCCCGTCGAGGGCCGGCCACCGGGGGCGGGCGTCGCCTCCGGATCCGGCCGGGTGGCGGGCGCTGCGGCCGGCGCCGGGGCCGGGCCGCTGCCCGAGCCGCCCGGGCGCACGGCCTGGGCCGCACCCGTCGGCGCCGGTGCCGGCTCGGCGGGCCCGGCGGCGGACTCCGCAGGAGCCGTACGTGCGGCCGGCGCCGGCTGCGGCGCCTGCGGCGAGGCCGGAGCACCTTCGGTGCCGGTGGGGGTCACGCCCTGAGGTGCGGCGGGGCCGCCGGCCTCGGCCGGACCACCGCGCACACCCGTCTTCGGCTCGGCCGCGCCGCCGTTACCAGCAGCCGACACAGCAGGGGATGCAGCCGGGGCGGGCGTGCCCGGGGAGCCTCCGACCGCGGGGGTGGGAGTCGCCTTGGAGGAGGCGGCAACCGTGCCCGGACCGGCGGTGGCTGACGCCACGCCAGGCCGTCCCGGCTCGGCCGACCGCGCCGCGGCGCCCGCGGCCCCTGACGACGGCACCGCACCACCCGGTGCGCACGGGGCAAGCTTCGCGCCCGGCGCGGCCGGGGTACCCGTGCCGGCCGTCGCCGCGACACCGGGAGCGGCCGGGGTACTCGTACCGCCCGTCGCCGAAGCGACCGGCGACGGCGCGCCGACAGCCGACCGCTCGGCACCCGACGACGGCCCGGCACCACCCGGCGCAACCGGGGCAGTGGGCGCACCCGGGGTACCCGGCACGACCGGCGCCGAGCGCTCGGCACCCGACGGCGGCGCGGCACCACCCGGTGCAACCAGCGCACCCGGGGCACCCGGCGCGCCCCGCCCTCCCACGGCGCCCTGCCCTTCCACGGCACCTTGCCCGCCCGAGGCGCCCTGCCCGCCCGGAACGCCTGCACCCGCCGGATCGCCCGCACCACCCGACAGCGCCGACGCTCCACCCGGTCCGCCCGGTCCGCCCGGTCCGCCCGTTCCACCCGCGGCGACCGGCCGCGACACCGCACCGCCCGGCGCGCCCGCACCGCCCGGCGCCACCGCGGAAGCCCCCGGAGCGGGGGTCGGCGCAGGGGTCGGCGTCGGGCCCGGCGGGGCGGTGGGGCGTAGGCGGCCGTCGGTGAGGCGGCGGGCGGTGCGGGCCGCGTCGCGGCTGGCGGCCGGGCCGGAGTCCGGCGGGGTCGGGGTCGATGCCGTCATTCGGTCACCTCATGTTCTCGGGGTCATCGGAAAAGGCGCCGCCAGGTCTCCGGACCCGGGTAGCCGTCGGCCGCGCCGCCGCGCCAGCCCTGGGCCCGCTGGAAGGCCTCGACGTTGCGGCGGTCCGCCTCCGTCCACCGCGGACCGGGGCCCGACACGTAGTGCCTGCCGAAGCCCCGCTTCACCAGTTGTTTGCCCAGCTTCTCCACATATGCGTTGGATTGGCCCGGACGGAAGTAGCCACGCCCGGGGAACCCGCTCGCAGATGCGCTCGATCCGCCCGAACCACTCGAACCGCCGATGTTCCTGCCCTGCCCGCTCACGAGCAGCGCCCACGTCTGCGGCCCCGGGAGACCGTCCGCCTCCCTGCCCTTCCAGCCCTGTGCGAGCTGGAAGGCCTGGGTCGCCCGGCGGTCCGCCTCGCCCCAGCGCGGGCCCGGGCCACGGCTGTAGTACTTCTTGCCGCCGCGCGCGACCAGCAGCTTCCCGAGCTGCGTGACGTACGCGTTGTTCGCGCCGGGTCCGAACTTCGCCGACCCGGGGTACGGCGTCGCCGCCGCTCCGGAGCCGGCGTTACCGCTCCCGCTGCCGCCGCTGATCACGCCCTTGTAGCGGTAGGCGACGTAGCGGTCGGAGTTCTCCCAGTACGCGAGCGGCGTGGCCTGCTTCCGCGTGCGCGGCTTGGTCTGCTCGTACGCGACGTAGGAGGTGTGGGTGTAGTCGGTCCACCCGCCGAAGATCGTCACGTGCGAGCCGCGCGTCGGGTTGGCGGGGTTGTGGAAGAGCAGGATGTCGCCGGGCTGGAGCTCGGTGCGGTCGATCCGTTCGGCGAAGCGGTCGAGGCTGCCGGTCCACTCGTTGGACCGCAGGTTCCAGGCCATGGAGATGTAGCCGGAGCAGTCCTGACGGTAGCCGTCGCTCCAGTAGCGCTCCATGGAGTACGGGACGCCCGCCGCGACCCAGGTCTTCGCCCGGTTGATGATCTCGGCCCGGGTGCTCTTCCGCAGCGACTCGACGGAGATCTGACTGGTCGTCGGGGTCGCGTCGGGCGAGGGCGCCGAGCCGGGGCCTGGCGCGCCGTGCAGCGGGCCCCGGCCGCCCTGCGGGGTCTCGGGGTCCGGGCCGGTGAGGGCCCCGCCGACACCCGCGCCGTCCGCCGAATCCGTGGCCGGGTCGGCCGGCAGCGCTCCGGCCACGCCCGTGCCGCCGCCCAGGACCACGCCCGCGGCGGTCATCAGGACCAGCGCGCGACGGGCCCCGTGCGCGGCGGGGTGGCCGCCCGCCCGGACCGGGAGACCCAGTGCGAGGTCGCGGCGCCGCTGGGCGCAGCCCGGGCAGCCGCAGTCCGCCGCTGGCTCGACTTCTTCGAAGACCGGCACACTCATGCGTTCCCCTCCACACTCGTCAAGATCTTTTCGCGCTCTTGCACGGGCGCCAGTGTCTCAACTGTCTGGACAAATCGCATTTTGACGGATCGAAGGCTCAATACGACCATCCGACAGGCCGGACGGCGCATGATCAGGACAGGAAATGGTCGGGAGCACCCTCGGGCGTGCTGTAAAGTTATGCAGGTCAGCAGGCGCCGCTAGCTCAGTTGGTTAGAGCAGCTGACTCTTAATCAGCGGGTCCGGGGTTCGAGTCCCTGGCGGCGCACGCGAAGGCCGAGGCCCTTCACCATCAGGTGAAGGGCCTCGGTCGTCTTCCCGTTTCCTCTACAGTGTGCGGAACCCCGACCTCCCGCGGCGGCTCCGGGCTTCTCCCGCGGTCCGTGAGCCCGCGGTCGAGGACCGGACCGGCCGGCGGCCGGCGTTTCCCGCCCCGTCGGCCGGCCCCCGGTCGCCCGTGGCCGCCAGTCGCAAGCCTCCCCCCGTCTTCCCCGTCGGCCTTGCCCGTCAGCGGTCCGCCGGCCCCCGCGCGCCGGTCAGGTACGCCGAGACGACCACGTTCGCCGTGTACGCGCCCGTCTTCCGGTCGAAGCTGCCGCCGCAGGTGATCAGCCGCAGCTCGGAGCGGCCGGGCCGGTGCGGGCCGTACGCCTTCCGGGCGTCGAACCCGTCCCTGGGCAGGACCCGGACGTCGTCGATCGTGAATTCCGCGACGCTTCCGTCCGAACGGGTCACGGTCACCGCCGCGCCGGGCCGCGCCGCGCTCAGGCCGTAGAAGACGGCCGGGCGGGTCTCGGTGTCGACGTGGCCCACCAGGAGCGCGGCCCCGGAGGCGCCGGGCCGGGTGCCGGAGCCGTACCAGCCGACGGTGTGCGGCATCTCGTACGGCGGCGGGTCGATCGCCCCGTCCCCGTCCAGGCCGCGGGGCACGACGGGCGCCGAGATCCCGACCGACGGGATCTCCACCCGGCGCGGCTCGGCGGCCTCCATCGGGGCGTGCTCCGGGGGCAGCGGCTCGCCGAGCGGGCGGCCGACGGCGGCGATGTCGCCGGTGGTCGGCGCCGAGCTGGCGAGCGGTCCCTCGCCGGCGTCCCTGCCCCACACCCACAGTCCGAGCACCAGCACGGCCCACGCCGTTCCGGTCAGGGCGCGCCCGGAGGTCATCCGGTCAGTCCGTGCCCTGGCCCGCGCCGCCCCGGCGCCGGGCGCTGCGGAGGGCGACGGCGACCGCGGCGAGGGCGGCCATGCCGAGGCCCAGGAGGGTGTACGGGGTGCCGAGGCCGGCCTCGTCCGCCGTCTGCGCCACGCCGGGCGCCGCGGGCGCGGCGAAGGCGGCCGTGCCGCCGCCGCCCGCGCGGACCGGGGCGACCGGGGACGGGTGGTGGGTGGGCTTGTGGGTCGGCTCGTGGTGGCGCCGGACGTGGACGCTGCCGACGTCGTGGTGGTCATGGCCGTCGCAGGTCACGCTGACCTTGTACGTGCCGTCCTCGAGCCCCGATTTCAGGGTCGTGTCGCCGAACAGCGGGTTCTTCCCGCCGTCCCGGCCGGTGAGCTCGGCGTCGGCGACGAACGCCTGGGACCTGGCGGCACCGGTCGTGCCCTTGCAGCCCGTGACGCGTACGTCGATGTCGGCGCCGGGCGCGGCGGTGGCCGGGGTGACGGTGGCCTGGACGCCGTCATGGGCGAGGGCGGTGCCCGCCGTGGGTGCGAGCACCAGAGCCACGGCCGCTCCTGCGGCACGGAGAGCGATGGGACCTGAACGCATGGTGACCTCCTGGTACTGGCAGGGTCACCCGGTTCGGGCCCGTCCGCATCCGCAGGGGGCCGACCGTGGCCCTCACCTGCGACTTTCAGACCCGGTCGACGATGTCCGCGATCGACTTCACGATCTTCGAGGGACGGAACGGGAAGCGGTCGATCTCCGCCTCGGTGGTCAGACCGGTCAGCACGAGGAAGGTCTGCATGCCCGCCTCGAGGCCGGCCAGGATGTCGGTGTCCATCCGGTCGCCGATCATGGCGCTGGTCTCGGAGTGGGCGCCGATGGCGTTCAGGCCGGTGCGCATCATCAGCGGGTTGGGCTTGCCCGCGAAGTACGGCTCCTTGCCGGTCGCCTTGGTGATCAGTGCGGCGACCGAGCCGGTGGCAGGCAGCGGGCCTTCCAGGGACGGGCCGGTCTCGTCCGGGTTGGTGCAGATGAAGCGGGCGCCGGCGTTGATGAGGCGGACCGCCTTGGTCATGGCCTCGAACGAATACGTGCGGGTCTCGCCCAGGACCACGTAGTCGGGGTCGTGGTCGGTGAGCACGTAGCCGATGTCGTGCAGGGCGGTGGTGAGGCCGGCCTCGCCGATGACGTACGCGGTGCCGCCCGGGCGCTGGTCGTCGAGGAACTTGGCGGTGGCGAGCGCCGACGTCCAGATGTTCTCGACGGGGACGTTCAGGCCCATGCGGGCGAGCCGGGCGTGCAGGTCGCGGGCGGTGTAGATGGAGTTGTTGGTGAGGACGAGGAAGGGCTTCCCGGTGTCCCGCAGCTTCGTGATGAACGCGTCGGCGCCGGGGATCGGCACGCCCTCATGGATGAGGACGCCGTCCATGTCGGTGAGCCAGGATTCGATCGGCTTGCGCTCTGCCATGGGTGCGGGACTCCTGCCGTACGTGAAGAACGGTGTGCTGGGGGCGACGCAACGACGCTGTGGCGACGCCCCCAGCCTAGGTCAGGAAGTGCTGATCCTGACCCCGTCGATCACCCAGTACCAGTTGTTGGAACCGGTGTAGCGGAAGCGGAAGCTGACGCTGGACGCACCCGCGGGCACGTTCACCGTGACCGACTGGGGCTTCGAGACGACGTCGGAGGTGTAGCTCTTGACGACGGTCGGCGTACCGCCGTTGAAGCTCGCCAGGACCTGGGCGGTCTGACTGCCTTCCTGGCGGTAGAAGGTCGTGAAGTCCAGGGTCACGCGGGAGGCGCCGGAGACGGCGTACGCCGGGGTGACCAGGGTCGAGTCGTACGTGCCCGAGAAGGACTTGTCCGCCCACTCGTCGGAGTCCGCGACGGCGAAGACGCCGCGCGAGCGGACGTTGAGCTCGCGGGACTGGTCGCGCTGGGTACGGGACCAGAACTCGTCGGTGGCGAAGGACCAGCCGCGCCACTCCGTCATGCCGCCCGTACCCATCGCGCCGTTGATGACGGACCAGCCGCTGGGCGCGGTGTGGGTGAAGCCGAGGACTCCGGCCGGGATGCCGGTCTCGTCGACGCGGCCGGAGAGGGAGCCGTACAGCGCGTCGAAGGGATCGGTGGAGCGGTCCTGGACCGGCTTGCCGTCGAGGCCCCAGGCCGGGTCGGGGGTGATGCCGAGCTGACGGAAGACGGTGGCGGCGACGTCGACGAGCCGGGTGTCGATCGGGCGGGCGCCCGCGGCGATGCCGGGGCCCTGGGCGAGGACGAAGGTGCGGCGCTCCTCGATGGAGGAGCCGCCGTGGCCGCCGGTGTCGACGTGGCCGTGGTCGGTGGTGACGATGACGGTCCAGCGCTCGGTGGCGTAGGACGGGCGGGCCTTGATCGCGGTGAGCAGCCGGCCGAGGTAGCCGTCCTGGACGTCGATGGCGTCGAGGTAGGCCTGGCTCCTGGCGCCGGAGTTGTGGCCCACCTCGTCGGTCTCGCCGAAGTACACGAAGAGGACGTCGGGGTTCTGGTTGCGGAGGACGTCCTCGGTGATGTCGGTGATCACGAGGTCGTTGACCGCGTAGTTGTTGTCGTAGACGACCTTCGCGTCGGCGCCGGGGGTGACCGTGCCGTACGTGTCGAGCTCGGGCCAGTCGACGGCGGCGAAGAGGGACAGCTCGGGGCGGATCTGGTTCAGGCGGGCGAGGAAGCCCGGGTAGGTGCCGTAGTTGCGGCCGGCGAAGGTGTTGTCCTTCACGCCGTGCTTGTCGGGCCACACGCCGGTGGAGATGGTCGACCAGCCGGGGCCCGAGGAGGTGGCGGCCATCGGGTTGGCGTAGAGCAGCGACAGGCCGTAGGTGCCGTTCGCCATCAGGGACTTGAGGTTCGGGGCCTTGGCGGCGTCGATGCGGTCGTGGCGCAGGCCGTCCATGCCGACGACGAGCACCTTGTCCTGGCTGGTGCCGTCGGGGAGCGTCGGGGCGGCGGTGGCCGCGCGGGCGGCGGGGGCCGTGACGACGCCGGTGGCGGCGAGGGCGGCGGTGGCTCCGCCGGCGGCGAGCACGGTGCGGCGGGATATGCCGTTGAGCGGCATCTCTGGAGACCTCCGTGAGTGAGGGGGCACGCCAACGCCCCTGATTTCTCAGGGGCGTTGGTCAGGTCGGATTTCGGTCCGTACCCGTTATCATTTCGCTACACTTCTGCGGGACGGAAGAGACGTGCGGTGAACTCTCAGCTGCCGGTGGCGGACTTCCACGCGTCCACGTACGACGTGAGGTTCCTGTCGATGTCGGCCCAGTCCGGCTCGAAGACCTCGACCCCGCTCATCAGCCTGGCCAGCTCGATGGCGTTGGCGTCCGTGGCCTTGACGTCCTTGCGGACGGTGAAGCCGCCGCCGACGGAGCTGACCTCGCGCTGCGCCTGCTCGCTCAGCATGAAGTCGAGCAGCTTCTTCCCGTTCTCGCCGTGCGGGGCCTTGTTCACCAGGCCGGCGGCGTACGGCAGGGCGAACGTGGTGGGCTTGCCGCCCTCCTTCGCGGGGAACCAGATGCCCAGGTTCGGCATGGACTTGGACTGGGCGAAGTTCATCTGGACGTCGCCGTTGGCGACCAGGATCTCGCCCTTGTCGACCTTCGGGGCGAGCTTGGAGGTGGAGGAGGACGGGCCGACGTTGTTGGCCTGGAGCTTCTTCAGGTACTCCATCGCCGGCTCCTTGCCGCCGAAGTCGTGCATGGCCTTGATGACCACGGCGGTGCCGTCGCCCGCGACGCCCGGGGTGGAGTACTGCAGCTTGTTCTTGAACCTGCCGTCGAGCAGCTGCTCCCAGGTGGTGGGGGCGGCGGGCAGCTCCTTCTTGTTGTGGATGAAACCGAAGAAGTTGTTGACGACGGCGATCCACTTGCCGTCGTCGGCCTTGTCGGCACCGCTGACCATGTCGGCGCCCTGCGGGGTGTACGCCTGGAGCAGGCCCTTGGAGTCGGCCTGCTGGATGAACGGCGGCAGGGTGACGAGGACGTCGGCCTGGGTGTTGCTCTTCTCGCGGGCGGCGCGCTGCACCATCTCGCCGGAGCCGCCCTCGACGTACTCGACCTTGATGCCGGTCTGCTTCTCGAAGTCCTTGAAGACCTTGTCGTACCAGCCGTCGCCCGCCTCGCCCTTGAGGCCGTCGGCGCTGTAGACGGTGACGACCTTCTCCTCGGAGGCGGCGGAGGATCCGCCGCAGGCGGTGAGGGAGGCGGCGAGGGCGAGGCTGCCGGTGACGGCGGCGATCGGCTTGAGGTACACGGACGTGGTGCGCATGGCGTCGTTCTCTCCTGGCGGTACGGGGGGAGGGAGGGTTGCTAGCGGTACGAGGCTTTGGTGCGGATACGGGAGACGGCGAGCAGCACGAGCAGCGTCGCCGCCATGAGGACCACGGCGAGTGCCGAGCCCGTGAAGAGCGAACCGCGGTCGGTGGCCGTGAAGATGAGCACGGGCAGCGGCAGCCAGTCCGGCGGGTAGAGCATCATGGTGGCGCTCAGCTCGCCCATGGACAGGGCGAAGCAGAGCCCCGCCGCCGCGTTCAGCGACGGGAGCAGGAGCGGCAGCCGCACCCGGAGCAGGACGTAGGAGGGGCGGGCGCCCAGGCCGGCCGCCGCCTGCTCGTACATCGGGTCCAGACGCAGGATGGCGGCCGAAACCGACTGGTAGGCGAACGCCGTGACAAGAACGGTGTGCGCGAGGATCACGATCCAGCGCGTGCCGTTCAGGAGCAGCGGCGGCTGCGAGAAGGCGACCAGCACGGCGAGTCCGACGACCACCGAGGGCACCGCGACCGGGAGCACGAACAGCGCGTCGAGCACCCGGCGGCCCCGCTCGCGCAGCGCGGACGCGGTGAGCGCGGCCCAGGTGCCCGCGGTGAGCGCGAGGAGGCTCGCGGCGAGCGCGGTGACCAGGCTGGTGGTGAGGGCCTGGAGGGATTCGCCGCGCACGGCTGCGGCGTAGTGCTCGGTGGTGGGTCCGGAGGGGAAGGCGCCGGACCAGTGGGTGGAGAAGGAGGCGGCGAGGATCACGAGGAGGGGCAGGGCGAAGAGGGGCACGAAGAGGACCGCGAAGACGGCCCAGGCGCCCCAGCGCCCGGCGCGGCTATGCACGAGCACGGGCACGGCTCCCTTCCGGCGCGGTGCGGGCGCTCGCGGTGCGGGCGCTCGCGGTGCGGGCGCTCGCGGTGCGGGCGCTCGCGGTGCGGGCGCTCGCGGTGCCGGTCCGGCGGGCGGCGGTGCGGCGGGCGGCCGGGCGGGCGGTCTTCGCACGACGGCCGGTGGCCCGGCCGCCGCCGGTCGTCCGGGCGACGAGCAGGCGGTACAGCCCGTACAGGCTCACGGAGATCACCACGTTGACGACGGCGACGACGCAGGCCGCCGCGTAGTCGGACTCGAGGATGGCCTTGCCGTAGACGAGCATCGGCAGGGTCGTGACGCCCTTGGCGCCGGTGAACAGCACGATCCCGAACTCGTTCAGGCACATCACGAGGACGAGGCTGCCGCCGGCGGCCAGCGCGGGCAGCGCCTCGGGGAGGATCACCCGGCGCACGATCCGCAGCGGCCGGGCGCCCAGCGAGGAGGCCACCTCCAGCTGGGCGGTGTCCAGCTGCGAGAACGCTGCGAGCAGCGGCCGCATCACGAACGGCGTGAAGTACGTGATCTCGGCGAGCAGCACGCCCCACGGCGTGGTGAGGAACCGGAAGGGCCCCTCGGCCGCTCCCGTGACGTCCGTCCACACCCCGTTGGCCATGCCGGCCGTGCCGTAGACGAACAGCAGGGCGAGCGTGATCAGGAAGGAAGGGAAGGAGAGGAAGACGTCGACGGACTTGGCCACCACCCGGCCGCCCGGGAAGGGCACGAAGGCGATGACGAGGGCGAGCACGAAGCCGAGGACGAGACAGCCGACGGTGGCCGCCGCGGCGAGCCACACGGTGGTGACCAGCGCGTCCCGGAAGGACGCGGAGGCGAAGACCTCCCCGTACGCGCCGGGCGCCAGCGACTCCTTGACGACCAGGGCCAGCGGGTAGAGGAAGACCACGGCGAGCGCGAGCACGGGCGGCGCGGCCCACAGCCAGGCGGGCGCCGGGCGCCGGTCCGGGCGCGCGGGCGCGGGCTCGGCCGGGCCGGCCGGCCGGCGCTCGGCGGGCGGGGCGAGGGTGCCGGTCACTCGCCCACCCCCGCGCCGAGCAGCACCGCGTCCTCCCGTGCGAAGTGCAGCGTCACCTCGTCGCCGAGCGCCGGCGTCTCGCGCAGCTCGCGCACGTCCGCCTTCACGCGGTGTCGCCCTGAGCCGACGTCCACGTACAGGCGGTGGGTGGCGCCGCGCCACTGGACCTCGGCGATCCGGCCGGTGAGGGCGTTGGGGCCGGGGCCGAGGCCGACGAGGTGGGGCCGTACGCACAGGGTGGCGGAGGCGCCCGCTACGACGCCGGCGGCGACCGGCACGTCGAGGGCGGTGCCGTCGAGGCTGACGCCGTCCGCGCCGACGGTGACCGGCAGCAGGTTGGCGTTGCCGACGAAGGAGGCGGTGAACTCGGTGCGGGGCCGCCGGTACAGCTCCCGCGGGGTGCCGCAGTCCTGGAGCCGGGCCCGGTCCATGACGGCGATCCGGTCGGCGAGGGTGAGTGCCTCGACCTGGTCGTGGGTCACGTACAGGATCGAGACCTCGGGCAGCTCGCGGTGCAGCCGGGCGAGTTCGGCGAGCATCCCGGAGCGCAGCTGGGCGTCGAGCGCGGACAGCGGTTCGTCGAGGAGGAGCACGTTCGGGCGGATGGCGAGGGCGCGGGCGATGGCGACGCGCTGCTGCTGGCCGCCGGACAGCTCGCGCGGGTAGCGCCTGGCGTAGGCCGCCATCCCGGTCATCTCCAGGGCCTCGGCGACCCGTCCGGGGATCCCGTCCTTGGGTGCCTTCTGCGCCTTCAGGCCGAAGGCGACGTTGTCCTCGACCCGCATGTGCGGGAAGAGGGCGTACTGCTGGACGACCATGCCGATGCCCCGCTTGTACGGCGGGAGGCCGGTGACGTCGCGGTCGCCGATGAACACCCGCCCGGAGAAGGGCCGGACGAAGCCGGCGACGGCGCGCAGGGCGGTGGTCTTGCCGGAGCCGGAGGGCCCGAGCAGGGCCATGACCTCGCCGGGTTCGACGGTCAGGTCGAGCGAGTCGAGGACGGTGTGGCCGTGGTACGCGACGGAGACGCCGTCGAAACGGATGCCGCTGGGACCGCCGGTCATGCCCCGCGCTCCTCGTACTGCCGTATCAGGGCGGGGAGTCCGGCGACCGAGGCCAGGACGTCGGTGGCGCCGTGCTCCTTCAGCGCGGTCTCGTCGTGGGCGCCGGTCAGCACGCCGGCCACGATCCCGGCGCCGGAGCGGACGCCGCTGAGCATGTCGTACGAGGTGTCACCGGCGACCACGACCTGCCGGACGTCGTCGACGGCGCCGGTGCGCAGGAAGGCGGCGAGCACCATGTCCGGGTACGGGCGGCCGCGGCCGCCCGCGTCGGCCGGGCAGAGGGTGAGGCCGACGAGCTCCCGCCAGCCGAGGGCGTCGAGGATGGCGTCCTGGGTGGGCCGGGCGAAGCCGGTGGTGAGGACGACCGTGCGGCCCTGCTCCGTGAGGGCGGCGACGGTCTCGGCTGCGCCGGGGACCGGGGCGATCCGGCCGTCGGCGACCAGCTCCCCGTACGCCTCCTCGAAGGCGGTGTTGGCCTGCCGGGCGCGGTTCTCGTCGCCGCCGAAGAGGTGGCGGAAGACGGAGATCTTGGACTCGCCCATGGTGGCGCGCACGTGGTCGATCATCGTGGCCGGGTCCTCGCCGAGGCGTTCGGCCGCGGCCGTGAAGGCCTGCTCGACGAGGCCGCCGTCGGCGACGGTGGTCCCGGCCATGTCGAGGACGACGAGTCGGTGGTGGGGGTGAGTGCTCATGGTTACCAGCCCAGTTCGTTCGCGGTGGTCTCGGCGATGGCGGGCGAGCAGGTCATGCCGCGTCCGCCGGGTCCGGTCACCAGCCACACGCCGTCGCGCACCTGCTGGCGGTGGACGACCCGGGTGGTGTCGGTGCACTGCGCGTACACGCCGGCCCAGCGGCGGCGGACGCGCGGGAGCGGGCGGCCGAGGAGGGACTCGACCACGCGCGTGAGGTGCTCGTAGGGGTCTTCGAGGGTGTCGAAGGCGAAGGGGTGCTCGTACTCGTGGGTGTCGCCGATGGTCAGTCCGCCGTCGAGGCGCTGCACCATGAGCAGCTGCATCCTGTGGGCGGCGGCCGTCGGGTCCTGCGCCTGGCCGGCGTTGAGGGCGTCGAGCGCCTCGGAGGCGTACGCCGGGTAGTAGCGGAAGGAGTCGGCGTCGGCGACCGAGGTGGTGAGCGGCTCGCCGAGCGGGTCGGTCTGCATCATCTGGAGCCGGACCCGGCGCACCGGTACCTCACCGGCGACCTCGCGGACGAGGCCGGACAGCCAGGCGCCGGTGCACAGGACGACGGCGTCGCCGCTGTGGACCTCGCCGCGGTCGTCGCGGACGGCGTGCTCGCCCACGACCTCCCGCACCTCCCGGTCCGGCAGGAAGGTGTAGCGGCCGGAGGCCAGCAGCGCCTCGCGCAGCGCGAGTTGGGCGGTGCGCGGCTCGACGGCGGCGTCCCGCTCGCACCACAGGGCGGCGTCGAACGCGCCGCGCAGCGCCGGGTTGACGGCGCGGGCCTCGTCCGGGGTGAGCAGTGCGTAGCCGCGTGCGACGGCGTCGCCTCGGGCCACGGCGGCCTCGGCGACGGCGAGTTCGAGCTCGCCGCGCACGGGAGTGAGGGAACCGATGGCCCGGAAGCCGAGCTTCGGGACCCGGGCGCCGATGCCCTCCCACAGTTCGCGGGCGCGCAGGGCGGTGTCGAGCTCCTCCCCGCCCGCACGCCCGCTGACCCAGATCTGGCCGAAGTTGCGGAGCGAGGCCCCGCGCGCCTCCGTCTCGCGCTCGATGTGGACGACCTCATGGCCGCGTTCGACTGCCTGCCAGGCGTGCATGGTTCCCACCACGCCGGCTCCTACGACGATCACCTTCATGCCGTTCACGGTCCTGGCGGCGGGTGGCCCGGGCCGGTCCGGACGGCGACGGGACGGTGAACGGACCGACAAGCTTGGACTAGACCCGTTACCTTTTGGTGATCTGCGGCGGTGGACGAAGCATGACGAACGCGTCCGTTCCCGCCGCTACTCCGACCGCTGCTCCTGCCGCCCGAGGTGGGCGGTGAAGCTGAACCGGTCGCCTCGGTAGAGCGTGCGCACGCGTTCCAGGGGCCGGCCGGCGGTGTCCCGCGAGACGCGCTGGATCAGCAGCATCGGCAGCGCGGGAGGGGTCCCGATGAGCAGCGCCTCGCGCGGGGTCGCGAGCACCGTCTCGATCCGCTCGTCGGCGTCACCGAAGGAGATGCCGAGCCGGTCGTGGAGATACGCGTAGAAGGAGGAGTCCGGGTCGAAGTCGCTGTCGAGGCGCGGCGCGCGGGCCTCGGAGACGTACGTGCTCTCCAGCCCGACGCGCTCGTCGTCGGCGAGCAGCACCCGCTCCATGTGCCAGACGGGCTCGCCGACCGCCACGCCGACCTCGGGCGCGAGGGCCTCCGGGCACGGGAAGCGGTCGAGCGAGATGAGGGCACGCCCCGGGGTGCGCCCCTGCCGGCGCACGCCCTCCGTGTAACTGGCCAGCGACAGCGGCTGCTCCAGCTTCGGCCCGGCGACCACGGTGCCCCGGCCCTGCCGGCGGAGCCGCCCTTCGAGCAGCAGCTCGCGCAGGGCCTGGCGGACGGTCTCGCGCGACACCTCGTAGCGGACGGCCAGGTCGCGCTCGGTGGGCAGCAGGCCACCCTCACCCAACTCGTCGATCAGCTCTGCGACTTCGGCCTTCACCGCGTAGTACTTCGGGATGCGGCCGTGCTCGGGGATGCCGGAGCGGATGGGCGCGCCGGGCCGGTCGGGGCCGGGCCGGTCCGCCCCGGGCTGCTTCCTCACGTTCGTCACGTTCCTCATCCGTTGATCGTCGCAGACCGGAGTGAACGGGCCGGTGTACGGAGCGTGACCTACGGGTGCCGTCGTGACCGCCGTCGCCACGCCAGGAACGTCAGCGCGCCGCCGGCCGCGAGCAGGGCGGCCGAGACCGGGGCGAGACGCAGGGCCGCATCCCGTCCCGTACGGGCGAGTTCGGCGTCCTCCGGGTCGCGGGGGCCGGCGGGGGACGTGGGTGCCGGGTCCGGGGTGCGGCCGGTGCCGGGGTCCGTCGAGGTCTCGGCGTCCGGGTCGGCCGGGCCGATCGTCAGCCGGTAGTCGTCCGACTCTCCGACCCAGTCGCCGTCGTCGCCGCGCTTCTGGACGACGGCGGCGTTGACGACGACCTCGTCGGGCGAGGCGTCGGCGCTGAAGGAGAGCCGTACGGGCACGGTGAGCGTACGGCCCGCGGGCACCGCGAACCCCGCGAAGGGCGGGACCGCCGTGGACAGCGCCGGCGCGTCGAACACGCCGACGTTCTCCGACTGGTCGGTCGCCTCGAAGGCGACCGGGCGCCAGAGCCGCGCCTCCGCGTCGTAGAACTCGGCCCGGATCTGCGCGGGCCGCAGGGTCCGGTCCCGGTCGGTGAGGACGAGCACCGGATGGATGTCACGGCAGGCCGCGGCGGTCGTGTTGGTGAGGTCCAGCTGCCAGGTCCGGAGGTCGCCGCCGGCCGGATAGTCCTCCGGCCCGCCGTGGATCCGGGTCCGCAGGGGGAAGTCCGCGGCGTCCGCCGTCCCGCAGGAGGGCACGGCGACGGGGCCCGGAACACGTGGGTGCGCCGCGTGCGCCGCCGCGTCCGCCGGCAGCACGGCGACCGCGGCGGCCGTGGCCGTGGCCGCGGCCAGGACGGCTAGGGCGAGTGCGGTGCTGCGCGGTCGCATGGTGACGGTGCCTTTGCTGCTCGCGGACGTACGTGTCGCCCGCGACCCTGCCATGGCGCGGGCGGGGTTCCGGGGGCCGACGCGGCGTGGGGTTGGAACGGGGTCCATATTCCGCCCGATCAGCCTATGGTCGGAAGAATCACCCTGTTGATGGATCACTTGGGGGCTTCGGGGTGCCTGGGGCGACCTTGGGCGGCGGGCCGGCCTTGGGCCCGGCCTTGGGCGACCTTGGGCCGGCGTTGGGCGCCTTGGGCGCCTTGGGCGGCCAGGATGGCCTGGGGTGGCCGTGGGTGGACTTGGGTCGGCAGCGGGCGGATGGCCTTGGGTCGGCAGCGGGCAGCCTTGTCGTGGGCGGCCTGGGCTGGGATGACCTCGGGCGGCCTGGATGGCCTGGATGGCCTTGGACCGGCAGCGGGCAGCCTTGGGCATGCCCTGGACGGCTTGGGCATGTCCTGGACGGCTTGGGCTGGGGTGGCCGTGGGCGGCCTTGGTGGCCGGGGATGCCCAAGGATCACTTGCCGAAGACCGGGGCGAGGATCAGGTGGGCCGCGCCCTCCGCCACGGTTTCGGGAGGGCCGACGACCTCGACGGGCGTCGGGAGGGCCAGGGCCGCCAGGACCTCGCGGGCGCCGCGGGCGAAGGCGTCGGGCGCGGCGAGCACCGCGCGGCCGCCGAGCAGGACGCGGTCGATGTCGAGCAGCCGCACCAGGTTCGCGGCGCCGGTGCCGAGCACCCGGGCGGCCTCCGTGAGATCGCCGCGCGCGAGCGCGGCCAGGCACAGGGCCTCCAGGCAGCCGCGCCCGCCGCAGTCGCAGGGCGGGCCGTCGAGCTGGACGGTCTGGTGCCCCAGCTCCCCCGCGCCGGTCCTGCCCCCGCGCAGCACCGCCCCGCCCAGGACGAGTCCGGCACCAAGGCCCGTACCGAGGTGTACGTACGCGAAGGACTCGGGCGCGTCAGGGCGCAGGGCGAGGCCGAGGGCGGCGGCGTTGGTGTCCTTGTCGAGCACGACGGGCAGCCCCAGCCGCCGCCCCAGCTCCTCGCGCAGCGGGAACCCGTCCCACTCGGGGAAACCGGTGACCCGGCCGGGCGTCCCGGCGAGGTGGTCCAAGGGCCCCGGCATGGCGACGCCGACGCCGAGGAGGCCGGGGGCCACGGGGGCGTGCGGGGAGTCGGGCCGACCAGGCGCGGCGGGGGCGGCGGGGGCGGCGGAGGAGCTGGAGGCGCTGGCGCGGCCAGGCGCGGCGGAAGCGGTGGAGGCGCCGGGCCCACCAAGCGCGGCTGAAGCGCGCGGGGAGCCCGGCCCACCAGGCGCGGCGGGAGCGGCCGAGGCGGCGGGCCCACCAAGCGCGGCTGAAGCGGTGGAGGCGCCGGGCCTACCAAGCGCGGCCGAGGCGGCGGAGGCGCCGGGCCGAGCAGGCGCGGCGTCGGCGCCAGGCCGACCCGGCGCGCCCGGCGCGCCGTCGGTGCCGGCGCCCGGGCCCGCCGCCCGCCCCGCCGTCAGGAGCGCCGCGATCTCCGCCTGGGCCGTCGACAGGACCGGTTCGGCACCCGCCCCCAGGTCCAGGGGGGCGCGGCGGACGGCGACCCGCTCGCCCGCGAGGTCGAGGAGGACGGCGGTGAGCTCGTCGCGGTCGAGGTGCAGCCCGACCGCGTACGCCGCCGCCGGAACGAGCCGCAGCACGGTCGCCGGCTTGCCGCCGGTCGACGCGCGGCGCCCGGCCTCCGCCGCGAGGCCCTCGGCCCGCAGCCGTGCGGTGATCTTGCTGACGGCCTGCGGGGTCAGGCCGGTCCGGGCGGCCAGTTCGAGGCGGCTGATGCCGGCCTCGCCCGCCGTCCGCAGCAGGTCCAGCACCAGCGCCGCGTTGTGGCTGCGCAGCGCCGGCAGGTTGACCCCGCCGCCACCCGCGCTCCCCACGTCCCGGCTGCCGCCGCTCGCGCCCGCGCCCTCGCTCCCCATGGCCCGGTTCACCGGTCGTCCCTGTTCACCAGGCCATTGTGCCTGTCGCTTGCACTTTGGCAACAGCGTTGCCAAAGTGGTGCCCATGCCCATGAGCTCCCCCACCGCCCCGCCGCTCCGCGTCGGCCTCGTCGGCTACGGCCTGGCCGGGTCCGTCTTCCACGCCCCGCTGATCGCCGCCTCCCCCGACCTCGCCCTGGACACGGTCACCACCGGCAACCCCGAGCGCGCCGCCCAGGCCCGCGCCGAGCACCCGGGCGTGCGGGTCGCCGGCTCCCCCGACGAGCTCATCGCCCGGGCCGCCGAGCTCGACCTCGTCGTGGTCGCCTCGCCCAACAAGACCCACGTCCCCGTCGCCACCGCCGCTCTGAAGGCCGGTCTGCCGGTCGTCGTGGACAAGCCGCTGGCCGGAACCGCCGCCGAGGCGCGCGGCCTCGCCACCCTCGCCGCCGAGCGCGGGCTGCTGCTCTCCGTCTTCCAGAACCGCCGCTGGGACAACGACTTCCGCACTTTGCGCGCGCTGCTCGCCGACGACGCACTCGGCGAGGTCCAGCGTTTCGAGTCCCGCTTCGAGCGCTGGCGCCCCGCGCTCAAGGGCGGCTGGCGCGAGTCCGGCGCGCCCGAGGAGATCGGCGGACTGCTCTACGACCTCGGCAGCCACGTCGTCGACCAGGCCCTCGTCCTCTTCGGCCCGGCCGTCCGCGTGTACGCCGAGTCCGACGTGCGCCGCCCGGGCGCCGAGGCCGACGACGACACCTTCATCGCGATCACGCACGCGAACGGCGTGCACTCGCACCTCTGGATGAGCGCCACCACCGCCCAGCTCGGCCCCCGCTTCCGCGTCCTGGGCCGGAAGGCCGGCTACGTGAAGTACGGCCTCGACCCGCAGGAGGCCGCACTGCGCGAGGGCCTGCGCCCCGGGCCCGGCGCCGTCTGGGGCGCCGAGCCGGAGGAGCTGTGGGGCCGTCTCGGCTCCGGCGAGTCGCCGCTCACCGGCGGCGGCACGCCCGTACGGACCCTGCCCGGCGACTATCCCGCCTACTACGCGGCCGTCGCCGCCGCCCTCCGCGGCACCGGCGAGAACCCGGTCACGGCGTACGAGGCAGCCGCGGCGCTCGACGTCCTGGAGGCGGCCAGGAAGTCCGCCCGCGAGGGAAGCGCGGTGGTCCTGTGAACCCGAGCCCGAGCCCCAGCTCCGCCGACTCCCCACACTCCGCCCCATCCGCCCCATCCCTCCGCATCGTCCACTCCGTCGAGGAAATCGCGGCCCAGGAGGCCCGGCTCGTCCTCCCCCGCTTCACGTACGACGACGCGTGGACGCTCGGCACGATCCTCGTCGAACTCGCGCGGGAGCGGCGCGCCCCGGTCGCGATCGACGTACGGCGCGGGGCCCAGCAGCTCTTCCACTGCGCGCTGCCCGGCTCCAGTGCGGACAACGACGCCTGGATCGACCGCAAGCGGCGGGTCGTCGAGCGGTACGGGGTGAGCTCGTTCCTCGTCGGCGCCCGGTTCCGCGCCAAGGGCACGACCTTCGAGGACTCCTCGCGCCTGGACCCCGACCGCTTCGCCGCACACGGCGGTTCGTTCCCGATCGCCGTCGAGGGCGCCGGGGTCATCGGCTCGGTCACGGTCTCGGGCCTCCCGCAGGCCGAGGACCACGCACTGGTCGTCCTCGGCCTGGAACGCCTCCTCATTTCGTACGGCGGCGACGCCGGGTAACGGCGACGAGCACGCCGCCGGTGACGGTGAGACCCACCGCCGTGGCGCCCATCACGATCCGGCCTGTGGTGGACCCGGAACCGGTGTCGGGGAGTTCACCGCCACCGGTGGTGGAGCCGGACTGACCGCCGCCGGAGGTGTGCCCACCGGTGGCGTGACCTCCGGAGGTGGACCCGCCGGACGTGGACCCACCGGTGGCGTGACCTCCGGAGGTGGACCCGCCGGAGGTGGACCCGCCGGAGGTGGACCCGCCATCCGAGGCACCACCGTCGGCTGAGCCCCCATCGGCTGAACCGCCGTCGGCTGAGCCCCCATCGGCCGAACCACCGTCAGCCGAACCGCCATCCGTCGAACCGCCATTCGTGGCGCCCCCGTCGGTGGCGCCCCCGTCGGTGGTCCCGCCGTCCGCCGCCCCGCCATCGGTCGTCCCGCCGTCCGCCGCCCCACCATCGGTCGTGCCGCCGTCCGCCGCCCCGCCATCCGTCGTTCCGCCGTCCGCCGTACCGCCGTCCGCGCCGCCGGAGTCCGTCGGCGTCGGGGTGGGAGTGGGCTTCGGGGTCGGCGTAGGGGTGGGGGTCGGGGTGGGGGTGGGGGTGGGCGTCGGGCCGTCCTCGTCGCACGCGGGCAGTTCGCCGTCGAACGGATACGCGTGCAGCTCCTGGCCGCCGCCTCCGTCCACTCGCGAGGCGTGCGTGAGCGAACCGCTCGTGTAGAAGCGCCCGTTCATGCCCGGCATGGTCACGGTCGCCGTGCTGGACCGGCCCGCGATCAGCACGCTTCCCTCGAACTGGGCGCTGCCTTCGAAGAGCACGTCCGTCGCGTCGGGGAAGTTCCACAGCAGCCGCTCGCGCAGCCCGGCCGGGAAGCCGTTGACGTAGGTGTCGACCGTCCGGTCCTGGCCGAGGACGTTGACGAGGACCGTCGCGCCCTGCGGGATGCCGGTGAAGCGCAGTCCCTGCGAACCACCGGTCTTCGACTCCAGGTCGAAGTCGACGTCGAACACCTGCAGCGCGGACCTTCCGTCGCCGGTGAAGACCGTCTCGTAGCCCTTGTTGACGGCCGTACCGGTGGCGGTGCGCGGCTTGCCCTCCACGTACGCGTAGCAGCGACTGGCGACGCTGAGCCTGTCGCGCAGGCCCGCGTACCGGTCGGCCGCCTCGGGATCGGCGACCGCCTTGGGGCTGACCGTGCCGGTCAGCGTGCCCCCGTACCGTACGAGTCCGTGCACCCTGCCCTCCTCGGCGAGCAGGCGCTGGCCGGCGGCGACGGTGACGTCGCCGCCGGCGGTGAGGAAGTCGGTGCCGTCGTCGGGCGGGATGCGCGAACCGACGCCCGCGACGCCGACGTTGTAGACCTGCGAGGCACCGGCCCGCTTCTTCTGGTCGAAGTCGCCGAGCACCACGATCTTGCCCTCGGCCTCGGCCGCCGCCTCGCGCACGAGGAAGTCGCCGCCGACGAAGACGTTGATGTTGTTGTCTCGGCCGACGACGTCCTTGTTGTCGACGTCCGGATACGGGGTGGGGCAGGGCGGCGTACCCGGGATGCAGGGACCGAGGCCGCCGGGGAGCCGGTCGGCGAAGGCGGCGGTGGCCGCCAGGGCCCCGGCGAGGACGACCGAGCCGGCCACCGTCACCGCGACCGTCGCCGCGGAGGCGGTCGAAGGACGGCGGCGATTCATTCCTTTTTCACGCATATGCGGAAATATGCAGAATGCCGCCGCCCGAGGCGACGCCCCACGCGCGCGGCGCGGGGCGCGTCGCCCGAACGTGTCACGCCCTGACGGGCGTCACGCGCTCTTGAGCTCCTGGCGCTGCCGCCCGAGCCCCTCGACCTCCAGCTCGACGACGTCACCCGCGCGCAGGTACGGCTTGGGCTCGGGCTGTCCCATGGCGACGCCGGCGGGCGTGCCGGTGTTGATGACGTCGCCCGGGTACAGGGTCATGAAGCGGCTGACGTAGCGGACCACCTGGGCGACCGTGAAGATCTGGTCGGAGGTGTGGCCCTCCTGCTTCAGCTCGCCGTTGACCCACAGCCGGAGGCCGAGGTCCTGCGGGTCGGAGACCTCGTCGGCAGTGACCAGCCACGGGCCGAGCGGGTTGAAGGTCTCGCAGTTCTTGCCCTTGTCCCAGGTGCCGCCGCGCTCGATCTGGAACTCGCGCTCGGAGACGTCGTGGGCGACCGCGTACCCGGCGACGTGGGCGAGCGCCTCCTCGTCGGTCTCCAGGTAGCGGGCGGTGCGGCCGATGACGACCGCCAGCTCGACCTCCCAGTCGGTCTTCACCGAGCCGCGCGGCACGAGCACGGTGTCATCCGGCCCGACGACGGTGTCGGCGGCCTTGAGGAAGACGACCGGCTCCTCCGGTACGGCGGCTCCGACCTCGGCGGCGTGACCGTGGTAGTTCAGCCCGATGCACACGACCTTGCCGATGCGGGCGACCGGCGGGCCGATCCGCAGCCCGGCCGGGTCGAGCGCGGGCAGCACGCCCGCGCCGAGCGCGGCGCGGATCCGGTCGAGGGCGGAGCCGTCGGCGAGCAGGGCGCCGTCGATGTCGTCCACCAGCGCGGACAGGTCGCGCAGCGTCCCGTCCTGGTCGACGAGGGCAGGCCGCTCGGCCCCGGCCGGGCCGACACGCAGCAGCTTCATGGTCTTCTCCTCTGGTCGAGGTGGCCCGTGGAGCGGGCCTTGGAGTGCCCCGGCCGATGGAGTGCGGCCATCGGAGGATTGGTCGATCCTCCAAGAGAAAGGGGCACTCTGCAAGACCCCGTTCACACCCTGGACCCTTACGCGCGAGTAACCCGCCGCCGCGAACGCACGCTGCGCAGTCGCCCTAGAGGCTCGGCGCCAGGGCCCCCGCCGCGGGCATGTCCCGGTAGAGGAAGGCCCGCTCGACCGCGCTCCAGGTGGTGCTGGTGACGATGTAGAGCGCGGCGGCGAGCGGCACGACGGCGACCGAGATCAGGGTGGCGAAGGAGAGCAGCGGCAGCCAGCGGGCCATTCCGGCGGCGAGCGCGGCGCCCGGCTGGCCGGGGTCGGTGACCGCGGGCGCCGCCTGCTGCTGCCGCTTGGTCCGCACGTAGTTGTACGTGGCGACGGCGGCGACGAGCGCGAACAGGGCGAGGTAGACCAGGCCGGCCGGGCCGAACACACCGCCGTGGGCGAGGGCGTCGGCGTAGTGGTCGCCGAGCGGGGCGGCGAAGAGGCTGTGTCCGGCCATCCGCCCGCTGGAGAACAGGTGGAACATCAGGAAGAAGGCGGGGGCCTGGAGCAGGCTCGGCAGGCAGCCCGCGAACGGCGAGACCTTCTCCTTCGCGTGGAGCTCCATCACGGCCTTCTGCAGCCGCTCGGGGTTCTTGGCGTGCTTCTTGCGCAGCTCGGAGAGCTGCGGGGCGAGCCGTGTGCGGGCCTTCTGGCCGCGCGCGGCGGCCCGCGAGAGCGGGTGGACGGCGAGCCGCACGGCCATCGTGAACAGGACGATGGCGGCGGCGGTGGAGGCGGTGGCGAACAGCGGCTGGAGCAGGTCGGCGAGCTGCTCGACCAGGGACGCGAAAACGGACATGGGAGCCCTCCGTGGGGTCTCGTCGTGCCGGAAGAAAGGGGTGTCGGCAGGACGGAACCGCGTGGAGGACTCGTACCGAGAACTCTTGCCGAGGACTCGGACCTGAGCACTCGCTCCGAGGACTCGGACCCGAGGACTCGGACCCGAGCACTCGGACGGAGTGCTCGAACTTGAGGACTCGAACTCGAGGAGTCGAACTCGACGACTCGAACTCGATGCGCTCGGAGCTCCTACGCGGCCGTCAGGAGGGGACGGCCGGGTGCCCTGGGCCTGCGGCGGCCCGAGGCGTCGGGGTCGCGTTGCGGCAGGAAGGCGGTGCGCCGTGCGCGGTCGCGGAGGGCGGTGCGCACCCGGGTGGGCGGTACGGGCAGGGCCGTACGGGCGCCGCCGACGAGGGCGCAGAGGAAGGCGGTCGCGGCGACGGCGACGGTGGTGGAGAGACCGGCTCCGTCGGAGAGGAGCAGGTCGGCGACGGCGAGGAGGACGAGGAGCGGCGCGAGGACACGCAGGGCCAGGTCGCCGAACATCTCATCCTCCTTTCGCGGGTCACATCCGTTATACACGACGTGATTCGGGCGACGGGAGTTCCAGCGGGACGAGCAGCCGGCGGGGCTCCAGCAGGGCGCGGCCGACCGGATCGGCGGGGTCCGGATCGAGCCCGGCGCCGGGCCGCATCTCGATGTCGGCGGGATGGACCGGGATCCGGCAGGCCGGACACTCGCCCGCCGGGCCGAGCTCGGTGCCGCATTCGACGTGGTGGAAGGACCGCATGGGCAGGGTGCCGGGCAGGGCCTCGCGGCCCCAGAGCCCGAGGGCGCGCAGGACGGGCCAGAGGCCGATGCCGCGCTCGGTGAGCACGTACTCGTCTCGCGGCGGCGACTCCTGGTAGCGGCGCTTGTCCAGGACGCCGACGTCGACGAGGGCCTGGAGGCGGGCGGCGAGGACGGCGCGGGGGGCGCCGAGGTGGGCGAGGAAGTCGTTGTAGCGCCTGACGCCGTAGAAGGCGTCGCGCACGACGAGGAGGGTCCAGCGCTCGCCGACGACTTCGAGGGCGCGGGCGATGGAGCAGTGCTGGTTCGCGTAGTCCTTGCCGAGGGCCATGGGGCCGAGTGTAGCGGGGTGGGTTCAATGATTGAACCTGAGCTGTTACGGTGAGCCGGCACGCAAGGTTCAGTGAACGAACCCCACCGATCGCAGAGCCACCTCACCGAAGCCGAGGTCCCGGTATGCCCAAGCCCGCCACCGGCGCAGAGACCGCGGAGGCGGCGACCTCCGAGGCCGTAACGGCAGCACGACACGAGGATCCGGACGCCGATCGCGCCCGTGGTCGCGGTGGTCGCCGTGGTCGCGGTGGTCGCCGTGATCGCGGTGGTCGCGGTGGTCGCGGTGGTCACGGCCGCCTTGGCCGCCCCGGCGCGACACTGGCCGTCACCAGCGCCGCCACCGCGCTCGCGCTGATGAACTACACGGCGCCGATGCTCGACCTGCCCGCCCTGACGCAGGCCTTCGGCACGCCCGCCTCCGCGCAGGCCTGGCTGCTCAACGGCACCCCGCTCGGCCTCGCCGTCGTCCTCCTCGTCGCCGGCAGCCTCGCCGACGACCACGGGCGGCGCCGGGTCTTCCTCCTCGGCACCCTCGGCCTCGGCCTCACCACCGCCCTCGGCGGCCTCGCCGGTTCCACGCTCACCTTCACCCTCGCCCGCATCGCCCAGGGCGCGGCGAGCGCCGCCGTGCTCGCCGCGAGCCTCGGGCTGATCGCCCACGCCCACCCCGGCGGGGCGGCCAGGATCCGGGCCACGGGGGTGTGGGGCGCGTTCGTGAGCGCGGGCATCGCGCTCGGCCCGCTGCTCGCGGGCGCGCTGGGCAGCCTGGCCGGCTGGCGGTGGACGTACGAGGTCCTCGCGGCGGGCACCCTGCTCGTGGCCGCGTTCGGCACCCGTGCCCTCGCCGAGTCCCGCGCCCCGCGCACGGGGCGGCCGGACGTCGCCGGCGCGCTCACCCTCGGGCTCGCCCTGGGTGCGCTGCTCACCGCACTGACCCTGGGCAGGGACGGCTGGCTGCGCCCGTCCGTAGGCGTCCTGCTGCTGGCCGCGGTGGCCCTGACGGCGGCCTTCGTGCTGGTCGAGCGGCGCGGCCCGGCGCCGATGATCGACCTGGCGCTGTTCCGGCGCCCGGCGTTCCGGGCGGCCACGGCGGGGGCGCTGTTCACCGGCCTCGCCGTGATCGGCTTCTTCAGCGTGCTGCCCGCGCTGCTCCAGCGCGGCACCGGCATGGCTCCGCTGACCACGGCGTGGCTGTTCCTGCTCTGGTCGGGCACCGCCTTCGTGGTGGCGCTCCAGGTCCGCCGGCTCGCGGGCCGGATCCCGGCCCCGTACCAGCTGGCGCTGGGCTTCGTCCTGTCGACGGCGGGGGTGCTCACCTTGTTCGGCGCGGTGGAGGACGTGGCCTGGCCCCGCCTGCTCCTCGGCCTGCTGGTGGCGGGCGTGGGCAGCGGCCTGCTGAACGCCGCTCTGCCGCGCCTCGCCGTCGACTCCGTACCACCGGAGCGCGCGGCGATGGGCTCCGGCGCGAACAACACCGCCCGCTACATCGGCTCGTCCGCGGGCGTGGCCCTCGCCCTGGCCCTGGCGACGGCGGGCCCGGACACGGCGCTGGTCGCGTCGGCGGCGCTGGGGCTCGCGGGGGCGGCGGTCACCCTCGTGGCGGCCAGGGGCTGACGACGAGCCTGGCCCAGACGACCAGGCGGTAGGTGGAGGTGTACTCGGGCGTGCAGGTGGTGAGCGTGAGGTACGCGCCCGGCCGGTCGTACCCGTAGGACGGCTTGTAGAGGGAGCGGGGCACGGGCGCGATGACGCCGGTGTCGCGCGGCGAGGTCTGCGGCAGGATCCGGTCGACGCGATAGGTGTAGGTGCCCTCGCGGGTCCGTACGGTGATCGGGTCCCCGGCCTGGAGCCGGTTGACGTACCGGAAGGGCTCGCCGTGGGTGTTGCGGTGCCCGGCGAGCGCGAAGTTGCCGGTGCGGCCGGGCTGGGCCGTGCCGGGGTAGTGCCCGGCGTAGCCCTTGTCGAGGACGCTGCGCTTGCCGACGCCGGGGGCGACGGGGACGGTGAGCCCGAGGCGGGGAATGCGGAGGACGGCGTACGCGGAGGTGGTGTCGCGGGCGGAGGGGACTCCGGAAGGAGCATCAGCGGAGGGGATGCCCGGAGGGGAGGCGTCCGGGGGCGGGGCTGCCGGAGGGGCGGGGGCAGGTGACGCGCCCGGAGGTGACGGGACGGGGGGTGAGGAGTCCCACGCACGCTCGAGGTTGCGCACCTGCTCGACGGCCCCGGCACGGGCCTGCTGGTTGGTCCACCACAGCTGGTGCACGACCAGCAGGAGGACGAGAACGCCGCAGGTGACGAGGGCTTCGGCGGACGTCCACAGGGCGCGGGAGACGACTCCGCGCCGCCGGCGCGCCTGGACGACGACCGGAACCGGGCCGCGCACTCTCGCTCGCACGGCGGGCACGATAGGTGCTGGAGCGCCAACTCTCCAGGGCCGTACAGCAGTACGGTGTCGACATGCGCCCCGACACGCCTGCCGACCACACCACCGAAGCCGAGCGCCTGCTCCGCACCGCGGGAAGGTACCCGGAGGACCGCGAACCGCTGCTGCTGCGCGCGGCGGCCCACCTGGAACTGGCGGGCGAGCGCGAGCGGGCGACGTCCCTGTACGACGACCTGCTCGCGGCTCCCTCCCCGGCGGCCCCGCTCCTGATCAGGTCCCTGAAGGCGGCGAACCTGTGGGAGTACGGCCACGAGGCCGAGGCCCGGACGATCATCGACGGCGTACGGCGCGCCCGCCCGGAGGAGCCGGGGCCGTGGGAGATCGTGGCGGAGACGCTGGAGGCGCACGACGAGCCGGCGGAGGCGGAGGCGACGTTCACGGAGGCGGCCCGCCTGCTGGTGGTGCCGGGGGACGACGTCCCGTTCGCGCTCCAGTCCCTCCTGTCGGGCCGCCACCGGGTGCGCCGCGCGATGGGCCTCCCGCACGACGACTTCGACGCCCTGGCGGACCGCCTGCACACGGGCGACGTCCCCTTGGACGAGCTGCACGACCCGAAGCGCCTGTGGGCCCTTGGCTCGTCCGACCCGGCGGAACTCCAGGCCGAGATCACCCGCCTCCGCTCCGAACTCGGCTCCTACCGCACGGCCCTCTCCCGCCCGTTCCCGGTCGCGGTCCTCCACTGGCCGGAACACGAACTGGACGAGCTCCTGGCGGCCTACCCGGAACTGGAAGCCGAGTACCCCACGTACCGCGCCCACCTCACGGACATCGAGGCCTCCCTCCGCGAACTCGCCCAGTCGGGCACCCCGAACCTGGGCATCGTCCCGGCCACGGTCCCCTCCTACGAAGCCTTCGCCGCCTCGGAATCCTCCACCCCCGCCAACCCGGACCTCCTGCCGCAGTACGCGACGACCCTGGCGGCCCGAGGCCGGGCGGCGGCTTGGCCGCCGGGGCGGGGGGCGGATTGCTGGTGCGGGTCGGGGAGGACTTATGGGGTGTGCCACGGGGCGGAGTAGGCAAGGTCCCCTACGCCGCCGTCACGACTCCGCCGTCATGCCCCACTCACGTGCCCTGGGAGAGCCACCCCATCCCGAACCGTCTCGCCATATGGAGGCGATTCCCTGCTCTTCCAGGTAAGGGGCGTAGGCGCCGATCGCTTCGGAGAAGAGCCCTAGGAGGTACGGCTTGGGGCACCCCTGGTAGAGGAAGTGACGGTACTCGTAGAGCTGGCCAACTGCCTCGCGCACCGCCGTGGTCGGATTGCCGTTCCGCACGACTTTCGCTTCGACCAGCCATTCCTGGCCCGATACCTCGGTAACACCGTGCAGGCGCAGGACAAGGTCCTTCGGGTGCTGAAGCAGCGTGATCGGTTCGTACCCCCGCTCGCTCACATGGTGACCGAAGTCCTTGATGAGTTCCTCGTGGCTTCGCTGCTTAACCTGCTGCCGAGCCTTGATGTGCGCGACGTAGTCGCTGCTGTCCTTCGGTCGGAAGTTGGCCAGCGGGTCCGATACCGGCTGAGGACCGTGGCTGCCCGGCTCGTAGAACATCTCCAAGGCCCCAGGGGCGTCGCTGGCCCACCAGAGGCGATCCGCCTCTTCGACCCGCCGAAGCGACTCAATGCCCATCAGAAGGTCTTCCATCAGCGTGACGTCGCTGGGAAGGTCCGCTGTGTCGTACACCTTCGCGATCACGCTCGCCGCCTCATAGGCCTTGGGGCGGGCTGCCTTGTCCCTGAGTTCCGGCTCGTTCACCCAACCCTGTCGTTCCTGGCGCCGCACGGCTCGGCGGAGCCGCTCCGCGTGACGCCGAAGGTGTTCTTCGCGGGCGCGCCCCCTGCCGAGCCGCTCTTCCAGCCAGGTGATGCCCTGCTGCAAGGTCAGGGTCACGTTCCTTAGATCGGCGCTGAAGATGTAGGCGAGGTACAGCCCATGCTTGGGGTCAAGGTGACCGTCCGCGTCAAAAATGCCGATCCAGGGAGTCGCGGCGGGTGTGGTCTGTCCGCCGTGCCCCTCGGCCTTAAGGCCCAAGGGAAGTGCCAGATCGGTACGCTTCGCGATCCCTCGCAGAACCTGCTGGCCCTTCACCTCGCGTCCTGAGCCGGCTGTGCGGTCGTATGTGGTCGCGACTTCGCTGAGCATGTCTCGGATCCCCATGCGGGGAATCTAGATCAGCCGATCGCCGCGCACACCGGGATTCGGCCCACCTCGTCAATTTCGACGCTGCTCAGAGGCCGGATGCGAATCGAGCTTGCGCCATGTCAAGTACGTCATCGGCGTCGTAGCCATGGGAACCCATCCAATGGAGGAGGTCCACGATCACGTCGATCGCGGCGTCCTTAGCGACAGCGACGGAGAGCCGATCGGCGTTCACCGCTCGGGGGGACGCGACAGCTCCGTACAGGGAGATCATCGCCTCCGCTCGCGTGACACGGATGCCGCCCGCATGCCCATGGGGGGCGGTGAGATCAGTGGCGATCTCACACCAGGTCACCTTGCGGTCCGACCCAAGCAGCACACCCCAGCGGTCAGCCATCGCGTCCACGAGTGCCATACCTCTCCCCGACTCGGAATCCGGACCGGCGGCGATCACTGTCGGCAGTGCCTGACAATCCGGGTCACGCACCTCGATCCGAAGGTAGGTGCCGTTCATCGAAAGGCGGAGCGATGTGGGCGTGCCAGGCCCCACGTGCCGGATGACGTTCGTGACGAGCTCGCTCACACAAAGCTGCGCAACTCCCGTGAGCCGTGGCAGCCCCCACGCCTTCAGATGGATCCGCACGATGCGCCGCAGCGCGGCGACTTCCTCCGCTTCGGCCAAGAACGGGAGCTCCCACGGCTTCCGCACCATGCACCCCGCGTCGTTCATCCACGCCTCCCACGCCGATTCCCGTTGATGACGGATCGTGACGAGCCACTAGCATTGCGTTGCACATCCCGTCATGCAATGTGCACGTCGGGATTCCCACCATCGAGCGATTGGCAGCTCGCACCCTGGTGCGCAGACTGAACTTCCGCTAGCGACAAGGGGACTGAGATGGCCGGTTCGCCCACCGCCCGCCGCCGACGCCTATCGATCGAGCTGAAGAAGCTCCGCGAGGCAGGCGGCTTCACCTGCGCTCAGGTCGGCGCGGCTCTCGACTGGAGCGGCTCCAAGGTCAACCGTATGGAGACGGGTACGGGTCGCATCCAACCCTCGGACGTTGACGCGCTCTGCCGCTTCTACGGTGTCGATGACGAGCTACGCGAGTTCCTCAAGTCACTCGCGAAGCAAGCGAAGACGAAAGGATGGTGGCAAGCCCACGGCAACGGCGTCCCCGCCTGGTTCTCGATCTACATCGGCCTGGAGCAAGGCGCTTCCACGTTCCGCCAGTACCAGAGCGAGTTCGTGCCCGGCCTCATGCAGACCCCCGCGTACGCCACCGAACTGCATCGCGCGACCAACCAGATGACCGACGAGGACATCGACCGCGCGGTGAAAGTCCGCATGGAACGTCAGGCGCGCATCCAATCACCGACCGCGCCAGACACGTGGTTCGTGGTGCACGAGAGCGCCCTGCGCTCCGTGATCGGAGATCGATCCATCATGCGCGAGCAACTTGAGAAGGTGCTAGCGACGGCCGAACTCCCCAGCGTCACCCTGCAAGTCTTGCCCTTCGACGCTGGCCCGTACCCAGCGACGGGCACTTTCACGATGCTGGGCTTCCCGGATCCCGAGGACCCCGACATCGTGTACCGAGATGGCATCACGGATGCCATCTACCTGGAGGGAGCCGAGGAGGTACGCGCGTACAACAGAGCCTTCGACAACCTTCGAGCGGCCGCGACAAGCCCACACCGCTCGACCCACCTCATCACGACTCTGCTGAAGGACTACACGAGATGACCCGTTCCGCCCCAGCAGCACCCAACCACGGCATGTGGTTCACGTCCTCGTACAGCAACGGCTCCGGCGGCGAGTGCGTCGAGTGCTCCCAAACCGCGACCGGCACGCTGATACGCGACTCAAAGCGGCCGGAAGGACCAGTACTCACAGTGCGCGGAGCCGCCTGGACCGCCTTCATCGAAGGCGTCACCTCAAGTCGGTACGAGGGGCGGACGTGAATCCACAATCGCCTCGTACGCCACAAGGCCAGTAGTACGATCCAAGTTGTTGAAACTGAGCATTAGTCAGTTCCCAGGGAAGCGTACTTACATGCCCCGCGCCCCCATCACCGCCCAGGGTCGCGCATTCAGCCTCGCGGCATGTCTCGGAGGCACCCGTCTCGCGCTCACCCTCTCCCTCAACTGACGCTGCTCAGAAGTCAGAGATCACGAAAGCAGGTTGTATGCCCTCGGCCAGCCACACCGTTACGTACGGCGTTCGGATACCGGTGCAGAAGCTGTTCGTTGACTACGCCGTGCAGCGCGAGCCTGACAGGAGGCGCGCGAAGAAGATCGCTGAAGCCTTCGACGAGAACAAGCTCGGCTCCATCATCGTCTCCGACCGCGGGGACGGCACCTACCACATCATCGACGGTCAGCACCGTTGGCTCGCAGCGAAGGAGGCGGAGCATCTGTACCTCCACGCTGATGTGCATACGGGCCTGGAACGGGCTCAGGAAGCCGATATGTTCCTGGCCAAGAACCGCGATAGCAAGAAGCCCAGCGCCTTCGATGAGCACAAGAACGGCGTCGCCGCCGGGCACAGCCCGTACGTCGAAGCCGAGGCGGTTCTGAAGAAGCACAACCTCACCGCTGGCAGCAGCTCCGCCAACCAGTTCGGTGCGATCACCAAGGCGCACGCACTGGTCAAGCAGTTCGGACCCGACGTCCTCGACCGTGCGCTGACCGTCGCCGAGAACGCTTGGGGACGCTCCCGGTTCACGTGGGAAGGCGTCATCATCCACGGTCTCGGCCTCATCATCGGACGACACCCCGAGCTGATTGACGACAAGCGGATGGCCCAGCGCCTCGCCTCCACGAGCACCGCGGAAGGCATGAAGGGCAGGATCACGACCGCCGCCACTGGTGGCGGCACCCGGCATGACGGTACGGGTGGACGAGCCACCGCCGCCTACTGGGTCATGGTCACCGTCTGGGACACCGGCCTCCCCAAGAACTCGGCGAAGCGGATTCGCAAGGCCGAGGAGATCTGGTAGCGCAGGTGTGTGCTTCAGCGCGGGAACCGCACCCGTCGGGCACCTCGTTACGCTCATGAGTACGAGATCACCCGCCGACCGGAAGGCCCCCACCATGCCCCGCGCCCTCTCCCCCCTCATCGCCGCCGCCGGGCTCGTCGGTGGGTACGCCGTCGCTCGGTGGACGAAGAAGCGGCCGCTCGGGGGTGTGGTGCTGGCCGTGGCCGGTGGGGTGGCTGCGCGCGAATGGCAGCAGGTGGCCGGTGGGAAGGCGGCGGCCGGGCTTACGGCCGCCTACGTCGGGGCCTTCGCCGGCTCGCACCCGCTCGCGAAGAAGATGGGGGCCTGGCCCGCGGTGTTCTCCGTCGCCGGGGCCATGGCCGGGACCGCGTACGCCGTGACCCACAAGGCCGACTGAGGCGCGGCGGGCCCTCGGTCGCGAGCAGGAGCAAGGCGCGTACGCCGTGACGCGTAACGCCGGCTGAGGCCCGCCCCGGTCCGCCGCCCGGACGTCTCGCCGCGCCCCTCCGCCGCCCCACGGCGGCGCACCGACCCGCCGCCCTAGCCCCCCGCCACCCTGCTCACCGCGTAGATCACCAGGCCCGCCAGCGCGCCCACCACCGTGCCGTTGATGCGGATGAACTGGAGGTCGCGGCCGATGTTGGCCTCGATCTTCTTCGAGGTCTGGGTGGCGTCCCAGCCGGCGACCGTGTCCGTGATCAGGGAGGTGATCTCGGTGCGGTAGGTGGTGACGACGTAGGCCGCCGCGTCTTCGGCCCAGCCCTCGACCTTCGTCTGGAGGCGCTCGTCCGAGGAGAGGCGCTGGCCCAGGGAGATCAGGGAGGCGCGGGCGCGGCGGCGGAGCTGGCTCTGGTCGTCCTCCGCCGCGGCCAGGATCAGGGTGCGGACCGAGGACCAGGCCGAGGCGATGATGTCCTGGACCTCGGGGCGGGCCAGCAGGTCGGACTTGAGGCGTTCGACGCGGGCGCGCGTGTCCGTGTCGGCCTGGAGGTCGGCCGCGAAGTCCGTCAGGAAGCGGTCGATGGCCCCGCGCGCCGGGTGCGCGGGCATGTCCCGCATCTCCGTCACGAAGCGGAGGAGCTCCCGGTAGACGCGCTCGCCGACCTTCCGGTCCACGAAGCGCGGGGTCCAGCCGGGCGCTCCGCCCTCGATCGCCTCCATCACCGAGTCGCGGTGGGTCACCAGCCAGTCGTGCGCCCGGCTGCAGACCAGGTCGACGGCCCGGTGGTGGGCGCCGTCGCCGACGATCCTCTCCAGGGTCTTGCCCAGGCCCGGGCCCACCTCCGCGGCCTCCGCTCGGCGGGTGATCGCCTCGCCCACCACCGCCTGGACGTCCGAGTCCCGCAGGACGGTGAGGGCGCCCCGTAGCGCCGTCGCCATCTCCGAGGTCACGCGGTCCGCGTGGGACGGGTCCGCCAGCCACTCCCCCAGACGCCGCGCGATGCCGAAGCCGCGCAGCCGGCCCCGTACGACGTCGGCGGACAGGAAGTTCTCGCCGACGAAGGTGCCCAGCGAGGCGCCCAGCTGGTCCTTCTTCGTCGGGATGATCGCGGTGTGCGGGATCGGCAGCCCGAGCGGGCGCCGGAACAGTGCCGTCACCGCGAACCAGTCCGCCAGCGCGCCCACCATGCCCGCCTCGGCGGCGGCCGCCACATAGCCCGCCCACGCGCCCGCGCCGGCGTTCTCGCCCCAGGTCGCCAGGGCGTAGACCGCCGCCACCAGTGCCAGCAGGCCCGTCGCCAGGCGCTTCATCCGGCGGACGCCCCTGCTCTTCTCCTCGTCCGCCGCCGTGTACGTGAAGCTCACCATCGCGCCATCACCGTCACCGTCGCCGTCACCATGACCACCACCTCACCTCCTTACCTGAGTGACTCCCCAGCCGCACGGCGAGTTCCGCCGTACATCCTCGCGATCACCGTCTCGATGTCCGGCTCCCGCACCGACAGGTCCACCAGCGGGTACGCCGCGGCCACCGCCGCCACCACCGGGGCCGCCGAGGAGGAGGCAGGGAGGGCGAGGAACTGGCGCGGGCCCTCCGCCCGTACGAAGCGGGCGCCCGGCACCTCGATCGGCGGCGTCTCGCGGGCCAGGTCGACCACGAGGACGCGTTCGCCGCCCCCGCCCGCCTCGTGCAGGCCGGCCGGCTCGCCGTCGTACATCAGGCGCCCGTGGTCGATGACCATCACCCTGCGGCACAGCTGCTCGATGTCCGTCAGGTCGTGGGTGGTCAGCAGCACCGTCGTGCCCCGCGTCGCGTTCAGCTCCCGCAGGAACTCCCTCACCTTCGCCTTCGACACGACGTCCAGGCCGATCGTCGGCTCGTCGAGGTACAGCACCTCCGGGTCGTGGAGCAGCGCCGCCGCGATGTCGCCGCGCATCCGCTGGCCGAGGGACAGCTGGCGTACGGGCACGTCGAGCAGGTCGCCGAGGTCCAGGAGGTCCACGCAGCGGGCCAGGTTCTCCCGGAACCGGCCATCCGGGATCCGGTACATCCGGTGCGCCAGCGCGTACGAGTCGCGCAGCGGCAGGTCCCACCACAGGGTGGTGCGCTGGCCGAAGACGACGCCGATGCGGCGGGCGAGCCGCGTCCGCTCCCGCGACGGGTCGATGCCCGCGACGCTCAGCCGGCCGCCGCTGGGGGTGAGGATGCCGGTGAGCATCTTGATGGTGGTGGACTTCCCGGCCCCGTTCGGACCGATGTAGCCGACCATCTCCCCCTTCTCCACGGCGAAGGAGATGCCGTCGACGGCCCTGACCTCCCGCCGCTCGCGCCGCAGGAACCCGCTCCTGCGGCGGACCGAGAAGGACTTCCGCACGTCGTCCAGTTCGATGAAGGGCACCGCACGCACCTCACGTTCCTCGCGTTCCTCACGCACCTCATGTTCCTTGCATGCCTCGCGCGCCTCATGCTCCTTGCACGCCTCGCGCACCTCACGCACGTCGCGCCCGCCCCGTACACCTCGCGCACCTCGGGTGCCTCCCCTACCTCGTGTGCCTCGCGCGCCCTGTGCACCTCGCGCACCTCGGTCATCTCAGCTTCCCGTCGACCGGTAGGAACGCAGGCCCGTCCGCCAGGCCCATCCCGCCACCGCGCAGCACACCGCCGCCACGAGCGGCGACGCGAACGCCGTCCACCCCGGCACCCCGTCCGGCGCGGGCCGGCCGAGGACGTACAGGGCCGGCAGCCAGTTGACGAAGGCGAGCGGTACGACGAAGACGACGCCCCGCACCAGGTCCTGGGCGAAGATCGTCGGCGGGTACTGGAGGAGGTTGTTGCCGCCGTACGTGAAGGAGTTCGTCACCTCGGCGGCGTCCTGCATCCAGAACAGCACCGACGCGCCGAGCACCATCACCGCGGCGAAGATCACCGCGCCGCTCAGCAGCATCACCGGCACCAGGAGCACCTTCAGCGGCGTCCAGGTCACCTCGTCGAGCAGCACCAGGCTCCAGACCAGGACGATCAGCCCCTGGGTGATCCTGCCGAGCCGCCGCAGCGCGAAGCGGTCGGCCGCGACCTGCGCGAGGACGGGCGCGGGTCGGAGCAGGAACGTGTCGAGCGTGCCGTCGCGCACCCGCTTGCCCATCTTCGGCAGCGACCCCATCACCAGGTCGGCCAGGCCGAAGGCGGTCCCGCTCGTGCCGTACAGGAACGCGACCTCGGCGAAGGAGAAGCCGCCGAGGCCACGGACCTGACCGAACATCAACAGGATCACGACGAAGTCGAAGAAGGTGACGACGAGGTTGGAGAGGAGGGTGAGGAGGAAGGACGTGCGGTAGGTGAGGGTGGAGCGGATCCACATCGCCGCGACCATCCGGTACGTGCGCCAGCCCTCGGCCGCCGTACGGAAAGGCCGCCAGGCCTCGTTTCCGTACGGGTGCGAGGACGTGCCCGTGTACGGGCGCGGGGCCGTGTCCGCGTACGGGCGCGGGGCCGTGTCCGCGTACGGGCGCCAGGCCTCGTCTCCGTACGGACGCCAGGCCTCGTCTCCGTACGGACGCCAGGCCTCGTCTCCGTACGGGCCCATGCCCGTGACCGTGCCCTCGCCCTCTTCGGCGGGCCGCTCGCCCGTCGTCCTCGGCGGCTCAGCCACCCTGCACCACCACCTTCCGTGTCGCCGCCACCTGCGCCACCCGGCCCGCCGCGAGCAGCACCAGCGCCCAGCAGGCCTGGAAGCCGAACGCGTTGAGCAGCGCCCAGCCCTCGTACCGCCCCAGGTACACGTCCGCCGGCACCTGGAGCAGCGACGCCCAGGGCAGCACCCGCGCGACCTCGCCGAGCGCGCCCGGGAAGACGGCCAGCGGAAGCAGCATCCCGGAGAAGAACAGCCCGCCGAGCCAGGCGACCTGGACCACGCCCTGGCCGTCGAGCAGCCAGAAGGCGCTCATCGCGACCAGGTACCAGACGGCGAAGCTGACGATCGAGCCCAGGGCCACCGAGCCGAGGAAGGCGAGCCAGGTCCAGGCGCTCGACGGGAGGGTGAGGTCGAAGGCGAGGGCGCCGAAGACCATGGGCAGGACGCCACGGCCGAGCAACTGGTAGGCGGAGCGCCCGAGATTGGCCGAGAACCACCAGGCCTGCAGATCGGCGGGACGGTAGAGGTCGACCGCGATGTCACCCGTCCGGATCCGTTCGATCAGCTCGTCCTCGAAGCCGCCGCCCATCAGTCCGCAGACGGTGATGAGGGCCTGGCCGATCCACACGTAGGCGAGGGCGTCGGACATGGTGTAGCCGCCGAGCGAGGGACGGGCGTCCCAGAGGGCGATGTACGTGTAGGAGAGGATGAAGCCGAAGACGGTGTTGGTGAACACCCCCGCCGCCGTGGCCACCCGGTAGGTGGCGTGGCGCCGGAAGCCGCCCGCGGCGACGGTCGCGTACAGCCGCAGCATGTGCCCTGCTCCTCCCAGCCTGTCCGACGGGCTGCCGGTCCCGTCCGCTCGTCTGTCCGCTCGTCTGTCCGCCCGGCCTGTCGCCGGACCGCCGATCCGCCCGCCCAGTGGCCCGACCGCCCACCCGTCGGCCCGACCACCCGACCGCCAGACTCCTCGGCCCGCCGGCTCATCGGCCCGACCGCTACTCCCCCGTCCGCACCAAAGCGACCGACCTTAGTGGGCCGGACGGAGCGCAGTCGAGTCGTTTTGCAGACTTTCGCGGCCGCGCATGCAGGATGTAGTGTTATGTCCCCTTCATCCGGTATGCCCTCCGACGCGAGCGAGGTCCTGCCACCCGAGCCGGCGGCCTGGGAGCCACGGGACCCGACCGTTCCCGCCACGCCCCCGGCCCGCCGACGCCCTCGCCCGCGTCGCGGCGGGCGCGTACGGCGCCTCCTGCGGCGGCTGTTCGGGCTCGCCCTGTTCGGCGGGCTGCTCCTGCTCGGCGGCCTCGTCGCCGGCTACCTCCTCGTGGACATCCCGGCCGCCAACGCCACCGCGGTCGCCCAGTCCAACCTCTTCCTCTACCGCGACGGCACCCAGCTCGCCCGGGCCGGCGAGGTCGACCGGGAGAACGTGAGCCTGGCGCGGGTCCCGCTCACCGTGCAGCACGCCGTGCTCGCCGCCGAGGACCGCGACTTCCACACCTCGCCCGCCGTCGACCCGCGCGCGATGCTCCGCGCCACCTGGAACACCCTCACCGGCAAGGGCCGCCAGTCCGGCTCCACGATCACCCAGCAGTACGTCAAGAACTACTACCTGGGCCAGGAGCAGACCCTCACCCGCAAGGCGAAGGAGTTCTTCATCGCGCTCAGGCTGGGCCGCGAGAAGGACAAGGCCGAGATCCTCGAGGGCTATCTGAACACCAGTTACTTCGGCCGCAACGCCTACGGCATCCAGGCCGCGGCCCGCGCCTACTACGGCAAGGACGCCACGGACCTCGACACCGCCGAGGGCGCGTACCTCGCCTCGCTGCTCAACGCGCCGAACGCCTACGACGTCGCCACCCACCCCGAGAACCGCCGGCGGGCCCTCGCCCGCTGGCACTACGTCCTGGACGGCATGGTCAGCGAGGGCTGGCTCTCCAAGGCCGGGCGCGCCGCCGCCGTGTTCCCCGCCCCGCAGCCGGCGCGGGCCTCCGCCGGGCTCTCCGGGCAGCGCGGCTATCTCGTCCAGGCCGTCGAGCAGTACCTCACCGAGGCCGGCGTCGTCGACGAGAAGACGCTGGCCGCGGGCGGCTTCCGGATCACCACGACCCTGGAGCGGGCCCGGCAGGACGCCTTCGTGAAGGCCGTCGACGAGGTCGTGACCGCGAAGCTCGACCCCGACCGCAATCCCGCCGACCGGTTCGTACGGGTCGGCGGCGCGTCGATCGAGCCGGCGAGCGGCAAGGTGGTGGCCCTCTACGGAGGCGTCGACTACACCCGGCAGTTCGTCAACAACGCGACCCGCCGCGACTACCAGGTCGGCTCCACCTTCAAGCCCTTCGTGCTCGCCGCGGCGCTCCAGCACGGTGCCGAGACGCAGGAGGGCGAGCGGATCACCCCGAACACCGTGTACGACGGCGACAACCGCCGCCCGGTGCAGGGCTGGAGCGGGCCCTACTACGACCCGGCCAACGAGGACGACACCAGCTACGGCGAGATCACCGTGCGCTCGGCCACCGACCAGTCGGTGAACGCCGTGTACGCGCAGATGGCGGTGGACGTCGGCCCGGCCCGGGTGCGGGACACGGCGGTGGCGCTCGGCCTGCCGCGGCGGACGCCCGACCTCACCGCCTCGCCGTCCATCGCACTCGGCCCGGCCACCGCGAGCGTCCTTGACCTCGCGCAGGCGTACGCGACGCTCGCGAACCACGGCCGGCACGGCCCGTACACCCTGGTCGAGAAGGTCACCCGGGACGAGGAGGAGTTCGAGCTGCCGGGCGCCGGGGGCTCCGAGGGCTCCGACACCGACGCGTCCGGCGCTCGGCAGGTCCTCACGCGCGAGGCCGCCGACACCACGACCTCCGTGCTGCGCAGCGTCGTCGAGGGCGGTACGGGCACGGCGGCCCAGGCGGCCGGGCGGCCCGCGGCCGGCAAGACGGGCACGGCGGAGGACGACAAGGCGGCCTGGTTCGCGGGCTACACGCCGGAGCTCGCGACCGTCGTCGCGATGATGGGCCAGGACCCGGAGACGGGCCGGCAGCTGCCGCTGTACGGGGCGCTCGGGCTGCCCCGGATCAACGGCGGCGGGGCGCCGACGGAGATCTGGGCCCGGTTCACCCGCGAGGCGCTCGCCGGGGTCGCGCCGAAGGAGTTCGACCTGAAGCTGATGGAGGGCGCCGAGGAGCTTCCGCTGGAGCCGCCGCTGCCGGACCACCCGGACGTGACGGAGGGGTACGAGGGCCCGGGCGCGGGCACGCCGGGGCGCAGGCCGCAGCGGCCCCGCCCGACCGTCCCGAAGCCGTCGGGACGGGAGACGGTTCCGGTGCGGGAGGACGTCCCGGTGCGGGAGGACGTCCCGGTGCGGGAAGCGGTGCGGGAGCCCGTACGGGAGGCCCCGCAGGCCCCGGCACCGGGCCCCGGCCCGGTCGACGGCCCGGCGGCGGAGCCGCTGCAGGTCCCGACCGCGGCGGCCGAGGCCCCGCAGCCGATGCGGACCGCGGAACCGGCCGGACCGGGAGGGCCGGGCGGGCCGCCGCCGGACGCGGTGGCTCCGGCCCCGGCCCGGCTCAGTGACCCGAGGTCGCCTTGAGGCCCACCACGGCCACGAGCAGCAGACAGACGAAGAAGATCCTGGCGGCGGTCGCCGGCTCACCGAGCACCACCATGCCGAGCACCGCCGCACCGGCCGCGCCGATGCCGACCCAGACGCCGTAGGCGGTACCGATGGGGAGGGTCTTGGCGGCCTGCGAGAGCAGCAGCATCGACGCGACGATCCCGGCCGCGGTGAAGACGCTGGGCCAGAGCCGGGTGAAGCCCTCGGTGTACTTCATGCCGATCGACCAGCCGACCTCGAGCAGACCGGCGACGATGAGAAGAACCCAGGCCATGACGACGAACACCTCCGCGAGACGGATCAACAAGGGGTGCGTCGTCTTGTCGTGAACCCGGTACGGCGCGTCTCGTCGGGGTGGCTCCAGGGTAGCAAGGAACGGGCGAAGGGCCTGGTGACGGCAGTCACCAGGCCCTTCGCGTGATCGGATCTAGAGGTACAGACCGGTCGAGTCCGTGGTGCCCTGGAAGCGGTCTGCGGCGACTGCGTGCAGGTCGCGCTCGCGCATCAGGACGTAGGCCACGCCCCGCACCTCGACCTCGGCGCGGTCCTCGGGGTCGTACAGGACCCGGTCGCCGATCTCGACGGTCCGGACGTTCTGCCCGACCGCGACGACCTCGGCCCAGGCCAGGCGGCGGCCGACGGCCGCGGTCGCCGGAATCAGGATGCCGCCGCCCGATCGCCGCTCGCCCTCGGGGGTGTCGGTGCGGACCAGGACCCGGTCGTGGAGCATCCGGATGGGCAGCTTGTCGTGGGTGTTCTCGCTCACGGTTCGAACCTACCTGCCCGGGCGTGTCGTCCGTACGCCGGACGGGTCATCCCTTGCTCTTGCGGGCGGACACGGCGAGCAGCCCGACCAGCGCGACGGCGACGAGCGCCACCGGCACCACGCGCTCCAGGCGCGGCGCGCCGTCCTCGTGGGTGAAGCGGACCTTCACGTCGGACACGACGCGGTTCACGGCGACGAACGCGCGACCGGCGGTGTGGTCGACGTGGGCGGCCACCTTGGCCTTGGCGTCGCCGATGATCGTCTTCGGGTGCATCCGAATGCCGATCTCGTCGAGCGTGACGGCGAGCTGCTCGCGCCGGCGGACGATGTCCGCCTCGATCTGCGCAGGGGTCCTGGCGTCCGACACCGCGCTGCCTCCGTAGTCGTGTTTCCGGTCGTTGACAGACAGTCTGTCAGCTTCCTCCCCCGCAGGTTGCCCCCGACCCCCATTAGGCTCTCATCGCGTAAGCGAGATTTCCCGAGGAGAGCCAGCCATGAGCGAGCGACTGCAGCCCGGCGACACCGCCCCCGCCTTCACCCTGCCCGACGCGGACGGCAACGAGGTCTCGCTCGCGGACCACAAGGGCCGCAAGGTCATCGTCTACTTCTACCCGGCCGCGCTGACGCCCGGCTGCACCAAGCAGGCGTGCGACTTCACGGACAACCTGGAACTGCTGGCCGGCGCCGGCTACGACGTCATCGGCGTCTCCCCGGACAAGCCGGAGAAGCTGGCGAAGTTCCGCGAGAAGGAGAACCTCAAGGTCACGCTGGTCGGCGACCCGGAGAAGCAGGTCCTGGAGGCGTACGGCGCCTTCGGCGAGAAGAAGCTCTACGGCAAGACGGTGACGGGCGTGATCCGCTCGACCGTCGTCGTCGACGAGGAGGGCAAGGTCGAGCGCGCCCTCTACAACGTGAAGGCGACGGGCCACGTCGCCAAAATCATCAAGGACCTGGGGATCTGAGCCCCGGCTCCCGATGCGCGAGCGGCGAGGGCGGGTCATCACCCTCGCCACCGGCCACATCGACGGGAACCGGCTCGACAACCGCCGGGAGAACCTTCGCCGCCTCGGCCCCAATTGCCATGCGGCCACCGAAACCCGGTGTCGAGGAGGCACCCGGTACGATGACAGGCGATTAGGCGGCGGTGGTGCAATGGTTGACACAGCAGACTTAGGATCTGTGGCCCCTGACCGGGCTTGAGGGTTCGAATCCCTTCCGCCGCACATAAACGGCCTGCGAATCAAAGGACTGACGCGCAGGCCGTTCTCATGCGAGCACTCAGCCCAACAGCTCCCGCACCACCGGCACCAGCGCCCGGAAGGCCTTGCCGCGGTGGCTGATGGCGTTCTTCTGCTCCGGGGTGAGCTGGGCGCACGTGACCTCGTGGCCCTCCGGCTGGAGGATCGGGTCGTAGCCGAAGCCGTTCGTGCCGACCGGGGCGTGGCGGAGGGTGCCCTGCATGCGGCCCTCGACCACGCGTTCCGTGCCGTCCGGGAGGGCCAGGGCGGCGGCGCAGGCGAAGTGGGCGCCACGGTGGGCGTCGTCGATGTCGGAGAGCTGGGCCAGGAGCAGTTCGAGGTTCGCGCGGTCGTCGCCGTGGGTGCCGGACCAGCGGGCGGAGAAGATGCCGGGGGCGCCGTTCAGGACGTCCACGCAGAGGCCGGAGTCGTCGGCGACGGCGGGCAGTCCGGTGGCCCGGGCGAGGGCGTGGGCCTTGAGCAGGGCGTTCTCGGCGAAGCTGACGCCGGTTTCCTTGACGTCGGGGATCTCGGGGTACGCGTCCGCGCCGACGAGCTCGAGGTCGAGGCCTGCGTCGGCGAGGATCGCGTGGAGTTCGGTGATCTTGCCCGCGTTGCGGGTGGCGAGGATCAGACGGGTCATGCCCCGATTATCCGGGCCCGGGCCGGTCCGCCGGACGGGTCCCGGGCCGTTCCTTCCGGATCTTGGCCGGGTCCGCGGCGCGTCCGCCCCGATCCGGAAGAAGCGGCCTAGCCGGGGGTGCAGACCTTGCCGATCTCGGTGGCCGCGTCCGTGATGGGCTTGATGTCGGGCGTGGTGTCGCCGTTCTTGACCGCGGTGCGGACGGAGTCGACACCCTTGTTGAGGTCGTCGACCGCCTTGGAGAGGTCGGCGTTGTCCGTCGTGTTCTTGAGGTTGCCCAGCTCGGTGTCGATGCTGTTGAGGGCCTCCTCGATCTTCGTCGGGTCGTTGGAGGCGTCGTTGACGGCCTGGGTGAGCTTGTCGACCGAGGTGGCGATGGCGTCGGCGGTCTTGACGCAGTCCATGGCCTTGTCGAGCGCTCCGCAGCCGGCGAGCGTGCTGACTGCGAAGGCTGCCGTGGCGGCGGCGAGGGCTATGGTGCGGCGGCGCTTCACGTTCGGGTCCCCCCTGTGTACGGACGTTAGTGGCACTGCTGGAACTGGACGGGGCGCACGGTTCGACCCGTGCGCCCGTACGCGTAGAGACGCCGCAGCCCGTCAGAGAGTTCCTTCGAGGGCCTTGCGCTGGATCTCGGCGAGGTCGGCGCAGCCGCCGGAGGCGAGGTCGAGCAGGGCGTTGAGCTCCTTGCGGTCGAACGGCTCGGCCTCGGCGGTGCCCTGGACCTCGACGAAGCGGCCGTCGCCGGTGCAGACGACGTTCATGTCGGTGTCGGCGCGGACGTCCTCCTCGTAGCAGAGGTCGAGGAGGGGCACTCCGCCGACGATGCCGACGGAGACCGCGGCGACCGTGCCGGTGAGGGGCTTGCGGCCGGGCTTGACCAGCTTCTTGTTCTGCGCCCAGGTGACCGCGTCGGCCAGGGCGACGTAGGCGCCGGTGATGGCGGCGGTGCGGGTGCCGCCGTCGGCCTGGAGGACGTCGCAGTCGAGGACGATGGTGTTCTCGCCGAGCGCCTTGTAGTCGATGACCGCGCGCAGGGAGCGGCCGATGAGGCGGGAGATCTCGTGGGTGCGGCCGCCGATCTTGCCGCGGACGGACTCGCGGTCGCCGCGGGTGTTGGTGGAGCGGGGGAGCATGGAGTACTCGCCGGTGACCCAGCCCTCGCCGCTGCCCTTGCGCCAGCGGGGCACGCCTTCGGTGACGGAGGCGGTGCAGAAGACCTTGGTGTCGCCGAAGGAGATGAGGACGGAGCCCTCGGCGTGCTTGCTCCATCCGCGTTCGATGGTGACGGGGCGGAGCTGTTCGGGCGTACGGCCGTCGATACGAGACATGCCTTGAGCGTAGCCCCATGACGGAGGGGCCCGTTCCCCTGCCGGAACGGGCCCCTCGTCGATGTGGGCGGCTGGTGTCAGCCGGTCACATCATGTCTTCGATCTCGGCGGCGATCGGGTCGGCGTCGGTGCCGATGACGACCTGGATGGCGGTGCCCATCTTCACGACGCCGTGGGCGCCGGCGGCCTTGAGAGCGGCCTCGTCGACGAGGGCGGCGTCGCTCACCTCGGTGCGGAGGCGGGTGATGCAGCCTTCGACCTCTTCGATGTTGTCGATGCCGCCGAGGCCGGCGACGATCTTCTCAGCCTTGCTGGCCATATGTCTCTCCCTGTCCGTTCTGCGCACCGATGGTTCGCGTTGTCACGGTAACCCACGGTTGGCCCAACCTCGCGAGCGAATGCGGCCGTTCTGCCGAATGATGACGATCACCGGCGGCCTGCCCCCGCGTGACCACCGGGACCCTACCGCAACTGGTCTACACCAGTATGCATCCGCAGCACCCAGGGAGGACGCCGATGAGCAGCGCCAGCGCCACCGCCGGATCGAGGAGACCGACCTGGGGCGGCTTCTTCCAGGGGCTGCAGAAGATGGGGCGCAGCCTCCAGCTGCCCATCGCGGTGCTTCCCGCGGCCGGCATCATCAACCGGCTCGGCCAGCCGGACGTGTTCGGCGCGGACGGGCTCGGCTGGGACAACGTCGCCAAGGTCATGGCGGGCGCGGGCGGCGCGCTGCTCGACGGCAGTCTCGGTCTGCCGCTGCTGTTCTGCATCGGCGTGGCGATCGGCATGGCGAAGAAGGCGGACGGCTCGACCGCGCTGGCGGCCGTGGTCGGCTTCCTCGTCTACTACAACGTGCTGCGCCAGTTCCCGAAGGACTGCCCGTCGGGCACCAAGGACATCAACGGCGGCTGTCTGGCCCCGGACGAGGCCTTCGTCGGCTACACGTACCAGAACCCGGGTGTCTTCGGCGGCATCATCATGGGTCTGCTGACGGCCTATCTGTGGCAGCGGTACCACCGCACGAAGCTGGTCGACTGGCTGGGCTTCTTCAACGGCCGCCGTCTCGTCCCGATCATCATGGCCTTCGTCGGGATCGCCGTCGCCTCGCTGAGCGTGTGGATCTGGCCGCCGATCGGCGACGCCCTGGAGAACTTCAGCGACTGGCTGGTCGGGCTCGGCTCCTGGGGCTCGGGCATCTTCGGCGTGGCCAACCGCGCGCTGCTCGTCATCGGCCTGCACCAGTTCCTCAACGTGCCGATCTGGTTCCAGTTCGGCTCGTACACGAAGCCGGACGGCGTCACGGTGCACGGCGACATCACCATGTTCCTCGCGGGCGACCCGGAGGCCGGCCAGTTCACCACCGGCTTCTTCCCGATCATGATGTTCGCACTGCCGGCCGCCGCGCTCGCCATCACCCACTGCGCCAAGCCGCACCGCCGCAAGGAGGTCGGCGGCATGATGCTCTCGGTCGCCCTGACGTCGTTCGTCACCGGCATCACCGAGCCGATCGAGTACTCGTTCCTGTTCATCGCGCCGCTGCTGTACGCGATCCACGCGCTGCTCACGGGGGTCTCGATGGCCGTGAGCTGGGCCCTCGGCGTGAAGGACGGCTTCAGCTTCTCGGCCGGCCTGATCGACTACGTGATCAACTGGAACCTGGCGACCAAGCCGTGGCTGATCATCCCGATCGGCCTGGGCTTCGCCGTCGTCTATTACGTGATCTTCCGCTTCGCGATCACCAAGTTCGACCTGCCGACTCCGGGCCGCGAACCGGAGGAGCTGGAGGAACAGATGGAGCGGGACGTCACCAAGGCATAGCGCCCGGCGCCCGGCCTGCACCACGGCCCGGCGCCCGGCCCACGCAGGGCTTTCGGCCCCCGCCCGCACCCTGCGCAAGGCCCCTGGACCTCACCGTCCGGGGGCCTTTTGTCGTCCCCTGTCCGGCTATGGCTGAGCGCACAGAATTCACAGGTTCCTTATCTAAGTCCCACGTGCTACAACTGGTCTACACCACTCATTGGTGTAGACCACGCGGTCCAGCACCGCGTTCCCGAAGACGCCGCCGTCACCCCCTTTCACTGTCCCCTGGCGGCGCCTTGCCCAACTGGAGGAAGTTGATGAGTACGGCCACCGCCCAGGCCGCCGCTCCCGCGAAGAAGCGCGGATCCGGCCTGTTCCAGGGCCTGCAGAAGGTCGGTCGCAGCCTGCAGCTGCCGATCGCCGTACTGCCGGCCGCGGGTATCTTGCTCCGTCTCGGCCAGCCCGACGTGTTCGGCGCCGAAGGCCTCGGCTGGGGCAAGGTCGCCACGGTCTTCGCCTCCGCCGGAGACGCGGTCTTCGCGAACATGCCGCTGCTGTTCTGCGTCGGCATCGCGATCGGTTTCGCCAAGAAGGCGGACGGCTCCACCGCCCTCGCCGCCCTCGTCGGCTTCCTCGTCTACCAGAACGTCCTGAAGGCCTTCCCGGTCACCGAGGCCGTCGTCAACACGACCGCGAACAAGGGCGTCGACGTCGCCGCGACGTACAACGACCCCAAGGTCTTCGGCGGCATCGTCATGGGTCTGCTCGCCGCCGTCGTCTGGCAGCGGTACCACCGCACCAAGCTGGTCGACTGGCTCGGCTTCTTCAACGGCCGCCGTCTCGTCCCGATCCTCATGGCCTTCGTCGGCACGCTCATGGGTGTCCTGTTCGGTCTCCTCTGGGAGCCCATCGGCGGCGTCATCACCGACTTCGGCAACTGGATGACCAGCCTGGGCGCGGCCGGTTCCGGCATCTTCGGCGCCATCAACCGCGGTCTGCTCCCGGTCGGCATGCACCAGTTCGTGAACACCGTCGCCTGGCAGGAGATCGGCACCTTCACCGACTCCACCGGCGCCGTCTGGCACGGTGACCTGCCCCGCTTCTTCCACGGCGACCCGTCCGCCGGCCAGTTCATGTCGGGCTTCTTCCCGATCATGATGTTCGCGCTCCCGGCCGTCGCCCTGGCGATCACCCACGCGGCCCGCCCCGAGCGCCGCAAGGTCGTCGGCGGCATGATGTTCTCGCTCGCCCTGACCTCGTTCGTCACGGGCATCACCGAGCCCATCGAGTTCGCGTTCATGTTCCTGGCGCCGCTGCTGTACGTGATCCACGCGGTGCTCACCGCCGCCTCGATGGTCATCACCTCGGCCCTGGGCGTGCACCACGGCTTCACCTTCTCCGCCGGCGCGCTGGACTACTTCCTCAACTGGACGTACGCGACCAAGCCGTGGCTGATCATCCCGATCGGCCTGGTCTTCGCGGCGATCTACTACGTGGTCTTCCGCTTCGCGATCACCAAGTTCAACATCATGACCCCGGGCCGCGAGCCCGAGGAGGAGCTCGAGGACCTCACCAAGGCGTGAGCCTCCGCCCCACGGCGTGACACGACGTCGGCCTTCAGGACCCTCCCCCGGTCCTGAAGGCCGATTTTCTTTTCCCGTAAGGGAGTTGGCAGCCCCCGCCGACTCCATTCCGGCGGGGCGCATTCCGGACCTGACAAACTCGCCGACAAGATCACGCACACTCCTTCACCCGTCCATAGGATTAGACCAATGAAGCCGAGGGGGAACGCTCGGCGCGCAATTCCGACGGCACGCCCGTCACGACCAGGAAAGAGAAGCACATGAGCCTCTCCACGCTGCGCGAGATGAACTTCACGACCATGTCCGACAGCGAGACCGACGCCGTTTCCGGCGGTCGCCTTTCCAAGGCCCAGTGCGCCGCGATCTGGGCCAACGCCCAGGCCGCGATGCTGGGCTACGGCTGTGGCGGCGGCTACTCGGACTACATGGCCATCTACAACCGCGAGTGCCGGTAACACATTTCGCTGACAGGCAACAACCGAGCGCCTGACAGCACCTTGAAAACCGGAATCGGCGGCGCCTCCACACGAGGAAGGAACCTCGATGTCGAGGCGCCGCCGATCCGCATCCCCGGGGGGCGCACGATGAAATGGCAGGCCTATCACACGCATCAGGACGGCGACACGGACTGCGGTCCGGCCTGTGTGCGGACGATCCTGCGCAGACACGGGGTCCATGTGGACTCCGCGATCCTCCGGGAATCGGTGGGCCTCGGCGAGGGCGGCGCGAGCCTCTTCCGGCTCCGGCAGGTGCTCGCCGACTACGGGGTCACCTCCCAGGCCTTCCGCCTCGACGTGAACGAGCTGCACCAGGCCGTCACGCTCGCGGGCCCCGCCATCGCTCTGACCAGGGACGACGGCCTCGCGCACTTCGTCGTCGTGCAGGAGGCCCTGCCCGACGGCGACTTCGTCGTCAGCGATCCCTGGTTCTACCGGCCGAGGACCGTCACCGCCGAGGAACTCGCCGAGACCTTCTCCGGCGAGACCCTCGTCTCCGAGACGCCCCCGGTCGCCGCCGGCCGACGGGCCCGACTCGCGCACTCCTGGCGGCAGAGCGTCTTCGTCGCGGAAATGCGCGAACACCGGTGGACGATGGCCGGAGTCATCGCCATGACGCTCCTCGTGGCCGCCCTCTCGATTTCCAGCAGCATTTACCTCCAGGTGTCCGTCGACAAATTCCTGCGGTCCGAGAGTGTCAGCGCCCTCACCCTCACCTCGCTGGCATTCGTCGGAATGGTGCTGGCCGCGGGAGTCCTCCAGTACCTACGCGGAATCATCATCGTCCGATTCGGACAGCGCATCCAGAGAAGCCTTTCCGAGCGTTACGTGGAGAAACTCCTGCGGCTGCCCGCGCGTTTCTACGCCGGCCGGAGGACCGGAGATCTCGCGAGCCGCCTCGACGACGTCCAGGGAATCCAGGCACTCCTGACGTCCACCACCATCGGGGTATCGGTGGACATCGCCATCGTGCTCATCGTCGGCGGTTACCTCGCCTGGTCGAGCCTGCCGCTCTTCGGAATTCTCCTGGGCTCCGCCTTCATCACCGTCCTGGCCTCATGGAGCCTCTACCGAGGAATTCGGGAGACGTCCGAGGAGGCATTGCAGCGTGACGCCACGCTCAAATCCGAGCTGATCAACATCCTCGACCACCACGAGGTGGTCATCTCCCACGGCAAGCGCGCGTTCGCCGCCGGGCGGATCTCCGAGGCCCTGTCGCGCCGCATCGAGTCCGAGACCAGGCTCGGCCGCCTCGACAACCTCTCCGCCATGATCCGGCTGGTGACCCACGGGTGCTTCGCCGTCATGGTGACCTGGGTCGGACTCCTCCAGGCGCACAGCGGCCGGATAACACTGGGGCACGTCCTCAGCTTCATCTCGCTGTCCGGGTACTTCCTCACCTCGCTGGTGAACATCTCCACCCTGCAGACCACGCTCCAGCGAAGCTCCGCCGCGATCGGCCGCTACCGCGACATCATGACGCAGCGTGAACCCGGCGCCGCGCCGTCGGCCGCGCCCGCCTCGTCACCCAGTCCCGCCCCGACCGAGCCGACCGAGCCGAACGCCCCGACAGAGCCCCGGCACCCGACGGCCTCGGCCCTTTCCGCCCGCGGCCTCACGTTCTCGTACCCGGGCACGGCGCGCCGCGTCATCGAGAACGTCTCCCTGTCCGTCCCCGCCGGCAGCTCGGTGCATCTGACCGGGGACAACGCCTCGGGCAAGAGCACGCTCCTGAAACTCCTGGCGGGTCTGCACACGGCGGACGCCGGGACGGTCCTCGTCGGCGGCGTGCCCCGGGAGCAGCTCGACCCCGGGACCGTCCACCACCGGATCCTCTACCTGCCCGAGATCCCGATGATCGTCAACGCGACCGTCCGGGAGAACCTGACCCTGGGCACGCACCACTCCCGGGAGGACCTCGACCGGGCCTGCGCCCTGGTCGAGGCGACCTCCGTCGTCGACTCCCTCGACAAGGGCTACGACGAGGTCCTGCGGGAGGACGGCACCCGGCTGTCCCGCGGGCAGCTGCAGAAGCTCGCCCTGGCCCGCGCCGTGCTGCTCCGCCCCGACGTGTTCCTGTTCGACGAGAGCTTCAGCGGCATCGACCAGGACAGCTTCGTCCGGATCTGGGACTCGCTGGCCCTGACCGGAGCCACCCGCGTCCTGGTCGCCCACCGGGACGTCGACGCACTGCGATGCGACCTGACCCTGCGCCTGGACAGCGACCAGGCCCCCGCCCGTGCCGCCCTCGCGAAGGAGCCCGCGTGAAGTTCTCCGCCGTCCTCGACCACGCCTGGGCCGAGGACCCCGGCTCGCCGACCGCGCTCGGCCGGGACCTGCGGCTCGTCCGCGCCGCCGCGCCGGAACTCCTCGCGCTGGACGTCCCCGCGTCCTCGTACGCCAAACTCGCCGCCTCCTACCGACCGGACCGGCAGGACAGGTCCGCGCGGCAGGACCGGTCGGACCGGTCGCCGCGGTCCGGTGAGATCACCGCCGTCGTGCTGACGCACAACGAGGAGCAGGTGATCGGCGCGTGCCTGCGCGCCCTGACGGACGACTGCGACCGGGTGCTCCTCGTCGACTCCGGATCCGACGACTCGACGCTGCGCACCGCGAAGGCCGCCGTCGCCCACGTGGAGCACGTCACCCGTGCGTGGACCGACGACTTCGCCGCCCAGCGCAACGCCGCGTTCGAGCGGGTCCGCCCGGGTGGCTGGCTCGCGCACGTGGACGCGGACGAGACCCTCTCCGCGGAGAGCCGGGGGCGACTGCGGGCCGTACTGTCGGTCCTGGACCACGCCCTGCCCGGAGCCGACCTGGTCGTGTCCCCGCGCATCCTCGACACGAGCCGGGAGTGCCACACGAACACCCGGCGCGTGCTGCGCTCCCACACGGCCCTGCGGTTCCGGGGGCGCGTCCACGAGCGGCCGTACGACGCGCACGGCGCCGAGCCCCCGTGCGTCGAGGTGGACGTGACCTTCCACCACACCGGCTACGAGCCGGAGGTGATCGCGCGCAAGGGCAAGCGGGAGAGGTACGCGCGGCTGATCGAGCGGTGTCTGGCGGAGGAACCGTCCAACCCGAAGTGGCACTTCTACGCCGTGCGCGACGGCATGGTGGGACGGAAGCCCGGCCCCGACGAGGCCCGGTCGCTGTACGGGCGGCTCGAGGAAGCCCGCGCCCTGTACGGGGCGAGGCCGTCGTCCGACTACGAGAAGGAGCGTCTGGCCGACAGCCTGGTCCTGCAGTGCGAACTGGCGCTGGGCTTCGGCGGGGGCCGTGAGATCGGGGAGCTCGCCCCGCTCCTCCGGGACCGTGGCCGGCTCCTGGAGGCCTCGTACTACCAGGCGTTCGCCGAGTTCGGCGCGCTGCTCAACCGCTCCTCGCACCTCCTGGACCAGCTCGCGGAGGACACCCGGCACGAGCTGCCGGGCGGTCGGCTGCTGGCGGGGCGCAGCTACGACCTCCAGGCCCTGCTGGCCCTGACCTGCGGCCGCTACGACGACGTGCCCCGGCTCCTCGAAGAGGCCCGGTCCCGCCAGGCCGGCGCCCTCACGACGGGCACCGTGGAGTCCCTCGCGGCCCTGCTTCCGGGGCAGCGGGAGCAATAGCTGCGTGCGGCCAGCGACGTGCGGCCCGCACTCCGCCCGCTCGGCAGCGGCGTGCGGCCGGCGGCGTGCGGCCCGCGCTCGCGGCTCGCTCAGACCTCGTAGACCGCGCCCGCGTACGCCAGTTCCGCCGGGCCTCCGTAGACCTCGCGGGCGTCCGCCAGGTTGCGTTCGCCGTCGGTCCACGGCGGGATGTGGGTCAGCACCAGCCGGCCCACATCGGCGCGGGCGGCATGGGCGCCGGCCTCCCGGCCGTTGAGGTGGAGGGCCGGGATGTCCTCCTTGCCGTGGGTGAAGGACGCCTCGCACAGGAACAGGTCGGCGCCGGCGGCCAGCTCGTCGAGGGAGTCGCAGACCCCGGTGTCACCCGAGTAGGCGAGCACCCGGCCGCCGTGTTCGATCCGGATGCCGTAGGCCTCGACGGGATGGGACACCTTCTCGGTGCGGACCCGGAACGGGCCGATGTCGAAGGTGCCGGAGGTCAGCGTCCGGAAGTCGAAGACCTCGCTCATCGAGCTGGACGACGGCGTGTCCGCGTACGCCGTGGTCAGCCGCTGCTCGGCGCCCTCGGGGGCGTACACGGGCAGCGCGTCGCAGCGGCCGCCCTCGTGCCGGTAGTAGCGGGCGACGAAGTAGCCGCACATGTCGATGCAGTGGTCGGCGTGCAGATGGCTGAGGAAGATCGCGTCGAGGTCGTAGAGACCGATGTGGCGCTGCAGCTCGCCGAGGGCGCCGTTGCCCATGTCGAGGAGCAGCCGGAAGCCGTCGGCCTCGACGAGGTAGCTCGAGCAGGCCGATTCCGCGGACGGGAACGACCCGGAGCAGCCGACGACGGTGAGCTTCATGGAGCGTGAACCTCCGTGGACGGGTGCGTAAAGCGCGCTGAGGGGGGAGGTCGTGCGGTCTGTCGAGCGTACGGCGCGTGGCGGCCCGTCGCTCCTCCGTGGCGGCCCGTTGTGGGCGAACTCACGGGCCCTGTCACCGGTTCGGATGGATGGCGGGGCGTCGCGGCGTCGTCGCGTGCGCGGCGGTACCGTCTTGAGGTATGGACACGTCGTGGTGGCCCGCGCTGGTCGCGGTGGTGGTGATCGCGCTCGTCGTGGCGCTCGCCGACGGCCGGCGCCGCTCGGACCGTCGGCCCGCGGGCCGGACCCGCCCGCCCACCCGGCCGCCGCGGCCCGCGGCCCCGCGCGGGAAGGCGCCGGAGCGGCTGCCGCGGCCGGGTGAGATCTGGTGGGCGGACGTGCCGTTCGAGGACGGACCGGGCTCCAAGGACCGGCCCTGCCTGGTCCTGGCCCAGCGCGGGGACTGCGCCCTGGTCGCCAAGATCACCAGCAAGTACCACGACGAGCGGCCGGGCGTGATCGCGTTGCCGCCGGGTTCGGTGGGCGACGCGCAGGGGCGGCCGAGCTTCCTGGAGACGGACGAGCTGCGGGACGTGCCGGTGTGGGAGTTCCGCCGGAAGGTGGGAATGGCGGACCCGGTGGTCTGGGACCAGGTCCGCCATCTGGCGCGTTAAGCCGTTCCTTTCGGATCACGCCGCCGACCCGGCCGAGATCCGAAAGAACGGCCTGGCCGCGCCCGCACACGCTCCGGAGGCTCGGGGGCTCAGGGGCTCACGCCCAGAGCTGGCCCTGCAGGGTCTCGATCGCCTCTTCCGTGGTGGCGGCCGTGTAGACGCCGGTCGACAGGTACTTCCAGCCGCCGTCGGCGACGACGAAGACGATGTCGGCGCGCTCGCCGGCCTTGAGCGCCTTCTTGCCGACCCCGATGGCCGCGTGCAGCGCCGCGCCCGTCGAGACGCCCGCGAAGATGCCCTCCTGCTGGAGCAGCTCGCGGGTGCGGGTGACCGCGTCGGCGGAGCCGACCGAGAAGCGGGTGGTGAGCACGGAGGCGTCGTACAGCTCGGGGACGAAGCCCTCGTCGAGGTTGCGCAGGCCGTAGACGAGGTCGTCGTAGCGGGGTTCCGCGGCGACGATCTTGACGTCGGGCTTGTGCTCGCGCAGGTAGCGGCCGACGCCCATGAGCGTGCCCGTGGTTCCCAGGCCCGCCACGAAGTGGGTGACGGAGGGCAGGTCGGCGAGGATCTCGGGGCCGGTGGTGGCGTAGTGGGCGGCCGCGTTGGCCGCGTTGCCGTACTGGTAGAGCATCACCCAGTCCGGGTGCTGCTCGGCGAGCTCCTTGGCGACCCGTACGGCCGTGTTGGAGCCGCCGGCGGCGGGCGAGGAGATGATCTCGGCGCCCCACATGGCGAGCAGCTGGCGGCGCTCGTCGCTGGTGTTCTCCGGCATGACGCACACGATGCGGTAGCCCTTGAGCCTGGCCGCCATGGCGAGCGAGATGCCGGTGTTGCCGCTGGTGGGTTCGAGGATGGTGCAGCCGGGGGTGAGCCGGCCGTCCTTCTCGGCCTGCTCGATCATGTGGAGCGCGGGGCGGTCCTTGACCGAGCCGGTGGGGTTGCGGTCCTCCAGCTTGGCCCAGATGCGGACGTCGTCCGACGGGGAGAGCCTGGGCAGCCGGACCAGCGGCGTGTTGCCGACCGCCGCGAGCGGGGAGTCGTAACGCATCGTGGGCCGGCCGCTCAGACCATGCCGCCGGCGACGGCCGGCAGGATCGTCACGTTGTCGCCGTCGGCGAGCTTGGTCTCGATGCCGTCGAGGAAGCGGACGTCCTCGTCGTTCAGGTACACGTTGACGAAGCGGCGCAGCTTGTCGCCGTCGACGATGCGGGCCTCGATCCCGGTGTGGCGGGACTCCAGGTCGGCGAAGAGCTCGGCGAGGGTGTCACCGCTGCCCTCGACGGCCTTGGCGCCGTCGGTGTAGGTGCGGAGGATGGTCGGGATGCGGACCTCGATGGCCATGGCGTGGGCTCCTGTCGGAAGGTGCGGGGCAGGTGGCGTGGTGGGGCGCGCGCGTGGGGCCCCCGCGCGGCAGGGGGTCGTGCTGGAGGTGCGCTCGGGCCGGTCGTTCAGAGCGCAGCGCGGGAAGGACACATCGCGCTGGCGAGACGGCACAGGTCGACGTGCAGGCGTGCCACGAGCAGGGCAGTGCTCGGCGTCTCTTCGCTCACGTCGTGGGAAACCATGCGGTCATCGTATCGATTCCCGGTCCGGGTTTCGGAATGTGATCTCAGATTGTGGACACTTTGCGTTCGGCTGGCGGACTCGGCAGATAAACGACAAGCGGCGTTCCGGTGCGCGGATGCGGGATGACCTCGGCTTCCACCCCGTAGACCGCCCGCAGGAGCTCCGGCGTGAGCACCTCGCCCGGCGGCCCCTCCGCGACCACCCTTCCCCGCCGCAGCACGTACAGGCGGTCGCAGTACGCCCCGGCCAGGGTGAGGTCGTGCAGCGCCAGGAGGTTGCTGGTGCCCAACTGGCGGACGAGACCGAGGACTTCTAGCTGGTAGCGGATGTCCAGGTGATTGGTGGGTTCGTCGAGGACCAGCAGGGCCGGGTCCTGGACCAGGGCACGGGCGACCAGCGCCCGCTGGCGTTCGCCGCCGGAGAGCCCGGGATACGGGCGGCCCGCGAGGTGTCCGATGCCGACCCGGTCGAGGGCCGCGTCGGCCCGCGCGAGGTCCGCCGCGCTGTCGCCCTCCCAGAACCGCTTGTGCGGGGAGCGGCCGAGTGCGACCAGCTCGCGGACGGTCAGCTCGAACTCGGCGGCGCTCTCCTGCGGCACGGTCGCCACCCGCCGGGCCCGCGCCCGCGGCCCCATCGCGCGCAGGTCGTCCCCGTCGAGCAGGGCGCGCCCGGAGGTGGCGGCGAGGGTGCCGTAGACGCAGCGCAGCAGGGTGGTCTTGCCGCTGCCGTTGGGGCCGACGAGGCCGACGGTCTCGCCCGGGCGGACGACCAGGTCCGCCTCGCGCAGCCGGTCCTCGTACGACAGGGACTCCACGCGCAGCTCGGTCACAGGGCCGCTCCTTCGGGTCGGCGGCGCATCAGCCACAGGAAGAACGGGCCGCCGGTGAGCGCGGTGAGCACGCCGACGGGGATGTCCTGCGGCGCGGCGACGGTACGGGCGGCCAGGTCGGCGAGGACCAGCGCGACCGCCCCGCCGAGCGCGGCGACCGGCAGCAGCCGGCGGTGCGGGGCCCCGACGACCGCGCGGGCGGCGTGCGGGACCATCAGGCCCACGAAGCCGACGGCTCCGCTGGCCGCGACGAGGACGGCGGTGACCAGCGAGGCGAGGACGAAGACGGCGGCGCGGAAGCGCGCGGTGTCCAGGCCGAGGACGGTCGCGCCCTCCTCGCCGACGAGCAGCAGGTCGAGCGGCCTGGCGAGGGTGAGGAGCGCGCCGATGCCGGCGGCGAGGACGGCCGCGGGCAGCGCCAGGCTGTCCCAGCGGGCGCTGCCGAGGCCGCCGAGGGACCAGAACAGCGCCTCCTGGAACTGCTCGGGGCGGCCCGCGACGACCAGGAGCAGGGTGGTCAGCGCGGACAGGATGTACGAGACGGCCACCCCGGCCAGGACGAGCCGCGGCCCGGTCATGGTGCCGCCGCGCCGGGCCAGGCCATAGACGAGGACGAGTGCGAGCAGCGCGCCCGCGAAGGCCCCGGCGGGCAGCGCGACGGTGGTGGTGATCCCGCCGCCGACGCCCAGGACGATGACGGCGACGGCGCCGGCGGAGGCCCCGGAGGAGATTCCGAGCAGGAAGGGGTCGGCGAGCCGGTTGCGGACCAGGGCCTGCAGGACGGTGCCGACGACGGCCAGCCCGGCGCCGACGACCGCCCCGAGCAGCACCCGGGGCAGCCGGACGTCGAGCACGATCGTCCGGTACGGCGAGGGCCCGGCCCGGCCGGTCAGGGCGTCGAGCACCTGGCCGGGCGGGACGCGGACGGAGCCGAGCGCCAGCGAGGCCACGACGGCCGCCGCGAGCGCCAGGAGCAGTCCGGCGACGACGGTCGCGTACCGCTTCACCGGCCGGGGTGGAGCTGGGCGGCGAGCTTGCCGACGGCGGCGGGCGCCCGGACGCCGAGCACGGTGTCGGAGAGCGGCAGCACGGCGAAGCGGCGGTTCTTGATCGCGGGCACCTCGCGCAGGGCAGGGTCGTCGAGGAGGCGCCGCTTCTTCTGCTCGACGGTGGTGGAGCCGTAGTCGTAGATGACGACGACCTCGGGCTTGCGGGCGACGACCTGCTCCCAGGTGGCGTCGCCGAAGGTCTTGTCGAGGTCGGCGAAGACGTTGCGGCCGCCGGCGCGGGTGATCAGCTCGTTGCCGATGCCCTTGCCGCCGGCGGTGAACGCGGTCTTGTCGCCGCTGTCGTAGACGAAGACGGACACCGGCGGGGCGCCCTCCAGCCGCTGCTCGGTGGCGGCGAGCGCGGCGCGGGCCTCGCGGTTCCACTTCTCGGCGCGCTCGGCGACGCCGAAGGTGCGGCCCACCTCGCCGACCTCGCGGTAGAGGTCGTCGAAGGAGGTGGCGCCGGACGGGCAGTACTCGGTGTTGAGCCGGGACTCGATGCCGGAGCGCTTCAGGTCGTCGCGGCCGCGGCCGGCCTTGGTGTCGAAGGCGGAGGCGTAACCGCCGTACACGAAGTCCGGGTTCGCGGCGAGCAGGGCCTCCTTGGAGGGGTACTCCTTGGCGAGGACCGGGACGGAGTCGTAGGCCTTCTTGTAGGCGGGCAGGACCGCGTCGTCGAGATAGGCGGTGCCGGCGAGCGACTTCTCCAGGCCGAGGGCGAGCATGACCTCGGTGACGTGCTGGTTCATGGTCACCGCGCGCTTGGGCGGGGCCTGGTAGGTGGTGGTCACACCGCAGTTGGTCACGGTGTACGGGAAGCCGGGCGCGGCCTTCCCGGTGGGCGTGGTCCCGGTCCCGGACGCCGGTGCGGAGCAGGCGGCGAGCAGGGGTACGAGGGCGAGCGCGGGCAGCAGCGGGCGGCGCCAGGTCACGGCGTTGGCCTCCTCCGGGGATTTCCACGTCCCCGATCGGTGGTGAGAAGGCGGCAGGTCAGTTCCTGGCTCGCGCCCCTCGTGGCCCGTCCGGTGGGTCGGTGCCGGACAGGACCCGGGGGCGCTCACAGTGGCGGGACCGCGCCGGACTCGCACCGGCTTCCTGGGTCCTGCCGCCCTGAAAGGTCGCGCCCAGACTACTCGTAGGCCTCGACGATCTTGACCTCTTCCTCCTCCACGACGCCGTCGACGATCGTGTACGAGCGGAACTGGAAGGGGCCGGCGCCGTCGGTGTCGGCGGTGGAGACGAGGACGTAGTGCGCCTGCGGCTCGTTGGCGTAGGAGATGTCGGTCCGGGACGGGTAGGCCTCGGTCGCCGTGTGCGAGTGGTAGACGATCACGGGCTCCTCGTCCCGGTCGTCCATGTCGCGGTAGAGCTTCAGCAGGTCGCCGGAGTCGAACTCGTAGAAGGTGGGCGAGCGCGCCGCGTTCAGCATGGGGATGAACCGCTCGGGGCGGCCCGTGCCGACCGGACCCGCGACCACGCCGCAGGCCTCGTCGGGGTGGTCCGCGCGGGAGTGCTCGACGATCTGGTCGTACAGGGCTCGGGTGATGGTCAGCATGCCGACAGGATAAGCAGACGGGCCGCCCCGTATCGAGGTTCGATACGAGACGGCCCGAATGGTGAGACCTTGCAGGTCGGAGGCGCTACGAGCGCTTGGCGAAGGCGGCGCCTTCGGGGTTGCGGGCCTTGAGGACCAGGTAGGCGACGCCGAGGAGCAGGCCCCACAGCGGCGCGCAGTACAGCGAGACGCGCGCACCCTCGTCGATGCCCATCATCACGATGACCATGCCGATGAAGGCGAGGGCGAAGAGGCTGGGCCAGATGCCGCCGGGCGCCTTGAAGGAGGACTCGGGCAGCTCGCCGCGGTCGGCCTTGAGGCGGTAGCGGACGTGGCAGGCCAGGATCATGATCCAGGCCCACATGCCGGAGATGGTGGCGAAGGAGACGACGTAGTTGAACGCGTCGCCGGGCCACTGGTAGTTGATCCAGACGCCCACCATCATCAGCGCGGCCGAGAAGGTCGTGCCGATCAGCGGGGTGCCGCTCTTCGTCAGCCTGGTGAAGAACTTCGGGCCCTGGCCGTTGAGCGCGAGGTCGCGCAGCATGCGGCCGGTGGAGTACATGCCGGAGTTGCAGGACGAGAGCGCCGCCGTCAGCACGACGAAGTTGACGATGGCCGCGCCGATGCCGAGGCCCATCTTCTCGAAGGCGGCGACGAACGGCGAGACGCCCGGCTTGAACTCGGTCCACGGGACGACCGACAGGATCATGATCAGCGCGCCGACGTAGAAGACGGCGATGCGCCACGGCACGGTGTTGATGGCCTTGGGCAGGACGGTCTTCGGGTCCTTGGACTCGCCCGCGGTGACGCCGACCAGCTCGACGGCGAGGAAGGCGAACATGACCATCTGGAGGGTCATGAGGGTGGAGCCGATGCCGTTCTCCCCGGCGAAGAAGCCGCCGAGGTCCCACAGGTGGGTGATCGAGGCGGTGTCGCCGGCGTCGGAGAAGCCGATGGTGAGGATGCCGGCACAGATCAGGATCATGCCGACGATCGCGGTGACCTTGACCATCGAGAACCAGAACTCCAGCTCACCGAAGAGCTTCACGGAGATCAGGTTGGCGCCGTAGAGGATCACGGTGAAGACGAGGGCGGAGATCCACTGCGGGATGTCCCACCAGTACGTCATGTAGGTGGCCGCGGCGGTGACCTCGGTGATGCCGGTGACGACCCAGAAGAGCCAGTACGTCCAGCCGGTCACGAAGCCCGCGAAGGGGCCGATGAACTCCCGCGCGTACTCCGAGAAGGAGCCCGAGACCGGGCGGTACATGAGGAGCTCGCCGAGCGCCCGCATGATGAAGAAGATGACGATTCCCGCGATGGCGTACGCGAGGATCAGGCTCGGTCCCGCGATGGAGATGCCCTTGCCCGCGCCCAGGAAGAGCCCGGTGCCGATGGCGCCGCCGATGGCGATCATCTGGATCTGACGTGCGCCGAGTGCCCGGTGATAGCCCTCGCCGGCTGCGGTGTCCGCGGCCTCATTGCCGTCGTGCTGCTTGTCGACCTGCACTGAGGTCATGGTGGTGCGCCTTTCTCCATGCTGGTCCGCGCACCCGGCCGCTGGGCCGTTCTGTGCTGCGGATCAGGTCCTGATCCCCCCGGATGTGGATGGAGTGCCACCGGCGGTCAGCCGGTCAAAGCGCCCCCGGGGACAGGGGTGGCGTCCCCGGGTGGTCGTGAAGATTTATCACGGTGTTCACAGTGATCGGCGGGTACGCGTGTGACCCACGCCACACGAAAATCAGGACAAGAAGGACTCAAGACGGCAAGGGAGGCACTTGGATAACGTATTCGTTATCCGGATTTGAGCGTCCGCTGAGCGAACACCTGCCAGTAGGGAACTTCCCTACGGCATCAGGGTCTCGACGAGCGACTCCTGGAGCCCGCCGAGCCAGAGGTACGCCATGACCATCGGCTTGCGCGGATCGTCGTCCGGCAGCCGGTAGAGCTCCTCGCTCTCGTCGTCCTCCGTGACCTCGAGCCGGGTGCCGATGGTCAGCCGCAGGTCGTTGAGCGAGCCGAGCCAGGCGCGGGACTCGTCCGCGGTGAGCTTGAGGACGCCGCCGCCCTCGCCGGCCGCCGCCGAGGCGAGCGCGTCCAGGCTGCGCACCATCGAGAGCGCGTCGTCGCGCTTGCGGGCCCGCAGGTCGTTCTCGGTGTAGCGGCGGAAGTCCGCGGCCGCCTGCCGCAGCTCGTCGGTGTCGTCCCCGTAAGCGTCGGGGAAGAGCCGGCGGAGCGCCGGGTCGGAGGGCGGCTCGCTCGGGCCCTCGGCGAACAGCGCGGCCAGCGGGTCCTCGCCCTCGACCGGCTCGTCGCCGGGACCGATCAGCTCCATCAGCTGGACGGCGAGGGAGCGCAGGATGGAGATCTCGACCTCGTCGAGCGCGACGGCCGCGCCGCCGCCCGGGAGGGCTTCGAAGTGCCCCGCCATCAGCCGCGGTCCTGCGAGAGGGTCGCCCACAGGCCGTAGCCGTGCATCGCCTGCACGTCCCGTTCCATCTCCTCACGGGTGCCGCTGGAGACCACCGCGCGGCCCTTGTTGTGCACGTCGAGCATCAGCTTGTGCGCCTTGTCCTTGGAGTAACCGAAGTACGCCTGGAAGACGTAGGTGACATAGCTCATCAGGTTGACCGGGTCGTTGTGGACGATGGTCACCCACGGCACGTCCGGTTCGACGACGGCAGAGACCTCCTCGGCCGATTCGGTCCGCTCGATCTCGATAGGCGCAACGCTCACTCACACCATGCTGCCACCCCGACCGGCCCGTCGCACAAACGGGTCACCCTCACGGCCAGGGTATTCGTCAGAGTGACGAATAGTGCGGTACGCTCATCGCATGAACGCTGCGGACCTTGGGCTGCCGGTGGACGTGCCGTCGACCGCGCTCTTCACCGACCAGTACGAGCTGACGATGCTCCAGGCGGCCCTCAGGGCCGGTACCGCGGACCGCAGGTCCGTGTTCGAGGTCTTCACCCGCCGGCTGCCCGAGGGGCGGCGCTACGGCGTGGTGGCGGGCATCGGCCGGGTCCTGGACGCCGTCGAGAACTTCCGCTTCGACAACGGCGTGCTCGGCTTCCTGCGCGAGCACGGCATCGTCGACGAGCCGACCCTCGAATGGCTCGCCCGCTACCGCTTCTCCGGTGACGTCTGGGGCTACCCCGAGGGCGAGGTGTACTTCCCCGGCTCGCCGCTCCTGCGGGTCGAGGGCTCCTTCGCCGAGTGCGTGCTCCTCGAGACCGTGATCCTGTCGATCCTCAACCACGACTCCGCGATCGCCGCCGCCGCCTCCCGGATGTCCTCGGCCGCGGGCGGCCGCCGGCTGATCGAGATGGGCGCCCGGCGCACCCACGAGCTGGCCGCCGTCGCCTCCGCCCGTGCCGCCTACGTGGGCGGCTTCGACTCCACCTCCGACCTGGCCGCCGGCTTCCGCTACGGCATCCCGACCGTGGGCACCTCCGCCCACGCCTTCACCCTGCTGCACGACACCGAGCGCGACGCCTTCCGGGCCCAGGTCGACTCGCTGGGCCGCGGCACCACGCTCCTGGTCGACACCTACGACGTGGCCGAGGCCGTCCGTGCCGCCGTCGAGGTGGCCGGGACGGAGCTCGGGGCCGTCCGGATCGACTCCGGCGACCTGCTGCTCGTCGCCCACCGGGTGCGGGCGCAGCTCGACGAGCTCGGCGCGACGGACACCAAGATCGTGGTCACCTCCGACCTCGACGAGTACGCCATCGCCTCGCTCGCGGCCGCGCCGGTCGACGCGTACGGCGTCGGCACCCAGCTGGTCACCGGCAGCGGCCACCCGACCTGCTCCATGGTCTACAAGCTGGTCGCCCGGGCCGCGTCCGCCGACCCGAAGGCCCCGCTGGTCCCGGTCGCCAAGAAGTCCGTGGGCGGCAAGGCCTCCGTCGGCGGCCGCAAGTGGGCCGCCCGCCGGACCGACGCCGCCGGCGTCGCCGAGGCCGAGGTGGTCGGCACCGGCCCGGTCCCGCCGGAGCTGGTCGACCGGCAGCTGCTCGTCGAGCTGGTCAAGGGCGGCGACGTGGTGGCCCGCGAGCCGCTGGAGGCCGCCAGGTCCCGGCACACCGCGGCCCTCGCCGCGCTGCCGCTGTCGGCGACCCAGCTGTCGCGCGGCGAACCGGTCCTGCCGACGGAGTACGTGTAGGGCCGGCCCGGCCCCGAACCGCCGGACAGCCCGTAACGCCCCAGAGCGCCCCCTCCCGAAGGGAGGGGGAAGTCTCTAGGCTCGAATCCGACCCAAGGCCGCCTCGCTAAGGACACCCGCCATGCACCGCGCATTGATCGTTGTGGACGTTCAGAACGACTTCTGCGAGGGCGGCAGCCTCGCGGTGGCGGGGGGTGCCGACGTCGCCGCCTCCATCACCGACCTGGTCAGCCAGGCCTCGGCCGGCTACCGGTACGTCATCGCCACCCGCGACCACCACGTCGACCCCGGCGAGCACTTCTCGGACCACCCCGACTACGTCGACTCCTGGCCGCGGCACTGCGTGGCCGGAACCGAGGGCGTCGGCTTCCACCCGAACTTCGCCCCCGCCGTCGCCAGCGGCGCGATCAGCGCGGTCTTCGACAAGGGCGCCTACGCGGCGGCCTACAGCGGCTTCGAAGGGCACGACGAGAACGGGACCCTGCTCAGCGACTGGCTGAGCTCCCGGGACGTCACCGAGGTCGACGTGGTCGGCATCGCCACCGACCACTGCGTCCGGGCCACGGCCCTGGACGCGGCCCGCGCGGGCTTCCGCACCCAGGTGCTGCTCGACCTGACCGCCGGGGTCGCGAAGGAGACCACCGACCGGGCCCTGGAGGAGCTGCGCGAGGCGGGCGTGGCGCTGACCGGCAGGCCGGTCGTCGCCTCGTAGCCCGGGCGCCGGGCGCCGGCGGGCGCCTCAGGCCGCGGGCGCCTTGGGGAGGGACCGTACCGGGTGCCAGAGCTCCTGCGCGGTGCTCCGCCACAGCAGCCCGTCCGGGTGGTGCAGCACGGCCGTGATCTCGTCCGGGGTGGGCGGCTCGGTGTTGCCGCGGAGGTAGACGGCGCGCAGGCCCAGGTTCCGCAGCCGGGTCAGGGCGCGTGCCCGGTTCGCCGCGTGCACCAGGAAGCGCACGGTGGCGCCGTCACCGGCCGGACTGGGCAGCCCTATGGCGACGACGACACTGCCTCCGGGCAGTCTGCTGAACCCTCCGTTGGGCATGCGGAACCACTCCCCCGTGGAACGACTGTCAATAAGGTCGGGCGGCCGAGGCCGTAAGACGCACCTAAACACGATCGGCCGCCGCCCGCTAGAGGGCGACGGCCGATCATGCTCTGACCTGCGAGAACGCAGGAGAATTCGGTTTTACTTCACCGAGGGGCCGACCTGGACCGTGACGGTCTGGCCGTCCTTCGGCTCCTTGACGACCTGGATCTTGGTGTTGGTGTCAGTTACCTGGACACCGGCGCGCGGGTTCTCGGCGAACCAGTACACGCCCTTCTTGTCGTCGAAGACCGGGTTGCCGGCCTGCGACGGGACCCACGCCGCCTCGTTCTTCAGGTGCAGCTGGAAGCCGTCCGTACGGGCGATGGTGAACGGCGAGTCGTAGGCCTGGACGCGGTTGCGCATCAGGCTGCCGTCACGGAACTTCAGCGGGCTCGGGTGCGAGTCGACCGGAAGGATCAGGCCCTTGCCCGGGTGCTGGGAGGTGTTGTTGTCCTTCTGGGACAGGTCCCACTTCCAGATCAGCAGACCGTTCTGGTACGGGTAGTGCTCGACCCAGCTGGCCTTGTCGCCCGTGAAGCCGAAGTTGTACGGGCCGACCTTGAGGGTCTTGTCGTACGACACGTACTGGCGGTTCTCCGCGATGTAGTACTGCTCGTACTCCTTCGTGAAGCCCTTGCCGATGCGCGAGAAGCCCTTGGCGACCCAGCCGTTGTCACCGTTCTCGGCGTTGTCCGAGAAGACGGCGGCACCGTCGGCGGTCAGCGTGATGGCGTCGGCCACGAAGCCCTTGCCGCCCGCGCCGCCGTCCGTCTGGTAGCGGAAGCGGAGGTCGAACTTCTTGCCCGCGTAGGCGTCCAGGTTGTAGACGAGCTTCTGGTGCGCGCCGGAGACGTCGGTCAGCGCCGGGGCGCCGGACGCGTCGCGCGGGAGCGGCTTGCCGTCGGCGGTGCCGTCCACGGCGGTCCAGTTGGCGCCGCCGTCCGTCGACACCTCGGTGTAGAGGTAGTCGTAGTCCAGCTCGATGTCGTACCAGCCCTGGAGCTCCAGGGAGGCCGACGACTTGCCGGTCAGGTCGACGGGACGGGTCAGGGTGTTCTTGAGGTCGTCACCCATGTTGCTCCACCACTGGGTGGCACCCTCGGCGGGGGCCACGACGTCGGTGGTGACGGCCTTCTTGGGCAGCTCGACGAGGAGCGCCTGCGGCAGCTTGGTGTTGTACTCCGAGACGCCCAGCTTGTGGGTGGTCTTGGTGCCGCGCTGCCAGTCGTTGACCTTGGCGTAGTTCAGCCAGCCGAGCTGGAGCTTGTCCCAGGCGTTCATGTCGCCCGGCATGTCGCCGATGGTGTCCTTGCCGGTGCCGAGCCAGGAACCGGAGGACATCAGGGTCCAGAAGCCGGTCGAGTTCTCGCCGCCCGCGGTGTCGTAGTGGTCCGGCAGACCGAGGTCGTGACCGTACTCGTGGGCGAAGACGCCGAGGCCGCCGTTCTCCGGCTGCATCGTGTAGTCGCCGACCCAGATGCCGGTGTTGCCGATCTGGGTGCCACCGGCCTTGTTGCCCTCGGGGCCGGTCTTGCCGGCGTCGGTGCCGTACGCGTACCAGCGGTGCGCCCACAGCGCGTCGGTGCCCTCGGCGCCGCCACCGGCCGACTCGTCCTCGCCCGCGTGGACGATCTGGAAGTGGTCGATGTAGCCGTCGGGCTCGTTGAAGTTGCCGTCGGCGTCGAAGTCGTAGCGGTCCCACTGGTCGTACTGCGCCAGGTCGGCCTTGATCTGGGCGTCGGTGCGGCCCTTGGCCTTCTGGTCGGCGGCCCAGGCGGTGACGCCGTCGCGGACGGTGTCCCAGACGTTGCCGCAGTTGTGCTGGCCGCAGTAGTTCGAGCCGTAGCGGGCCTCGTTGTACGGGACCTTGACCCAGTCGGTGACCGTGCCGTCGACCGAGTACCGGCCGGACGAGGTCTTCTCGTAGTAGGTCTTCAGGGACTCCTTCGGCTTGCCGTTCTTGTCCTTGCCGGAGCCGAAGTAGAGGTCCTGGAAGTGCTGCCGGTTGTAGTCCGCCTGCCAGGCCGTCGAGTTGTCCTTCGACCGGTCCGGCTCGGCTATCTGGTTGTGCAGCGGGCCGGGCTGGCCGCCGTACTTCGGCTTCAGCTCGTCCGTCTCGTCGTCCTTGCGGTCGACGAGGGTGGTGTTGTCCACCTGGTCGCCGAACTCGACCAGGATGGTGAAGATCTTGTCGGTCTTCTCGCGGGCGAGCTCGACGTACTTCCTGTTGTCGAGCTTGACCACCTGGGAGCCGTTGCGACGCTCGACCTTGGTCTCGCCGTTGAGCACCTGCTCGATGGCGGCCTGGCGCTGCTGCTCCTGCTGCTTGCTGAACGGACCCTCGAGGTCGTGGTCGACCGAGGTCGCGTCCACCGCGTTCGCCCGGGCCGCCGCTGCAGCGGCCGGTGCGGAGTCGTGGTCAGCGGCCCACGCGGTACCGAGGGTCGAGGCGGTGGCGGCCGTGGCGGCGAGCGCCACGACGATCGCGGACGTCCGGATCGCCCGTCGTCTGTTGTTCACTTGTTTCTGTCCTCCCCGGCGCACCTCGCGCGGCGGATCGGTGGTGGGGTGTCCGCCGAACGGGTGACGCGTCACAAGTGACGACATTCGACCGGAGTTGAAGCAGAAAAGACAGATCTTGACTTGAGCAGGCCAACTGCACTATGCGGGAGCGAGTTTCCGATAGTCGAACATGGAACTAACTTTCGTCGACCGCATATTCGCCGTGACTGTGCGCCCCTGCGCCCCCCGTGCATCGGCGGCGTGGGTTAGGTCACGCTTACTTCCGGTGCGGCCGGGCATCCACCGTCATAGAGTCGCACTCGCCACGCGCCCCGAGGGACGGTAACCGCCATGCAGCGACCGAACGCCGCACAGTACGCCTACGGTTCGGCCACCGTCGTGCTCTCGACCGTCGCCCTGCTGCTGCTCGCCGGCACCACCACGACACTGGGCATCGCGGCGATCTCCGCCGCGGGCCTGATGCTCGGGGTGCTGGTGGCGGTGACGATGCCGGTGCGCGCGCGGCACGTCAAGACCTCGGCCGCCACCCCTTCGCCCACCCTCGGGAACGAGGAGATCCGGGTGTCCGCCCCGCCCGTGGGGGCCGGGGCGGACACCCGGATCGGTTCGTAAGCGCACGTCCCTTTCGGGCGGTTGGTGACCTCCGCGGTACGGCTACTGCGGTACGGACACCACCACCGTCTTGGCCGCCTTGTCGTGAAGGCCCTGCTTGAACGGCTTGTCCACGAGGATCAGGATCAGCAGGAGCAACGGCCACAGGCAGGCGCAGCAGATCAGCGCGGGCAGCCAGAGCACGATCGCCCGGATGAGGGAGGCGTTCATCGGCGGCGTGGAGCCGTCGTTCAGCATGGCGACCCGCAGCTTCATCCACTTCTTGCCGAGCGTCTGGCCCTTGTTGGCGGTCATGACGGTGTCGTAAGCGACGTACGCCACGATCGTGATCAGCTGGAAGACCAGCTGCCCGCCGCCGTTGAGGCTGTTGACGGTGTCGTCCCAGTCGTTGCCGTCGCCGGCGCGCTCGTACACCTTGAACGGGATGCCGATGATCGCGAGCGGCACGGCGATGATCAGCCAGTCGATGACCCGGGCGGCGATGCGCTTGCCGGAGTCGGCCAGCGGCGGCATCCCTGCGAGCGGATCGCCGCCGTAGGGCCCGCCGCCGTACGGGTCACCGCCGTACGGCCCGCCGCCCCCTCCGCCGTAGGGTCCGCCGCCTCCGCCGTAGGACGGTGGCGGCGGCGGAGGCGTCCCGTACGGGTTTCCCGGCGGGGGCTGCCCGCCCGAGGGGGGCGGGGGCGGTTCACCCGAAGGCGGCGGCTGTTCCCCCGAGGGCGGGGGCTGGTCCGGCGGCCTCTTCCGGAAGGGATCGTCGTCGGGCGGCTGACCTGGGGGCGGCGGCGGCTGATCGTTGCTCATGGGGGCAGTGCACCCCGGGCTCCGGACCCCCGCAATCGATCGCCCGCCGTTCGGGGGACGGCGGGCGCGGCGTACGGACGGGCGGCCCGGGACGCCCCCTGGGTCCTGTCGTCGAACTCCCGTCGTCACCCGGAGGGCGGCCCTGCGGCGTCAGGTGCGTACTCGCGGCGTGCCGGGCGCAAGGCCTCGTACGGGACGTACTCGGTCTTGTGCCCGGTGCGGCGAGAGCGCGTGCACGGCGTCGCGGGGCGGGCGGGAGTTCGACGACAGGGCCTAGCGGGCCACGAAGGTGCCGGCCGCCTTGTCGTGCCAGCACTGGCGCCAGGGCCGGTCGAACACGCACCAGATGACGTTGAGCACTCCGATGCCGAGCAGCCCGAGCACGGCGTACAGCAGCCAGCGGCGCAGCGCGGCGCCGAAGGTCGGCGGCTCGTGCGCCTCGATGTCCCGGACCTCGATCCCGCACAGCTTCTTGCCGAGCGTGCGGCCCCAGCGGGACGTGGGCACCGCCTCGTACAGCGTGCCGAGGACGAGGAAGGCGGCGAGCACGATCCCGAACTGCACGGAGGTCGTGCCGTCGACCAGCCAGACCTGGACGGTGACGCCGGACTGCTTGGCGGCCTCGATCTTCTCGTCGATGTGCTGGAGCGCGGCCGTAACGAAGGGGTACGACACGGCGCCGACCAGCGCACCGAGCACGACCCCGTCGACCAGCCGCGCCAGCAGACGCCGCCCGAGCCCGGCCGGCTTCGCCGCGGCCTGCGCCCGCGCGGCGGACATGAACACGTCCTCGACGGGCGGCTTCCACGGCACGACGGGCTGCGGGTCCTGCGCCGCGGCGGCCGGCCGGGGCTGCGGCTGAACCGGAGCCTGGGGCTGGACCGGGGCCTGGGGCCGGGGCTGCGGCTGGGCCGGGGCGGGAGGCTGCGGGGCCCAGGAGGCCGGGGCGGGCGCCGGGTTGACGGGCATGCCGCCGAGCCGCTGGCCCGGGAGACCGGTCTGCGCGGGCGGCGCCTCCGCCGCGGGCGTGCTGCCGGCGGCCTCGGGCCACGCGGGAGCGGGGGCGGGTGCCGGAGCCGGGGAGGGAGCGGGAGCCGGAAGCGGCGCCGGTGCGGGGGCGGGGGCCGGTGTAGGGGCGGCGGCCGGAGCGGCCGGCTGCGCGGGCCGGGCGGCAGACGCGGCGGCCGGGGCCGGGGCCGCCGGTTCCGGCTGCTCGACCGCGGGAGCCGGCGCCTCACGGCGCATCGAGACCCCGCCGCTCGCGGGCCGGCTCTCGGGCTGCGGTGCGCCGGCCGCCGGCCAGGCAGCCGCCGCGCGCGGGTCCTCGGCCGAGCCCCACGACACCTTCTGGTCGCGTTCGCCGCCGAAGCCGGTCTGCCGGGAGGTGCTCGCCTGCCAGGCCGAGGCCGGCTCCTGAGGCGCGGCCGTCGGCTCGGGCCCGGGAGCGGGCGCGGACCGGAGCTGGTCCTGGTCCTGGGCCGGGGGCTGGGGGCGGGCTTCGGCGGGGGCCGGGTCCTCGTCGAAGAAGAGCGGCCCGGTCTCCTCGACGGCGGGCACGGCCGGGGCCGCCGGAGCCGACGGCACGGACGGGGCCGGGGCCGGGCTCGGGGCCAGCTGGGGCGCCACGGCGACCGGCGGTGCCGGGAGCGCCTCACCCTCCTTGGGCGCGGGGCGGCTCGTACCGGGCACCCAGGCGCCGCCGTTCCAGAAGCGGATGTACCCCGGAATCGACGGATCCGGGTAGTAGCCCGCCTGCGGTACGTCTCCGCCGCCTCCAGGAGGAGTAGCCACTGCCCCGACTCCGTTCAGTCACAACGCCTTTGGTCCGCCCGGGCCGCGCGCCGACCGCGCCGACCGCGCCGAGCCCAAGGAGGACAGTAACGAAGAACGCCGCCGCAGGGACAAGGAGCCCACCAGAAAGGCCGCCTTCGAGGGACAGCCCCGCCCTTTCGTCACGGAGGGTGATCCTCGGGCCCTGGGAAAAAATTCCTCGGAAACTTTCGGGAAGTCGCGTAATGGATGCATCCGACCCCTCTCTCCCTTGGTGAAGCCCACCGCGGGCCTGTACCGAGAGAGAGGCAGCAGCACCATGCAGAACACCGAGAACAACGTCGTCGAGCGCGAGCTCGAGCTGAAGCTCGTCCTCTCCCCCGAGCGCTCGATCCCGGTGCCGGCCCGGCTCGCCTACCGCGTGGACGACCCGTACGCCGTCCACATCACCTTCCACGTCGGCTCCGAGCACCCGGTCAACTGGACCTTCGCCCGCGAGCTGCTCGTCGAGGGCGTCTTCCGGCCCTGCGGCCACGGTGACGTCCGGATCTGGCCGACCAAGGTGGAGGGCCGCAACGTCATCCTCATGGCGCTCTCGTCCCCCGACGGCGACGCGCTCCTGGAGGCGCCGTCCGCGCAGGTGTCCGCCTGGCTGGAGCGGACCCTGCGCGCGGTCCCGCCGGGCACCGAGAGCGAGCAGCTCGGCATCGACGACGGCCTGGCCGAGCTCCTCGCCGCTACGGTCATCGCGGACGAGCTGTGGCTGAGCGACCCGTGGCCGTCGGACGAGTCCACCGAGGGCGAGATGTGAGCCCCGTACGAGACGGATCGCGAGCGTCAGAAGAGCTTGCCCGGGTTCAGCAGGCCCAGCGGGTCGAAGGCCTTCTTGATCCCGCGCTGCAGCTCCACGCCCACCGGCCCGAGCTCCCGCGCCAGCCACTCCTTCTTCAGCACGCCCACCCCGTGCTCACCGGTGATCGTGCCGCCCAGCGCGAGCCCGAGCGCCATGATCTCGTCGAAGGACTCCCGCGCCCGGCGCGACTCGTCCTCGTCGGCGTGGTCGAAGCAGACGACGGGATGGGTGTTGCCGTCGCCCGCGTGCGCGCAGACCCCGATCGTCAGCCCGTACTTCTCCGCGATGTCCGCCGTGCCCGCGAGCATCGCGGCGAGCTTCGTGCGCGGCACGCACACGTCGTCGATCATCGTCGCCGTCTTGATGGTCTCCAGGGCGGTGAGCGAGAGCCGGCGCGCCTGGAGGAGCAGTTCGGACTCGGCGGCGTCCTCGGCCGGTACGACCTCGGTCGCCCCGGCGGCCCGGCACAGCTCTCCCACCGCGGCCAGATCGGCGGCCGGGTCAGGGGTGTCGAAGGCGCACAGCAGGAGCGCCTCGGTGCTGTCGGGCAGACCCATGTGCGCGAGCCGGTTGACGGCGCGGACGGTGGTGCCGTCCATGAGCTCGAGGAGCGACGGCGTGTGGCCGCGCTCCATGATCGCGCAGACCGCCTCGCAGGCGGCCTCCGCCGAGGGGAACTCGGCGGCGAGCGCGAGCTGCGCCGGCGGCTGCGGCTTCAGCGCGAGGACGGCCCCGACAACGATGCCGAGGCTGCCCTCGGAACCGACGAAGAGCCTCGTCAGGTCGTACCCCGCGACGCCCTTCGCGGTGCGCCGGCCGGTGCGCAGCAGCCGCCCGTCGGCGAGGACGACGTCGAGACCGAGCACGTACTCGGCGGTGACCCCGTACTTGACGCAGCACAGGCCGCCGGAGGCGGTGCCGATGTTGCCGCCGATGGTGCACATCTCCCAGCTGGACGGATCCGGCGGGTAGTACAGGCCGTGTTCGGCGACGGCCCGGGACAGCACGGCGTTGACCACGCCCGGTTCGACGACGGCGATCCGGTCGACCGGGCTGATCTCCAGGATGCGGTCCATCTTGACGAGGGAGAGCACGACGCAGCCGTCGGAGGCGTTGGCGGCGCCGGACAGACCGGTGCGGGCGCCCTGCGGGACGACCGGGACGCGCAGCTCGGTCGCCGTGCGCATGACGTGCTGGACCTGTTCGACGGTGCGCGGGAGCACGACGGCCGCGGGGGTGCCGGCCGTGCAGAAGCTCGCCATGTCGCGGGAGTAGGAGGCCGTGACGTCCGGGTCGGTGAGCACGGCGTCGGCGGGGAGCCCGGCGCGGAGCCGCGCCACGAGGTCGGCCCGCCGAGGATCCTGCTGAACATCGTCCTGCTGAAGATCGTCCATGCCTCCAGCGTGGCACCCGGGGCCATCGGTGTGAACCCGCCGGAACGGGCGCTCGTGTGCTCTTCGTACAGCCGCGTACGGGCGCACAGTGAGCGCCATGAAGACCGAGAACGTGTCGAGGGCGGTCCTCGCCGGCGGGGCCGCCGCGGTGCTCGCGGCGGCGGCGCTGCTGTACGTGCCCGAGCTGGTCGGCCGGACGCCGCCGCCCGCACCGGGTCCCGCCGAGCGGGCCGCGGAGGCGGCGAACGCGGGCGCGCAGGCGGCGCTGCCCGATCTGGTCGCGCTGATCGGCGACCGGGAGAAGTGGCTTCGGGCCCATCCCGGTGACGAGGCGTCATGGGCGGTGCTCGGCGCGGCCTACACGGAGCGTGGTCTGCGGCGCGCCGACCCCGCGGACCTGCCGCGCGCGGAGGCGGCCCTCAAGCGCTCCCTCGCGGTGCGGCCGGCCGGCCGCGGGAACCTGGACGCCCAGCTGGGCATGGCGGCGCTCGCGAACGCCCGCGGCGACTGGAAGTCGGCCAGGGAGTGGGGCGAGCGGGTGCGCAAGGCGGACCCGAAGCGCTGGCCGGTGTATCCGGTGCTGATCGACGCGTACAACGGCCTCGGCGACTACAAGGCGGCGGGGAAGGCGACGGAGAAGCTGACCGAGCTGCACTCGGGCGCGGCGGTCAGCGCGCGTTCGGCGCAGCTGTACCGCAACCGCGGCTGGCGCGAGGACGCGGGCGCGGCGGCCACGGACGCGGTGGCGCTGGCCGCGACGGACGCGGAGAAGGCGGCGGCGCTCGCCCGGCTCGGCGACCTCGCGTGGGAGCGGGGCGAACCGGCGGAGGCGCTGGCGCAGTACGGGGCGGCGCTCGGGCTCGAACCCCGGCACGGCCCGTCACTCGCGGGCCGGGCGCGGGCTCTCGCGGCGCTCGGCCGGACGCGGGAGGCGGTGCGCGACTGGCGGTCCGCGCTGGAGCTGCTGCCGCTGCCGGAGTACTTCCTGGAGGCGGGCGAGCTGCACGAGGCGCTGGACCGGGACGAGGAGGCGCAGGCCCTGTACGAGCGGCTGCGGACCGGCGCCTGGCCGGGCGCGGAGGTGGTGCTCGGGCTGCTCGAAGCGGACCACGGCGACCCGGCGGCGGCGGTGCGGCGGCTGCGCGCCGAGTGGGCGCGGGGGCACCGGTCGGTGCAGGTCGCGGACGCGCTCGGCTGGGCCCTCTTCCGGTCGGGCGAGCCGAAGGAGGCCCTGGAGTTCGCGAAGCGGGCCACCGACGAGGGGCTGCGCAGCGCGCTCTTCGCGTACCACCGCGGTGAGATCGAGCGGGCCCTGGAGGACTACGGCCCCGCCCGCCGCCACCTCGCGGAGGCGGTGCGGACCAACCCGTCCTTCTCCCCGCTGTTCGCGCCGCGCGCGAAGCAGGCCGTCAAGGCGCTCGGCGACCCGCCGGACGAACTGCCGAGGGACGTGCGGGCGGATGACGTACGGCCGGGGGACGCGCGGGCTGGGGACGCGGTGAAGCCGGAGGGTGCGGTGAAACCGGAGGGTGCGGTGAAACCGGAGGGTGCGGTGAAGCCCAACGTGCCGGAGGCCGGCGGAGGTGGTGGCGCGGGGGCCGTTCCGGGAACCGCGTCCGGGACTGCATGATCTACGGCGCGGTCTGGTCCGGAAGACGTGCGAGCGCGGACTCCGCGCCACAAATCACGCGTCACGTCCCGAACGCGGTTCCCTCCACGTCCCCCGCTCCTGTCCGTCGTGCGTCCGACGGCCCCCGGGCGAGCCCCCCGTAACCCGCCCGGGGTGTCACCGGGGATGCCCCGGGCGCGGTCGGCGTGCGCCGGGGCGTGGCAGGGGCCCGGCCCCGGGGTGTCGCCCCGGGGCCGGGCCCCTCGTCTCGGGGGAAGGCGCGGCTACAGGTTGCCGCGGCGCTCCTGCTCGCGCTCGATCGCCTCGAACAGGGCCTTGAAGTTGCCCTTGCCGAAGCCCATCGAGCCGTGGCGCTCGATCATCTCGAAGAAGACGGTCGGGCGGTCCTGGACCGGCTTGGTGAAGATCTGCAGCAGGTAGCCGTCCTCGTCGCGGTCCGCGAGGATCTTCAGCTCGCGCAGCTCGTCGATCGGGACACGGGTGTCGCCGACCCACTCGCCGAGCGTGTCGTAGTACGCGTCCGGGACGGAGAGGAACTCGACGCCGGCGGCGCGCATGGCGCGCACGGTGGCGACGATGTCGTTGGTGGCGAGGGCGATGTGCTGGACGCCCGGGCCGCCGTAGAACTCGAGGTACTCGTCGATCTGCGACTTCTTCTTCGCGATCGCCGGCTCGTTGATGGGGAACTTGACCTTCTTGGTGCCGTCGGCGACGACCTTGGACATCAGCGCCGAGTACTCGGTCGCGATGTCGTCGCCCACGAACTCCTTCATGTTGGTGAAGCCCATGACCTTGTTGTAGAAGGCCACCCACTCGTTCATCTTGCCGAGCTCGACGTTGCCGACGCAGTGGTCGATGGCCTGGAAGGTGCGCTTGGCCGGCGGCTCGACGATCGGGGCGGCGGCGGTGTACCCGGGGAGGTACGGGCCGTCGTAGCCGGAGCGGTCGACGAGGGTGTGGCGGGTCTTGCCGTACGTGGCGATGGCGGCGAGGACGACGGTGCCGTGCTCGTCCTTCAGCTCGTACGGCTCGACGAGGCCGGTGGCGCCCTGCTCGACGGCGTGGGCGTAGGCGGCGCGCGCGTCCGGCACCTCGATCGCCAGGTCGATGACGCCGTCGCCGTGCTGGGCGACGTGCTCGTCGATGAAGTGGCCCCAGTCGGTGGAGGCCTTGATGACGGAGGTGAACACGAAACGGGCGGAGCCGTTGGTGAGGACGTACGACGCCGTCTCGCGGCTGCCGTTCTCCGGTCCGGAGTAGGCGACCAGCTTCATGCCGAAGGCCGTGGAGTAGTAGTGCGCGGCCTGCTTGGCGTTGCCGACGGCGAAGACGACCGCGTCCATTCCCTTGACCGGGAAGGGATCGGCCTCACGCGCGGTGGAAGGGGTGTGATCGATGGTCTCAGTCATGGGAGCAGAGTCGCGCTGCTCGTCAGGCTGCGCAATAGTTTCTTGTTCCGCTGGTCAATCTGTACAGCGACTGGGCAGTATGAACGGGCGACTTGTACATCATGACCATCGGGAGGCCTCTGTGGCGATCGATCATCTGGACGGCCGGCTGATCGCGCTGCTCGCGCGCGAGCCGCGGATCGGGGTCCTGGAGGCCTCGCGGCGGCTCGGCGTGGCCCGTGGCACGGTCCAGGCGCGGCTCGACCGGCTCCAGTCGAACGGGGTCATCCGCGGTTTCGGCCCCCAGGTCGACCCCGCGGCCCTCGGCTACCCGGTCACCGCCTTCGCGACCCTGGAGATCAAGCAGGGCCAGGGCGCGGACGTGCGGGGGCACTTGGCGACCGTCCCGGAGGTGCTGGAGCTGCACACCACGACCGGTCACGGCGACATGCTGTGCCGGCTCGTGGCCCGCTCCAACGCCGACCTCCAACGGGTGATCGACCGGGTCGTCGGTTTCGACGGCATCGTCCGGGCCTCCACGGCGATCGTCATGGAGAACCCGGTCCCGCTGCGGATCATCCCGCTGGTGGAACAGGCAGCGGAGGACCGGGAGCCGCCGCGGTAGCCCTCGGACCCATAGCGGAGTTGCAAAGAAGTTCTGCAAAAAACCCTTGCAGCGGTCTCTTTGCAACTCTACTGTTGTGTCATGCCCGAGAACGCGACCGACCGCGCGGACGAGACAGAGCCCGCGCACGAGCCAGAGCGCAAGAACGAGACGAAGCGCACGGACGAGAAGGAGACCGAGCACGCGGGTGGGACCGGGGCGTCCGGGACGCCCACCCCTCCGGGGAGCCGCGTCCTCGACCCGCGCTCCCTGCGGGCCCTCGCCCACCCCCTGCGCATCCAGATGCTGCGCGCCCTGCGCCACCACGGCCCGGCCACCGCGTCCCGACTCGCCGAGCGGCTCGGCGAGTCCAGCGGCGCCACCAGCTACCACCTGCGCCAGCTCGCCGCCCACGGCTTCGTCGAGGACGCGCCGGAGCTCGGCAAGGGCCGGGAGCGCTGGTGGAAGGCATCCCAGCAGGGCACCTGCTTCGACGTGTCACTGCACAAGAACCCCGACCCCGAGGTCCAGGGTGCCGTCGAGGTCTTCCTCCACGAGATCGCGAACATCCACACCCAGGAGCTCAACACCTACCTCGGCACCCGCCACCAGTTCGACGAGGTCTGGCAGGACTCCTCCGACATGAGCGACTTCACGCTCCACCTCTCCCCGAAGCGTGCCCACGAGCTCAACACGAAGATCCACGACCTGATCGAGGAGTACCGCGTCCACGCCGACCCCGAGGGCACGCAGACCCAGCGGATACGGATGCACCTGCACGCCTTCCCGCAGGACGGCGTCAACTGACCCCGTCTCCCTCGCACTCACCCTCGTCCTCGCCCTCAGCCTCCTCCTCGCCCTCGCCCTCGCCCAGCCCAGCCCAGCCCAGCCCAGCCCTCGCAGCATCCACCGGAAGGGCCGCCACCGCCATGCACGCCGACATCCATCTGACGCTGCACCACCTCGACTCCGCCGAACGCGCACGGACCGCCGCCGGCACCTCCCCGGTCACGTCCAGCCCGCCCCTCGCGCCCGCCACTCCCTTACGCGTCCGACTCGGCTGGAGACTCGTCGAGTTCGGCCTGACGCTCGCCCTGCCGCGGGCCCGGCGCGTCACCGCCGCACGCGCCGCCCGCACCGCGCACGCCGCCATGGCCTGATCGACGACCGACAACCCACAGCCGAGAACCGAGAACCGACACCGGGGGAACCACCGTGCCCGCGCGCAATCCGTCACGCCCACAGTCACTCGCAGATCCGCACGCGGACTCCCGCTCGCGGCTGCCCCTGACCGCCGTCCTGTCGGCCAACGCCGTCTCCATCAGCGGCAATTCGCTCACCCTCATCGGCGTCCCGTGGTTCGCCCTGGAGACCACCGGAAGCGCCGGCAAGGCCGGCCTGGTCGCCTTCTGCGCCGCAGCGCCCGTCGTCGTCTCCGCCATCGCGGGCGGCCCGGTCATCGACAGGATCGGCCGCCGCCGGGTCTCCATCGCCTCCGACCTGGTCTGCGCCCTCGCCCTCGCCGCGATCCCGCTGCTCAACCGGGCCGGCCTGCTGCAGTTCTGGATGCTGTGCGCGCTCATGGCGGTCACCGGCCTCTTCCACGCGCCCGGCGAGACCGCCCGCCACGTCCTCGTCCCCGACCTCGCCCGGCACGCCGGCACCCAGCTGTCCCGCGCCGCCAGCCTCTACGACGCCGTCTCGCGCGGCGCACGGATGACGGGCGCCGCGGTCGGCGGCCTGCTCGTGGCACTGATAGGCGCCGACACCGTGCTGTACGTCGACGCCGTCACCTTCCTGGTCTCCGCGCTGCTCGTCCTCGCCGGCCTGCGCGGGATCCCGGCCGCCGAACCCACGCGCGACGCACCGGCGTTGAACCTCACCACCTACCGCGCCGACCTGCGCGAGGGCTACTCCTTCCTGCTGCGCACCCGGCTGCTGCTCGCCGTCAACCTCATGGTGACGGTCACCAACGGGCTCGCCCTGAGCTGGAGCGCGGTGCTGCTGCCGATCCACGCCCGCGAGGAGCTCGGCGGATCGGCGGCGCAGGGTCTGCTGGTCGCCGTCTTCGGCGGCAGCGCCCTCGCGGGCGCGCTGCTCTACGGCGCGATCGGCCACCGCTTCCCGCGCCGGCCCGTCTTCACCGCGGGCTTCCTGATATCCGGCGCGCCCATCATCACGGCCGCGCTCACCGACACCATCCCGCCGATGCTCGTGGCCGCGACGCTCGGCGGGCTGGGCGCCGGGGTGCTCAACCCGATCCTCACGACCGCCTTCTACGAGGTGGTGCCCGAGGAGCTGCGCAGCCGCGTCGGCGGCGCCAGCACGGCCTCCGTTCTGCTCACCACTCCGCTCGGCGGCCTGACGGCCGGCCTCCTGGTCGAGAGCGTGGGCATCACGGCGGCGCTGTTGACGGTCGGCGGGGCGTTCGTCCTGGCGACCCTGTCGCCGCTGCTGTTCCCGGTCTGGCGGGAGCTGGACGCCCCGGCGGCGCAGGCGGACACGAAGGCGCAAGCGAACGCGAAGGCCTCGGCCTCGATCTCGGTCCCGGCGAAGGCGGAAGCCCCGACCGTGGCCGGGGCGGAGGCGGACCTCGGTCGCCCGACGGACGGAATACCGCCCGGGACAGGTTCTAGCAGCTCGGGACCTGCGACTCCTGACCCTGCTCCAGCGCCCGGAGGGACGACACCGCGTCGCTGAGCGTGGTCACCGGGATCAGCCGCAGCCCCTTCGGCTGCTCGGCCTGCGCGTCGGAGCACTCGGCCTTCGGCACCAGGAAGACGGTGGCACCGTCCCGGGCGGCGGCCTGCGTCTTCAGGGACACGCCGCCGACCGCGCCGACCGTACCGTCCGGCTCGATCGTGCCCGTACCGGCGACGGTCCGGCCGCCGGTCAGCTCGCCGCCGTCGCCGTCCCCGTCGATCTTGTCGACGATGCCGAGGGAGAACAACAGCCCGGCACTGGGGCCGCCGACGTCGGCGAGGTGGAGGGTGACCTTCACCTTCTTCGGGTCCAGCTTCAGATAGCCGAGGGCGGCGAGGGTCGCCGCGTCCTGCGACTCCTTCATCTGGCCCAGGTTGTGCTGCTCGATCTCCTCGTCGGACTTGCCCGTCGGGTAGACGGAGGACTTCGGCAGCACGGCGCGGTCGGTGCGGAACCAGGCGTCGGCCACGTCCGCCAGGTCGAGCGAGGTCGACGGCCCGGTCGCCAGGATGGTCGTCATCCGCATCTGCCCCTCGGTCGGCCGGACCGGGACACCGGTGACGGTGATCACCTCGCGGCCCTGGTCCTTGCCGAGCACATCGGCGGTCGTGCCGGGCTGTGCGATGGCGTACGGCAGCGGCGCGAGCCCGGCGACGGCGAGCAGCGCGGCGACGGGCAGGGCGCAGAGCGCGAGGGCACGGGTGCGCGGGAGACCGGCGAGACGGGAGAGCACGTCCCCAATCTACTGGGCGCCCGCCCGGCCGCCGCCGCGCCGGTCCTCCGGCAGGTGGCGGGCGAAGAAGCTCCCCACCCCGCGTCGCAGCGTCGCGAGTGTGGTGGCCGGGTCACCGGTGCCGACGAGCGAGGCACGGGCCTCGGCCGTCACCAGACCGGCGGCACGGAGCTGCGGGACCAGCGAGCCGTAGTCGGTGAAGGCCCAGTGGTTCGCGTCGGCGAGCAGCTCGCGGCGGCCGGGCAGGCCCGCCCAGGAGGACTCGACACGGGCGGCCTCCGCGAAGCCGTCGGTGCGGAACAGCAGCAGCGGCCGGCCGAGGCCGACCGGCGGCGGTTCCAGGTCGAGGTAGCCCTCCAGGTTCGCCACCGCGCGGACCCTCCGGTCGCCGTGGGCCGCGTACGCCGCCGCCGTACCGCCCGCGGAATGCCCGTACATCCCGATCCGGGCCAGGTCCATGACCGGCGCGAGCGGCAGCAGCTCGCCGGACCCGCCCCGGCCGAGCCGGTCGAGGCGGCCGAGGCGGCCGAGGCGGTCAAGGCGATCGAGGCGGTCGAGGCGGTCAAGGCGGTCAAGGCGGTCAAGGCGGTCAAGGCGGTCAAGGCGGTCAAGGCGATCGAGGCGGTCGAGGCGGTCGAGGCGGTCGAGGCGGTCGAGGCGGTCGAGGCGGTCGAGGCGGTCGAGGCGGTCGACGACGAAACGGAGGTCGGCGATGCGGGTCTCGGTCATGATGCGGAAGGTCGCCGGGTCCGGCGGTCCGGCCAGGACGGTCCTCCTCATCCCGGTCGGCAGCTCCACCTGGGTGGCGTCGCCGGGATGGTCGACGAGGACGACCACGCGGCCGTGGCTCGCCAGGTCCTCTGCGAGGCTCGTGCCGAGGGTGCGGGAGTCGCCACCGCCCGGGGAGTACAGCAGCACCGGTCGCCGCCCGGGCAGCGGCGGCGCGCCGGCGTGCCCGTGGGTGAGGACCGCGCCCCAGTCCACCGCGCCCTGCCCGGGCAGCCCCGGGTGGACGTTCGGCGCGTACTCGGCGAAGACCTCGGCCTCCGCCGGAGTGAGCTGAGGCGCCCGGCGGAAGCCCCGCACGGAGCGGGCCGGGTACAGGACGGTCAGCATCAGCTCCCGTACGCCGCCCACCCAGGGGTCGGTACGGGCCGGGTCGGTCAGGTGGACGGTGCGCAGGCCCACGGGGTACGGGCCGGTGGGCGCGGGCAGCCGGAGGAACGGGCCGCGGCCGGCGACGGCGGCGGGCGCGGCCGTGGGCAACAGAGCGGCGGCGGTCCCGAGCAGGGCGCCCTTGAGGAGAGTGCGTCGAGAGGTCATACCGGCATGCTGGGCGCGGGGCCCACGGCGGTGCGAAGCTTCAGGTCCTGCCCGAAAGGCTGGCGGAGGAAGAGGAGTTGTGAGCCGTGCGGACACCGGGAGCGGCGCTGCGCGTCCACTTCACCGCGGACGACCTCGCCCGCGTCCGTTTCGCGCCCCGCCCGGCCCCGCTCCAGGAGCTGCACGCGGCCCTGACGACGGCCGTGACCCCGGCCGGACCGCTTTCCGGGCCACCGGCACCGCTGTTCGGTCCGTGGCGCGGCCGCGTCCTGCGCGCGCTCCCTGCCGCCGCCGGGCCACTCGCCGACCTGGTGCCGGCGGGGCGCCCGCCGTCCTCCCTCGACATGCTCGGCGACACGCTGCCGGACGCCTTCGAGCGGATCCGCGCCACCGGCCCCGGCGTCGTCCGCTCCGAGCTGGAGCGGGTGTACGGGGCGGGGCCCGCGCCCCGGTGGCTGCGGGGCCTGCACGCGGGCGAGGAGACGGCCTGGCGCACCGTGCGGCGCGCCCAGCGGGCCGCGTACGAGTCGGTCCTCGCCCCGGTCTGGCCCGTGATCCAGGACCTCCACCGCGAGGAGTTCACCCGCTACGCCCTGACGGTGGCCGAGCACGGCGTGGCAGCCGCCCTGACCGCCCTGGCTCCGGGCAGCAGGCTGCACGCGGGGCACGGGGGCGTGTGGGAGTGGAACCGAGGCCCGGCGCCGGAGCAGGAGAGCGACCGGGACGGGGAGCGGGGGTGGCACCGGCCGGACGGGCCGAGGCGTGAGGTCCGCCTCGGCGGCCGCGGTCTGGTCCTGCTGCCGACCTTCCACCACCCTGCGGGCCCGCTCCTCCAGGACCTTCCGGGCCGGCCCGTGGTCCTCACCTACCCGGCGGGCCCGGGCCTCCCGCCCGTACCGGACGGCCCGGCGCCCCCGGACGAGGCCCTGGCCGGCGTCCTGGGCCGCACCCGCGCCGAACTCCTCCGGCTCCTCACCGGGCCCCACACCGGGCCCCACACGACGACGGCCCTGGCCCGCGCGCTGGGGGTCAGCAACGCGACGGCCTCGGCCCACGCGGCGGCCCTCCGAGCGGCGGGCCTGCTGACGACGACCAGGACGGGCCGCTCGGTGACCCACGAGAGGACGTCCCTGGGCACGCTGGTCGCGGGCGACGGCGCACCGTAGCCTCCGCCCCGGAGCCGTAACGGCTCGCCGACGCGCGGGCCTGCGATCCACGACCCGTCGTCCGCGGCCCGTGATCCGCGCCCCGCCGTCCGCGCCCCGTGGTCTGCGGCCCGCTGTACGCGCCCCGTGGTCTGCGGCCCGAGGCTGCGGCCTACGGTCCACGCGGGTCTGAGGTACGCGCGGGTCTGAGGCACGCGCGGGTCTGCGTCCACGACCGATCCGCAGTCCACGACCGATCCGCGGTCCGCGACCGGTCCGCAGTCCACGACCGATCCGCGGTCCGCGACTACCTCAGCGCGTCGGCGACCTCGCGTGCCGCGTCGACGACGCGGGGGCCCACGCGCTCCGGAACGGCGTCGGCGAGCATGACCACTCCGACGCTGCCCTCGATGCCGGTCACGCCGACCAGGGGCGCGGCAGCGCCGCTCGCGCCCGCTTCCAGCTCGCCGTGGGTGAGCGTGTAGCCGGGTTCGATGAGCTCGCCCTGGCGGGCGGCGAGGATCGCGCGGCCGGCCGCCCCGCGGTCCAGCGGGTGCCGGAAGCCGGCGCGGTAGGCCACGTGGTAGTCGGTCCAGGTGGGTTCGACGACGGCGACCGCCAGCGCCTCCGCCCCGTCGACGAGGGTGAGGTGCGCGGTGGCGCCTATGTCCTCGGCGAGCGAGCGCAGCGCGGGCAGCGCGGCCTCCCGCACGAGCGGGTGCACCTGCCGGCCCAGGCGCAGCACGCCGAGCCCGACCCGGGCGCGGCCGCCGAGGTCACGGCGGACCAGGGCGTGCTGCTCGAGGGTGGCGAGCAGTCGGTAGACGACGGTCCTGTTCACACCGAGTCGGTTGGACAACTCGGTGACGGTCAGGCCGTGGTCGGTGTCGGCGAGCAGCTTGAGGACTCTGAGTCCCCGGTCGAGCGTCTGGGAGGTCTCCGCGGTCACGACGCCCTCTCCTTCGGAGTGAGTGACAGCGGACTCGTACGAGAGCTGCGACACCGGTCCCATCGGCGACGCACGTCAGAGGCCGCCGGCAGGACGGGGTACACCGGCTGCGCTCCGCGGCGGCGCTGCCACGGGGCGTTTGCTTGAGCCGGGACAGTAGCGGCGCTCTCCGCTCAGCGGAAGACCTCGTCCAGAATCCGGGCGCGTGCGACCGGATACGGGCGGTTCGGGACCTAAGTCGGCCGAACGCGGGACTTTGGCGGACAAGACAACCCGTCGGGAGCTCGTAGCGTGGAGGAAGCGAGGTACTGCCGTGGGGGCTGGTCCCTCGCCGCCATGTCCCGCTCCCCGCGGGATGAGGAGAGGCCCGTACGCCGCCTGCGTACGGGCCTCGACCGTCTCTCACGCGCGATTACGCACGTTTCTCGCGCACGATTCCCGTGCGCCTTTCTCTTCGCGCGCGTTCCTCATGCGCATTTCCCACGCACGTTTCCCCCGCACGTTTCCCCCGTGCGTTCCACGGCGCTTCCCGCACGCTTCCCGCACGCTTCCCGCGTGCTTCTCGCGTGCTTTCCCACGCGTGTTTCTCGTGGCCGGGCTCACCGCATCCGGGTCGCCCACTCCTGCACCTTCTTGATCCGTTCGCGGATCTGCCCGGCTGTCGCCTCCGCGCTCGGCGGCCCGCCGCAGACGCGGCGCAGCTCGGTGTGGATCACGCCGTGCGGCTTGCCGCTCTGGTGTACGTACGCGCCGACCATCGTGTTGAGCTGCTTGCGCAGCTCGAGCAGCTCCTTGTGGGAAACGACGGGCCGCCGCTCCGCCGGAAGCTCCAGCAGGTCGGCCTCGGTGTCCGGCTTCTTGCGGCTGTGCGCGATCTGCCGGGCCTGCCGCTTCTGCAGCAGCAGCTGCACCTGGTCGGGCTCGAGGAGTCCGGGGATGCCGAGGTAGTCCTGTTCCTCCTCGCTGCCGGGGTGGGCCTGCATGCCGAACTCGGCGGCGTTGTAGAGGACGCGGTCGAAGACGGCGTCGGACTCCAGCGCCTCGAAGGGCAGCATGTCCTGCTCGCCGGTGTCCTCGTCCTGCTGCTTCTCCGCCTCCGCCATCTCCTTCTCGGACTCGGCGTAGGGGTCCTCCTCGCCCTCCTTCTTCGGCCGGTCGAGGACGTGGTCGCGCTCGACCTCCATCTCGCTCGCGAAGCCGAGGAGGTTCGGGATGGTGGGAAGGAACACGGACGCGGTCTCGCCGCGCCTGCGGGATCGCACGAAGCGGCCGACGGCCTGCGCGAAGAACAGCGGCGTCGAGATCGTCGTCGCGTACACGCCGACGGCGAGCCGCGGCACGTCGACGCCCTCGGACACCATGCGGACCGCGACCATCCAGCGGTCGGTGTTCTCGCTGAACTCGTCGATGCGGCCGGAGGCACCGGCGTCGTCGGAGAGGACGACGGTGGCCTTGGTGCCGGTGATCTCGCGGATGAGCTTCGCGTACGCGCGCGCGGAGTCCTGGTCGGAGGCGATGACGAGACCGCCGGCGTCCGGGATGGACTTCCGCACCTCGGTGAGCCGCTGGTCGGCGGCGCGCAGCACGTTGGGCATCCAGTCGCCGCGCGGGTCGAGGGCGGTGCGCCAGGCCTGGGAGATGGCGTCCTTGGTCATCGGCTCGCCGAGGCGGGCGGCGATCTCGTCACCGGCCTTGGTGCGCCAGCGCATGTTGCCGCTGTAGGAGAGGAAGATGACGGGCCGGACGACGCCGTCGCCGAGGGCGTTTCCGTAGCCGTAGGTGTAGTCGGCGGAGGACCGCCGGATCCCGTCGTTCCCTTCCTCGTACGTGACGAAGGGGATGGGGTTGGTGTCGGAGCGGAAGGGCGTGCCGGTGAGGGCGAGCCTGCGGGTCGCGGGCTCGAAGGCTTCGAGGCAGGCCTCGCCCCAGGACTTGGAGTCTCCGGCGTGGTGGATCTCGTCGAGGATGACGAGGGTCTTGCGCTGTTCGCTGCGGTTGCGGTGGAGCATGGGCCGTACGCCGACGCCGGCGTACGTGATGGCGATCCCGTCGTACTCCTTGCTGAGCGGCCCGGCGCTGTAGTCGGGATCGAGCTTGATCCCTATCCGCGCGGCGGCCGCTGCCCACTGCTTCTTCAGGTGCTCGGTGGGCGCGACGACCGTGACCTGCTGCACCACGTGGTGGTGCAGCAGCCAGGACGCGAGGGTCAGCGCGAAGGTGGTCTTGCCGGCGCCGGGCGTGGCGACCGCGAGGAAGTCACGGGGCTGCTCCTGGATGTACTTCTCCATCGCGCCCTGCTGCCAGGCTCGCAGCTTGTTGGCGGTGCCCCAGGGGGCGCGGCCGGGGAAGGCGGGAGAGAGGTGGTGTGAGGAGGTGGCGGTGGTAGTCACGATCTCCGGTTCGACGCTCGTCCAGATATGACAACCGGGCCACCTTACCGGTGCGACCGCGAGGACCCGGCAGCATCACGCCCGTGCCACCGCCTCATGAGAGAGTCCTCACAGCTCGCGCAAACGCCCCGCAATGTCGCGAATGCCCCCCACTTCGCCGCGCGCCAGGCCTACGACCAGCTCGTATGTCCGGTCGTGTCCGTGGTCGTGGTCGACGTCGGCGAGATCGACTCCGTTCACGGCGAGGGAGGTCGCGGAGGAGAGCCAGGCGGCGCGCCCGTCCCCGCGCCCGCACCGTCATCCCGGCCCCGTCCTCCAACGAGCCGGCCCGCGAGCTTGCCGGTCTCGTCAGCCCTCGAAGCCGACCGTCCAGCCCGCAGCCGCATGGACTGGCCCTGCCTGACCCCGCCTGACCCTGCCCGGCCCCGACCGGCGCCGCGTGACCCCCATCGGCGCCGCGCGCCTCCGACCGGCGCCGGCGGGACCCCGACCGGCGCGGGCGTGACCCGGACTGGCGCCGTCAGGTTCCCGACCGGCGCCGTCAGGCCTCCTGCCGCGCCTCAACGCCCATTCCTCTGCCCGTACCCGCGCCCGCTTCCGTGCTCGTGCCCGCTTCCGTGCCCGTGCCTCCCAGCCGGGTGGCGACCCAGCCGCCGATCACGGCGACGCCGGCCATCGGCAGGAAGACGGCGGCGAAGGCGGCGGGGTGGGACCCGGCGCCGGTGCCGGCGCTCGCAGCGGCGTCCGCGACGGCGTGGCCCACCGCTCCTCCGCCGAGCGCGGCGAAGGCGGCGCCGCCGGCGGCGAGCAGCAGGACGTTGGAGAGGCCGTCGGAAATCTGCAGGGCGGCGGAGTTCGCGCCCGCCTCCTCCGGTGCCGAGAGCTTGAGGAGCAGCACGCTGGTCGAGGCGATGACCATGCCCATGCCGAAACAGCCGAAGGCCCAGGCCACCGCGACCACCCCCACCGGCACGCCCTCGACCAGGACGCTCGGCGCGGCCGCTATCGACGCGGCGACCAGCACCATGCCGACGACGACCAGCCGCTCACGGTACGGCTCGGTGCCCGGCCGGGACTGGACCCAGGAGCCGAGCGCCCAGGTCAGGCCGCCGACGGCGAGCGAGAGCCCGGCGAGGGTGGGGCTCAGGCCGCGCTGGGTCACGAGCATCAGCGGCACGAAGGACTCGGCCGCGATGAACGACCCGGCGGCTATTCCGCGCAGCAGCACCACGGACGGCAGGCCGCGCGCCGCCCGGTACGTGCCGCGCGGCAGCAGCCCGCGTACGGCGGGCACGAGCAGCGCGGCACCGACGGCGGCGGGCAGCAGGGACAGCCAGCGCAGCTCCTGGCCGGCGTACTGGAGGAGGGCGGCACCGGAGGAGATCCCGAGCGCCAGCCGGATCCGCCGCCGGTCCCACGGCACCACGGGGGCCTCGGGGTCGGCGGACCCGGAGGCGGTACGGCGGATGGCGGGCAGGGCGAGCGCGAGCGGGAAGACGACCAGGGCCGGGATGCCGACGAAGACCCAGCGCCATCCCAGGTGCTCGGTGATCGTCCCGGACGCGAGCGGCCCGACGACGGAGGGCACGACCCAGCTCGCGGCGAACGCGGCCATGATCGCCGGGCGGAGGTGCTCCTCGTAGGCCCGGCCGATCACCACGTACAGCGCGACGATGACGAGCCCGCCGCCCAGCCCCTGGACGCCCCGTCCCAGGATGAACAGCCACATGGCGCCGGCGGTGCCGGACAACAGCAGCCCGGCCGCGAAACAGCTCATGCCGACGGTCAGCGGGCCCAGCGGTCCGCTGCGGTCGGACCACTGCCCGGAGAGCACCATGCCGAACAGGCTGGTGGTGAAGTACGCGGAGAAGGCGAAGGCGTAGAGCGGCACGCCGTCCAGCTCTCGGGCCGCCACGGGCATGGCGGTGCCGACGGCGGTCGCCTCGAAGGCGATGAGCAGGACGACGGAGACGATCCCGATACTGAGCGCCCGGTGCCTCCGGTCGAGCACGGATCCGCCGCCGGCGACGACGGACGCTACGGCGGCGGACTTCTGCGAGACGACGTCGGCGTCGGCGTCGGCGTCGCGCGGTTCGAGGGCACTCATACGCCCCAGAGTAAGGGTCGTATCGGGATATGACCCCTGTCGCGAGTCGTATCCGCCCTGCCCCGCTGGTCCTACGACCATGAACGCGACATGGCAGTCATGTTGCAGCCCCCGGGAAACCATTGAGCCCCCGCCGGCCCGCCGCCTAACGTCTTCCTCGTCACCACCACGACCGTGTGCCCGAGTGGTTGAGGGGCTCGCCTGCAAAGCGAGTTACGTGGGTTCAATTCCCGCCACGGTCTCCACCGAAAAGGGGCGGCTCTCCCAGGAGAGCCGCCCCTTTCCCCGTCTCACCTTCTACCCCGGTTTGAAGACGGGCTTGTCCGTGAGCCCTGCGTTGTTCTCGCATCCGAGCCTCTTCACGACGGCGAGGGTGACGGAGTGCAGCACGGTGAGGTTGGCTTCACGGACGGCGACGGTGTCGGGCAGTTTGGATTTGTCGACTGTGAGCGTCCCCATGATGCGGGCGGGGGTCCTGTCGGACCCTTGGAGCCGAGGGCTGGCGCACATCACGAACAGGTACGCCTTCTCCGGTCCGGAGCGCGCTTCCCGGCCCATGGCATAAGGGTGAAGCCCCCTGACACGAATGTTCCCGAAGAGGTCATCGTCGCGATAGAGGCCGAAGCGGATGGCGACCCGGCCCATTCCGCCGGAACTGGCAGGGCGACACATCGGACGGTCCTGCGACCGTCGCTCCCGTTGGCCGTAATCCTCGATCAACTGGCCCTCGGTACGTGCCAGACCTCCCGTGGGCGCATCGTCCAACTTCTTGGTCCTCAACACCGTCTCAAGGGCGCGGGCCGCGTCGGAGGAAAGCGTGTCGTCACACTGCCGCGCTGCGGTGACCCTCGGCTGCTGCGCTTGCTCCTCGCACCCCATGAGCAGAAGACAGGCGGTGAGGCACGACACGACGGCTCTGATCGGTCTCCTGAGGGGAATTCCTGTCTGCATCACGTGATCAGTCCGTCTCCGGTGCGTTGCCAACCGTCTCGGCGAATGTGTTGCCCACCCCGTAGCCGAGGAACGCATCCGTGATGAGGCCGTGCTCGAACCCGCTGCTGACCTGCGAGCGGTGTGCGGCGACGAAGCGCTCCATAGGCGCCTCGGCACTGTGTCTGCCCGCTTCATAGATGGCCCTTCGGTCCTCGTGGATCTTGTCGTCCGTGGAATCCTTGTGGTCCTCGACCGCCTTGTCGGACCAATCGCCGACGACCTGTCCGGCCACCGTTTCCATGGCGCCGGATCCGGTGTCGACAGCAAGCGGAACGAGGATCACCGCGGCCCCTGCCGCTGCGGCCGTGGCCGGCAGGAAGGCGACGCCCGCCGCGATCGCCGTCGCAGTCCCGAACTCCACCCAGGCGGCCTTCTTCTCCTGCGCCTTCTCGTAGTCCTCGTGGACCTTCATGCCCTCGGCCTCGACCTGATTGGCCCGGGCTTCGTCCAACGTCCCTTGCAGCAGGGAACCAGTAAGTACAGCGGTTCTGGCACGCGCTTCATTGATCCGGCCATCGGGCCCGACCTGAGCCTCGAGCACGCTGCTCGTATAGAGGCGCTCAGCAGTGGAAACCGTGGCGTAGGCGTCCGGGTGCTGGCCCAAGGTGGTGAGGAACCTCGTGGCGGCATCGCGCCCGAACTCCGGATGAGCGGCGCCGTCACCGGTCGGGGCGAAGGGACTCCCCCCTCTGTTCTTGGTCAGCGCCCAGTTGAGGTCGTCGATATAGCCGGCGCCCATGTTGCCGAGGCTGTCCGCCAATGCGGACTGGTGCTTCTTGACGAGCCCTGCGTCATCGCCGTACTTCGCGACGACTTCAGTCATGATCGCGGCCGAAGTCGCGTCCCGATGGAGCTCCGGCCGCGGGTCGTCCCACGCGTGTCCGAGCGTCGCCGCCTCCAGTGCATGCCCCAACGCGTCCGGCATGTGGTCCGCGGCCTTCTTCGCCCCGCCGGGGTCTCGTCCCTCGACGTCAGCGAAGGACTCGTACTTCTCGTTGGCGAAGAAGTCGAGATAGTTGGAGATGCTCGCGCCATCCTTGTCCCTGCCCAGATCGAGCGTGCCCCCGACGCTGCCGTCCCTCTCGTACGGCGTCGGCACGGCCGAGAAGAACTGCTTCGCGGCCTCCGGGCTGTGGCCCAGTGCCTCCAGCATCGGGATCACCGGATCGAACCCTGAGCCGTTCACCCCGGACGGGTTGTACGGGTCCCTGATCCAGCCGCCGGCGTTCTGGGCGAAGAAGTGCGGTTCCCTGCCGTGCAGTTGGGTCACGTGCTGGGCGATGGGGACCAGGAACCTGCGGTCGTAGTCGCCGTTCCGCAGGATGCCGCCGAGCAGCTGGTAGCCGAACGCCGGGCTGTTGTCGTTCCGGGAGAGCGGGATGCGTTCGGTGCCCAGCTTCCGCATCTCGGCCGACCACTGCTCGGTCCAGCGGTCGCCGCCCTGCGTCGCGGTGGCCAGGTTGAGGCCCAGGTTCTTCTGGAGGGCCTGGACGTCCGCCAGGCGCTGCTTGTCCGGCGCTGCCTCGTTGCCGCCGTACGCGTCGGTGGAGAGGTGCCCGAAGAACTCCAGAGCGCCCTTCGGGCCGAGACCGTCGTAGAAGGCCCTGGAGAAGGTCTTCGAGGCCTTGTTGTCGGCCAGCAGCTCGTTGAGCCGTACCAGCTCCTCGTGGGAGAGCTCCCGGCCCTTCCTGGCCAGGTCGACCGCGCGCTGCGCCTCCTCTGCGTCCAGGCTGCCGTATTTCGGGGCGCTGAAGTTGTGCCTGTCGCCCGTGATGTTGGCCCGTAACGCGTTCGAGCAGGCCTCGTCGGCGTCGTCGCAGCTCTCGACGACGGCGTCGATGCGCCGCTTCATCGCCGCGATGGCCTCACGCTGCCTGAGGTCGAACGCCGGCGATTCGGGGTCGGGGCGCGCGATGGCGTCCCGCTGAAGGGAGTAGCGGGCCTCCACGGTCCCGTCGCTCCTGACGACGAGGCCTCCGTGCGGGGCGTCCGTCTCGACGATCTTCGTCAGATCGTTCTTCGCCTTCTTGAAGGCGCGATAGGCGTCCTCGAGGATCCGGTGGATTCCTTCCGCCGCTTTCGCCGCGTCCTCGAACTCCTTGGCCGTCTTGTCGATGAACGGCTTCGTGACCTCGGCGTTCACGCCCCGCCAGTCGTCGGCCCTCGCCTTCGCCGCCATCGTCCTGCGGGCGTCCTCGGCCAGGGCGTCCAGCTTGCCCTTCATCTCGGACCACCGGTCCGCCGCGGCCTTCATCTTGTCGAGCGGTGCCTGATAGACGTTGTCGAAGGTCAACACCGGCTGCTCCCCCGCCTACTTGAAGTACTCGCTGATCTTCGACACGGCGAACGCCGTTCTGATGTCCTCGTCGTCCTTCGCGTGGGCTGCCGCGCTGTAGTCGAGGTGGTTGGAGATGTGCGCGCAGGCGTCCAGCAGCGTCCGGAGCTGGGAGGCCCAGGTCTCCTGCACGGTCGCCATCGCCGAACCGGTACGGAAGCCGTTCCTCGACAGGCAGGTCGCCGCGTCCGTCGTGTCGGTACGGGCGTGGTTGCCGTCCTTCGCGAGCCTGCCGTTGAGCTCGTACGCGGCGTGGCCGATGGCACCGAGGTGATCCTGCTTCACCGCGAGGCCCGCGCCACCGGTGCCTCCACCACCGCCTCCGCCACCACCGCCGTTCTGGCTCGGAACCCGGTTCAACCGGATGCCCGCCCGGTCAGCGGCGGCGGCGCGCGCGGCCGCCCACTCGTCCTCGAACGACACGACTCCCCCAACCGTCGCCGCATGGCTCAGCGGTGCCGTACGGTGCCGTGCCGTGCAGTCCTGTGATCTCGTGGCGATCTCCTCGCCGGAGCGCCAGAGATTACTCATGCACACGGATACGCAGCGGGGTCCGCGTCAACACCGGTCCGACGGCGGGATGCCCGCCCTGAACGGCCGCAGGCTGTCCGGCGGGAGCACGCCACCCGTTCGGGGACACCGCCTCCGTCAAGTCGCCTTCGTCGCCTACGAGCACGAACACGAGCACCGACACGCGACGTCCACGTCCACGTCCACGTCCACGGCACACCAGCACCAGCACCAGCACCAGCACCAGCACCAACACGCGCGCCCCCGTCCAGCCGCCGCATCCCCCTCCCCGCCCCTTGAGTAGGCTCTCCCTGCTCAGGCGAACAACAGGGGGAATTCGCTCATGGAACGGCCGTACCGTCTCGTCACGCGCCTGGACCCTCCGCTCTCCGCCGCCGGGCCCCGCCCCCCGTACCGCCGCTTCGTCGCGCGTTCCCAGGACGGCGACCGTACGGTGCTGCTGACCGCGCCGCTCCCGGGTGCGGAGCCGGGGCCCTTCCGTGGGGAGGCCGAGGCGGCGCAGCGGCTGGCGGTGCCCTGGACGTTGCCCGTCACCGAGGTCAGCGGGGCGTCGGCCGGTGCCGACGACACCTGGTACACGAGCCCGTACGTGCCCGCCCTCCCGCTCCCCGTCGCCCTGGCCGTGCACGGCGCGCCGTTGCCGGAGGAAACGGTCCGGGTCATCGGCGCCGCCCTCGCCGAGACGCTCGCCGCCCTGCACGCGCAGGGCGTCACGCACGCCGGCGTCACGCCTGCCGCCGTCCTGCTCACGGCCGACGGCCCGCGGCTCACCTGCTTCGGCGCGGCCCGCACGACGGACCAGGTCGAGCGGGACGCCGCCCCGGAACGGGCGACGGGCGGACTGCCCCGGCCACCTGGCGACGTCCACGGACTCGGCACGGTCCTCGCGTACGCCGCGACCGGGCACACCGTCCCGGAGCGCGAGGAACTGCCGCCGGGCCTGCGCCCCACGATCACCGCCTGCCTCACCCGCGAACCGGCGCACCGCCCGGCCGCCGCCGCGCTGCTCACCGCGCTCGCACCGCCGACCCCGCACGCGACGGTGCTCGGGTCGGCGTCCTCGCTGCTCACACCCGGCTGGCTGCCGGCCCGCGTGGTGGCCGCCCTGGCCCGCCAGTCCGCGGCGCTCCTCTCGGCCGACTCGACGGAACACCACGGGAACTGACGACCGACCATGCTCTCGCCCCTCACCCACGACGACCCGGCCGCCGTCGCCTCGTACCGTCTCCTCGCCCGGCTCGGTTCCGGCGGCATGGGTACGGTCTACCTGGCGCGCTCGCCGGGCGGCCGTACCGTCGCCGTGAAGACGCTGCACGCCCGCCTGGCCGTCGATCCGGCGTTCCGTACCCGGTTCCGGCTGGAGACGGACGCTGCCCGCGTCATCGGTGACCGGCACGGCGCGGCGGTCTTCGACGCCGACCCGCTGGCCGAGACGCCCTGGCTGGCCACGGAGTACGTCCTCGGTCCGCCCCTCGACGACGCGGTCGCCCTCGCGGGCCCGCTGCCCGAGCCCACGGTCCGCGCCCTCGGCGGCGCGCTCGCCGGGGCGCTGCGGCAGCTGCACTCCTCGGACGTGGTGCACCGCGACCTGAAGCCGTCCAACATCCTCGTCACCGCCCACGGCCCCAAGCTGATCGACTTCGGCATCGCCCGCGCGGCCGGCGACGTGCACCTCACCACCACGGGCGCGGCGGCCGGCACCCCGGCCTACATGTCGCCGGAGCAGGCCTCGGGCCAGGAACACCCGCCGGCGGGCGACGTGTTCGCCCTCGCCGGCGTGCTGGTCTTCGCGGCGACCGGCCGGCCCCCGTTCGGCACGGGCGCCCCGGCCGACCTGCTCTACCGCGTCCGCTACGCCGACCCGGACCCGGCCGTCCTCGACGCCGTCCCGCCGTCCCTGCGCTCCCTCCTTTCCGCCTGTCTCGCCAAGGACCCCGCGGCCCGCCCGACCACCGCCGCCCTGATCGACGCGCTCCACGACGGGCACGGCGAGTTCGCCGACCACCTGCCCGCCCCGCTGCTCACCGCGATCGCCCGCCGCGCCACCGACGTGTGGCACCCGCTCCCGCCCCGGCTCCCGGCGCCCGCGGAGGATCCGTACGCGCAGACCGTGCCCTCGGGAGCGGCCGCCGGGAACCGTCCCGGCGGCGCCGGCCTCTCGCGCCGCGGACTGCTCGTCGCCGGAGGGGGCTCGGTGCTCGGGCTCACCGGCGTGGGCGCGGGCGTCTGGGCCTGGCTGGGCCGCGGCGAGGGCGGAACGGGCAAGCCCACCACCTCCGCCACGCCCTCCGGCTCCTCCGGTACGCCGAAGGAGACCGGCCCCCTGAGGACCGCCTGGTCCAAGGAGGCGGCCAAGGCGCCCGGTTCGGCGCCGCCGATCCTGCTGGACGCCGCCGTGATCACCATGACCGAGAACGGTCTGAAGGGCCTGCGCGCCGCCCCGGGCGGCTTCGAGTGGACCGACCAGTGGATCACCGGCGACCAGCGGGCCGTCGCCGACCGCAAGACCGTCTACGGCCTGGCCGTCACGCCCGCCGCCGAGATGAGCGTCCACGCCCTCGACCCGAACACGGGCAAGCGGCTGCGCGAGGTCGCCGACCTCAAGGAGTTCAGGAACGGGCCCGTGCCCGGCCAGGCGAAGATGCTGTACGCGAGCGACGACACGCTCTACCTCGCCGTCGACCCCCGCTTCAAGGACGAGTGGATCCTCCTCGCACTCGACTCCTCGAACGGCCGCGAGCGCTGGCGCGTCGCCCTCAAGGAGCCGTCACCGGGCGCCGGTTCCCGCGTCGACTTCGCGCGGGCGGTCGGCGACCGGCTGCTCGTCGGCCAGGCGGTCAACGACCTGACCATCACCGCGTACGACACCCGGAACGGCAAGGTCCTGTGGCGCCAGGTCGTCCCCGAGGGCTCCGGGGCGTATCTGCCGCCACCCCTCGGCGTCGAGCTCGCCGAGGACGGCACGCACGTCTACATCGGCGCCGAGGAGCTCCACGCGGTCCGGATCTCGGACGGCGTCGTGATCTGGAAGTTCGGCTACAACCGCCCCTACGGCGACCTCAAGCCCGGGCGGCGGCACTACGGCGCACCGCTCGTCCGCAACGGCGTCGTGTACGCGGCCGAGGGCACCGGCACCCTGGTCGCCGTCGACGCCCGGCGCGGCCGGCGGCTGTGGGAGGCGGACGTGTCGGCCGGCGGCGCGCCGAACCTCGTCGTACCGCCCGTCGCGAGCTCGACCGTGCTCTGCCTGCCGAACCCGGACGGCTTCGGCGTCGTCGACCTGGCCTCGCACCGTTACGTCCAGACGGTCGACTCCGGCACCGTGCGGCTCACCGCCGTGAGCGACAAGTGGTTCTACGGCGTCGGCGACGGCCGGGTGACGGAGTTCGAACCGCAGCGAAAGGACCAGTGAGCCCGTGAACCCGCTCTCCGCAGGAGATCCCCTCCGGCTCGGCCCGTACCGGCTGCTCGGCGTCCTCGGCGAGGGCGGCATGGGCAAGGTCTACTTCGGCCAGGACGACTACGGCCGCCCCGCCGCCGTCAAGGTGCTCCGCCCCGAACTCGCCCACGACCAGGGGCTCGCACAGCGCTTCGTCCGCGAGGCGGAGATGGCCCGAGCCGTCACCGGCAAGGGCGTGGCGCGGGTCCTCGGCGCGCAGACCGAGGGCGGACGGCCGTGGATCGCGGCCGAGTTCCTCGCCGGACCGACGCTGGCCGACGCGGTCCACGCGTACGGGCCGATGGACGAGCCGACCGTACGCGCCCTGGGCCACTTCCTGGCCCGCACCCTCCACGACATCCACACGGCCGGCCTCGTCCACCGCGACCTCAAGCCGGCCAACATCGTGCTGACGTCGTCCGGTCCGCGGGTCATCGACTTCGGCATCGCCCGCCCCGAGCACGGACTGACCCTGACCACGACCGGCCAGATCCCGGTGACACCGGGATACGGCGCCCCCGAGCAGGTCCTCGGCCACCGCGTCGGACCGGCCTCGGACGTCTTCTCGCTCGGCGCGGTGCTCGTGTACGCGGCGAGCGGCCGGCGCGCCTTCGACGGGGCGCACGTCGCGGCGGTGCAGTACGACGTCGTGCACGGCAACCCGGACATGAGCCTGGTCCCGCCCGCCCTGCAGCCGCTGATCGGCCCGTGCCTGTCGAAGGACCCGGCGTCCCGCCCCACGCCCGCCAGGATCATGGCGGCCCTGCCCGCACCCAAGGGCGCCGACCGCGCCTGGCGCAAGGGCCCGCTCGCCGAGGACATCGCCCGGCGGGAGAAGGACACGACCCGGCTCCTGTCCGCCCCGGGCGCACCGGGGGCTCCGGGCGCTTCCCGCCCGGCGGGCCCGGGCCGGCGCCGGTTCCTGACGGCCCTGGTGTCGGGCGGCGCGGTGCTCACGGTCGGCGGGGGCGTGGCGGCGGTCGCGCAGCGGAACGACTGACGACGGCCGCCCGGGAACAGGCCGGGAACAGGCCAGGGCCGCTTGGGAACAGGCCGGGGCAGGCCGGGAACAGGCGGTGGCCGGGGCCAGGAACAGGCCGTGGTCGGCCGGGAAGAGGCCGAGCCTGGTCAGGAACAGGCCAGGGCAGGCCGGGAACAGGCGGTGGCCGGCCCCGTACGTCGGACCGGGCGCTAGCGCTGCTGGTGGCGGCCCGCCGGCATGGGGACGGTGGATGCCGGCGGACCTCCGGTTCCTCCGGGGCCGGTCGGCCAGGCGGTCCGCCGATCGGCGGACCGGCGCCGGCGGTGGTCGGCGACGAGCAGCGGGGTTCCCACGGCCAGGCACAGCAGCCCGGCCGCGCACACGCCGAGCGCGATCCGGAATCCCGTGCTGTGGCCGTCCGTGCCGGCGCCGGAGGCGAGGTCCGGCGTGCCCGCGGATGCGGACGGCGCCGGGGCCGGAGTGGCCGCGGACGGCGTGGGGGTGGGCGTCGGGGTGGGCGAGGTGTAGTCGTCGAGCGGGTACTCGTCGCGCGGGCCGGGGTCGCCCGGCGTCTTGAGCGCGCGGAGGGGGCGCACGGCGCCGTAGCCGATGAAGTCGTTGCGGACGGCGCCGTCGCTGGGCCCGGCGATCGTGTTGAGGAGGACGCGGAGGACCTGGTTGCGCGTCCAGTCGGGGTGCTCGGACCAGACGAGGGCGGCGGATGCGGCCGCGAGCGCCGCGGCGACTTCGGTGCTCTTGGTCCGGCAGAGCCCGGTGCTCCCGGCGCAGGCGCTGACGATCTCCGTGCCGGGGGCGGCGATGTCCACGTTTTGGCCGACGCCGGTGCCCTTGATGCGGGTGAGCTTGCTGTCGATGGCGGTGACGCCGACGACGCCCGGCAGCGAGGCCGGGCTGTTCACGACCTGGTCGTCGAGGTAGGACGCGTAGCCGACGCCGGCGAAGACGAGCTTTCCCTTCGCCATCGCGTAGGCCACGGCGTCGCGCACCTCGGGGGAGGTGTCGAACGCCAGGACGGGCAGGCTGACGGACACCGAGATGATCTTGGCGTCGGAGTCGGCGGCGTGCCGGAGCGCGGGCGCGAGACCGGCGTTGACGGCCTTCTCCTGGTCCGCGAGGCTGCCCTTGCCGGTGTACCCGTCGCTGATGTTCAGCGGCATGATCTTCGCCCCGGGCGCCAGCCCGTACGCGCTCTCCTGCCCGCCGGGTCCCTTGCCGGTCCCGGCGATGACCGCGGCCGTGGTGGTGCCGCCGTTCTTGTTGCCCGCCGTACCGGCTCCCGGGAAGTCGCTGCCGCCGACAAGGCGCCCGGAGAGCTCGGGCACGGCCTTCACACCGGTGTCGATGAGGGCGATCGTGACGCCCTTGCCGGTGCTGCGCTGCCAGATCTCCTCGGCGTGCATGGACGTGAGGTGCCACTGCTTGGACCGCACGGTCGCGGCATGGGCGGGCGTCGCCCCGACCCCGAACACGACGAGCCCGAGCACAGCGGCGGTCCCCCGCCACAGCACCCGCGCCCATCCTCGTACCGGGCCACGCGGGCCGCCCCGTTCACCGCCCGGCGCACGGCCGTTCCGACTCCCACCGGGCCCACGCCCACGTCCACGCCCCCGCGTGCAGCGCATCCTTCTCCCGCTCATGGCTTCCGGTCCGATCCCCCGGCCTCCGGCCGGCTCCGCGGCCATCGTACGGGCGACGCCGGACACAGCCGACGGCGCGTCAGTCCCGGCACACGTCGCGAGGTTGTCGCCCCGCGCCCCCACCGCCCGACCCACTGCTGTGCCCGCACCCCTCCCGCATCGTCACGGCAGCACATCCGGCACGGACACGGGATTCGCGCAGCCGAGGATCTTCTGGGTGTTCCGTGCGAGCGAAGAGAGAAGGGTCTTAGCCAATGCATCACCCTCTGTACCGGTCTCGTCGGAAGTGGAAACCGCGACCTCCAGTGGCATGGCACGCTCCTGCCCCGGTGCCGTACCGGAGATCTTGCACGGCAGGATCGCCGCAAGGCCCTTGAGCCGCGGCACCTTCTGGACGTACAAATCCTGCGCCGACTCGGTCCAGTCCCCCCGCTCGAGCCCCTTCAACACGGTCTCCATCGAGAGAACGGACCACTTCACCCCGGCATCCACACGCTTGATACCTCCGCCGCCGCTATTCGCCCGCAGCTCGCAGGGCTCGTACGAGGACCGGAACAGGTCCTCGCTCTCCGGCTTGTATGTTCGCGCCTGCCTGAGCATGCTCTCCCGGATCGCCTCCAAGGAGAGATCCTCGACCGCGAACCCGTCGTCGCCGATCAGGGCCCTGGTTCTCGACACGCCTTCCGCGCCGAGCAACTCCTCGCAGACCTTGAGCCCTGCATCCGTCTCAGTATCCGGTTCCCCGCCCGAGCACGCCGTGAGAACCAGGGCCGAGGCCAGAATTCCCGCGCCAAGGCGGCGCAGCCTGCGCGTCTTCTTCGTCACCGTCCGCCGCCTCACTTGTTCGCCTTCAGAGGGTCGACGTCTTCGGCACCCATCTTGTACGAGGCCTCGACCTCCCGGATGAGGGCCTGCCTGTCCCCCAGCGTCATCCCCTGTGACTCGGCCACGCTGAAGGCGGGCACGACCACAGCGCGCCGACCTTGCTCCCTGACGTCCAAGACAGCCCCGTCGGCCTCGTCGTCGTTCTTGTACTCGTTGTCCTTGAGGTACTGGAGGGTGTCCGCCGCGTAGTCCGTACTGACCGTGGAACCGACGCTCTCCATGACGATCGGGACCGCGGTCGCCACCGCGAGTCCGGCGGCGGGCCCGAGCACCAGGGCCGAGCCGACACCCACGACCGCGGAGGCGCCGCCGCTGACGGCCGACTTCCGCCACTCGGCGTGCTTCTCCATCTCCAGGTTCTTGGCCTCTTCCTGGTCCTTGAACTCCTGGGCGATCGCCTCGATGCGTGATTCGTCGAGGATGCCGTGCACCTTGGTGGAGTTGTGCAGGAAGGTGAGCTGAGAGCCGTTGTCCCCTTCCAGCGCCTTGAGGCCACCGGCCTCGAAGACCTGCTGCGCGGCCGAGAGCGTCTTGTACGCGTCCTCGTCGCCGGCGACGGCGTTCATGAACCGCAGACTGGCACTCCGACCGAAGTCGGTACGCGAACTTCCGTCGCTGCTCGCCCCGAAGAGACTCGCTCGGCCGAGGGAGTCGCCGGAGCCGCCGAAGTTGTACGTCGAGTAGTTCAGATCGTCGATGTACGCCGCGCCCATCCGGCCGAGGCTGTCCGTCAACGGCTTGTGCTGTTCGCGCAGTTCGGTGTTCGTGCCGTAGGAGTCGATGACCCGCTTCATCAGTTCGGCCGACTGCTCGTCGCGGTGAAGCCGCGGGTGCGGGTCGTCCCAGCCGTGGCCCGTGGTTGCCGCCTCCAGGGCGTGACCGAGGGCGTCCGGCATGTACTCCGCGGACTTCTTCGCGTCGTCCGGGCGGTGGCCGTCGATGTCCGGGAAGAACTCGTAGTCCTTGTTCTGGAAGTACTCCAGGTAGTCCTTCTGGTCACCCTCTTTCTCAGGGTCGAGATCGACCGTCCCGTTGGCGCGGCCGTCCTTGTCGTAGGCCGTCGGCTCGCCGGTGAAGAACTGCTTGGCCGCCTCCGGACTGTGCCCGAGCGCCTCCAGCATCGACGTCATGGGGTCGTATCCCGACCCGTTGACCCCGGACGGGTTGAAGGGGTTCTTCAGCCATCCGCCCATGCTCTTGCTGTCGGCGAACATGCGCGGGTCCTGGGCGTGTAGCTGGGTCACATGCTCGGCGATCGGCGTGAGGAACTTCGGGTCGTAGTTGCCGTAGCGCAGGATGCCGCCGAGCAGCTGGTAGCCGAACGCACCGTTGTAGTCGTTCTTGGCGAGCGGGATGCGTTCCGTGCCGAGCTTGCGCATGTCGGCGGACCACTTCTCGGTCCAGGCGTCGCCGCCCTGAGTGGCGGTCGCGAGATTGAGGCCCAGGTTCTTCTGCAGGTCGCGAACATCGGCCAGCCGCTGTTTGTCGGGCTCGCCATGGTCGTACGTGTCGGTGGAAAGCTGCCCGAAGAACTCCAGCGCACCCTTGGGGCCGAGACTGTCGCAAAAGGTGCGGGAGAACTCCTTCGACGAGCTGTTGTCCCTGAGCAGCTCGTTCAGCCGCTCCAGCTCCGTGTGGGAGATGTCCCGGCCCCTCTTGGCCAGGGCGACCGCCCGCTGCGCCTCCTCGGCGTCCAGACTGCCGTACCTCGGTGCGCTGAAGTTGTGCTTGTCCCCCGTGATGTTGGCCTTCAGCGCGTTCGAGCAGGCCACGTCGGCGTCGTCGCACTTCTCGATGACGGCGTCGAGGCGCCGCTGCAGCGCCGCGATGTCGACGCGCTGCTTGCGCAGCGCCTCGGCGTGGTCGCGGTCGTAGTTCGCGACGGCGTTCCGCTCCAGCGAGAAGGCGGCTTCGACAACGCCGTTGCTCTTCACCACGAGCCCCTGGTGCGGGGCGTCGGTCTCGACGATCGTCGTGAGGTCGGCCTTCGCCTTCTTGAAGGCGTTGTAGCCGTCCTCAAGGATCTTGTGGATGCCGTCTGCCGCCTTGGCCGCGTCCTCGAACTCCTTCGCGGTCTTGTCGATGAAGGGCTTGGTGACCTCGGCGTTCACGCCCCGCCAGTCCTCTGCCTTGGCCTTGGCGGCCATCGTCTTGCGGGCGTCGACGGCGAGGGTGTCGAGCTTGCCCTTCATCTCGGACCACCGGTCCGCGGCGGCTTTCATCTTGCCGAGCGGTGCCTGGTACACATTGTCGAAGGTCAACACCGGCTGCTCCCCGACCTACTTGAAGTGCTCATTGATCCTGGACACGGCGAGCGCCGTCCTCACGTCCTCGTCGTCCTTCGCGTGCGCTGCCGCGCTGTAATCGAGGTGGTTGGAGATGTGGGCGCAGGCGTCCAGGAGCGTGCCGAGCTGGGAGGCCCAGGTCTCCTGCACGGTCGCCATCGCCGAACCGGTACGGAAGCCGCTGTTCGACAACCCGGTCGCCGCCTCCGACGTATCGCTGCGCGCGTGGTTCCCGTCTTTCAGCAGCCGGCCGTGCAGCCCGAAGGCGGCGTGACCGACGGCGCCAAGGTGATCCTGCTTCACTCCGAGGTCGGCACCGCCACCGCTTCCGCCCCCTGGGTCGGCGGGCAACTGGTTCAACCTCATGCTCACCCGGTTCGCGGCTGCACTGCGCTCAGCCGCCCACTCTTCGTCGAACGACACGACTCCCCCAACCGTCACCCGCGTGGACTCAGCGATGCCCTCGCGTTTTCGGAACACCAGAGTTTACGAGCGCGTACGCAGAGCAAACGGTCTCGTGTCAACGCGGTGCCTGCCGCTTGCCACACACACGCAGGGAAAAGGCCCGTGGGCAGGGACGGAACGAGCCCGCCGAATCCCAGCCCGACCTCCTTCGGGGAGAGCTACTTCGTCAAGTCGCGCTTCACCGCGCTGAAAGGGGTGACGGCACGCCGTCGACCAACTCGGTGCCCTTGCGGCCCAACCGGTCGGCGAACGCGTGGGGGGGGCGGCTCGCTGGTCGTCGACTCCCCCGACTTCGTCACGTTCGTTCGTTCAACGGCGCCGTGATCGCAGCGCAGTCACGGACACAGCAGCCCCCAAGAGCACGGCTGCGCCGACTCCGAGACCGATCCACAGCCCGGTGCTACTCCCGCTTTCAGCGCCTTCCGCCTGCGGGGCCGGTGCAGGAGCGGGGCCGGTCGTAGCCGGCACGGCCGAGGACGAGGGCGAGGCCGTCGGCTCCGACGGCAGGTCGGGGATCGGCCGTACGTCGGCGGGGCCGGGGTCGCCGGGGGTCTTCAGGGCGCGGAGCGGCCGGATGGCGCCGTAGCCGATGTAGTCGTTACGGCCGGCGCCGTCGTTGGGAGCGGCAAGGGTGTTGAGCATGACCTTCAGGACCTGGTTGTTGGTCCACTCGGGGTGCTCGGCCCAGATGAGGGCGGCGGCGGCCGAGGCGAGGGCGGTGGCGTCACTTGTGCCGGTCGACTTGCACAGGCCGGTGCCGCCGCCGCAGGCGTGCACAGTGTCCTTGCCGGGAGCGACGAGATCGACCTGGGGGCCGTACTGCGAGTTCTTGACCCGGGTCAGCTTCTGGTCGATCGCTCCGACGCCGACGACACCTGGGGTGGCCCCGGGGTACTCCGGCTTGTTCAGTTTGTCGCCGCTGTTGCCCACAGCAGCGAAGACCAGCGCCCCCTTTTCATGCGCGTACTGCACGGCGTCGGCGAGTTCTTGCGAACCCGTGCCCACGCCCAGAGAGATATTGACGACCTTGGCCCCGGAGTCGGCGGCGTACCGGATCGCCGGGGCCACGTTGCGATTGAACTGCTCGTCGCCGTCCTTCTGGCTGAGCCTGCCTGCATCGAGCCCGGTGACCCGAATCGGCAGAATGCGCGCACGGGGCGCCAGCCCGAAGGCTCCGGTCCCGCCCTCGCGCGCGCCGGTGCCTGCGATGAGACCTGCCATCCCGGTCCCGTGTCCGGTGTAATCGGTGAACTCGTCACCCGGTCGATCGGTCGCGAAGTCCTGCCCGTCGAGCACTTGGCCTCGGAGGTCGGGATTGGTCTTGTCGACGCCGGAGTCGATCACCGCGACCGTGACGCCCTCGCCCTTGCTGATCTTCCAGATCTCGTCCGCGTGCATGATGTCGAGCTGCCACTGCTGAGCACGGATCGACTCTGCGTGGGCGGGAACGGAAGCGATGCCCACCAGCAGCACGCCCAAGCCGGCCGAGGCGAAATTCCGGACACGGCTCCGTGGAATACCGCTGGTACGCATCTGCTTCCTCGCGTCGATCAGTCGATGACGGGCGGCGCCGTGCGGCGGCTGCCCTGCTGCCAGGTCTCTTCGTCTTCGACAAGGTAGTCGGGACGCTCGCCCCGCTCCTCCTCGCGGCGTTCCGCAGCCGGTACAGAGCCACTGCGGCCCACCGGTCCCGGGCCCTGCGCCCCGTCGCGCACGAGCCCCGAGCCTCCGGGCGTGAACGGCCGAGCGTTCGCCGTGCCGGGCCGCTGAGCCCGGCCACCGACCACTCCGCCGGGCTCAGAAGCAAGGCGACGGCCTCCGCTGATCCCGCTCTGTCCACCGCCAGGACCGCCGATCGGACCGCTCAAGCCGGGACCTCCCATGGGGGCGCGGCCTAGACCGTTGCTCGTGCGTCCGGCGGCGGGCTCATTGCCGACCACTGTGCTTCGTGGAATGCCGGTGGTAGTCCGGCCGGGATTGTTCGGCACGGGGCGGCCACCGGTGATGCCCTCGCGAGGCATCCCTGGCGGAGGGCCGACCGGAACGGGGCCGCGCCCGCCCGAGACCGGAGGCGTCTTGGTGGTACCGCTCACCGGCGGAATCGGGCCAGGCCCCGTCCTGCCCGTCGTGGGCGGTACGTTCACCGGCCCTGGCGGGACGGTGAACGGCGGGGGCGGCGTGGTGCTCGGCGGCTGACCGGCGGTGGGCGGCGTTCCGGTGGTCGGCGGCGTGCCTGTCGTGGGCGGCGGCAGCGTGTGCACGCTGTCAATGCCCAGGTCGGCCGGTACGTCAGGACGGATGACCTGCGTGGGCCCGCTGATGTCGCGCTTCGGCGGCACCACCTGTGTGTCGGGCAGCGACCTGGTATCCGACCGCGCGTCCCTCGTGGTCGTGCCGGTGTCGGTTTCCGTGGATCGGCTGTCGCTCCGAGCCGTGGATCCGATGTAGGACGAGTCGTCCCGGCCATCGGCGGTCTTCGGAACGAACGCGTCCGGCGGCGGCTGGAACGACGGCATCCGAAAGCTCGTCATCTGCACGCTCGACCACTGGTACGTCGCCGAGAGCCGCTCCATCTCCGCCGCCGCGTTCTGCCGGTTCGCCTCCTCCTTCGCCTTGATCGTCGCGGCGTCGGCGCCCTCCGGTGCCATCTGGTCGCGGGCGTTGCGTGCGATCGTCTGGGAGTCGGGGTCGTTGCGGTACTTCTGCGCCGCCTCCAGGTTCTCCTTTGCCTGCGCGGTCGAGGTGTAGCGCGGGATGGAGCTCTGGGCTGCCGCGATGGCGTTGGCGGCCTCGGTCAGCCACTTCGCCGAGTTCTTGCTGTAGTCGGAGAGGCTGTGGGTCGTGCTCGCCAGGCTGGCGGTCCATTCCTTGAACGCCTGCTCCGCCTGGCTGTCCCACTCCACGCGGCCGGGACGCTTCTGCAGTTCGTTCGCGATCTGCGTCATCTTCGCCGCCGCAGTCGTCAGACGGTCGCCGGCGTTACGTACGTAGAAGCTGCTGGCCTCGTCCAGCCAGCTCAGCATCTGCTCGTGCGACATGGAGCGGAAGTCGGTCCCCCTGCCGCCCCCGGCGTTGTCGTTCTGCTCCATCGAGAGTCACCCCTTCCCCGTGTCGTGTGGCCGTCAGCCGAGGCCTGCCGCGCCACCGTCGGCGGTCTCCGTGCGCTGCGGCTCGGCCGGGGTCTGTGTGGTCTGCCGCTGGGGGTCGGTACCCGGCGCCCCCGTGCCGTCCGGCTTGCCGGAAGGCGTCGTGTCGTAGCCGGCCTTCTGGTCGGCCTCGGTCTTGGCTTCCGTGGTCCGCTTGCTGATGTCCAGCATCTTGGCCCGGATTTCCTCGTCGGTCTGTTCCATGCCGTCCTTGGCGATGCCGACGGCGATGCCCAGGCCCTCAAGGCAGTCGGACAGCAGGGTGGAGAGCCTGATCAGTTCCGCGAGCACGCTCTTGTACGACGAGAAGATCTCGTTCGCCTCGATCCACGCGGCCCCGCCGCCGCCGAACTGGCCCCGGGCCACCTGGTCCGAGTTCATGTTCTTGGGAGCGGCCGGTGAGGCCAGGAGGTCGGCGATCAGTCCGTCGATCCCCTTCTTGAACTCCATCATCGACTCGGAGTTGTAGAGCAGGGCCTCCCTGCTCATGCCTCCCAGGGCGCGGCCCGCCCCGTCCACGTAGGCTTCCATGCCTGGCGCTCCTCCCCCGTGCACCCGCAACTCCTGGATCGTGCCCAGGAGTTCACTGTAGCCAGGACGACGAGCGAAACACATCCACAGGTTGCGTCCCTCGCCGGGCAGCAGGTCGGCGTCAGCCGACGACCACCGCCGCCTGCGGACGGATCGGGAGTCTGTTGACCGGGCGGCCCGTGGCCGCGCGGACGGCCGAGGCGATGGCGGCCGGGGAGGTGACCACGGGGACCGCGCTGGCGGGCTTGGCGCCGAAGGGGGCGACGACGTCGCGTTCCTCGACGAGCTTCACGATGCGGATGTCGGGTGCGTCCAGGGACGTGGGCAGGGCGTAGCCCGTCAGGTCGGGGCGGCGGACCAGACCGCGGGAGGTGCGGAGGTTCTCGGTGAGGGCCGCGCCCACGCCCTGGGTGACGCCCGCCTCGATGCGGGTGGCCAGCTGGGCCGGGTTGAGGATGCGGCCGACGTCCTGGGCGACCGCCATCTCCACGACCCGGATCGCGCCCAGCTCGACGTCGACGTCCACGACCGCGCGGATCGCGCAGAAGGCGAGGCCGACGAAGGCGTCGCCCTGGCCGGACTCGTCCAGCGGCTCGGTCGGGTGGGGGCGGCACTGGGCGGTGGCCCAGAGTTCCTTGCCTTCCATCGCCTCGGCGACCGTCGTCGACAGGACGCCGTCGTACGAGGTGATCTTGCCGTCGGTGATCTGGAGCAGTTCGGTCGACATGCCGAACTTGTGGGCCAGTGGCTGGAGGAGCTGGGTGCGGACCATCTTCGCCGCGCGCTCGACCGCGCCGCCGGAGACCCAGGTGTGGCGGCCGTGGGTGGCCGCGCCGGCCGGCGGCTGGTCGGTGTCGACCGGGGCGACGTGGACCTCCTCGACGCCCAGGGTCTCCTGCACGATCTGGCGGGCGAGCGTCGAGAAGCCCGAACCCGTGTCCACGGCCGCGCAGATGACCGTGGCCACGCCGTCCTGGACCCGTACCGTCGCCGTCGACACCTCGTCGGTGCCCTCGGCGCCCAGCATGTGCACCATGCCGATCGCGTAGCCCACGCCCCGCCGCACCGCGCCCGGCTCCCCCGCGCCGTCCGGGCCGCCGGGCAGCAGCCAGTCCTCCTCCGGGGAGTCCATGGGGAGCGGCGGGAGCGGGAAGTCCCTTACGGCCGCGAGGAGTTCGGCCACGGGCGCCGGGCAGGTGACCGTCTGGCCGGTCGGCAGGATGTCGCCGGTCGCCAGGACGTTACGCATCCGGAGTTCCGCCGGGTCCATGCCCAGCTTCCCGGCGAGCTTATCCATCTGCGCCTCGTACGCCGCGCACACCTGCATCGCGCCCTCGCCCCGCACATGGCCGGACGGCGGGTTGTTGGTGCGCATCGCCCAGCCCTCGACGAAGGCGTGCGGGACGACGTACGGCCCGCAGGCGAAGGAGACGGCCGCCGCGAGCGACTCGGACGAGGAGTCCGCGTAGGCGCCCGCGTCGAGCAGGATCTGCGCCTCGACCTTGACCAGCCGGCCCTCGGCGTCCGCGTGGTGGCGGTAGCGCAGCAGGGTGGGGTGGCGGTGGGCGTGGCCGAGGAAGGACTCCTCGCGGGTCGCGGCGAGCTTGACCGGGCAGCCGGTACGGAGCGCGAGCAGCCCCAGCGGGATCTGGAAGCCCGGGTCCTCGCGGTCGCCGGTGGCGCCGGGCACGCCGGTCACGACGACCTTGACCTGCTCGGGCGGGAGCCCGAAGCAGGCGGCGGCCAGGTCGCGGTCGGTGTGCGGGTCGGTCGACGCCGTGTAGATCTCGACGCCGCCGTCGGGGCGCGGCACGGCGAGCGCGGCCTCGGCGCCGATCGGGGCGGTGTCCTGCCGGCCGATCCGGTACAGGCCCTCGACGACCACCTCGCCGGTCGCCTCCGGGTCTCCGAAGCTCAGCGGGATGTGCCGGATCAGGTTGCCGTCGGGGTGCAGGGGCGCGGCGGCGAAGGCCTTCTCGGGGTCGGTGACCGGGTCCAGGACCTCGTACTCGACCGCGATGGCGGCGGCCGCGAGCCGTGCCGTGTCCGGGTGGTCGGCGGCCACGGCGGCGATGGCCTCGCCGTGGTGGCGGACGAGATCGGCGGCGAACACCGGACGGTCGGCGACCTGCCGGCCGTACGTGGCGGCCCCGGGCACGTCGGCGTGGGTGACCACCGCCCGTACCCCGGGCATCTCGGCCGCCGCCGACGTGTCGATCGACACGATCCGGGCGTGCGGGTGCGGCGAGCGCAGGATCGCCGCCCACAGCAGGCCCTCGGCCCACAGGTCGGAGGCGTACGGGAAGGTGCCCTCGGTCTTCGCCCGCGCGTCGGCCTGCGGGAGCGAGACGCCGAGACCCAGGCCGAGGCCCTCGGGCTCCGTGGTCGTCGGGTCGCTGCTCACGCCGTGCCTCCGTCGTGCGGGTGGGGAATCTGGTGCGGGATGCGGGCGGTGTTCTCGTCCGGGGCCGACGCCGACGGCCCGGACTCCGCCGCCGCCTCGCGGCCGGCGACGATCTCGTTCACGGCGTCGAGGACCCCGCGGTAGCCCGAGCAGCGGCAGAGGTTGCCGCACAGCGCCTGCCGGGTCTCCAGTTCGGTCGGCGCGTGGTTGCCCTCGAGCAGGTCGTGCACGGTCATGGCCATGCCCGGGATGCAGAAGCCGCACTGCACGCCGCACTTCGCCAGCGCCCGCTGCACGTCGGACGGCTCGCCGTCCACGGCGAGCCCCTCGACCGTGCGCACCTCGGAACCGGCCGCCGTCGCCGCCGGAACCAGGCAGGAGGCGACGAGCCGGCCGTCGACCTGCACGTTGCACGCGCCGCACTCGCCCTGCGAGCAGCCGTCCTTGGCCCCGGCGAGCCCGAGCCGCTCCCGCAGCACGTAGAGCAGCGACTCGCCGATCCAGGAGTCGGTGACGGGCCGGTCGACGCCGTTCACGCGCAGCGTGTAGGCGGTGGTGGGGTGCTCGTCGCTGTCCCGGCTGTCACCGCTGTCCGCGTGGACCGCGACATCCGCATGGCCCGTGGCGTCCGCGACATCGGCGACATCGGTGATGCCAGAGATGTCGGAGATGTCGGCGGCGGGCGTGAACGCGTCGAGGGGCTCCTGCGGGAACGCGAGCTCCGGCTCCCCTTCCCCGCGCTCCGGGGCGGATACGGGTTCCGGTACGGGTACGGGCTCGGCCTCGGGTACGGATTCCGGTACGGGCCCGGTGGCGGATACCGGCCCTGTGGCGGGTACGGGCTCGGTCGCGGGTACGGGCCCGGGCTCCGCCGCCTCCTCCGTGACCGGCTCCGGCTCCGGCTCCGTCACCGCCCACGGCGCCGGCGCGCCGCCCGGCAGGGTCGCGGGCGCGCCGCTCGCGTACTGCGCGAGCCGGGACGCCGTGTACTCGCCCGAGTCGTCGAGGCCGTCCGCGCCGTCCTCGACCGTCGGGATGGTCCACTGCCCGGTCGAACCCTGCGCGGGCTCGTACGCGGGCGCGGGCTCGTATCCGGGCGCCTCGCCCATGGGCACGTCCGCCACGGGCGCCTCGTACCCGCCGTCCTGCGCGTACTCGGGCAGGTGCCCCTGTACGTGTTCCTGTACGTGCTCCGGCGCCACCGGCGGCTGCACCGCCCAGGTGCCCGTCGCCGCCGGGTCGGTCGCCGCCAGGGGCGTCAGCGGGACGATCATCGGCGGCACGTAGCCGTGGCCCGGCGCCTCCAGCGGGATGCCGTCCAGCATGAAGTCGGGCGGCAGCTGCACGAAGGCCGTGGCGTCGCCGTCGTACCCCTCGCTCTGCGGGATCGGCTCCCAGCCGCCCGACCCGTGGTTGCCGTGGTTCCCCTGTGCCTCGTCGCTCACGACAGCGCCCTCCCCAGTGCCCGTCGGGACAGCGCGGCGACCGTGCGCCGCAGGTGCAGTACGGCGGGCGGCAACGGCTCGTCGCCCGCCGGGTCCGGGATGCACGCGGCGGCGACGTACTCGCCGAACGCCGTCAGCGCCTCCGGCGCCAGTCCCCGCTCGGCGTCCCAGTCCACGAGCGAGGCGATCCACTGCTCCGCCTCCAGGGGCCGCAGCGGCATCGGCGCGATCGCACCGACCGCGCAGCGCACCCCGCGGCGCGCCGGGTCGAGCACGACGGCGACGGAGGCGGTGGCGCGGGCCGGGCCGGTGCGGCCGGTGGCCTTGAGGAAGACCTGCGGGGCGTGCAGCAGCGGGACGCGCACGAAGGCGACGAGTTCGCCGGGCGCCAGCATGTCGCGGCCGGCCAGGAGGTGGCCGACGGGCAGCTCGCGGGTGCCGAGCGGGCCGACGACGACCAGGTCCGCCTCCAGGGCGGCGAGCACCGGCAGGGAGTCGCCCGTGGGCGCGGCGGAGACGATGTTGCCGCCGAGGGTGCCGGCGTTGCGGATCTGTGGCGGGCCCGCGACGCGCGAGGCGGCGGCCAGGGCCGGGATGAGCGCCGCGAAGTCGGGGCGGCCCATCCGGGCGTGCGTGAGGCCCGCGCCGAGCAGGGCGTGGCCGTCCTGGTACTGCCAGCCGCGGATCTCGTTGATCCGGCCGAGTCCGACGAGTCCTGCGGGGCGCAGCTGCCCGCGGTTGACGGCGGCCATCAGGTCGGTGCCGCCGGCCACGGGAACGGCGGCCGGCATGGCCGTGAGCGCCGCCACGGCCTCGTCGAGCGAGGCGGGCAGCGTCACGGCCCGCGCCGCCCGTGATGCCGTCTGTGGTGCGTGCGTGGTCAACCCGCTGCCCCTTCCCGGTGTCCCGGTGATCCCCGACCGTCCCCGGCTGTCACGCCTGTGTCACGCCTGTGTGGGCGTACCGTACGTGCTCACAGCCTGGACGTGGCAACTCTGGCACATCTTCCGAGCCGTACGTCGCGAGGGTCCGCGAAGGACGGTTCCGTCCAGGATGCCGGGACGTCCCGCGAGGGACCGGGACTTCCGATTTGCCGCTCTTGGGTGACACCGGGGCGGTAGGTGCCGTCACACGTTCGGGGGCGCCCCCTCGATCGGACGGCCGGCGACGCCGGGCCGGCGCTGCCACGGGCGGGGGCCGGAGGGCGGCCGGTAGTCGACGCCGAGGGCGTCCAGACGCCGGTAGTGGGCGGCCATGCGGCGCTCGAAGTCGGCGAGATCCCGCGCCTCGGGGGCGGGCAGCCGGGACCAGGCGACCTCGGCGAAGGCGGCGAGGCGCGGATGGGTCTGGTAGTCGACGCGGGCCCGGTTCTCCATCACCTCGGTCCACACGTTGGCCTGCGTTCCCATGACGTGGGCCGCCGCGGCCCCGGACAGGCCGGGCGGGACGGGCTCGAAGCGGTAGACGTCCGCGAGGGTCCGTACGTACCCGATGGGCATCGGCTCGTCCTCGCCGGGCGCCTGACGGTGGTCCAGGTAGACCTGCTGCTCGGGGCACATCACCACGTCGTGGCCGGCCTCGGCGGCGGCGATCCCGCCCGCGTAGCCCCGCCAGGAGGACACGGCAGCGCCGGGTGCGAGCCCGCCCTCCAGGATCTCGTCCCAGCCGATGAGCCGGCGGCCGCGCTCGGCGAGCCACCTGTCGAAGTGCCGCACGAACCAGGACTGGAGCCCGTCCTCGTCGCCCACGCCCAGCTCCTCGATCCGGGCCTGGGCGGCGGGCGAGGCCCTCCACTGGTCCTTGGGGCACTCGTCACCGCCGATGTGGACGAAGGGCGAGGTCTCCGCCGGGAAGAGTTCGAGCACCTCCTCGAGCACGCCCTCGTAGAAGCGGAGGACGGTGTCGGTGGGGGCGAGTACGTTCGGACTGACTCCCCAGGTGTCCCAGACGGAGAGGGCGGAGGTGTCGACGACGTCGGTGTTGCCGAGTTCGGGGTACGCGGCGATGGCGGCCTGCGAGTGGCCCGGCACGTCGATCTCGGGGACGACCGAGATGTGCCGGTCGGCGGCGTAGGCGACGATCTCGCGGATGTCGTCCTGCGTGTAGTAGCCGCCGTGCGGCGTCTCGTTCCACAGCGCCGACGCCCGGTGCCCCCACTTGCTCCGCGCCCGCCAGGAGCCGACCTCGGTGAGGCGCGGGTGCCGCCTGATCTCGACGCGCCAGCCCTGGTCGTCGGTGAGGTGCAGGTGCAGCACGTTCAGCTTGTGCGCGGCCATCAGGTCGAGCTGCCGCAGGACGTCGTCCTTGGGCATGAAGTGCCGGGCGACGTCGAGCATGAGGCCGCGCCAGGGGAAGCGGGGTGCGTCCGTGACGGTGACCACCGGCAGGTCCCAGTCGCGCTCGCCGCGCGCCAGGCGCGCCTTGCGGTGGGCGTCGGGCCCGAGGAGCTGCCGGAGCGTCTGGGCGCCCCAGAACACCCCTGCGGGGCCACCGCCCTCGATGACCACGGACGCCTCCGCGACGGAGCCGTCGGTGCTCAGCCGATAGCCCTCGGGTCCGTACGCCCGCTCCACGTCGGCGCTGATCCGCAGCCGTACGGCGAAGGGGCCGTCGCCGTCGGCCAGCGGCAGTCCGGTGGCCGCGCCGAGTGTCGAGCGGAGCCAGCGGGCGGTGCCGTGCGTGCCGGGCCCGGCGTCGAGGGTGGTGCGCTCGTCGAGGGAGAAGCAACCGGGCGAGCCCGCCCGCACCTCCACGTCGAGGGGGGCGGGGATCAGGTCCGCGTCGGGGTGGGGCCGTTCTGCGGTCATCGCGTCAGTCCTTCACCGCCCCGCCCAGTCCCGAGACCAGGCGGCGCTGTACGAGTACGAAGAAGACGAGCACCGGGGCCGTCATCACGGTCGAGCCGGCCATGATGCCTCCCCAGTCGTTCTCGTCGGGCTTGAAGAAGACGAGCAGTGCCATGGGCAGGGTCGACTGCGAGGTGTCGCTGATGATGAAGGACTTCGCGAAGAGGAAGTCGTTCCAGGTCGAGATGAAGGAGAAGGCGCTCGTCGCGACCAGGCCCGGGAAGACCAGCGGGAAGAGGATCTGCCACAGGAAGCGGGTGCGGCTCGCGCCGTCGATCGTCGCCTGTTCCTCCAGCGCCTCCGGAACCGCCTTGACGAAGCCCCGCAGCATCCAGATCGCGAAGGGCAGCGAGAAGGCGAGGTGCGGGAGGATCAGCGAGCCCAGGGTGTTGAGCTGGCCGAGGTCCCGCATGAGGAAGAACAGCGGGATGGCCAGGGCCTCGACGGGGACCATCTGCGCGACCAGGAACATCACGAGCAGGGTGGTCCGGAAGCGGAAGCGGAACCGGGTGACGGCGGTCGCCGCGAGGAAGGCGATGGCGGCGGAGGCGAGGACCACCGTGCCGGCGACGAGCAGCGAGTTGAGGAAGTAGCGGCCGAAGTCCTGCTGTTCGAAGACCCGGCGGAAGGAGTCGAGGGACGGGGACAGGGTCCACGGCCGCGGCCGGGCCGACTGGATCTCGCCGGCCGGTTTGAGGGCGGAGAGGACCATCCAGTACAGCGGGAAGGCGACCGCTGCGGCGACGAGCAGGGTCCCGGCCTCGGCGGCGAGCCGGCCGGGCCTGCGGACCCCGGGGACACGAAGAGCATGCGAAGAGCGCACGGACCTCACGGTTCCTCTCCCTGGCGGCGCACCAGCCGGAGGTGGACCAGCGTCACCGCCAGCAGGATCAGCAGCATCACGACGCCGATGGCGGCGCCGAGGCTGTACTCGGACGAGGCGAAGGCCTTCTGGTAGGCGTACACGTTGAGGATGAGGTTCTGGCCGGCGATGCCGCCGCCTCCGGTCATCACGTAGATCTGGGTGAAGATCTTGAAGTCCCAGATGACCGACTGGATCGTGACGACGACGAGGATCGGCCGCAGCATCGGGGCCGTGACGGAGCGCCAGGTCCGCCACTGGGACGCGCCGTCGAGGGCGGCGGCCTCCAGGACCTCGGTCGGGACGGCCTTGATGCCCGCGTAGACGGTGACCATCACGAACGGGAACGAGCACCAGACGACCTCCATGAGGACCAGTGCGAAGGCGCTGTGGCGCCCGTACGTCCACGAGAAGTCGCCGAGGCCGAGGATCCGGTTGACCGGGCCGTGGTCGGGGTCGAAGAGGAAGACCCAGACGGTGGAGCCGGTGACGGCGGGCGTGGCCCAGGCGCCGAGCGCGGCGAGCATCAGGGCGAGCCGGGGCAGGGCACGGACGCGGGTGAGGAGGACGGCGAGGGCGCAGCCGACGGCGAGGGTGGCGACGACGCAGGCGGCGGCGAAGAGGACGGTGGCGAGGAGGACCTGCCGGAACTGGGGGTCGGAGAAGAGGGCGGTGTAGTTGCCGAGGCCCCGGAAGGAGGTGGGCCGGCCACCGCTGACCTGGGCCTGGGTGTACTCCAGGAACGAGATCAGGCCGAGCTGGTAGAGGGGGTAGACGAGGAGCCCGCCGAGGACGGCGAGGGCGGGGAGCAGGTAGAGCCAGGGCGTCCAGGCGGAGCCGGTGCGGCGGGCGGTCCGCCGTGGTGCGGGGCGCGGGGGCCGGGTGGAGGCGGCCTCCTCCGTACGGGGTGCCGTGAGGGTCATCGGGTGTGCCTCAGCCCGCCGCCGCGAAGGCCGCGTCCATCTTCCTCGCGGCGTCGTCGGACGCGGTCCTGACGTCCTTGCGGCCGCTGACGACCTCCTGGAACATCGTCGGCAGTACGAGCGAGGCGTCGATCCGGCCCCAGCCGGGCGAGGCGGGGACGAACCTGGCGTCGGCGCCGAGGGTGTCGATGAACGGCTTCACGAACGGCTGCCTCTCCGCGGCCTGTCGGCGCACGTCGGTGTACGTGGGCAGGAAGCCGAGGGCGTCGAAGAACCCGGCCTGGGCGTCCTTGCCGGCGAGGGCCTTCATCAGGTCGACGGCGAGGGTGCGGTGGGTGGTGCTCTTCAGGACGCCGATGTTGTTGCCGCCGGCGAAGGCGGGGGCGATGGATCCCGGCGTGGTGCCGGGCAGCGGCACGACCGCGTACCTGCCCTTGACGGCGCCCGCCTCGACGGCCGCGTGGCTGAAGTCGCCGCCGATGGCCATGGCGGCCTTGCCGGAGGCGAAGGCGGTGACGGTGGCGTTGCCGCCCATCTGGGCGCACTTGGCGGCGGGGCAGTTGTCGTCGCCGAAGAGGGAGGTGTAGGCGGTGATGCCCTTGCGGGCCGCCTCGCTGTTGATCGCGGACCGGTAGGAGTCCCCTTCGGCGGTGGCGAGTTCGCCGCCGTTGGCCCAGATGAAGGGCATGGCGCCGTAGGTGTAGGCGCCGCCGACGGCGAGCCCGTACAGATCGGGCCTGGCCTTGCGGACCTTCTTCGCGGTCGCGATCAGCTCGTCCTGGGTCCTGGGTGCGGCGAGGCCGAGTTCCTCGAAGACGTCGGTGCGGTAGTAGAGGGCGCGGACGCCGACGAAGAACGGTGCGCCGTAGACCTTTCCGCCGACGGTGACGGAGGCCTTGGCGGTGGGGTCGGTGTCCTTGGCCTCGGGCCAGGCGCCGAACTCGGCGGTGACGTCGGCGAGTCCGCCGTCCTCGACGTATCCGGCGGTGTCGGTGTTGCCGTACTCGACGAGGTCGGGGGCGGAGGCGGGGTCGTTGAAGGCGGCCTTGATGCGCTGGGCCCGGGTGTCGACGGGGATGTACTCGACCTCCACCTCCGTGCCCTCGTGCTGTTGCTCGAAGGCGGCGACGACCCGGTCGACGACCTTTTCCTTGGGCTTGTTGGCGACCTCCTGGAAGAGCCAGACGCGCAGGGTGCCGGTCTTGTCGTCGGTGGCGGCCGCGCCGCCGGAGGTCTGCGGGGCGCAGGCGGTGAGGGAGATGAGGACGGTGGCTACGGCGATGCGGGCAGGAAGCTTCACGGCGGTTCCCCTCCAAGCGGCGTTGCAACATACGCAACGAGCGTTTCGCAGTGCACAACACGCGTGAGGTTAGGGGCGGACCACCGCCACGACAAGTGGTCTCGACCACTCCGCCGTCACACCGTGACCACGGGAAGCACCCCGTGCAACGGGCGCCCGGCGCCCGGCCCGGGAGCGCCCCGGGAACCCGCCCGGGAACACGAGAACGGCCCCCGGCGTGCGCACCGGTCACTGGTGCGCACGCCGGGGGCCGCCCCGACCGCGGAAGTCCGGACTACTTGCCGCCCTTGCCGTCCTTGCCGCCCTTGTCCTTGTCGCCGCCCGCCCCCATGGAGTCGTAGATCTCCTTGCACATCGGGCAGACCGGGTACTTCTTGGGGTCGCGCCCCGGTACCCAGACCTTGCCGCAGAGTGCCACCACGGGAGTGCCGTCGAGGGCGCTCGCCATGATCTTGTCCTTCTGGACGTAATGGGCGTAGCGCTCGTGGTCGCCGTCACCGTGGGACACCTGCGGCGTCGGCTCGACGAGGGTTCCCGTACCTGCCCCGCGCTCGGGCTCGAGAGTGCTCATAGGACCCAAGCGTACTGAAAGACGCGTGGCTCAGTTCAGCGAAGGGTCGTCCGGGTACGTCGCGACCATCGCCAGTTCGCCGCGCTGGCGGCGGAGGACCTGGCGCCAGAGGGTTTCGGGCTGGGGAGAGGAGACGTCGCCGGGTTCGGACTCGACCACGTACCAGGCGCCGTCGCGCAGCTCGGCCTCCAGTTGGCCGGGGCCCCAGCCCGCGTAGCCGGCGAAGATGCGCAGGGCGCCGATGGCCGGACCCAGGAGCTCGGGCGGGGTCTCCAGGTCGACGAGGCCGATCGCGCCGTACACCCGGCGCCAGCCGAGCGGGCCCTCGTCGCCGGGGATGACGGCGATGCCGAGGGCGGCGTCGAGGGAGACGGGGCCGCCCTGGAAGACGACGCCGGGCTCGCCCGCCAGCGCGGCCCAGGGGGCGAGGACGTCGCCGACGGTCACCGGGGTCGGGCGGTTGAGGACCACGCCGAGGGAGCCCTCGTCGTCGTGGTCGAGCAGCAGGACCACCGCCCGGTCGAAGTTGGGGTCCGCCAGCGCGGGTGTGGCGACGAGCAGCCGGCCTGTGAGCGAGGACACCTCGGTCATGCGACACATGATTCCGCACTTTCGCCGTTCGCGGGGGTTGTCCGGCCGGGTCCGGGGTAGGCGGGCGCCATCGCAGGTCAGCCCGGGGCCGGGCCGGGCCGCGGCGGGGGGCTTCGGAGCAGGGCCGGGAAGAAGCGGACGGTAACGCTCCGCAAGATCACGTAGACGGAGGGTGTTGTGCCGAATTCATTACGTTCGCGGGGCCCCCTCGGCCACACAAGTGAGGTCTCCTTGCCCCTTACTCTTTTCTCTGGCCACCCGACCGACGACCCGGAACGCGAGATTCATGACCGGCACAGACAGCCATGATGTACTGCTCGTCCATGGCGGAACCCCGCTCGAGGGCGAGATCCGCGTCCGCGGCGCGAAGAACCTCGTGCCCAAGGCGATGGTCGCCGCCCTGCTCGGCAGCGAGCCGAGCCGACTGCGCAACGTGCCCGACATCCGTGACGTCCGCGTGGTCCGCGGACTGCTGCAGCTGCACGGGGTGACGGTCCGCCCCGGCGAGGAGCCGGGCGAGCTGATCCTTGACCCGACGCACGTCGAGTCCGCCAACGTGGCCGACATCGACGCCCACGCCGGCTCCTCCCGGATCCCGATCCTCTTCTGCGGTCCGCTGCTGCACCGCCTCGGCCACGCCTTCATCCCGGGCCTGGGCGGCTGCGACATCGGCGGCCGGCCGATCGACTTCCACTTCGACGTGCTGCGCAAGTTCGGCGCGACGATCGAGAAGCGGGCGGACGGGCAGTACCTGGAGGCCCCGCAGCGGCTGCGCGGCACCAAGATCGCCCTGCCGTACCCGTCCGTCGGCGCGACGGAGCAGGTGCTGCTCACCGCCGTCCTCGCCGAGGGCGTCACCGAGCTGTCCAACGCGGCGGTCGAGCCGGAGATCGAGGACCTCATCTGCGTGCTGCAGAAGATGGGCGCGATCATCGCCATCGACACCGACCGCACCATCCGCATCACCGGTGTCGACAAGCTCGGCGGCTACAACCACCACGCCCTGTCCGACCGCCTGGAGGCGGCGTCCTGGGCCTCGGCGGCGCTCGCGACCGAGGGCGACATCTACGTGCGCGGCGCGCAGCAGCGCTCGATGATGACCTTCCTGAACACCTACCGGAAGGTCGGCGGCGCCTTCGAGATCGACGACGAGGGCATCCGCTTCTGGCACCCGGGCGGCTCGCTCAACGCGATCGCCCTGGAGACGGACGTGCACCCGGGCTTCCAGACCGACTGGCAGCAGCCGCTGGTGGTGGCCCTGACGCAGGCCTCGGGCCTGTCCATCGTGCACGAGACGGTGTACGAGTCGCGGCTCGGCTTCACCTCGGCGCTGAACCAGATGGGTGCTCACATCCAGCTGTACCGGGAGTGCCTGGGCGGCTCGGACTGCCGTTTCGGCCAGCGCAACTTCCTCCACTCGGCGGTCGTCAGCGGCCCGACCAAGCTCCAGGGCGCCGACCTGGTCATCCCGGACCTGCGCGGCGGCTTCTCGTACCTGATCGCCGCCCTCGCGGCGCAGGGCACGAGCCGGGTGCACGGCATCGACCTGATCAACCGCGGCTACGAGAACTTCATGGAGAAGCTCGTCGAGCTGGGCGCGAAGGTCGAGCTCCCGGGCAGCGCGCTCGTCTAGGCGGCGGAAGCGGGCCCGAGCGGCCGTGCGCGGCTCCGCGCGCGGCCGTGAGCCGTACCCGTACGCGGCCGTGCGCGGCCCCCACGAGGGCCGTCGGCAGGTCGTACGCGGCCTCCGCGAGCGGCCCGTGCGCGTTCGAACCCGGCCTTGCGCGGCCGTACGCGCTTCTGAAGGGCAAACGGAAGGGCGGCCACCCCCTGACAGGGTGGCCGCCCTTCCTGCTGCCTACAGGCCGCTTACTTGCCCTTGGCGGCTTCCTTGAGCTTCGAGCCCGCGGAGACCTTGACGCTGAAGCCGGCCGGGATGTTGATCGGGTCGCCGGTCTGCGGGTTACGAGCGGTGCGAGCGGCACGGTGGGTGCGCTCGAAGGTCAGGAAGCCGGGGATGGTGACCTTCTCGTCGCCCTTGGCGACGATCTCGCCGGTGATCTCGGCGAAGGCGGCCAGCACGGCGTCGGCGTCCTTGCGGGTCACCTCGGCGCGGTCGGCCAGGGCGGCCACCAGCTCACTGCGGTTCATTTCGTTACTCCCGTATTTCTTCTTGCCTGTGAGGCGGGTTGCCTGTGAGGCGGGCCACGCGGCGGGGCCGCATGATGGGCACTGCGAAGCCGATGCTGCCAGGGCCCTCGGACAGTGCCCGGACCCGGGTCTGGTGACAGACCCTCGCGCCCAGACCGCATCCTGCCCCCACCAGCGGCGGGAACGCCAATCCGGCACCCTCTGGGGTCACACGAAAAGCGCCAGTGCCCCTCGATGGTGACGTAGCGTCGACTCCGCACGGACCGTGCGGAGCCGGACTACCACCCTAAAGGCGGGTTTGGGATGCGGCGACCCGCGACACGCGCGCCGGGGCCGCCCCGAGGGCTGCGGCGGGGGCTCAGGCGCCCGCGGCCTTGGCCGCGTTGCGCACGGCGCCCGCGACCGCTCCCGCGACCCGGTCGTTGAAGACCGAGGGAATGATGTAGTTCGGGTTGAGCTCGTCCTCGGAGACGACGTCGGCCAGGGCGCTGGCGGCGGCCAGCATCATGTCCGTGTTCACCGTCCGGGACTGCGCGTCGAGCAGACCGCGGAAGACGCCCGGGAAGACCAGCACGTTGTTGATCTGGTTCGGGAAGTCCGAGCGGCCGGTGGCCACGACGGCGGCCGTCTGGCGGGCGATCGCCGGGTCGACCTCCGGGTCCGGGTTCGCGAGCGCGAACACGATCGCGCCCTCGGCCATCGCGGCCACGTCGTCCGCGCCGAGCAGGTTCGGGGCCGAGACGCCGATGAAGACGTCGGCGCCGACGACGGCCTGCTTGAGGGTGCCGGTGACGCCCTCGGGATTGGTGTTGTCGGCGATCCAGCGCAGCGGCGAGTCGGCCGGGGCGGCGACCAGGTCCTCGCGGCCCGCGTGGACGACGCCGTGGATGTCGGCGACGACGGCGTGCTTGACGCCGGCCGCGATCAGCAGCTTCAGGATGGCCGTACCGGCGGCGCCGGCACCGGACATGACGACCCGTACGTCGCCGATGCCCTTGCCCACCACGCGCAGCGCGTTGGTCAGGGCGGCGAGGACGACGATGGCCGTCCCGTGCTGGTCGTCGTGGAAGACCGGGATGTCGAGGGCCTCGCGGAGCCGGGCCTCGATCTCGAAGCAGCGCGGCGCGGAGATGTCCTCCAGGTTGATGCCCGCGAAGCCGGGGGCGATGGCCTTGACGATCTCGACGATGGCGTCGGTGTCCTGGGTGTCCAGGCAGATCGGCCAGGCGTCGATGCCGGCGAAGCGCTTGAAGAGGGCCGCCTTGCCCTCCATGACGGGCAGGGCGGCCTTGGGGCCGATGTTGCCGAGGCCGAGGACGGCGGAGCCGTCCGTCACGACTGCGACGGAGTTGCGCTTGATGGTGAGGCGGCGGGCGTCCTCGGGGTTCTCGGCGATCGCCATGCACACCCGGGCCACGCCCGGGGTGTAGATCATGGAGAGGTCGTCACGGTTGCGGATGGGGTGCTTGGACGCCATCTCGATCTTGCCGCCGAGGTGCATCAGGAACGTACGGTCGGAGACCTTGCCGACGACGATGCCCTCGATGTTCTTCAGCTGCTCGACGATCTCGTCGGCGTGCGCCGTGGAGGTGGCGGCGATGGTGACGTCGATGCGCAGCTTCTCGTGGCCGGAGGCGGTCACGTCGAGGCCGGTGACGGAACCGCCGTGGGTCTCGACCGCCGTGGTGAGCTGGGAGACCGCGGTGCCGCTCGCGGGCACCTCGAGCCGGACCGTCATCGAGTACGAGACGCTGGGCGCCGTTGCCATGGCCGTGTTCCTCTGCTTTCCCTAGCTTCGTTGCTACGCCGGCCCGGCTGGTCGCGGGGCGGCGCCCTCCGATCGTCGCACCTACCTGCGGGTAGCAGGTAATACGGTCATTTCGTTTTCGGAAAGTAGTTTCCACCATACGAGAGATGACCGGGAAACAGAAGAGGCCCCCGTCACCCGAAGGTGACGAGGGCCTCCACACGCTGACGACACCGACCCGCCATGCTCGCCTCGCGGCAAGTGGTCCCTCTGAGGGACGAAGGTTGGGCCCGGGGGCTTGGATCGAGCCGGTGCCACGACCAGGCTAACAAACCGCTCCGGGAAGTGATTCCTGCGGCGCGGGTTGACCGAAACCAATCCCACGGCAGCCCCGCGTCAGTCCCTCAGCAGGTCCGGTACGCCGTCCGGGTCCGGCAGGTCGCGCTCGCCCGAGATCACCGAGAGCGCCTGGGTGGAACGGGTCAGCGCCACGTAGAGCACCCGCAGACCGGCCGGCGACTCGTCCGCGATCTCCGCGGGTGAGACGACCACCGTGGCGTCGTACTCGAGGCCCTTCGCCTCCAGGGAGCCCAGCGCCACCACCCGGTCGCCGAGCCCCTGGAGCCAGCGGGCCGCCTCGGCGCGCCGGTCCATGGCGACGACCACGCCGACCGTGCCCTCGACCTCACCGAGCAGCCGCTCCGCCTCCAAACGTACGGTTTCGGCCAGCTCGCCCTTCTCCCCCACCGGGACGAAGCGGGGCTCGACGCCCGTGGAGCGGACCGCCTTGGGCGACTCCTTGCCGGGCATCGCGAGCGCGAGCACCTTGGCGGCGAGCTCGGCGATCTCGGCCGGGTTGCGGTAGTTCACGGTGAGCTCGAAACGGCGCCGGGGCCGGGTGCCCAGGGCCTCGTCACGGGCCCCGGCCGCCTCGTCCGGGTCGGACCAGGAGGACTGGGCCGGGTCGCCGACGACCGTCCAGGTGGCGTGCCGGCCGCGGCGTCCGACCATGCGCCACTGCATGGGCGTGAGGTCCTGGGCCTCGTCGACGATGACGTGGGCGTACTCGGTGCGCTCGGCGGCGAGCCGCTCGGCCCGCTCGCGCTGGGTCTCCTCCCGTACCGGCATCAGCTCCTCCAGGCCGGTGAGCTGGTCCAGCGGGTCGTACTCGCGCTTCTTGCGGGGCCTGGCGGGGGCGCCGAGCAGGGTGTTCAGCTCGTCGAGCAGGGCCACGTCGTGCACGGAGAGCCCGGGGCGGCGCAGCGAGCGGGCGAGCCGGCGGACCTCCCCCGGGTTGAGGATCCGGCGGGCCCAGCGGCCGAGCCGCTTCTCGTCGGCCATCGCGTCGAGGACCCGGCGCGGGGTGAGCTCGGGCCACCAGGCGTCGAGGAAGCCGAGGAAGGAGTCCTCGGTCGACACGTCCTCGTCGAAGGAGGAGCGCAGCTCGGCGGCGAGCTCGGGGTCGCTGTGCCGGCCGGCGGCGCCGGACTTGGCGTACAGCGCGTCGAGCAGCAGGCGACGGGCGCGCGGGCGGAGCAGGTTGACGGGGGCCGTGCCGGACAGCACGTTCTGCCGGATGCGGCGGAGCTCGTCCGCCCCCAGCTCCAGGCGGCGGCCGAAGGCGACTACGCGCAGGAGGGTGGGCGTACCGGCGGGGGCCGCCGGGGGCCCGTCGGCCTCTTCGGCCTCGCCCAGCGTGAGCTGGGCCCTGGGCGCGGGGGTCTCCAGGGCGCCGCGGGCGGCCTTGCGGAGCACGGCGAGCATGCGCGAGGAGCCCTTGACCCGGGCGACGGCGGGCTCGTCGTACGCGTCGGCCTCGACGCCGTCGACCAGCGAGCCCAGGGCGCGGATGGCGACCTGGCCCTCCTCGCCGAGCGAGGGCAGCACGCCCTCGGTGTACGAGACGAGCAGCGGGGTCGGCGAGACGATGAGGATGCCGCCGGCGTAGCGCCGCCGGTCCTGGTAGAGCAGGTAGGCGGCCCGGTGCAGGGCGACGGCGGTCTTGCCGGTGCCGGGGCCGCCCTCGACGTACGTGACGGAGGCGGCGGGGGCGCGGATGACCAGGTCCTGCTCGGCCTGGATGGAGGCGACGATGTCGCGCATGGTGTGGCTGCGCGCCTGGCCGAGCGCGGCCATGAGGGCGCCGTCGCCGATGACGGGCAGCTCGCGGCCGTCGAGGGTGGCCTTGAGCTCGGGGCGCATCAGGTCGTCCTCCACGCCGAGGACCTTGCGGCCCTTGGAGCGGATGACGCGGCGGCGCACGACCCGGCCGGGGTCGACGGGCGTGGAGCGGTAGAAGGGGGCGGCGGCGGGGGCGCGCCAGTCGATGACGAGCGGGGCGTAGTCGGCGTCGAGGACGCCGATGCGGCCGATGTGCAGGGTCTCGCCGATGTCCGCGGTGTTGTCCGGGCGCACGGCGTCCGCGGCGGGCTCGACGGAGGTGTAGGCGCCGTCGGGGCCCTTCTTGCCGTCCTTGCCGTAGAGCAGGTCGATGCGGCCGAAGAGGAAGTCCTCGAACTCGTTGTTGAGCCGGTTGAGGTGGATGCCGGCCCGGAACACCTGGGCGTCGCGCTCGGCGAGGGCGCCGGGCGTGCCGACCTGCCCCCGCTGGGCGGCGTCCTGCATCAGGAACTCGGCCTCGTGGATCTTCTCCTCGAGGCGGCGGTAGACCTGATCCAGATGTTCCTGTTCGACACCGATCTCACGGTCTCTGACCGTGTCGACGGCTTCCTGCGCGGCCACCGGGCCCCCTTCTGACGTGCACTGGGCAGCCGTCGAGCGTACGCCACCAGGGGGCGATATGTCAGGCCTGACGGCGGCCGGGCCGGGGATGAGCGGCGCGGTGCCGGGCGACCCGGGCCCGGTTGCCGCAGGCGGCACTCGAGCACCAGCGGCGGCGGCGCCCCCGCGAGGTGTCCAGATAGCAGCGGCGGCAGCCGGGTCCCTCGCAGCGGCGCAGCAGTACGCGGGCGGCCGGGTCGGTGAGCAGCTCGACGGCGTCCCGGGCGACGGCGGCGAGCAGGGCGCGGCAGTCGGGCTCGCCGCTGAGGGTGCGGACCAGGGCGCCGGAGCGGGTGCGTACGGCGCGGGGCGCGGGCGGCGCGGAGGCGGCGGCCAGTGCGTTGAGCAGTTCCAGGGCCGCGGGACGGACCGGGCGGCCCTCCAGCTGGGCGGCGACGAGGTCGGCGACGCAGTCGCGCAGCTCCCGGAAGGGCCCGAGCCAGCGGGTGTCGAGGGTGCGCAGCCGGGTGGCGGGCGGGACGAGCCCGGAGGTGCGGAGGAAGCCGGCGAGGGCCTCGGGGCTGTCGAGGGCCTCGACGGCGAGGTCCAGGCAGACGCGTCCGGAGTCCCAACCTGCCGTCATGCCCCTGCCACCTCCGGGTCCGGTGCGGGCCCTGCTCCGGGCGGGCCGGGACCAGAGTGCTCCTGGGGAGCGGAGCTGGCTAGAGGGTGTTCTGCCGAGCGCGACCGGGCGCTGTCAGTGGTGATCGCCACCCGGGCATCCCTACCCGTACGTGAAGGACCCGGCCGCGGTACGGCGGTGGCCGGAAGCTGGGCGACGGGCGCCGGACAGGCCGCCGCGGGCGGAGGGGCCGGCGTGCGGTCGTGCCGGACGGGCCGCCGCGGACGGAGGGGCGGCGTGCGGCGGGGCCGGGCGGGTCGCGGACAGCGGTCGGCCCGGGCGTACGGGGGAGCCGCCCGGGCCGACCGGTAAACCGGACTGCTCGGGGGAGCGCCGTCCGGTTGTCCGTGGTGTCCTCGCAGGTCAGCGCGGTCCGTGGGGGCCGCAGCGCGAGGCACCCACAGCATGAATGTTGAACTGTCTATTATCTACGGAGCGTTTTTCCTACAAATTCGCACACGGACAATTCGGGAGGCCAGGTGAACAGGACGGCACTACGGGCACTGCTCAAGGAACGCCGCGAACTGATCGCCCCCGAGGCGCACGGCCTCTCACGGCCCACCGGCCGCGGCCGGCGTGCCCGCGGCCTCTCGCAGCAGCAGGTGGACGAGCTGACCTGCCGCGCGGTCGACACCTACAACCGCCTGGAGACCGGCCGCTACCCGAACCCGCCCGCCGACTACCTGCGCCAGGTCGGCCGTCTCTTCGGCCTCAACGAGCAGGAGTGGGTCTCGCTCTGCCGGTACGCGGGCATCGGCGACCCGCCGGCCCCGCTCAACCCGTCCTCCGGTCTGGAGGTCCCGGGCGCCTGGCAGGAGGCCGTCGACGGCATCGGCCACATGGCGTACATCACCGACGCCTCCTGGAACCTGCTGGCCCACAACCGGCACTTCGCCGAGATGTACCCGGGCGGCCGGGCCCCGGCGAACACCATCCGGTGGATGCTCCTGGACGAGAGCGCGCGGGAGGACACCCTCATCGACTGGCACACGGTGTGGGCCCCGCTGATCCTGCCCCAGCTGCGGGCCGCGCTCGCCGCGCGCGGCGAGGACGAGACGCTCCGCGCGATCGAGCGGGAGGTGCGCGCCGACCCGTTCCTCGGCCGGCTGTGGGAGGAGGGCGGCTTCCACATCCACCCCGACGGCGACGAACGCCCGCTGCGCCACGCCCTCCTGGGCCCCGGACACGTCACGATCTGCGCGGCCCAGCCGCTCATGGCTCCGGGCGCCCGCATGATCATCATGATCTTCCGCCCGGGCCTCCAGAAGTCGCACGTCCGCGCCCCGATGCTGCGGGCGGCGCCCTGAGGCGTGTGCCGCCCCGAGCCGCCCGACCGGCCCTGGGGCGGGTCTTCCGGATCCTGCCGGCGTCCCGGCGCCCTGCCTGACCCGAAAGGCACGCCCTACCCGGCCGGAGGCGCCTCGTCGTGCAGGATCCGCTGGAAGAGGTGGTGTTCGCGCCAGGCGCCGGCGATGTGGAGGTAGTTCGCGGCCGTGCCGATCCGCGTGAAGCCGCACTTGGCGAGGACGCGCTGCGAGGCGTGGTTGTCGAGGAGCGTGCACGCCTCGATGCGGTGGAGGCCGAGCTCCTCGCGTGCGGCGCGGCAGACCTCCTCCGTCATGCCGGTGGCCACGCCCCGGCCCGCGTACTCCCCGTCCACCCAGTAGCCGAGCGAACCGCTGCGGAAGGGCCCCAGGACGATCCCGGACAGCGTCGCGGACCCCACGATCCGCTCCCCGTCCACGGCGAACCAGCGCCGCCCGCCGTCGGCGAGCCGGGCCGCCTGGGCCTCGGGCGTGTAGTACGTCTCCGCCCGGTCCGGCTCGAAGGGCCGCATGCAGGCCCGGTTGCGGAGCAGGGCGGCGGCGAGCGCGGCGGCGTCGGCGGCGGAGCCGGGGTCCGCGGGTCTGATCCTGATCATGGTCGTGGTCATCCGCGTACGGTAGACGGCCGCACCGGCCCGCGTCCGCCCTTCCGCGGCCCCGGACATGATCCCCCCTCGGCGCCCCGCCCCCGCCCCCGGGACGGGACTAGGCCCCGTCCCCGTCGCCGTACTTCGTGTCCGCCGCCGGGTCGAGCGCCAGCCGGTAGCCGCGCTTCACCACCGTCTGGATCAGCTTGGGCGTGCCGAGCGAGGTCCGCAGCCGGGCCATCGCCGTCTCGACGGCGTGCTCGTCCCGGCCCGCGCCGGGCAGGGCGCGCAGCAGCTCGGGACGGCCGACGACCCAGCCGGGGCGTCGGGCGAGCAGCCCGAGGAGGGCCATCCCGGCGGGCGGCACCGGGCGCAGCGCGCCGTCGACGAGGACGGCGTGGCCGCGGATCTCGACGTGGTGGCCTGCCACCGGCAGGACCCGGGCCCTGCCGGGCAGTTCCTGGCAGAGCAGCTGGACGAGCGGGCCGAGCCGGAAGCGCTCCGGCTGGTGGGTGTCGATGTCCATGCCCTGGAGCGGCAGCGCCGTCACCGGGCCCACGCACACCGCGAGCACGTCGTGCCGCAGCGCCGTCACCAGCTCGTCGAGCAGCCCGCGTTCGCGCGCCCGGTCGATGAGCGAGGCGGCGGCCGGGGCGCTGGTGAAGGTCACCGCGTCCAGGGCGCGGGCGACGGTCGCGTCGAGCAGCCGGTCGAGCGGGCCGACGTCCTCGGGCGGCATCCAGCGGTAGACGGGGACGGGCACGACCTCCGCGCCGCCCGCGACCAGCGCCTCGACGAAGCCGGGCAGCGGCTCCCCGTGCAGCTGGAGCGCGATCCGCCGGCCCTCGACGCCCTCGCCGAGCAGCCGGTCGAGGACCTCGGCCATCGACTCGGACGAGGGCGACCAGGACTCGGTGAGCCCGGCCGCGCGGACGGCGCCCTTCACCTTGGGGCCGCGGGCGAGGAGTTCGACGCCGCGCAGCCGGTCGAGCAGCTGCTCGCCGTGGCCCCACCCGTCCGCCGCCTCGACCCAGCCGCGGAAGCCGATCGCCGTGGTGGCGACGACGACGTCCGGGGCGTGGTCGATGAGGTCCTTGGTGGCGGCGAGGAGTTCGGTGTCGTCGGCGAGCGGCACGATCCGCAGCGCCGGACCGTGGACCACGCCCGCGCCCCGGCGGCGCAGCAGCGCGATCAGCTCGTCGGCGCGCCGTGCCGCCGTGACTCCGACGGTGAAGCCCGCCAACGGGCCGTGGCCCGGTTCCTGCCGCTCGTCCATGTCGCTGCCCCTGTCGTGCTCGTCCCTGTCGGCCGAGACTGCCGGGGTCGCGTGTCGGTCTCGGTTCACGATTATTTCCTGGTCGTTACGGCCGTGCGGGGCCACTGTGACTCACACCTCGGCGGGCGCGCGGGCCGGCTCCACACCGGCGGCCGTGTCCGGTACGGGCGCCACGGCGGCCGGCCGGCGAAGGTATACCGCCCAGGTGACGGTCATGCACGCCGCGTAGAAGACCAGGAAGGCGACGAAGGCACCGGTGCCGGAGCCGACGGTGAGGAAGGACTGGCGGAAGGCGAGGTTGATGCCGAGGCCGCCGAGCGCGCCGACGGCGCCGATGAGGCCCATGGAGGCGCCGGAGAGCCGCCGCCCGTACGCCTCCGCCGCCTCGCCCGTGAGGCCCTTGCGGTGCCCCTGGGTGAGGAAGATGGCCGGGATCATCTTGTACGTGGAGCCGTTGCCGAGGCCGCTGAGCGCGAAGAGTCCGACGAAACCGATCAGGAAGACCGTGAGCGACTCGACGACGGAGGCGTAGAGGACGACCCCGGCGGCGACGGCCATCGCCGCGAAGGTGAAGAGGGTGATCCGGGCTCCGCCGTGCTTGTCGGCGAGCGAGCCGCCGAAGGGCCGGACGAGCGAGCCGAGCAGCGGGCCGATGAACGTGAGCGAGGCGGCCTGGAGCGGGGTCCGGCCGAACTGGGTCTGGAGGACCAGGCCGAAGGCGAAGCTGTAGCCGATGAAGGAGCCGAAGGTGCCGATGTAGAGGAAGGCCATGATCCAGGTGTGCCGGGCCGTCACGGCCTCGCGCACCGCGCCGGTGTCGTTCTTGACGGGCGCCAGGTTGTCCATGAAGAGGGCGGCGCACAGGGCGGCGACGGCGATCAGCGGCAGGTAGACGCCGAGCACGATCCTCGGGTGCATGGCTCCCGCCGTGCCGATGACGAGGAGGCCGACGAGCTGGACGACGGGCACGCCGATGTTGCCGCCACCCGCGTTGAGGCCGAGGGCCCAGCCCTTCTTCCGCAGCGGGAAGAAGGCGTTGATGTTGGTCATGGAGGAGGCGAAGTTGCCGCCGCCGACGCCGGTGAGGGCCGCGACGAGCACGAACGTGCCGTACGAGGTGCCCGGCTCCATCACCGCGAAGGCGAGCCCGGTCGGCAGCAGGAGCAGCAGTGCGCTGACCACCGTCCAGTTGCGGCCGCCGAAGCGGGCGACGGCGAAGGTGTACGGGACCCGGACGAAGGCGCCGACGAGGGTGGCGGTCGCGATCAGGAAGAACTTGCCCGCGGGGTCGACGCCGTACTGCGGCCCCATGAAGAGCACCATGACGGACCACAGGGTCCAGATCGAGAAGCCGATGTGCTCGGCGAGCACCGAGAACCACAGGTTCCGGCGGGCGATCCGCTCGCCCTGCTCACGCCAGAAGGTCTCGTCCTCCGGCTCCCAGCGTTCGATCCACCGACCGCCCATCCCGCACCTCCGCTGTGTCGTCTGGCTGTACGGCCGACGCTAGGAAGCGCGCGTTTCAGGGCGGTGGCGGGAAGTGACGGGTGCGGAACCTTGCTCTCACCCGGAGCGCGGGCCCGCTGTGAGCGCCCCCGGAAAACCTCGGGGCCTTCCCCGGGATCACCTCTCCCGGATCGCTCCCCGCGGTCGCTTCCCCGCGTTCACTGCCCCGGGATCCCCGCGAGGACCTCGCCCTCCGGCAGCCAGGAGCCGGCCGGGCGGACGTGCCAGCCCTCGCGGTCGGCGATCTCGGCGGCGGCGCGGCGCAGGGCGTCGAGACCGGGGTGTCGCAGCCCCTTGCGCCACACCAGGCTCACGGGTGACAGGGGTACGGGGTCGACGAGGGGACGCAGGACACTGCCGGGCATCGGCGGGAAATCGACCACGGCGAGGACCGGCGTCGGGGCCTTGGCCATGACCCGGCGGAACTCCTCCATGCCGACGACGAGCGGCGCGGGCGCGGCGACGCGGATGCCCCGCCCGGCGAAGAGGAGCGCGGCGAACTCGGTCCACTCGGGCGTACGGTCGTTGCCGGCACCCGCGTAGACGTCACGGCCGGCGAGCGCGTCCAGCGGCACCTCGGACAGCCCGGCCAGCGGGTCGCCCTCGGGCAGCAGCACGGCCATCGGCTCGTACCGGACGAACTGCGCCTCCAGACCGGCCCGCAGGCCCGGCGCGAGCCCGCCGTACCGTCCGAAGGAGGCGTCGAGCCGCCCGGCGAGGATCTCGCGCACGGCGCCGGTGAGGCCGCTCTCGTAGCGGGCCATCAGCTCGAGTTCCGGGGCGAGTTCACGGGCGCGGCGGAGGACCCGCTCGTGTCCGAGACCCGCGCTGTTGAGGTCGACGAGCAGCGGGCGCGGCTCGCCGCGGAAGGCCTCGGCGAGTTCGTCGTACGCGGCGAGGACCCGGCGCGCGTACGGCAGGAGCCGTTCGCCGTCCGGGGTGAGCGCGACCTGCCGGGTCGTGCGCACGAACAGCTCGGCGCCCAGCTCGCGTTCGAGCCGGCGGACGTCCCGGCTGAGGGCCTGCTGGGCGACGAGGAGCCGGCCGGCGGCGCGGGTGAAGTGGAGTTCCTCGGCGACGGCGAGGAACGCGCGCAGGAGGCGGGGATCGAGGTCGTCCGGTCGGGTCACCGCCGCACATTAACAACGCGGGTGAGTGAATCGCCACGGAATAGGTGTTGGACCGCCAGGGCCATGCCAACGGAGCCTTGGTCCCATGCCGCCATCCGACCTGATGCTGACACCCGCCGGCCCCGCCCTGGCGCCCCGCTACGCCGAACGCGCCGCTCCCACCAACCCCTACCTCCGCCTCTTCGCCCTCCCCGGCGCCCGGGCCTTCACCACCGGCAACCTGATCGCCCGGCTGCCCGCGGGCATGTTCGGCGTCAGCGCCGTCGTGATGATCGCCGGGGCCTACGGCTCCTACGCCCTCGCCGGAGCCGTCAGCGCCGCCGGTCTGCTCGCGGGCGCCGTCACCGCGCCCTGGATCGCCCGGCTCGTCGACCGCCACGGCCAGGCCAGGGTCGCGGTCCCGGCCACCGTCTGGGCCGTCCTCGGCCAGCTGGCGCTGCTGCTGTGCGCCCACGCCCAGGCGCCCGCGTGGACGCTGTTCGCGGCCGCCGTGCTCGGCGCCACCGCACCCAACACGGGCGGCATGTCCCGGGCCCGGTGGGCACATCTGCTCAGGGCCGACCCGGGCGCCCTGCACACCGCCAACGCCTTCGAACAGGCCGCCGACGAGCTGTGCTTCATGCTCGGGCCCCTCCTGGCCGCGTCCCTCTGCTCGGCGCTCTTCCCCGAGGCGGGCACGCTCGTCGCCGCTCTCCTCTTCCTCTCCGGAATGCTGCTCTTCGCCGCCCAGCGGGCCACCGAGCCCCCGGTCGCCCCGCGCACCGCGGCCGGTTCCCCGCTGGGCGCCCCCGGCATGCCCGCACTGCTCGCGGTCTTCCTCGCCACCGGCGCGGTCTTCGGCGCGATGGAGGTGGTCACCCTCGCGCACGTGAACGGCCCCGTCGCGGGCCCGGTGCTCGCCCTCCAGGCCGCCGGCTCCGCCGTGGCCGGCCTGCTCTACGGCCGGGTCCGCCGCACGGCCCCGCTCTCGGCCTGCCTCGCCGCGATGACCGCCCTCATGGCCCTCCCGCTGCTCGCCGCCGCCACCGGCTCGCTGCTCGCCCTGGCGGGCGCCCTGCTCGCGGCGGGCATGGCGATCGCCCCGACCATGCTCACGGGCATGGGCCTGATCCAGCGGCTCACCCCGGCGGACCGGCTCAACGAGGGCATGACGCTCGCGGTCACCGCCCTGCTCGGCGGCATCGCGGCCGGCTCGGCGACGGGCGGCTGGCTCGCCGAGCACGCGCCCTCGACGACGTACGGCTACCTGATCCCGACGACGGCGGCGGCCCTGGCGCTCGCGCTGTGCGCGGCGACCGGCACGGGCCGCCGCGCACCGCGCTGATCAGCTCTGCCGCAGCGGCCCCATCGGCGTCTGCACCCCGAAGGCCGCGGCGCCCGCGCCGACGCCGCCCTCGCAGCCGTCCGGCTCCTGTGTGCCGAGGCCACGCGTGGACGGCTTCTCCGCCGCCCAGAACATGTAGCCGAGCAGCCCGGCCGTCGTCCCGGCCCCGTTCGGTGCCGCGTTCCTGACCCAGTCCGCCGTCGCCCGCTGCAGCGAGTTCGCGTAGTCGGTGCACTCGGGCAGCGGGCTGCGCCCGTACGCGATGTAGAGCCCCGCCGTGAACTTGGCGGGCGCGAGCGGGGCGACCGGCGGGGAGTACTGCGCCTTGCCGTCGAGGTGCTCCTGCCAGTTGGCGATGTGCGAACCCGCCGAGGTGGGGCGGGCGGTGACCATGGCGTTGGCGTAGTCGAGCACCGGCCGGTCGGTGCGCAGCCAGTCGGCGGTGGCCTTGCGGTTGATGTCGATCAGCCAGCGGTCGCCCGCCGCGGTGTCGATGGTGAGCCGCGCGGCCGGGTCCGCGCCGGAGGCGTCGTACGGGTGGACGGAACGGTAGGCGTCGATGAAGGCCTGGAGCCCGGCCAGGTTCGGGGAGGTGTTCTGCTCGTAGTCGATCTCGATGCCGACGCCGAGGTCGGCGGCGACGGCGGCCGCGTTGCGGCCGAGTCCGGCGGGATCCTCGGCGAGGGCGGCGTCCCATTCGTCGGTGTAGGTGATGCCGCCGATGGAGAGCATCACGCGGATCCCGTGCGAGGTGAAGTACTGCACGATCTCCCGGCTCATGCCGACGGGCACGCCGTTCGCGGTGCCCGCGTCCGTGGTGCGGCGCAGCAGCTTGAGCGGCTCGACGAAGCTCAGCACGACCAGGTTGACGGACGGCCGCCCGTCGCCGCGGTCGATCATCCAGTGGTTCCTGGCGTCGAACTCGGCGACGGTGCGGGGTGTGGCCCAGGTGCAGTAGTCGTCACCGCAGTGCCAGGCGCCGTAGATCTGCACGGGCGCGGCGGCGGTGGCGGCCGGGGCGGTGGGAATGGAGAGGGCGAGGAGCATGAGCAGGACCGCGAGGAGTCCCTTGTGGCGCATACGTACCTCCGGGGATGCCGTGGCATGGGGGGCGGCGACCGCAGGGTGTCAGGTCCAGACCAATCCCACAAGAGGGCATGACAAAGGCCCGGCGGTCGCGTACGACCACCGGGCCCGTGCCCACATGGGATGAGTGGAGATGGCGGGAATCGAACCCGCGTCCAACGGTGCGGAACCAGGGCTTCTCCGTGTGCAGTCTGGTACGAGTTTCTCAGCCCTCCGGATCACCCAGACAAGTCCGGAACGGGCTCAGTCACTGTTTGATTTCCCTCTTCACCCCGTGACCGGGATCAAGGTTTAGTCCCCTAGCTGATGCCAGGATCCGGGTCGGGAACAGCCCCGGGCTGACACTTCGCGAGTCGCTACTTAGGCAGCGAGGGCGAAGGAATCGCGCTTGGTGTTGGCGATTATTGGTTTCGGCGCGTGGTTAACGAGATCATTGCCGCTTCCTCGACACGCTTCCCCTGCTTCGACATCCGCTGTCGAAACCGATCATCCCCATGTTGATTTTTCAATGCGCCCTCAAGGAGCGCGTGCACCCTCTGTGAGGTGCATGGCCCATCGTACGTGACCAACACGCACGGTTGCCAGCGTATTCCCGGCGGCCGTCGCCGGGGTTACCTGGCCTCCGCCGCCCGCTGCCGGCGCCGGGCCGCCGCGATGGCGCGGCTCGCCTCGCGGGTGTCCTGCTTCTCCTTCAGCGTCTGGCGCTTGTCGTACTCCTTCTTGCCCTTGGCGAGCGCGATCTCGCACTTCACCCGGCCGCCCAGGAAGTACAGCGCCAGGGGCACGATCGTGTGACCCGTCTCCGAGGACTTCTGCTCCAGCTTGTCGATCTCGGCGCGGTGCAGCAGCAGCTTGCGCTTCCGCTTCGCCGAGTGGTTGGTCCAGCTGCCCTGGGAGTACTCCGGGACGTGGATGTTGTGCAGCCAGGCCTCACCGCCGTCGATCTGGACGAAGCCGTCGACGAGCGACGCCCGGCCCATCCGCAGCGACTTCACCTCGGTGCCCATGAGCACCAGACCGCACTCGTAGGTGTCGAGGATGTGGTAGTCGTGCCGCGCCTTCTTGTTCTGCGCGATGAGCTTGCGCTCAGGCCCCTTGTCCTGGCTCTTCTTCTTCGCAGGCTTGCCCTGCACGTTGACGAGTCCCTTTGCCATAGTGCGGTCATTTTCGCACTACGAGCCCCCTCCGAGGCCACTCAATACCGTGCGGGCCCGCTCCTGCGCCCGGTCGCCGCCGTCCTCGCCGCCGACGGCGAGGTCCGGGGTGATGCCCTGGCCGTCCACCGCGTGTCCGGCGGGCGTGCGGTAGTGGCCGACGGTGAGCTCGGCCACCGAGCCGTCGGGCAGGGTGCTCGGCATCTGCACCGAGCCCTTGCCGAAGGTCCGCGAGCCCACCGTGACGGCCCGGCCGCGGTCCTTGAGGGCGCCCGTCAGCAGTTCGGCCGCACTCATGGTGCCGCCGTCGATCAGCGCCACCAGGGGCCGGGCGGTGTCGCCGCCGCGCTCCGCGTACACCGCGTGCTGCCGGCCGTCGACGTCGTACGTGGCGACCAGACCGCCGTCCAGGAAGGCGGAGGCGGCCGTCCTGGCCTCGGCGAGCAGTCCGCCGGAGTTGCCGCGCAGGTCGAGCAGGACGCCGGCGTGGGCCGGGGCGGAACGCACGGCCTCCCGCACCCGCTCCCCCGTGCCCTTGGTGAAGGCGGACACCCGGATCAGCACCGTGCGGTCGTCGAGGCGGCGGACCGTGACCGGGTCGACGGCGAGCCGGGCCCGGCGCAGGGACCGGGTCCAGGCGTCCCGGCCGCGCTGGACGCCGAGGGCGACCGCGGAGCCGGGGACGCCGTCGCCGCGCAGCAGGGAGACGACCTCGGAGACGGACAGCGCGTCGACCGGGCGGCCGTCCACGGCGGTGATCCGGTCGCCGGGCCGCAGCCCGGCCCGCTCGGCCGGTCCGCCGGGCGTGACCCGGCTGATCTCGACCCGGTCCCGGGAGGCCCGGCGGGCGGAGAGGCCCACTCCGGTGTACGAGCCGTCGAGGGCCTGCTCGAACTCGGCGTACTCCCGCTTGTCGTACACCGCGCCCCAGCGGTCGCCGCTGCGGCTGACGAACTCCTCGGCGGCCTTCTTGCCCGACTTGCCGTCGGCCATGGCCTCGGCGGCGGCCCGGGCCAGCGCCGCGCGGTCGACGGTGTCGCGGTCGGCGGCGCCACGGTCCGCGATGCCGCCGGCCGCCGCGGAGGCGGGCACGGGCTCATGGGCCTGCTCGCCGCGGGGCAGCGCGCCGGTCGCGGCGGCCGTGCCGAGCACTCCGGCGAAGACCAGCGTCAGGGCGGCCCCACGGAGGACTCCGCGGGGCCTTCGACAGAACTCGGGGCCGGCACCGGCACGCATGGCGCCCACTCTAGGACAAGCGAAAGGCGCCGTACGGTGGTTGGCCGTACGACGCCATGCGCTCACGAGGAGTGAACTGTCACACCTTCAGGTACTTGCGCAACGCGACGAAGGCGGCGAGAGCCGGCATGAGCAGACCGATCGCGAGGACGAGCGGCAGCTTGGCGAAGACGGCGTCCCAGCCGATGAAGTTCACCAGCTGCATCTTCTCGGCGAGCGCGATGCCGTGGTCGATGAGGAAGTAGCGGCCGACGAGGAGCATCACACAGGCCACGGCGCCGCCGAGGAGACCCGCGAAGGCGGCCTCCATGATGAACGGCATCTGGATGTAGAAGTTGGTCGCGCCGACCAGGCGCATGATGCCGGTCTCACGGCGCCGGCTGAACGCCGAGACGCGCACCGTGTTGACGATCAGCATCAGCGCGATGACCAGCATGAGACCCATGACGCCGAGGGCGGCGATGTTCATGCCGTTCATCAGGTCGAAGAGGTTCTGCAGGATGTTGCGCTGGTCCTGGACGGACTCCACGCCGTCCCGCCCGGCGAAGGCGGTCGCGACCACCTTGTACTTCTCCGGGTCCTTGAGCTTGACCCGGAACGACTCCTGCATCTGGTCCGGGGTGACGACGGACGCGATGGCCGTGTCGCCGTACTGCTCCTTGTAGTGCTTGTAGGCCTCGTCGGCGGACTCGTGGTGGACCGTCTCGACGATGTCCATCTTCTTCAGATCGGCCTCGATCTGCTCCGCCTGCTCCTTGGTGACCGCACCCTTGGCGCACTTGGCCGAGGTGGCGCCGTCGCTCTTGTTGCAGAGGAAGATGGAGACGTTGACCTTGTCGTACCAGTAGTCCTTCATCGTGCTGACCTGCTCGCGCATGAGCAGGGCACCACCGAACAGGGCCAGCGACAGGGCCACGGACACGATGACGGCGAAGGTCATCGTGAGGTTGCGCCGGAGACCGACCCCGATCTCCGAGAGCACGAACTGAGCGCGCATGGTGTGACTTTCCCCTGTCCGCTCAGTGCTGGTAGCCGTAGACGCCGCGCGCCTGGTCGCGGACGAGGCGGCCCTTCTCGAGCTCGATGACGCGCTTGCGCATCTGGTCGACGATGTTCTGGTCGTGGGTCGCCATGACGACGGTGGTCCCTGTCCTGTTGATGCGGTCGAGCAGCTTCATGATGCCGACCGAGGTCTGCGGGTCGAGGTTGCCGGTGGGCTCGTCCGCGATCAGCAGCATCGGGCGGTTGACGAAGGCCCGGGCGATGGCGACGCGCTGCTGCTCACCACCGGAGAGCTCGCCCGGCATGCGGTCCTCCTTGCCGCCGAGGCCGACCAGGTCGAGCACCTGGGGCACGGCCTTGCGGATCTCGCCGCGCGGCTTGCCGATGACCTCCTGGGCGAAGGCCACGTTCTCGGCGACGGTCTTGTTGGGCAGCAGCCGGAAGTCCTGGAAGACCGTCCCGAGCTGGCGGCGCATGTGCGGCACCTTCCAGTTGGACAGTCGGGCGAGGTCCTTGCCCAGGACGTGAACCTGTCCGTGGCTGGCGCGCTCCTCGCGCAGGATCAGCCGCAGGAAGGTCGACTTTCCGGAGCCGGAGGAACCGACGAGGAAGACGAACTCCCCCTTCTCGATCTCCAGGGAGACATCCCGGAGCGCGGGGCGGTTCTGCTTCGGATAGGACTTGGAGACGTTGTCGAATCGGATCACGGATGCACCACGGTCGGCCGGGAGTAGGTGTGCGTGACCATACGCGAGTCGGGATGGCCCGTGCAGTCGCGGTCCTGGCTTGCGCGCTTTATCCTTTTCGTCCTTCCGCTCGCACTCTCACGGGGCGCGCCGAAAAGCTCGGGAGCTGGCACAGTGGTAAAGGGAACGCTCGGATCGTGCCGGGCGTTGTCCTGGTACGGACCCCTGTGCGGGAGGAGGAGAGCGCATGACCTATGACCGGCTGGTGTGCGCCAACTGCGCGGCCCCCGTCGCGGAGGGCCGCTGCCCCGTCTGCCGCGCGAACCGCGAGCGACTGCCCCAGTCCCCGGGCCTGACCCCGGCGATGCTGCTGACCCTGGTGATCGCTCTGGTGGCGGCGATGGCACTGCTGGCGGTTGTGCAGGGCGCGTAGGAGCGCGCAGGGGCCCCTGAAAGGCGTACGGAAGGGCCGGAGGTGCGGGAAGCACCTCCGGCCCTTTCGCGCGCGCCGTGCGCGCCTCAGGCCTTACGGCCTCAGGCGGCGGTCCGCCCGCCGACGAGGCGCGGCAGGAAGCGGAAGCCGACGCCGCCGGCGATCATGGTGGCGGCGCCGATGATCAGGAACGAGGTCTCGGCGGCGCCGGTCTCGGCCAGCTCCTCCTTGGCCTTGCCCTGCTCGACGGGCTGCGAGCCGGCGTTGTTGGTGCCCGGGTTGTTGTCCGCGCACTCGGCCCCGTCGAGGTCGACGGTGCAGGTGCCGGCGCCGCCGTCGGTGGAGGAACCACCGTCGGTGGAGGACCCGCCGTCGGTGGAGGATCCACCGTTGTTGCCACCGTTGTCGCCGGTGCCACCGTTGTTACCGGTGCCGCCGTTGTTGCCGGTGCCGGACGAGGTGCCGGTGGACGTGCCGGTGGACGTACCCGTCGAGGTGCCCGTGGACGTGCCGGACGAGGTGCCCGTGGACGTACCGGACGAGGTCCCCGTCGACGTGCCCGTGGACGTACCCGTCGAGGTGCCCGTGGACGTACCGCCGTCGGACGTACCGGTGGACGTGCCCGTGGACGTACCGGACGAGGTGCCGGTGGACGTGCCGGTGGACGTACCCGTCGAGGTGCCCGTGGACGTACCGCCGTCGGACGTACCGGTGGACGTGCCCGTGGACGTGCCGGTCGAGGTGCCGGTGGACGTACCCGTCGAGGTGCCCGTGGACGTACCGGACGAGGTGCCCGTCGACGTACCCGTGGACGTGCCGGCGTCGACACCGCCGGGGCCGGTGCCACCGTTCTCGGCGCCGCCGTCCTCGTTGATGCCGAGGCCCGCGTCGACGCCCTGGTTCGTCACCGTGATGTCGGCCTCGACGCCGCCCACGGCCTGAGCGGCACCCGCGACGGTCAGCGACGCGCCGGCCGCGATCACGGCACCGGCAGCTATCCGCGCGACGCGGACCCGCGTCTTCTTGGTCATCTGGCTGCTACCCCCAGTAGCTGAAATCGTCTGTAGAGCCGCGCGCGGGGCTCCGGACACAGGGGGTGTCACACGTACTGGACCCGCCCCCGTTCGCACGCGCCCCAGAAACACGCATGCCGCATGCCACCCTTCCGAGTTTCCGATGGCGAGTCAAGGTCGTTGCGCGTGCGATGCCCGAAAGATCACCTTGTGCCCGCCATGCGGGGATGCAACTGTGACGTAAACCCGGAACTCCCGCTCTCACCGCGCCAGTTCCCATGTCGACAAAGCGCCAGAAGCGTCAACATGGCGCTTGCGCCCGCGAATCAGCCGACCGAGCAACCCACACGCTCGGCTGAAGGCCACTCCCGTCCGCAGGCACACACCCGCGTCCGAGCGCCTGCGCTTCCTGGACAACCCTGCGTTGGACACCGGGCACACGACGCAGCCCGGGCAACGACCGTGAGGCGATCATGGCGGCGGGGCTCCTGGTCATGTCCCCCCTGCTGCTCGCGGAGCTCGACCATGTGGCGACTCGTGAGCTCGGCCGGGAAGCGGCGATCAGCGCGATCGACGACATCCGGCACTGGATGAGACGCGGGCGCGTCATCGTTCCGGAGGTCACCAAGGATCACCTGGGGGCCGGGCAGTCCCTGCGGGCGCGTTACGCGGGGCTGGATCTCGGTCTCGCCGATGCCGTGAACGTCGCGCTCGCTGCCGACTACGACACAGACGCGATCCTCACCCTCGACCGTCGCGACTTCCGCGCCCTGCGCCCGCTGGGTCGGCACAAGGCGTTCCGGGTTCTTCCCGACGATCATCCCCTGTGAGACCGAAAGGCGGCGGGCCTCACTCGTGTCGTCACGAGTGAGGCCCGCCGCCTGAGAAGTCGGAGGGCGCTACTGCACCTGTTCCTGCTGCTTCCGCCAGCGGATGCCGGCCTCGAGGAAGCCGTCGATCTCGCCGTCCAGGACGGACTGCGGGTTGCCGACCTCGAACTCCGTACGCAGGTCCTTGACCATCTGGTACGGGTGGAGGACGTACGAGCGCATCTGGTTGCCCCAGGAGCTGCCGCCGTCGCCCTTCAGGGCGTCCATCCTGGCCCGCTCCTCCTGGCGCTGGCGCTCGAGGAGCTTCGCCTGGAGGACGTTCATGGCGCTCGCCTTGTTCTGGATCTGCGAGCGCTCGTTCTGGCAGGAGACCACGATGCCGGTCGGGATGTGCGTGATGCGCACGGCCGAGTCGGTCGTGTTGACGCCCTGGCCGCCGGGGCCCGAGGCGCGGTAGACGTCGACGCGCAGGTCCGACTCGTCGATGTCGACGTGGTCGGACTGCTCGACGACCGGGAGGATCTCGACGCCCGCGAAGGAGGTCTGGCGGCGACCCTGGTTGTCGAAGGGCGAGATGCGGACCAGGCGGTGGGTGCCCTGCTCGACGGAGAGGGTGCCGTAGGCGTACGGGGCCTTGACCACGAAGGTGGTCGACTTGATGCCGGCCTCTTCCGCGTACGAGGTCTCGTAGACCTCCGTCGAGTAACCGTGGCGCTCGGCCCAGCGCAGGTACATGCGCTGGAGGCGCTCGGCGAAGTCGGAGGCGTCCACGCCGCCGGCCTCGGCCCGGATGTTGACCAGGGCCTCGCGCTCGTCGTACTCGCCGGAGAGGAGGGTGCGGACCTCCATCTCGTCGAGCGCCTTGCGGACGGCGACGAGCTCGGTCTCGGCCTCGGCCCGGGTGTCCGGGTCGTCCATCTCCTCGGCCAGCTCGAAGAGGACCGCGAGGTCGTCGATGCGGCCGCGCAGTGCCTCGGCCTTGCGCACCTCGGCCTGGAGGTGCGAAAGCTTGCTGGTGATCTTCTGCGCCGCTTCCGGGTCGTCCCACAGGGACGGGGCCGCGGCCTGCTCTTCGAGCACGGCGATGTCTGCCCTCAACTTGTCGAGGTCCAGTACGGCCTCGATCGACCCCATGGTCGAGGAGAGGGACTTCAGCTCTTCGGATACATCGACGACTGCCACGCGTCCAGCGTAACGGCTCCGCGCCGGGACCAGGACTCCCCTGCGGTCGTCGGGCCCCGCGAGGCGCCCGCCGGCCCGCTTCTTCCGGATCAGGGCCGGCCACGCCGCGGACCCGGCCAAGATCCGGAAGAGACGGGCTAGGGCTGCTGGGACTGCTTGGAGTCCTGCGGCGGGGGCTCCTCGCCGCCCGAGGCCGCCACGTAGCCGCCGACGCCCAGCGCGCCCGCGATCACGACCGCGGTGACGGTGAGCGTGATCCGGCGCTTGCGGACCGCGTCGGCCTTGTGGCGCGCCGAGCCGGGCCGCCGGGCACCTGCCGGGCGCGGGGCGCGCGCGGTGCCGAGGGGCCCGCCGGAGAGCTCGTCGGGGCCGGGGACCCGCATGGAGGTGTGGGTGTCCCGGTTGGAGTCGGTCGAGGCGCCGGGGACGAGCGGCACGGCCGCCCGGCGCGGGGCGGCCTCGCCGGCCCCCGCGGCTCCCGCACCCGCGCCGCCCGTCGCGTACGGGTCCTCCTCGAAGCCGGGCTCGGCCGCCGGGTCCGCGTCCGGCTCGTCGACGTCGAGCGGCGGGATGCCCTTGAGCATGGGCAGCACGTCGCGCAGCCGGCTCGCGAGCTCCGAGGCGCGCAGCCGGGAGGCGGGGGCCTTGGCCAGGCACTGGACGATCAGCTGCCACAGCTCCTCGGGGATGCCGGGCAGCGGGACGACGGTCTCGGTGACGTGGCGGCGCAGGACGGCGCCGGGGTGGCCGCCGCCGAACGGCGTGAACCCGGCGAGCAGCTCGTACAGGACCGTGGCGAGGGCGTAGATGTCGACGGCGGCGCGGGGCGGCAGGCCCTCGACGATCTCGGGCGCGAGGTAGTCGGGGGTGCCGATGATCCGGGTGGCCTTGGTGCGGCCGGGGGTGTCGATGAGCTTGGCGACGCCGAAGTCGGTGAGCAGGGCGGGGTGGGCGCCGCCGGGGCCGAGGGGGCCCTCCATGTCGAGCAGGATGTTCTCGGGCTTGACGTCGCGGTGGACGACGCCGGCCTTGTGGGCGGCGGCCAGACCGTCGGCGACGTCGGCGATGATCGCGACGGCGGCCTCGGGCGCGAGCCGGCGCTCGCGGTCGAGGCGGGTGCGCAGGTCGGTGCCCCGGACCAGGTCCATGACGAGCGCGAGGTCGTTGCCGTCGACGACGAGGTCGCGGACGGAGACGACGTGCGGGTGGTCGAGCCCGAGCAGCGCGGTGCGCTCCCGGACGAAGCGTCCGACGAGTTCCTGGTCGGAGGCGAGGTCCTCGCGCAGCAGCTTGATGGCGACGGGGCCCTCGGGGCCCTCGCCGAGCCACACCGTGCCGGCGCTGCCCCGCCCGAGGATCTGGTGGGCCGTGTAGCGGCTGCCGATATTCCGTGCCAAGACTGCTCCCTCAGCGGCTGCGGTTCGGCTCAAAGTTACGCGTCCGAAGGCGTCGACCGGCACTTCCGAGGGGAAATCACCCCTCGGAAGTCGACAAATCGACGTCGTGGCCTGCCGCCGGACGGGTCCTAGCGGCCCGTCACTGCCCCGTACCGCCGGTAGCACCGCTTCCGCCGGTGCCGCCCGCGCTGTCGCCGAGCGAGGAGATCCAGTCGGTGAACGAGCTGATCGCGTCGCCGATGGTCTCCCAGTAGCCCTTGCCCTGGGCGACCCAGTCCTGGAGCGGCGTGAGCTCCCAGATCAGCCAGCCCGCGACCACGAACAGCAGGATCGTGAACAGGCAGCCCTTGAGGCAGCCGAGGCCCGGGATGCGCATCGGGTTGGCGCTGCGCTGGCGCGGCGGGCGCGGCTCGCGCGGCGCCGGGGCGGGCGCCTGGGGCGGCGGCTGCGGCGGCGCGTACTGCTGCTGGGGCGGCTGGGGCGCGTACTGCTGCCGCTGGGGAGGCTGCGGGGCGTACGGCTGGGGCTGCGGGGCCTGCTGGTACGGCTGGGGCGCCTGCGGCGGACGCTGCTGCTGCCGGTACTGCGGCGGCTGCTGCTGCCCGTAACCCTGCCCGTAGCCCTGCTGCGGCTGGCCCTGCGGCGGCTGCGGGCGTCGCTGCGGACGGCGGCGCAGCGGGTCCTCGCTCGGGTCGAGGTACTGCACCTGCGTCTGCTCGTTGCGGTCGCGCAGGGCACCCAGCTGGGTCTGCCAGGGGTGCGGCTGCTCGCCCTGCGCGTCCTGCGGTACGGGCGGCATGACGGCGGTCGGGTCGGCGGCGTCCGTCGGGCCGCCGGCGGGTCCGCTGGTCGGCATCACGCTGGTCGGCGCCGCCGGGTCGTAGTGCGGCGGCTGCGGGGCGCCCGCCGGGCCGGCCGAGCCGCTGGGCAGCACCTGGGTGGCGCCGGCCGGGTCGACGCCCGGGGTCTCCGGGACCGGCGCGGGGGCCGGGTCGGGCGCGAGCAGCGCGCCGACGCCGTCCGCGGCCTCGATCTGGGCCGGCGTCGCGTGCACGCCGATGCCGGCGGCGACCGTGCGCAGGCCGCGGGCCAGGTTCTCGGCGCTGGGCCGCCGGTCCGGGTTCTTGCTGAGGCAGCGCTCTATCACCGTCCACAGCGGGCCGGGGACGGTCGAGGGGCGGCGCGGCTCCTCGCTCAGGTGGCGGTGCAAGACCTCCAGGGCCGTCCCGCCGGCGAACGGCGGGCGGCCGGTGACCAGCTCGTACAGCAGGATGCCGGCGCCGTAGATGTCGACGGCGGAGGTCTGCGGGCGGCCCTCGGCGGACTCGGGAGCGACGTAGGCGGGCGTGCCGACGAACTCGTGGGTGCGGGTCAGGCCGGGGGAGTCGGCGAGGCGCGCGATGCCGAAGTCGGTCAGCATCGGGAACATGGCGCCGTCCCGCTCGGCGAGAAGCACGTTGGCGGGCTTGAGGTCGCGGTGGACGACGCCGTCGGCGTGGCTGGCGGCGAGCGCGTCGGCGATCTGCGCGGTGAGCAGGGCGGCGGCGACCGGCGTGAGCGGGCCGTTCTCGCGGATGTAGCGGTGCAGGTCGGGGCCCTCGACGAGGTCCATGACGAGCGCGAGGACGTCGCCCTCCACGACCAGGTCGCGGGTGCGCACGATGTTGGGGTGGGTGAGCCGGAGCAGCACGGACCGCTCGCGCAGGAAGCGCATGACGATGTCCGCGTCGTTGGCCAGCTCCTCCTTGAGGACCTTGATCGCGACGGTCTCGCCGGGCTGGCCCGGCACGGCCGCCTCGGCGCCGGCCGTCTCCCGCTGGCGGGCTCGCCAGACGGTGCCCGTGGCGCCGCGGCCGAGCGGCTCCTCGAGCAGGTACTTGCTGCCGATAGGCCGCACGTCACGCGCTCCCTGCTGATCGTGGTCCTGGGGTCCCGGGACCTGAGGTCCCGGGGTGGTGCGTCGAAGTCTCCCCGGGGTCCCTGTGTGTTCTGTGACCCGTCCGGGTGTCCGACCCACTTTAGTGCCGCCGAACGGGTCACCGACCGTCCGCGAGATGGCCGGTTCCGACGCCGTACGTGTCCGGAAAAGAGACGCCCGGCGCGCGGCGCAGGTTGCGGGAAGAGCGGCGAGACGTACGCAACCAGGCGAAATAGCGTCCATGCGCGACCGAACAAGATCACTTCTGGGCGACCCGGGGGCGGGTTGTCAGTGGCAGGTGCGAGGATGCCTGCAGCACGTCGTGTCGGGGTCGGGAGCCCCGCGCCGTGCCGACCTGTACCGGACGACGCGTCCGCGCCGGGTGGGGGGGAGCGAGTGGTCCGGTCCCCTGCCCGGTGCGCCGCGCAGAAGGGACCGCTGACGGCGATGCAGATCCGGCTGACCGTCCTCGCGCCGCACGCCGGCCACGGCGCCGGGCGCGCCTGCGACGTGCTCGTCACCGCGCCCGCGGGGACCGAGCTGGCCGCCGTGGCCTCCTCGCTCGCCGCGGCCGTCTCCGGCCCCGACACCTCCTCCTCCGGGACCACCGTGCTGTACGCGGGCGGGGAGCGGCTCGACAGCCGCCGCTGTCTGCTCGGCGAGCCGCCGCTGGTCGACGGGGCCGTGCTCTCCCTCCAGGTTCCCGGCCCGGACGACGCCATAGGAGAGGGCGCCCCGGCCCGGCTCCACGTGGTGGCGGGACCGGACGCCGGCGGTGTCCATCTGCTGCACGGCGGAGCGATCAGAATCGGCCGTTCTGTGGACGCGGACGTGCCGCTCGACGACCCGGACGTCTCCCGCGCCCACTGCACGGTGACGGTCGGCCCGGACGGCCGGGTCACGGTCACCGACGAGGGCTCCACGAACGGCACGACGCTCGACGGAGCCGCGGTCGGCGCGCGCCCCGTCCGGTTCCCGCCCGGCGGCACGCTGCGGGTCGGCGAGTCGGCCCTGCGCCTGACCGGCCAGGGCGGCCAGGGCTGCCCGGAGACGGCCCTCACGACCGCGGCGGACGGGGAGGGCCACCTGCGGGTGACCCTCAGCGAGGACGCCGCCCGTGGCACCGCCGCCCCGGCCGGGCCGGGCCCGGTCCCCGCCGCGTACCCCCCGCCGCACGGCGGGGAGGCCGGAGCGGGCTCCCAGGACGCCACCCACGGCCAGGGCAGGTCGTACGGGCAGGAGCAGGAGCCCGGCCGGACCGACGGTCAGGCCACCGGCCCCGACGCCGGGCACGGGCACGCCCGCGCGGAGGAGCCCGCCGAACCCGAGGGCGAGATCGAGTCCCACAGCAGGACCCGGCAGACCCGGCGGCGCGGACTCGGCGCCTGGGCCCGGCGGCTCGCGGGCGGCCGGGACGACGCCCGGGACGGCGAGTACGGCGTGGCTCCCGTAGCCGCGTTCACCGGCGCCCGCCCCGGTTCCCCGCCCGGCGGCGGCCCCGGCACCCCGCCCGACACCTGGCCCGATCCCGCCGCCGTGCTGCTCACCGCCCTCGGCCCCGGCCCGCGCCTGTGGGAGCGGGACCCCGGCCACCCCGAGGCCCTGGTGGTCCGGCTGGGCACGACGGACCGCGCCGAGCTGTCCGGGGTGCCCGTCACCGTGGGGCTGCGCGAGGTGGGCTCGCTCGGCCTCGCCGGACCCGCGCCGCGGCTCGCCGGACTGGCCCGCTCCGTGGTGGCCCAGCTCGCCGCCCTGCACGCCCCCGGCGACCTGGAGATCGTCCTGGTCAGCGCCGACCGGAACCGGCCGCTCGACGAGCGGCGCCGGGCCTGGGCCTGGCTCGGCTGGCTCCCGCACACCCGGCCCGCGCACGGCCAGGACTGCCGGCTGCTCCTCGCCTACGACCGGGACCAGGCCCAGGCGCGGTTCACCGAGCTCACCCGGCGCCTGGACGACGGCCCGCTCGGCCCCGGCTGGCCCAGCGCCGACCGGGCGGCCGTCACCGAGGCCGCCGCGCGCCACGAGGGACCCGCGACCGTGGTCGTCCTCGACGGCGACCCGGGCACCGCCGCGCTGCGCGAGACGGCGGCCCGGCTCGCCGGGGCCGGTCCCGCCTCCGGCATCCACCTGCTGTGCCTCGCCGAGGCGCCCGCCGCCTCACCGTCCTCCCCCGTCGCCGCGACCTACGAGTCGGCCTGCGCGGCCTCCCTCGCCTTCCGCGAGTGCGGGGCGGCGGCGCTGCTCAGCGGCGACGTGGCGACCGCGCTGCGGCTGCTGCGGACGGCCGGCGGCCGGGCCGCCGGGCACGGCACGGTCGGCGTCGTCGACGCCGTGTCCGTCGCCTGGGCGGAGCGCTTCGGCCGCGCCCTGGCCCCGCTGCGTACGGAGACGGCGGGAGGCAGCGGGCAGGGCCGCACGGCCGCCGCGCTGCCGCCGTCCGCCCGGCTCCTGGACGAGCTGGGCCTGGCCCGGGCCACTCCCGCGTCCCTGATGGCGCGCTGGGCCTCCGCCGCGGACGGCACCGCGGTCCTGGGCGCCGGCCCGCGCGGCCCGGTCGCCGTGGACCTCACGCAGGAAGGCCCGCACCTGCTCATCGAGGGCCCGGCGGGCAGCGGCCGTACGGAGCTGCTGCGCTCGATCGCCGCCTCGCTGGCCGCCGGGGCCCGCCCCGACCGGCTCGGCCTGCTCCTGGTCGACGGCGCGGGCGGCGAGCGCGGCGAGGGCCTCGCGGCCTGTACGGAGCTGCCGCACGCGACCGAGCACCTGGTCGCCTCGGACCCGGTGCGGATGCGGGAGTTCGCCCAGGCCCTGGGCGCAGAGCTGAAGCGCCGCGCCGAGCTCCTCGGCGACACCCACTTCGCCGACCGCCGCTCGGCCCGGCTGATCGGCCAGCGCTCCGCGAGCCCGGCCGAGTCCGTACCGACCGGCGCCCGCGCCTCCGCCCGCATCCCGGACGCCCGCGCGGCGACGGACCTGACGGACACGGCCGGCGGCACCGGCCCGGGCCAGGCGGGCGACCGCACGCCGCCCCCGGGCTCGGACCTCCTCGGTGACCGCGCCGGCAGCGGAACGCGCCCCACCGGCGAGCGGACCCCTCCCCCCGGCTCCGACCTGCTCGGCGACCGTGCCAGCGGCCGCACCCTGCGCGTGGCGCCGGACGGCGCGGTCGGCGACACGCCCAGCAGCCGCACCCAGCGCACCGGCGCGCTCCCGCTCGGCGACACGGCGAGCGGCCGGACCCCGCGCACGCGCGAGGTGTACGACCAGCAGGCCGACACCACCGCGTACCGCACGCCGCCGCCCGGCTCCGACCTCCTCGGCGACCGGCCCAGCAGCCGCACCCTGCGCCTGACCGCCGACGGGACCCTGGGCGACACGCCGAGCAGCAGGACCGACCCGGTCCGCAGCGGCCCCGCGGCCGAGGGCGCGGGCGCGCTGCCGCGCCTGGTCGTGCTCGTGGACGACTTCGACGCGCTGGTCGCGCCCGCGCTCGGCGCGCCGGGCCGTCCGGCGGCCGGTTCGGTGGTGCGCGCGCTCGAGGCGGTCGCACGGAACGGAGCACGGCTCGGGGTGCACCTGATCGCGGCCTCGGCGCGCCCGGACCGCACGGCGGACACGGAGCTGGCGCACGGCGCCCGGCTGCGGATCGTGCTCGACGCGCCGCCGCCCGCCGCGCCCGGCCCGGACGAGCCGCAGCCGGGCCGCGGTCGCCTCGGCCACCCGGACGGCCGCGTGACGCCGTTCCAGACGGGCCGGGTCACCGGCCGCATCCCGCGCACGGCGACCCTGCGCCCGACCGTCGTCCCGCTGGAGTGGGAGCGGATGGGCGACCCGCCGGCCCGCCGCCCGGTCCGCGAGCTGGGCAACGGCCCGACGGACCTGGCCCTGCTCGCCAGCGCCCTGGACCGCGCCGCACGCTCCGTGGAGGCCACGCCCATACCGCCGTTGGTATCCCCCACACACGCCTGAGCCACCGGGCCGGGCCCCGACCGCATCGGGACCGGAAGACGTACACGCACCCGACGACGGCGGCAGGGGCCCGGAGCCGGAGCAGGGGTCCGAAACCGGAGCAGGGGCCCGAAACCGGAGCAGGGAGGTGACGGTCCGCACGCCGCCTCCCCGGCGGAGGCCCCGCTCCCCGGCCCGGCAGAGGCGGCCGGCGACGGCATCGCCCGGCGAGCGAGGGCACCGCCCGCCCTCGACCAGCCCTGGCCCCGCCCTCGTCCGGCCCTCGCCCTGCCCTCGACCTCCACTTGACGCCACGTCACGAGCGCATCACGAATGCCCACTTGACACGGAAGGCGGTATTGCGGCCCCCGGTCACCCGGCGTAGACCTGAGCGCACGGGACCGGAAGACGCGGGAGAGGCGGGGCTCGGATGCGTAACGGCAGAACTCTTCGACTCGGGGTCGTGGCGGCGGCCGCCGTGCTCGCGGCCGCGGGCTGCACCGACGACGGCGGAGGCAAGGGCACCTCGCCCGGCACCTCGGCGCCGGGCAGCGCGCCAGGCGTTTCGCTGCCCTCCCTCAGGGGCGAGAAGATCGAGGTCGCCGCCGTCTGGACGGGCCCCGAACAGGCGAACTTCACCAAGGTCCTGAAGGAGTTCGAGAAGCGCACGGGCGCGACCGTCACCTTCGTGCCCGCCCAGGACCCGATCGTGAACTTCCTCGGCACGAAGATCGCCGGCGGCTCGCCGCCGGACGTGGCGATGCTGCCGCAGGTGGGCGCGATCCAGCAGGCCGCCGCGCAGAAGTGGCTCAAGCCGCTCGGCCCGGAGGCGAAGGCCCAGCTGGCGAAGAACTACTCGAAGGGCTGGCAGGACCTCGGCGCGGTCGACGGCACGTCGTACGGCGTCTACTTCAAGGCGGCCAACAAGTCCCTCGTCTGGTACAACACGGCGGCGTTCGACAACGCGGGCGCCAGCGAGCCGAAGTCCTGGAAGGACTTCCTCGCCACCGCCGAGACGATCTCCGCCTCGGGCGTCACGCCGGTGTCGGTCGGCGGCGCGGACGGCTGGACGCTGACCGACTGGTTCGAGAACGTCTACCTCTCCCAGGCGGGCCCGGAGAAGTACGACCAGCTGGCCAAGCACACCCTCAAGTGGACGGACCCGTCCGTCGCCCGGGCGCTCACCACCCTCGCCGAACTGTTCGGCAAGCCGAGCCTCCTCGCGGGCGGCACGAACGGCGCGCTGCAGACCGAGTTCCCGGTCTCCGTCACGCAGACGTTCACGGGCGGCGACCAGGCGAAGGCGGCGATGGTCTTCGAGGGCGACTTCTCGGCGGTGAACATCGCGGAGACCGGCGCGAAGATCGGCACGGACGCGAAGGTGTTCCCGTTCCCCGCCGTCGGGGACGGCGCCCAGCCGCCCGTGGTGACCGGCGGCGACGCGGCCGTGGCGCTGAAGGACACCAAGGGTGCGCAGGCCCTGCTGACCTTCCTCGCCTCGCCCGACGCGGCGCGGATCTGGGCGGCCGAGGGCGGTTTCCTGTCGCCCAACAAGGCGCTCGACCCGGCGGCCTACCCGAACGAGGTCCAGCGGAAGATCGCCACGTCGCTGATCGGCGCGGGCGACGCCTTCCGGTTCGACATGTCGGACCAGATGCCGCAGTCGTTCGGCGGGACGCCCGGGAAGGGCGAGTGGAAGGCGCTCCAGGACTTCCTGAAGAACCCCAAGGACGTGGCGGGCACCCAGGCCAGGCTGGAGGCCGAGGCGGCCAAGGCCTACAAGGGCTGACCGGTGGCCGGCGCCCGCAGCACCACCCGTACCGACGTCGGCGACGGACCGGGCCGGCCGCACCGGTCCGCCCGCGCCCCCGGCGCCCGGGGCTCCACCCGTACGCGCAGGACCGTCACGGCCGCGGCGTTCCTGCTCCCCGCCCTCGTCCTGCTCGGTGCGCTCGTCGTCTATCCGATCGGGTACTCGGTCCAGCGCTCCTTCTTCGACCGGTCCGGGGACTCCTTCGCGGGCCTGGACAACTACGTCACGCTGTTCACGGACGACACGATCCGCACCGCCGTCCGCAACAACCTGGTCTGGGTGGTGGTCGCCCCGGCCGTGGCGACCGCCCTCGGGCTGGTCTTCGCGGTGCTCACCGAACGGGTGCGCTGGGGGACGGCGTTCAAGCTGGTCGTCTTCATGCCGATGGCGATCTCGATGCTCGCCGCGGGGATCATCTTCCGGCTGGTGTACGAGCAGGACCCGGACCGCGGCGTGGCCAACGCCGTGTGGGTCGGGGTGCACGACACCTTCGCCGAGTCGTCCGGCTTCCCGCGTGCCCGCCCGCTGCCGGTGCACCCGCTGGAGGCGGCGGGCGGCGGGGCGTACGTCACCAAGACTCCGGTGCGCGGCGGGGAGCCGGTCGCTCTGCCGCTGATCGGCGTGCCGCCGGCGCAGATGCCCGAGGACGCCCGCCCGGCCCGCACGCCGGCCGCCACCGGCGACGGCGGCGGGATCTCCGGCACGGCGTGGCTGGACTTCACCCGGGGCGGCGGCGGGAAGCCGAACGCCGTCGACCCGAAGGAGCTCGGCCTCAAGGGGCTGCGCATCGAGGCCGTGAAGGAGGGCCGGGTGGTGGCCCGGGCGACGGCCGCCGCCGACGGCACCTTCACGCTGCCGGCCGCCGCCGACGGCGCGGTGCTGCGGCTGCCCGCGAGCAACTTCCGCGAGCAGTACAACGGTGTCTCGTGGCTCGGTCCGAGCCTCGTCACCCCGGCGATCATCGGCAGTTACGTGTGGATGTGGGCCGGGTTCGCGATGGTGCTGATCGCCGCCGGGCTCGCGGGCCTGCCGCGTGACGTCCTGGAGGCGGCCCGGGTCGACGGCGCGAACGAGTGGCAGGTGTTCCGCCGGATCACGGTCCCGCTGCTCGCGCCGGTCCTCGGCGTCGTCCTCGTCACCCTGATGATCAACGTCCTCAAGGTCTTCGACCTGGTCTTCATCATCGCGCCGGGCTCGGCGCAGGACGACGCGAACGTGCTCGCGCTCCAGCTGTACCGCTCGTCGTTCGGCACGGACGCGGACCTCGGCGTGGGTTCGGCGATCGCCGTGCTGCTCCTGCTGCTCGTCCTGCCGGTGATGGCGGTCAACATCCGCCGTATGCGAAGGGAGAACCGCAGATGACGTCCTTCGCCTCACGCGCGGCCGAGGGCACCGCCTCGCGGTCCGCCGCCCGCACGACCACGGGGACCGCCTCGCGCCTGGCCGCGCGGGCCGCCTCCGGCGCGGTGCGCGTCTTCCTCGTCCTGGTCGCGTTGTTCTGGCTGATGCCGACGGTCGGGCTGCTGCTGTCCTCGCTGCGCTCGCCCTCCGACATCGCCTCCAGCGGCTGGTGGCAGGTCTTCACCGCGCCGGCGCAGCTGACCACGGAGAACTACCGCGATCTGCTCGCGAACGACGCGATCACCGGTTCCCTCGTCTCCACGGTCCTGATCACCGTGCCGGCCACGCTCCTGGTGATCGTGATCGGCGCCTTCGCCGGCTACGCCTTCGCGTGGCTGGACTTCCCGGGCCGGGACTGGTGGTTCCTGCTGGTCGTGGCGCTCCTCGTGGTGCCGGTGCAGGTGGCGCTCGTGCCGGTGTCGAAGCTGTTCGGCGCGGTCGGGATCTTCGAGACGACGCTGGGCGTGGTGCTGTTCCACACGGCCTTCGGCCTGCCGTTCGCGATCTTCCTGCTGCGGAACTTCTTCGCGGAGATCCCGCGCGAGCTCCTCGAGGCGGCGCGGCTCGACGGGGCCGGCGAGATCCGGCTGTTCACCCGGGTGGTGCTGCCGCTGGGCGGCCCCGCGGTGGCCTCGCTGGGCATCTTCCAGTTCCTGTGGGTGTGGAACGACATGCTGGTGGCGCTGATCTTCGCGGACGCCCAGTCGCCGCCGGTCACGGTGGCGCTCCAGCAGCAGGTACGGCAGTTCGGCAACAACGTCGACGTGCTCGCGCCGGGCGCGTTCGTGTCGATGGTGATCCCGCTGCTCGTCTTCTTCGCCTTCCAGCGGCAGTTCGTGTCCGGGGTGATGGCGGGCGCGGTGAAGTGACCGCCGCCCGTGGGCCCCGGGCGGTGGGCGCGGCGATCGCCGGCTGGGTCGACCCGTGGGCTGGGCGCGGCGACTCACCGCCTGAGCCGACCCAGGCGGTGAGCGCGGCGACCGCCCCCGGGACGGCCTACGCCTTGAGCGCGGCGACCGCCGAGCGCGCCAGGTCGTCGAGGTAGTCCTCCGGCAGCTCGGTGCGCACCACCACGAGCCGCCAGTAGAGCGGGCCGACGACGAGGTCCAGGGCCCGGTCGGGGTCGGCGCCCTCGGGCAGTTCGCCGCGCCCGACGGCGGCGCGGACGACCTGGGCGACGACGCCCTGCTGCGGGTCGAGCAGGGCGGCCTTCAGGGTGTCGGCGATCTCGGGGTGCCGGGCGGCCTCGACGAGCAGGTCCGGGATGACCTGCGAGGCCACCGGGTGGCGCAGGGCGTGGGCGGCGACCTCCAGGAGCGCGCGGACGTCGCCGCGCAGGGAACCGGTGGCCGGGGTGGGCAGGCCCTGGACGGCGAGGGCGCCGACGAGGTCGAGGACCAGCGACAGCTTGGACTTCCAGCGCCGGTAGACGGCGGTCTTGCCGACCCCGGCGCGGCGGGCGATGCCTTCGATGGACATCCGGGCGAAGCCCACCGCGGCCAGTTCCTCGAAGACGGCGGCACGGATGGCCTCGGTGACGTCCTCCCGGAGCACGGCGGCTCCCGCGGGGGCGCGGCGAGGGGTTCCCGGGCTTCCGGCAGGTGTCGTCATGCACAGGATCTTAACCAGCGGTGACGCGCCGGGCCACGACACGACGAAACGGTTGCGTTCCGTCGCGCAAGCGTCCTACCCTCCACGTAGCGACGATACGGACCCGTTCCATCGAAAGCGACCCGAGTGACGACCCAGACCCCCACCCCCGCCCACGCCCGCACCTCCACCCCCGGGCACCCCCACACCCCCGCCGCCACCGACCCCGCCGCCCCGGCCCCGCCCTCCTCCGAGGAGCTGCGCGCCCTCGCCCTGCGCCACGGGCTCACCGTGACCGGCGCGCGCCCCTCGCTCCCCGCGTACGCGCGGCAGCTGTGGTCCCGGCGGGACTTCATCACCGCGTTCGCCACGGCCAAGCTGACGGCACAGTACAGCCGGGCGCGGCTCGGTCAGATCTGGCAGGTGATGACGCCGCTGCTCAACGCGGCCGTCTACTACGTGATCTTCGGCGTCCTCATGGACGTGCAGCGGGGAGTCCCGGACTACGTCCCGTTCCTGATCACCGGCGTCTTCGTGTGGACCTTCACCTCGCAGACGATCATGACCGGCACCCGCGCCGTCAGCGGCAACCTGGGCCTGGTCCGCGCCCTGCACTTCCCGCGCGCGAGCCTCCCGATCGCGCTCGCGCTCCAGCAGCTCCAGCAGCTGGTCTTCTCGCTCGGCGCGCTGGTCGTGATCCTCTTCTGCTTCGGCGAGTTCCCGCGGCCGAGCTGGCTCCTGGCGGTCCCCGCGCTGCTGCTGCAGACCCTGTTCAGCACCGGTCTCGCGCTGGCGATGGCCCGGCTGGCGGCCCGTACGCCGGACATCTCGCAGCTGATGCCGTTCGTGCTGCGCACCTGGATGTACGCCTCCGGGGTCATGTGGTCCATCGCCCACCTCACCCAGGACCGCGACCTGCCGCACGCGGTGGTCCTGGCGCTGCAGGCCAACCCCGCCGCCGTCTACATCGACCTGATGCGCTTCGCGCTCGTCGAGAGCTTCACCGGCGACCGGCTCCCGCCGCACGTGTGGGAGCTCGCCACCGGCTGGGCGCTGCTCGCCTTCGCCGGCGGCTTCATCTACTTCTGGAAGGCGGAGGAGACCTACGGCCGTGGCTGAACACGCACGCACGAACCCGGGCCCCCGGGGCCCCCACGATCCCGACGACCGTGAACCCACCGTCGTCGCCGACGGCGTCCACGTCACCTACACCGAGCGGGGCGGCAGCCGGAGCGTCCACGCGGTCAGGGGCGTCAGCTTCGCCGCGTACCGGGGCGAGGCGATCGGCCTGATCGGTTCGAACGGATCGGGCAAGTCCACCCTCCTCAAGGCCGTCGCCGGCCTGCTGCCCACCAGCGAGGGGCGGATCTACACCCGCGGCCGCCCGGCCCTGCTCGGGGTCAACGCGGCCCTGATGGGCGACCTGACCGGCGAGCGGAACGTCATCCTGGGCGGGCTCGCGATGGGCATGAGCCGAAGGGAGATCACCGCCCGCTACGCCGGCATCGTCGAGTTCTCCGGCATCAACGACAAGGACGAGCACGCCATCTCGCGCCCGATGCGCACCTACTCCTCCGGCATGGGCGCCCGGTTGCGGTTCTCCATCGCCGCCGCCCGCAGCCATGACGTCCTGCTCATCGACGAGGCCCTGGCCACCGGCGACGCGCCCTTCCGCCGTCGGAGCCGGCGGCGGATCGACGAGCTGCGCGCCGAGGCGGGCACGGTCTTCCTGGTCAGCCACTCGAACTCGACCATCACCGAGACCTGCGACCGGGCGCTGTGGCTGGAGGCCGGCACGCTGCGGATGGACGGCCCGGCGGACGAGGTGGTGGCGGCGTACGAACGCTTCACGGGCCACGTCACCGGAACGGCCGCCAAGACCGCAACAAAGGGTACATAGCGGACTACAGTGCGGTGGAGTGACGACCGATCCGCCCTCGCCCGACCCCATCCGCACCACCGGCCCGCCCCCGGACGGAGCCGCCCTCGCCGGTGCCGAGCCGGCGCCACCGGGCGCCGCCCGTGCCGAGTCGCCGCCGCCGGCCCTCACCCGCTCGCCCTTCGAGTCGGAGACCTTCACCTCCGCCACCTTCGTGACCGTCGGCAGCGGGCCGCTGCTCGCCCTCGCCGCCGTCTGGGTGCTCACCCGTGCCGGGATGCTGCTGCTCCTGGTCCGCGACGGCCTCGGCATCGGCGGCGTCGCCAGCGAGGTGTACGGGCTCTACCGGCACTGGTACGGCCAGTTCGCCGACGGCACCTTCCCGCCCGGCGACGTCACCTGGCAGTACCCGCCCGGCGCGGGCCTGGTCATCATGTCGCCGGGCGCCCTGCCCTGGCTCACCTACTTCCAGGCCTTCGTCCTCCTCGCCCTGCTCGCCGACGCCGCGGTCACCGCCGCGCTCGCCCGCGCCGACAGCGCCCGGCTCACCCACGGCGCCTGGTACTGGGCCCTCGGCCTGCCGCTGCTCCTGCACATCCCGCTCGCCCGCTACGACGTGCAGACCACCGCCCTCGCCGTCCTCTCGCTGCTCGCCCTCGGCTCCCGCTCCGCCACCGCCCACCGGATCGGCGGCGTGCTCGCCGGCATCGGCGCCATGGTCAAGGTCTGGCCCGCGCTCGCCCTGATCGGCACCCCGCGCGGCCGCACCACCCGCGAGGCCTGGACCGCCGCGGCGGTCAGCGCCGTGAGCCTGCTGGCCGTCCTCGCCCTGCTCTTCGCCGAGCCCCTCGGCTTCCTGCGCCAGCAGGGCCACCGCGGCGTCCAGATCGAGTCGCTCGGCGGCACCGGGCTCGCCCTCGCCAGGGCGGCCGGCATCTGGCCGGGCACCACCCAGTTCCGCTACGGCGCCTTCGAGTACGTCGGCCCGTACGTCTCCACCGTCGGCCACCTGGCGCTGTTCCTGACCGCCGCCGCCTTCATCTGGCTGCTGTTCTGGCGGATCAGGGCCGGCCGCTGGACCGAGGCCACCCCGTACGACGCGGCCCTCGCGGCCGTCCTGCTGTTCACCGTCACCAGCCGGGTGATCAGCCCCCAGTACATGATCTGGCTGCTCGGCCTGGCCGCCGTCTGCCTCACCTCCCGCCGCACGGTCATGCGCCCGGTCGCCCTGCTTCTCCTGCCGGCCGCGGCCCTCAGCTCCCTCGCGTACCCGGTGCTCTACCTGGACGTCGTCGCCGGCACCTGGCAGGGCCTCACCGTGATGGCGCTGCGCAACGCGCTGCTCCTCGCCGCGGCGGTGCTCGCCGCGCGCCGCCTGTGGACGTGCACGGTCACCTCGTGACAGACCTCCGGGGCCACCCCGCGAGACAAGGGGGCGCCCCCGCCGGTTCGTACCGGCGGGGGCGCCCCTTGTCCGTAGGACGGATCAGCTGTGCGCACGGAGCAGCGAGCGCATGGTCCGCATGGCGACCGACAGGTTCGCCAGGTCGAAGTCGTCCGAGCCCTGGATCTCCTCCAGGGTCGTGCGCGCCCGGCCCAGGATCGCCGCGTTGTCCTCCTCCCACGCCTTGAAGCGCTGCTCCGGCGTGGAGGTGCCGTTACCGGCCGCGAGGACGTCCGAGGTGAGCGCGGCGTGCGCGGCGAAGAGGTCCTCGCGGATGGAGGCACGGGCCATCGACTGCCAGCGGTCGGCACGCGGCAGCTCGATGATCCGGTCCATCAGGTCGGTGATCCGCAGCCGGTCGGCCAGGTCGTAGTAGACCTCGGCGACCGCCAGCGGGTCCTTGCCGGTGCGGTCCGCGATCGCGACGATGTCGAGCGTCGGGAAGGCGGAGGAGAACCCGGCCACGCGCAGCGCCAGCTCCTCCGGGACGCCGACGCCGGTCAGCTCCTCCAGGATCGACTGGTACCACTCCAGGTCCGCGCCGCGCAGCAGCTGCGGCAGCTTCTCCCAGACCTGCTCGACCCGGTCCGCGAAGAACTCGATGGTCTCGCCGATCTGGAGCGGCTGCGGCCGGTTGTTGAGCAGCCAGCGGGTGCCGCGCTCGACCAGACGGCGCGAGTGCAGCCGCATCCGGGTCTGGAACTCGGCCGCGACCCTGTTGTCGAGGGACTCGACGGCGTCCCAGACCTCGCCCAGGCGGAAGATCACGCGGGCCGCGGTCTGCGCGCGGACGATCTCCTCGATCGACGCGCCGGACTCCTCGCGGAGGCGGTGCAGGAAGGTCGAGCCACCGGTGTTGACGGTGTCGTTGACCAGGACCGTGGTGACGATCTCCCGGCGCAGCGGGTGGGTGTCGACGGCCTCGGTGAACTTCTCGCGCAGCTGCGTCGGGAAGTACGCGTGGAGCAGCCCGCGCAGGTACGGGTCGTCGGGCAGGTCCGTGCCGATCAGCTCGTCGGCCACCGTGATCTTGGTGTACGCGAGGAGGACGGCGAGCTCCGGCTGGCTCAGGCCGCGGCCGCTGTTGAGCAGCTCGCGGATCTGCCGGTCGTTGGGCAGGAACTCCAGCGAGCGGTCGAGCGCCCCGTCGCGGCCCAGGCGGCGCATGAAGCGCTGGTGGGCGTGGAGCAGGGACGGCGACTGGGCGACGGCGTTGGCCAGGGCCGTGTTCTGCGCGTAGTTGTTGCGCAGCACGAGCGCGCCGACCTCGTCCGTCATCTCGGCGAGGATCTTGTTGCGCTGCTTGACGGTCATGTCGCCCTCGGCGACCAGACCGTTGAGCAGGATCTTGATGTTGACCTCGTGGTCGGAGGTGTCCACGCCGGCGCTGTTGTCGATGGCGTCGGTGTTGACCTTGCCGCCCGCGCCCTCGGGTCCGCCGGAGCGGGCGAACTCGATGCGGCCCAGCTGGGTCGCGCCGAGGTTGCCGCCCTCGCCGATGACCTTGGCGCGGACGTCCTGGCCGTCGACCCGGATGGCGTCGTTGGCCTTGTCGCCGACGTCCGCGTTGGACTCGGCGGAGGACTTCACGTACGTGCCGATGCCGCCGTTCCACAGCAGGTCGACGGGCGACTGCAGGATCGCCTTCATCAGCTCGGCCGGGGTCAGCTTGGTGACGCCGGCCTCGATGCCGAGGGCGGCCCGCATCTGCGCGTTGACCGGGATCGACTTGGCGGTACGCGGGTGGATGCCGCCGCCGGCCGAGAGCAGCTCGGTGTTGTAGTCGGCCCAGGACGAGCGGGGCAGCTCGAACAGACGGCGGCGCTCGGCGTACGAGGTGGCCGCGTCCGGGTTCGGGTCGATGAAGATGTGGCGGTGGTCGAAGGCCGCGACGAGCCGGATGTGCTCGGAGAGCAGCATGCCGTTGCCGAAGACGTCGCCGGACATGTCGCCGACGCCGACGACGGTGAAGTCCTGGGTCTGGGTGTCGTGGCCCAGCTCGCGGAAGTGCCGCTTGACCGACTCCCAGGCACCGCGGGCGGTGATGCCCATGCCCTTGTGGTCGTAGCCGGCCGAGCCGCCGGAGGCGAAGGCGTCGCCCAGCCAGAAGCCGTACGACTCCGCGACGCCGTTGGCGATGTCGGAGAAGGTCGCGGTGCCCTTGTCGGCGGCGACGACCAGGTAGGTGTCGTCCTCGTCGTGGCGGACCACGTCGACCGGGGGCACGACCTCGCCGGCGACCAGGTTGTCGGTGATGTCGAGGAGCGCCGAGATGAAGGTCTTGTACGAGGCGATGCCCTCGGCCATCCACGCGTCACGGTCGAGCGACGGGTCCGGGAGCTGCTTGGCGACGAAACCGCCCTTGGCGCCGACCGGCACGATGACCGTGTTCTTCACCATCTGCGCCTTGACCAGGCCGAGGATCTCGGTACGGAAGTCCTCGCGGCGGTCGGACCAGCGCAGGCCGCCTCGGGCGACCTTGCCGAAGCGCAGGTGGACGCCCTCGACGCGCGGCGAGTACACCCAGATCTCGAAGGCCGGGCGCGGCGCCGGCAGGTCGGGGATGGCCTGCGGGTCGAACTTCATCGACACGTACGGGTGCCGCTTCCCGTCCGCCGCCTTCTGGAAGAAGTTGGTCCGCAGCGTCGCCTTGATGACGGTGAGGAAGGAGCGCAGGATGCGGTCCTCGTCGAGGGAGGCGACCTGGTCGAGGGCGCCGTCCAGCTCCTCCAGGAGCCCGTCGATCAGCTCGGTGCCGGCGCGCTGGCGCTCCGGCGCCATGCGGGCCTCGAAGAGGGAGACGAGCAGCCGGGTGGTGTGGACGTTGTTGCGGAGGGTGTCCTCCATGTAGTCCTGGCTGAACGTCGAACCGGCCTGGCGCAGGTACTTCGCGTAGGCGCGCAGCACCATCGCCTCGCGCCAGGTGAGCCCGGCGGACAGGACGAGCGAGTTGAAGTTGTCGTTCTCGGCCTCGCCGGTCCAGGTGGCGGCGAAGGCCTCCTGGAAGCGCTCGCGGGCGTCGTCGCCGAGGTAGTCGCCGCCGTTGCCGGCCGTCAGCGGCATCCGCAGGCCGAAGTCGTAGATCCAGGCGTGGGTGCGGTCGGCGCAGCGCAGCTCGTACGGGCGCTCGTCGGTGACCTCGACGCCGAGCCGGTTGAGGACCGGGAGCACGGCGGACAGCGAGATCTGCTCGCCCGTCTTGTAGATCTTGAAGCGGCGCTCGCCGGTGCCCGAGGCGACCGGCTCGTACAGGGAGAGCGCGAAGTCCTTGCCGCTGTCGGCCAGGGCCTCCAGGTGGCACAGGTCGGCGACGGCGGCGCGCGGCGAGTGGTCGGCCTTGTAGCCCTCGGGGAAGGCGTTGCCGTAGCGGCGGAGCAGCTCGGCGGCGCGCTCCTCGCCCAGCTCGGCGTTGAGCGCCTCGCCGAAGCCGTCGGCCCAGGAACGGGCGGCGTCGGCGAGCCGGGCCTCGATGCGGTCGACGTCCGCCTCGGTCAGCTTGCTGAGCGCGGTGCCGGGCTCGACGCGGATGACGAAGTGCAGACGGGACAGGATCGACTCGGTGTTCCAGGCCGTGAAGTCGACGCTGGTGCCGTTCAGCTCCTCCTTGAGGAGGTCGATGATCCGCAGCCGGACGCGCGTGGTGTAGCGGTCGCGCGGCAGGTAGACGAGGGCCGAGTAGTAGCGGCCGTACTCGTCCTGGCGCAGGTAGAGCCGCAGGCGCCGCCGCTCCTGGAGGTACAGGACGCTGGTGACGATGGACTGCAGCTCGTCGACCGGGGTCTGGAAGAGCTCGTCGCGCGGGTAGGTCTCCAGGATCTGGAGCAGGTCGCGGCCGTCGTGGCTGCTCGGCGAGAAGCCGGCGCCCTCGAGGACCTCCTGGACCTTGCGCTTGACGACGGGGACGCGGCGCACGGACTCGGTGTAGGCGGCCGAGGAGAAGAGTCCCAGGAACCGCCGCTCGCCGATGACGTTGCCCTCGGCGTCGAACTTCTTCACACCGACGTAGTCGAGGTACGAGGGCCGGTGCACGGTCGCCCGGCTGTTGGCCTTCGTCAGGATCAGGAGCTTGTGCTCGCGCGCCTTGGCGCGGGCGTCGGCCGGCAGCCGGCTGAAGGACGGCGAGACCGGGTGGGCGTGGTGGTCGTCGCCGCTGTGGTGCGGGTCGGAGCGCAGGATGCCGAGGCCGGTGCCGGGCACGGCGGCCAGGGCGTCACCGTTGACCAGCTCGTACTCGCGGTAGCCGAGGAAGGTGAAGTGGTCGTCGGACAGCCAGCGCAGCAGCTCGCGGGCCTCCTCGACCTCGGTGGGCCGCAGGTCGGAGGCGGTGGGCTCGTCCGCCAGGCCGTCGGCGATGCGCAGCGCGGCGTCGCGCATCTTCTCCCAGTCCTCGACGGCCTCGCGGACGTCGGACAGGACGCGCAGCAGGTCGTTGGTGATCTGCTTGAGGTCGGCCTTGTCGGTCTCGCGGTCGATCTCGACGTGGATCCAGGACTCGGTCAGCGCGTCGTGCGGCAGCTCGCCCTTGGGCTCCTTGGCGAGCACCTCGATGAGCTTGCCGGTCACGTCACGGCGGACCATGACCTGCGGGTGGATGACGACGTGGATGCCGCGCCCCTGGCGCGACAGCTCGTTCGTCACGGAGTCGACGAGGAAGGGCATGTCGTCGGTGACGACCTCGACGACGGAGTGGCTGCAGGTCCAGCCGTTCTCCTCCACCGTCGGGGTGTGGACGCGGACGTTCGCGGTGCCCTGCGGGCGGTTCTCCGCCAGCCGGTAGTGCGAGAGCGCGGCACCGAAGACGTCGACGGGATCGCGGTCGGCCAGGTCCTCGGGCGCGGTGTGCAGGTAGTAGCGCTGGAGGTAGTCGAGCACGGTCGCGTGGTCCGGACGCTTCCCGTTGTCCGGCCCTGTCGGAAGTCGCCCCCCGACCGGGCTGTTCTCAGCTACCCGGGCGGCCCGATCGAGCAGCTCGGCCTTGGCTTCGTCCAGCTTGGTCTGCATGTCCTCTGACTCCTGTCGCGCGCCGTTGCGTGACGTCGGTGGAAGAAAGGACACAACGCCACGACGCGGTGGTACCGGTCGAAAGAGACGTTATGCCGCGATGAGAGATGCCGGGGCGCTTCTCGGCCACCCGGCGGGAATCGGCGTACGCACTCTCGGCCCGGCCGCTGCGGCGGACCGGACGGAAGCCGGGGGCTGCGCTGCCCCCTCGGCGTATCGCGCTGATCACGCTAGAAGCCTATCGCTGTTGACCCCCCGGCCGTCATGAGCCTTATGTGTACAAAAGCGGGGCGGGAAGTTTGACACTGTGGACAGCGACGAATGTTTCCCCGGGGCACACACCGACATCAGGGAACTGACGGATCTGGGAGTCGCCATGGCGAAGATCTTGATCGTGACCGGGGACGCGGCGGAGTCGCTGGAGGTGTTGTACCCGTACCAGCGGCTCCTCGAAGAGGGGTACGAGGTCGACATCGCGGCCCCGTCCCGCAAGCAGCTCCGCTTCGTGGTCCACGACTTCGAGCCGGGCTACGACACGTACACGGAGAAGCCCGGCTACACCTGGCCCGCCGACCTGGCCTTCTCGGAGGTCGACCCCGGCGAGTACGTGGCGGTCGTCGTCCCGGGCGGCCGCGCTCCGGAGTACCTCCGCAACGACCCGGAGCTTCGCAAGATCCTCAAGTCCTTCTTCGACGCCGACAAGCCGGTCGCCCAGATCTGCCACGGCCCCCTCCTGACCGCCGCCCTGGGCTCCCTGGAGGGCCGCCGCGTCACGGCGTACCCCGCCCTCGAACTCGACATGCAGGCGGCGGGCGCGTCCTTCCAGGACACGGAGGCCGTGGTCGACGGCCGCCTGGTCTCGTCCCGGGCGTGGCCGGACCACCCGAGCTGGATGAGGGAGTTCCTGAAGGTGCTGAGGGAGACGAAGGCGTAGGGGTCGCGAGGGCGCCGGGCCTGGGCGAGGCCTGAGCGACCCGGCGCCTCGTCGCGACCCGTCTCTCGGCGCTCTCCCGCTCCCCGGCTTCCCCGCTCTCGCGCTGTCCCGCTCTCGCGCCGAAGGCCCTCGTGGACGCCCTGATCGCCTTGGACGTCCTGGTCGCCTTGGACGTCCTGGTTGCCCTGGTCGCCCTGGCCGCCCTGGTCGTCCTAGACCAGCTCGTCGGCGACGGCGACGGCCTCGGCGAGCGAGTCGACGACCGGCACGCCCACCCGTTCCAGCGATGCCCGGCTGTGCGAGCCGCCGGTGTACAGCACCGCCTTCGCGCCCACGTGGGCCGCCGCCACCGCGTCGTCCGCCGCGTCGCCGATGACCACGATCCGCTCCGCCGGCACGTTCTCCAGCGCGGCCAGGTGCCGCACCATGTGCCCGGACTTGCCGTCCGTGGAGTTGCCGACCCGGCCGTCCATCCGTACGAACCGCTCGGCGATGCCGTGCCGCCGCACCAGCGGTATCAGCTCGGCGTGCGGCGCGAGCGAGAGCAGCGACTGCGTGAACCCGGACGCCTGCCGCGCCGCCAGCAGCTCCGCCGCACCGTTGGTGAGCCCGCAGTCGTCGGCACGCAGCCAGTAGTGGCGGTGGAAGGCGTCGTCCATGACGAGCCATTCCTCCTCGGTGGGCAGCCGTCCCATCAGCCGTTCGTAGAACTTCGGAACGGGCACGGTGTACAGCTCCCGGTACCGGTCCAGGGTGATCGGTTCGAGCCCGAGCTCGGCGAACGCCGCGTTGGTGGCGCCGATGACCGCGGCGATGTCGTCGAGCAGAGTGCCGTTCCAGTCCCAGACCAGATGCTTCGCGTGCTTCCCCATGGGAAGCCACCGTACCGGCCGGGCCGGACACTCCCGCGGCTGTTCGCCTCAGCCGAGCAGGGAGGGGATCTCCTGCACGCCGTACCAGAGCAGCTCGTGGTCCTCGGCGCCGTCGACGACGAACCGGGCGTCGTCGTCGCCCTGGTCCGCCGCCCCGAGCGCGTCCGCGGCGGCGGAGACGTCCGCCTCGGCGTCGTCGGCGTCGGCGTGCACGGCCGCGGCCTTGGCCAGCGGCACGGCGCCGGCGATCCGCACCTCGCCGAGCGCACTCGCGTCGAGCCCGCGGTCGGGGTCGACGACGGCGTCCTTGTCGGGTACGTCGACGGCGACGACGACCCGGCGGCGCGCGGCCCCGGGGTCACCGGCGAGCAGCCGGAGCGAGGCGGCGGCGGCGCGGTTGAGGGCGGCGTACTCGAGCTCCTCGATGTCGTCGGAGACGTACCACTCGCGCAGGGCGGGGGTGACGGCGTAGGCGGTGAGCGGTCCGGGACCGAGCTCGCCCGCCTTGTGCGCCTGTGCGAGACCGGGAAGGGTCAGGGGGACGTACACGCGCATGGCTGGCCGCTTTCGTAGTCGGAGACGCCCTCAGGATACGTGCGGGGCCCCCGCCCGGGGCCCCCGGCCCGGGTCCCGCTACGGCCCCCTCGCCCCCCGGCGTCCCCCTGATAGGTGAACCTCTCCGCGTCACCGTCGGGTGCCGACCTCCGCTTGCCGGTCCGGCGGGCGAACCCGTACAAGATCCCCGACGAAAGTTACCGACCGGTACATCCCGGTGACTCAACGCGACGAACGGGGATCCGCATGACCACCCACCCACGCACCGCACCACGCCGCCCCTCCGGCCCGTCCGGCCCCGCCGGCACCCACCCGCGCGGCCGCGCCGGCGCCGCACCGCGCCGCCTGCTCCCGCCGCACGTCATGTTCGCGGAGCGGCTGCTCGCGGTCCTGAGCGGGGAACGGCCGGTGCACTGGATGCTCGGCCACACCATCGGCGAGGCGTACGAGCAGCTCGTCCAGCTCGCGCCGGCCACCCCGCTCCGCTCCCCCGGCCCCCGCCCGGTCCTGCGCCGCTGCACGGCCCACCTGCCGGGTCACGACATGGCCGTCGAGGCCTTCGCCACCATCGCCACGGGCGACCGCGTCCGCGCCATGGCCTTCCGCCTCGAACGCGGCCCCGACCACCGCTGGCGCTGCGCAGCCGTAGAACTCGACGGCCTCCCTCCGGGCCCGCACCCGGGCCTGTCACGCCCGTAGGGGCATCTGGGGGCGCTGGGCGTAAGGGCGGCCGGGCCCTGCACCGAGGGGGCCGCCCGGCCCGCAGGGGGTGCGGGATCGGCCAGAGGTGGGGCGAGGAGTCCGGGAGGCCGGAGCAGCGAGAGCGCCGCCTGAGGCGGACGCCGGCCGCAGGGACGCGTGGGCGCCCCTGCGACGGAGCCCCGCCACGAGACCCGGGCTTAGGGCGGGGTCCCATGTGTGACCCCGCCCAGCCCGCAGAGGGAGGGGGCGCCCCAGGCCGACGTCCGCCACGGCACCCGCGATCAGAGCGCCCCGGCGGCCCTACGCCCCGGCCCCGGGCTCTGCCCTGGGTGCCGCCGAGCGGCCGCAGGGACACGTGGGCGGCCGCTGCGGGCGGCGTCCCGCCACCGCACCCCCGAGGCTAGGAGCGGCCCTCCCACCCGGGAGCCCGCCCAGCCCGCAGGGGCGTCTCGCGGCTCCGGAGGTCGGGCCCCGCCACGGCACTCGCCGCCAGAGCGCCTGGCGCCCCTCAAGCCCGCCCGGGCGGGCGGAGGGCGCTCGTACCGGCCCTGGAAACCCCAGGGACCTCATGGCGGCGCGGGACCGTCTGGGGCGGTGCTGGCCCGGGCGCGAGGCGGACGCGGGGCAAGGCGGGCGCAGGGCAGGCGCGAGGCGGGCCCGGACGCGAGGCGGGCGCAGGGCAGGCGCGAGGCGGGCCCGGACGCGAGGCGGACGCGGGGCAGGGGCGAGGCGGGCCCGGACGCGAGGCGGACGCGGGGCAGGGGCGGGCGCAGGGCAGGGTCGGGCGCAGGGCAGGCGCGAGGCGGGCCCAGACGCGAGGCGGGCGCAGGGCAGGGGCGGGCGCAGGGCAGGCGCGAGGCGGGCCCAGACGCGAGGCGGGCCCGGGCGGCCCGCCCCCCCCCACGAGCCGGAAGCTCCCCCGCAGGGCCGATCAGGTCTCCAAGGGCGCCGAGGGCGCCCAGGGCAGCTCGGATCGCTCGCCCTGGCCCTGGCCCTGGCCCCTGCCCCGCCCTGGCCCGGGCCGGGGCCCCAGAGCCAGGGCCCCAGGGCCGGGCCGGGGCAGGGCCGGGCCGGGGCAGGGCAGGGCAGGGCAGGGCCGGGCAGGCCGCCCGCCCGCCCCGCCGGCCTCGGCGTCAACCCGAGGCGCCCGTCGCACCCCGCCCCCGTCACACGAAAGGGGCCGGTCGCCCAGGCGACCGGCCCCTTTTCGGCATGCGCGCTCGACGCGCGCCGTGCGCTACTTCTTGCGGCGGCGGCCGCCCGCGTTCTTCTGGGCCTTGCGGCGCTCCGCGCGCGTCATGCCGTCGCCCGCGTCGGCCGCGCCGCCGTCGGAGACGAAGTCGCCCTCGACGACCGAGCCGTCACCGTCGACCTTCGGCGCGGAGAAGTGCAGGCGGTCCGGACGCTGCGGGGCGTCGAGGCCCTTCGCGCGGATCTCCGGGCGGCCGTTCGAGCCCGCCGCGACGGCGTCCTTCTCCAGGGACGGCGCCGCGTCCTGCACCGGGACCTCCTCGACCTGCTGCTCGACCTGGACCTCCAGGTTGAACAGGTAGCCGACGGACTCCTCCTTGATGCCCTCCATCATCGCGGTGAACATGTCGAAGCCCTCGCGCTGGTACTCGACCAGCGGGTCCTTCTGCGCCATGGCGCGCAGGCCGATGCCCTCCTGGAGGTAGTCCATCTCGTAGAGGTGCTCGCGCCACTTGCGGTCCAGGACCGACAGGACCACGCGCCGCTCCAGCTCACGCATGATCTCCGAGCCGAGCTGCTTCTCACGCGCGTCGTACTGCTCGTGGATGTCGTCCTTGATGGACTCGGCGATGAACTCGGCGGTGATGCCGGCCCGGTCGCCCGCCGCGTCCTCCAGCTCCTCCACGGTGACCTTCACCGGGTAGAGCTGCTTGAACGCGCTCCACAGCCGGTCCAGGTCCCACTCCTCCGCGAAGCCCTCGGCGGTCTCCTGGCGGATGTAGTCGTCGATCGTGTCGTCCATGAAGTGGCGGATCTGCTCGTGCAGGTCCTCGCCCTCCAGGACGCGGCGGCGCTCGCCGTAGATGACCTCGCGCTGCCGGTTGAGGACCTCGTCGTACTTCAGGACGTTCTTGCGGGTCTCGAAGTTCTGGCTCTCGACCTGGCCCTGCGCGGAGGCGATGGCGCGGGTGACCATCTTGTTCTCGATCGGCACGTCGTCCGGCACGTTCGCCATCGCCATCACGCGCTCGACCATGGCCGCCTTGAACAGGCGCATCAGGTCGTCGCCGAGCGACAGGTAGAAGCGGGACTCGCCGGGGTCGCCCTGACGGCCGGAACGACCGCGGAGCTGGTTGTCGATACGGCGGGACTCGTGGCGCTCGGTGCCCAGGACGTACAGACCGCCGAGCTCCTTGACCTCCTCGAACTCCGCCTTCACGGCCTTCTCGGCGCGCTCCAGGGCGCCCGGAAGCGCCGCGGCCCACTCCTCGACGTGCTCGACCGGGTCGAGGCCCGCCTGGCGCAGCTCCGCCTCGGCGAGGTCGTCGGGGTTGCCGCCGAGCTTGATGTCCGTACCACGGCCGGCCATGTTCGTGGCGACGGTGACGGCGCCCCTGCGGCCCGCCTGCGCGACGATCGCGGCCTCGCGCTCGTGGTGCTTGGCGTTGAGCACCTCGTGCGGCACGCCGCGCTTGCTGAGCTGCTGCGACAGGTACTCGGACTTCTCGACCGAGGTGGTGCCGACGAGGACCGGCTGGCCCTTCTCGTGCTTCTCCGCGATGTCGTCGACGACGGCGGCGAACTTGGCGACCTCGGTCCGGTAGATCAGGTCCGGCTGGTCCTTGCGCTGCATGGGCTTGTTCGTCGGGATCGGGACGACGCCCAGCTTGTAGATCTGGTGGAACTCGGCCGCCTCGGTCATGGCCGTACCGGTCATGCCGGAGAGCTTGTCGTAGAGGCGGAAGAAGTTCTGGAGGGTGATCGTGGCGAGGGTCTGGTTCTCGTCCTTGATCGGCACGCCCTCCTTGGCCTCGATGGCCTGGTGCATGCCCTCGTTGTAGCGGCGGCCGGCGAGGATACGGCCGGTGTGCTCGTCGACGATCATGACCTCGCCGTCGATGACGACGTAGTCCTTGTCCTTCTTGAACAGTTCCTTGGCCTTGATGGCGTTGTTCAGGTAACCGACGAGCGGCGTGTTGACCGACTCGTACAGGTTGTCGATGCCCAGCCAGTCCTCGACCTTGGCGACGCCGGACTCGTGGATGCCGACGGTGCGCTTCTTCTCGTCGACCTCGTAGTCGCCGGTCTCCTCGATGCCCTTGAGCGGGTTGCCGGGCTCGCCCTTGGTGAGGCGGGTGACCAGCTTCGCGAAGTCGCCGTACCACTTGGTGGCCTGGTCGGCCGGGCCGGAGATGATCAGCGGCGTACGGGCCTCGTCGACGAGGATCGAGTCGACCTCGTCGACGCACGCGTAGTTGTGGCCGCGCTGGACGAGCTCCTCCTGGGACCACGCCATGTTGTCGCGCAGGTAGTCGAAGCCGAACTCGTTGTTCGTGCCGTACGTGATGTCGCAGGCGTACTGCTCGCGGCGCTGGGCCGGCGTCATGTTGGCGAGGATGCAGCCGACCTTGAGGCCGAGGAAGCGGTGGACCCGGCCCATCATCTCGGAGTCGCGCTCGGCCAGGTAGTCGTTCACCGTGATCAGGTGCACGCCCTTGCCGGACAGCGCGTTCAGGTACGCCGGGAGCGTGCCGACGAGGGTCTTGCCCTCACCGGTCTTCATCTCGGCGACGTAGCCGAGGTGGAGCGCGGCACCGCCCATGATCTGGACGTCGTAGTGGCGCTGGCCCAGGACACGCTTGGCGGCCTCACGGACCGTGGCGAACGCCTCGGGCAGCAGGTCGTCGAGGCTCTCGCCGTCCTCGTACCGCTGCTTGTACTCGTCCGTGAGCGCCCGCAACTCGGCGTCGGAGAGGTTGACGAAATCCTCTTCGATGGAGTTGACCTGGTCCGCAATGCGGTGCAGTTTGCGCAGGATCTTGCCTTCGCCTGCACGCATGAGCTTGTTGAAGACGGACACTGAGGCTGGTCTCCTTGCCGGTCGGGCCTGGCACTGGGTCTTGTCATGACTCGGGCGCGGGCACGGCAGGTGGTCCCCACCGCAACGGCCATCGTAAGCGAGACCGCCCTCGCGGAGGGAGGCCCGCAGTGCCGGAGCGGTGCGGCCGCGGTGCCGAGGGCCCCGCTGCCGCCCGTGACACCTCGCTCAAGAGAGAACGCTCGAGGGCGCCGGAAGGTGCCGCCTCTCCCGAAAAGTGTTCGCATCCGCCCGGGCGGGTCACCAGAATTCCGTCATGGAGCCCATCACTCTCACCACCGACCGCCTGCGCCTGCGCCCGTTCACCTCCGATGACGTGGACGCCGTGACCGCCGCCTGCCAGGACCCCGACATCCAGCGCTGGACCCAGGTCCCCTCCCCGTACACGCGCGAGGACGCCGACTTCTTCGTGAACCGCCTCATGCCGGACGGCTGGCGCGAGGACGGGGAGTACGGCTTCGCCGTCGAGCCGCTGGAGGGCGGCCCGCTGGTGGCCGCCGCCGGTCTGCACGCCAAGGGCCCGGGCGTCCGGGAGGTCGGCTTCTGGCTGGTCAAGGAGCACCGCGGCCACGGCTACATGACGGAGGTCGTCGACGCCCTCGCCCGCTGGGCCTTCACCTCCCTCGACGTCCACCGGCTGGTGTGGCGCGCCGAGGTCGGCAACGCGCCGTCGCGTGCCGTCGCCGAGCGGGCCGGTTTCACCATGGAGGGCGTCGAGCGGGCCGGCCTGCCCAACAAGGGCACGGTCCGTGACGGCTGGGTCGCCTCCCTGCTCCCGTCCGACCTGGGCCTCCCCTCGCCGCTGCCCTACCTCCCGGCGAAGGCCGACGCGGAGGCCTGAGAGGCGGGCCCGAGCAGACGGACCCGGGTGGGCGTGGCGGGCGTGAGCGGGCCGGCCTGAGCGGGCAGGGCTTGAGCAGGCACGGCCTGGGCGGGGGGCGCGGGCGGGCAGGGCCCGGGTGCGCGGGTGGCCGGGTGCGCGGGTGGCCGGGTGCGCGGGTGGCCGGGCTCGCTTCCGGCGGCGCCGGGGGCGGGGGCGGAGGGCTTCACGAATCGCCGGCACGCTGTCAGTGCCGCCGTCTAGGGTCGGGATCATGACGACCGCCCCGCGCCCCGCAGCCGAACTGTCCGCCGACGAAGCCCGCCGGATCGCCCTGCGGGCCCAGGGGTTCCTCGGAGCGCCCGACCGGCGGGCCGGTGTCCGGGGCGTGCTGCGCCACCTCGGCCAGGTCCAGCTGGACACCATCTCGGTGCTGGCCCGCTCGCACGAGCTGATTCCGTACGCGCGCCTGGGCGCGGTGGGCCGCCGTACCGTCGAGGACGCGTACTGGACCGACGGCCACGCGTTCGAGTACTGGTCGCACGCCGCCTGCATCCTGCCCGTCGAGGAGTGGCCGCACTTCGCCTTCCGCCGCCGCGCCTACCGCGACCGCCCGCACTGGTCCCACGAGCTGTCGGACGGCGCGTACGAGGCGGTGATCGCCCAGCTCCGGGCCGAGGGCCCGCAGACCGCGACCGAGCTCGGCGGCGCCAAGAACAAGGGCGAGTGGTGGGACTGGTCGGATTCGAAGATCGCCGTCGAGCGGGCGCTGATGTACGGCGAGGTGGTGGTCACCGAGCGGCGCGGCTGGAAGCGGGTGTACGACCTGGCCGAGCGGGCGATCCCGGACGCGCTGCTGCACGACGACATGGACGACACGGAGTGTCTGCGCCGGCTCGTGCGGCAGGCGGGCGAGGCCCTCGGCGTCGGCACGCGCGCGGACATCGCCGACTACCACCGGATCAAGGGCGAAGCCTTCGACGCGGTGGTGACGGACTCGGGCCTGGTCCCGGTGACGGTGGCGGGCTGGGGAAAGCCGGCCTGGGCCGATCCCGCGGCGCTCGCGACCGAGCCGCGCGGCCGGCACCGCACGACGCTGCTCTCGCCGTTCGACTCGCTGATCTGGGAGCGTCCCCGCACCGAGCGCATCTTCGGCTTCACGCACCGCCTGGAGGCCTACGTACCGAAGCCGAAGCGGGTGTACGGGTACTTCGCGATGCCCGTCCTGGCCGGCGGCCGCCTCGTGGGCCGCGTGGACCCGGCGCGGGACGGCCGGACGCTGGTCGCCCGGCAGGTCACCCTGGACGGGCCCAAGGCGGTGCCCGCGGTGGCCCAGGCGTTGCGCGAGGCCGCGGAGTGGGTGGGCTGCGACGCGGTGGCGGTGGAGCGGGTGGACGCCCCGGAGCTGGCGCCCGAGCTGGTGAAGGCCCTCGGCTGACGGCCGGCCCGGGCCGGGCGGAAGCCGGCGACCTCAGGTCAGCGATGTGGGGTCGGCAATGTCAGGTCGGCAATGTCAGGTCGGCGACGTCAGGTCGGCGACGTCAGGTCAGCGAGGTCAGCGGATCTCGAGGATCTTCTCCCGCATCGCGTAGACGACCGCCTCCATCCGGGAGTGCAGCTGCAGCTTCTCCAGGATGTTGCGGACGTGGTTCTTCACGGTGTTCTCGGAGATGAACAGCTCCTTGGCGATGTCCCGGTTGTTCATCCCGGTCGCGACGAGCTTGAGGACCTCCAGCTCGCGGTCGGTCAGCCGGGGCGCGGGCACCAGCCTGCGCTCGTCGGTGCGCTGGATCATCGACTTGAACTCGGTGAGCAGCTTCGACGCCATCGACGGGCTGATCTGCGACTGGCCGTCGGCGACGGCCCGGATCGCGGTGGCGACCTCGTCGGTGGAGATCTCCTTCAGGAGGTAGCCGGTCGCGCCCGCCTTGATCGCGTCGTAGAGGTCGGCCTCCTCGTCGCTGATCGTCAGCATGATGATCTTCGCGCTGGGGGCGACCTCCTTGATGGAGGTGCAGGCCTCGATTCCGCCCCGCTTGGGCATCCGGACGTCCATCAGGACGATGTCGGGCAGAAGATCGGCCGCTTTGTCGACGGCTTCGGCGCCGTCACCCGCCTCGCCGACGACCTGGATGTCCTCTTCCTGGGCGAGGACGATCTCCAGACCGCGACGGAAAAGGGCGTGATCGTCCACGACAAGGACCCGGATCGGCTCGTCTCTTGACGCACCGTTGGCCGAATCCATTCCCTCCGGGTTCATCGTGCCGTCGAGCCCTCGCCCGCTGTGCACCGGCCCGAAGCCGTCCGCCATCGTTCCTCCCCCTGAAGGCCGTGGCCTGAAGTCGTGTACTGGTTTCGCTATAGTCCCCAACCGCTGCTCGGGGAGCACCGGTTGGCGTGCACGCCATGATTTCATGCCCCGGCGCCCAAGCGGCGATCCCGTGGGCGCACATGGGCGCACAGGGGTGCCCCTGGGAGCGCGCGGGGCGCTTCAGGGGCACCGTGTCATGGTCTTTGGCCGGGGCACGGCCCGGGGCGATCAGCCGCCGAGCGCGCCGCCCGCGCCGCCACCCTGGGCGAGCGGGTCGCTCTCGAGGTGGATGACGCCGTAGTCGTACGCGTGCCGCCGGTAGACGACACTCGGCTGCTTGGTGTCGGAGTCGATGAAGAGATAGAAGTCGTGCCCGACCAGCTCCATTTCGTAGAGCGCCTGGTCGAGGCTCATGGGGGCGGCCGTGTGGGTCTTCTCCCGGACCACCAGCGGCCCTTCACCCTGTACCTCGATCGTGCCCATCATCGTGGTGGGGACGTTCTCGCCCTCGTCGGCGACCAGCTGGCCACTGCCGTTGAGCTGGGCGGCGCCGTGCACCACGTCGCCGACCTCGGCGGCCGACAGCCTGCCGGCGCCGCGGCGGGTGAACCGCTTGTCGTGCTGCTTGCGCAGTCGCGCCTCGAGCTTGCCGTGGGCGAGGTCCAGCGCTGCGTACGGGTCGCCTGCTGCCGCCTCCGCCCGGATCACCGGGCCTCGGGAATGGACGGTGATCTCCACGCGGTCGGACCGGTCGGCCTGCCGCGGGTTGGTCTCCTTGGACACCTCGACGTCGAGGCTGATCACCTTGCCGTCGAGCTTCTGGATCTTCTCCAGGTTCAGCTTCTCGGCCACGTGCTTCCGGAACCGCTCGGGCACCTCGGTCTTGCGGCCCTTGACGACGATGTCCACGCAGAACTCCGTTCCCGGATCGCTCGACCCGGCTCCTTGGCCGGCGAGCTTCTCCCTTTGCACCAGACTCCGGCGATTACCGGAGTCTCGGACTTGGCGACCTGACCTCCTCCTCCCCAGCCGACAAGCTCCCCACCCCACCAACCCGAGGTTAATTCGCCCTGAACTCCTGTCCTGTAGGCGCACCCGTGCATTCGGTGAGGCGTGGCATTCGCCATTCCTCACAACCGAACATAGCTCGTTCGGACGGGTGTCGGCACCCGCTGGAGCCAGTTACCTCCGTTCGGGTGTTTTCACCTCTCACCACCTGCAACGATGCAACTTCCCGGAGAGTTCCTGTTTATTTCGAACGAGGACGGAGAAGATGCGATCACCGCTGCTGCCGGCCGTTCGAAAAGCCCTTCCGCCGCACCTCCCTTCGGGGCGTCCGCTAATCCGGGAAACATGAACGGACGATGTACGGCGTCCGCGCCGGAAGCCTCCGCCATGCCCTCGCTCTCGCCCGCCCTCATGCCCTCCCCCGCGGCCTGTGCCGCGAGCGCCGCCGTGACCGCTCGCGCCGCCTCCGCGAGTGACGCACCGGTGGTCATGAGGTCGTCCACGAGCACCACGCGACCGCCCGCCCGCACGGCCTCGCCGAGCAGCCGCCCGCCGCCCGTGGTCACCTCCAGGGCCCCGGCCAGGTTCGCGAGCCGTTCCCGCGCCCCCAGCCCCGACTGATCCGCCACCGCCCGGCGCTGCCGCAGCACCGGAAGGAGCCGAGCCGCCCGTCCCGTACGCCGCAGCCGCCCGGCCGCCACCAGCGCGGCCCGCCGCGTCGGATCATGGCCACGCGCCCGTACGGAGCGCCGCGAGGACGGCACCGGTACGAGGAGCAGGGAACGGCCTCCGGTCGCGCCCAGGCCCCCGGCGGCGGCCGTCACGGCCCCGGCCAGCGCCGAGCCCAGGGGTCCGGCGAGCGGCAGCGCGCCCCGCTCCTTGTGGGCGAGGAGCAGCGCCCGCACCCCGCCCTCGTACGGCGCCGCCGCGTACACAACGGGCAGGCCCGCAGGCTCGGGCGACGGCCGCACACGGCGCGGCCCCGACCCGGTCAGCTCGTCCTCGCACGACGGGCACAGCGCCGTACGGGGTCTCCCGCAGCCTCCGCAGGAGACCGGCAGCACCAGCCCGGCGACCTCTCGCCACCACCCCCGCATGGCTCCACTGTCCTCCACCGAGGGCCCTCCGGCCACCCCTGTGGACAACGCCCTGTGGACAACAACCGGAGCCGACGGAAGGCGACAAGCGGAGACGCAGACGCGCCTCACACATGCGTCACACAGACGCCATCGTGCGGACGCCATGGCGTGGACGCCGCCACGTCGACGCCGTCACGCCGACGCCGTCGTGCGGACGGCGCCCGACCGGTTCAACCGCCGGTCAGTCAGCCGGCGAGCACAGCGCCGGACCGGCGGCTCAGCCCGGGTAGACCGGGGAGCCGCCCTCCTTGACGACCGGCTGCCAGTTCGCGCCGGGCGCGAGCCGCACGATGCCGTCGTTGCGCGAGTCCGCGACCACCGGGGCCTGCTCACCGTGCGGCGCGGCCACCGCGTCGACGCCGTTCAGGCCCGGCAGGACCGACGTGGCCGAGGTCGAGCCGTCCGTCTGCACGTACCGCACCTGCTGCACGCCGCCGGCCTCCGTACCGACCACGACGAGCCGGCTCGGCCCCGCCCACGACACGGCGGTGACGGACTCCAGGCGCGGCGCCGCGTCCTCCAGGTCCGTGACGGCGACGGTCTGCCGTCCTTCCACGAAGTTCCGCTCGATCCGTCCGATCTGCAGAGTGGTGCGGTCGTCCTTCGTGACGAGCAGCGCGATGCGCACGCCGTCCGCGGAGACCCGCAGCGACTCGACGCGCGCGCCGTCCCGCAGCCACGGCGTACTGACCTCGATCCGCTCGCCCTGGCCGCCGGGCACCATCCACAGGCGCGGCTTCAGCCTGTTGCGGTCGGCCACCCACAGATCGCCGCGGCCGTCCCAGCTCGGCGCCGACAGCCGGTCCTCGGGCCTGAGCCCTGCACTGGTGACGACCGGCGCCGGCAGTTCCTCGTCGGTCGTGATGGAACCGACGCGCAGTTCCCGCCCTTCCTGCAGGACCGCCGCCGCGTGGCTCTCCTCGCGGTCCACGGCGACGGACCGCACCGCGACGACGCCCTTCCCGAACGGGCCGGGCACCTCGGCGGGCTTGTCGGGCTGCCGGCCGTCGACGGACAGCATCATCAGCTTGCCGTGCTCGTCGACGAAGTACGGGTTCTCGCCCCTGCCCGGGTTCCGGACAGGCGAGAACTCGTCGCGCGCCTGCCCCTTGCCGAGCAGGCACAGCCGCTCGCCCTTGCTGCCCTGGATCTCGACCTGCTCGACCCGGACGGACGTCAGGTCGCCCAGCGTGAACAGGAGCTGCGCCGCCATGCCCTTGCAGGCGAGCGCGCTCACGTGGTCGGCCTTGGCGTTGAGCGGCACCTTCAGCGTCGACTGGTCGTCCGTCACGAGCGTGGTGACGCCCTGGCGCAGCTCCGTCCCGGACGGGAAGCGCGAGTCGACGGCGGGCTCCAGCCAGCCCGTCGGGCCCTCCAGGAGCGCCTTGACGGTCTGCGTCACCGGATCCATGCGGGTGACCGGGTCCTGCCGCTGCCGGATGTAGACGGGGTCGGCGACGACCCAGTTCTCGCCTGAGGCGAAGTAGTACTTGTTGACCGAGCGGTAGTTGCGCAGGAAGTCCGCCTCGCCGAGCACCAGGCCCTTGGGCAGGTTGTCGATGCGCCATTCCTTGCCCTTGCCGTCCGCCGAGGGCTGCTGGACCACGTGGATCGACTGGTTGTACTCGGCGGGCGCCTTCGGCTGGTACGCGTGGCTGGCGTCGACCGTCGCGATCTGCCGCCCGGAGAGCGGATAGGTCCGGCCCTTGTTCTCCGGATCGGCCATGCGGTCGGCCTGGTCGCGGCCGGGGGCGTTGGTGAGCACCGTGATGCTCTCCTCCGGCTTCCACGTCCGCGCGGCCTGCCGCGTCAGGTACTTGCGCGCCGTGGCGAAGCCGGGGTCGTCGCTCGTCATGGCCTCGAGGAAGCCGTCGACGATCTCGTCCGGATCGGCGTTCTCCCGGGGCGCCACGGCGTACACGCGAACCTGTGAGTCGCCGGGATTGGACGCCTTCACGGTCTGCACGTCACCGCTGTCGGGCATGGTCGCGCACCCGGCCGCCAGCAGCGAACCGCACGCCGCGAGCACCACGCCTCGCACCGGCCTTCCCCGCCCCAGGGTCTCCCGCTTCCCTCGAAGGTCAGCGCCCACCAGTCCCGTCCTCCCGCTCGGCGCGCGTCGACGCCATCGCCTCACCACCCTCGCCGTCGCCGCCCCCGGCTCCGGCGCTGCCCGACTGCTCCGAGGGCCGGGCCACCACGCGGGAACCACTGCCCGGCAGGGCCGTCGGGTCCGCCGTCGCCCGCGGCGCCGGCGGCATCCGCGGCGGTACGGGCAGGGCCGGGCGGTCCCCGGCCGGCTGCACCGGCACCGCCGACAGGCGCGCCCCGGCACCCGCTCCGCCGCCGGCGGAGCCCGTACCGGCCGTGTCCTGACCGGAACCGGTCGTGGTGCCGATCGCCGCCTGCTCCCGGTTGCGCCGCGAGTCCTCCGGCTCCAGCGGGATCGGGGAGCCGCGCAGCGGCTCGTCCGCCGTGCGCGGCAGCGTCAGCCGGAACTGCGAGCCGCCGCCCGCCTCGCCCCACGCCTGGAGCCAGCCGCCGTGCAGCCGCGCGTCCTCCACCGCGATGGACAGGCCGAGGCCCGTACCGCCGGTGGTACGCGCGCGTGCCGGGTCGGCACGCCAGAACCGGTTGAACACCCGGGTCGCCTCGCCCGGCTTGAGGCCCACGCCGTAGTCGCGTACGGCGACGGCGACGGCCCCGCCCGCGGCGGCCAGCTTCACGATGACGTCCCGGCCCTCGCCGTGCTCGACGGCGTTCACGACGAGGTTGCGCAGCACCCGCTCGACCCGGCGGGCGTCCGCCTCGGCCACCACCGGCTGCTCGTCGCCGACGACGACGATCCGGCTGCCCTTGCGCTCGGCCAGCGGCTCCGCGCCGCCGATCACCCGCCGGACCACCTCGCGCAGGTCTATCGGCGCGGCCTCCAGGGCGGCGGCGCCCGCGTCGAACCGGCTGATCTCCAGCAGGTCCGACAGCAGCGACTCGAAACGGTCGAGCTGGTCGCCCAGCAGCTCGGCGGAGCGCGCCGTCACCGGGTCGAAGTCGGCGCGCGCGTCGTGAATGACGTCGGCCGCCATCCGCACGGTCGTCAGGGGGGTGCGCAGCTCGTGCGACACGTCCGAGACGAACCGCCGCTGCATCCGCGACAGGTCCTCCAGCTGCTGGATCTTCAGCTGAAGGTTCTGCGCCATCTTGTTGAAGGCCTCGCCGAGGCGCGCGATGTCGTCCTCGCCGGTGACCTTCATCCGCTCCTGGAGCTTGCCGACGGACAGCCGCTCGGCGATCCCCGCGGCCATCCGCACCGGCGTGACGACCTGGCGCACCACGAGCCAGGCGATCGCGCCCAGCAGCACCACGACGAACAGTCCCGCCGTCGCGAGGGTGCCCTTGACCAGGGCGAGGGAGTCCTCCTCCTGCGTGAGCGGGAAGAGGTAGTACAGCTCGTACGGGGTGCCGTCGGCGTCGTTGAGCCGCTTGCCGATCACCAGGCCCGGCTCGGACGCCTTGCCGCTCGTGTAGTGGATCCGCGCGAACTTCTGGAACGTGCTGGTGCCCTGCGCGACGTTGTGCCGCAGGTCGGCGGGGATGCTGGTGGTCGGGTCGACCTCGCCGGACGCGCGGGCGCCGCGGCTGGCCGTGTCCCCGGTCTCCAGGGACAGCGCGACCACGTTGTAGGCGCTCTGGCCGCCGCTGGCGAGCTGCTCGACCAGCGTCGAGCGCCAGTTCACCGACGCGCCGGTCCGGCCGCCGTCCTGCTCGCCCGGCGCGGAAGGCGTGGTCGCCGCCCGGTCCTGGGCGGCGGAGAACCCGCCGGCCGCCTGGCTCTGCGCGGCCTTCTCCTTGGCGTCGAGCAGACCGTTGCGCACCTGGCCGATGACGACCAGGCCGAGGAGCAGCACGACTCCGAGGGACATGAGCAGGGTGCCCGCGACCACCCGCACCTGCAGGTTGCGCCGCCACAGCCGTACGGCGGGCAGCAGCGGACGCCGCACCCAGCGCACGACGAGCCGGAAGACGGGCCCGCCCGGGGTCCCGTCCTGAAGCAGACGGCCGAAACGCGAGCCCCCCCGTCCCGGTCCGGCAGCCCGCCCCGTACGGGCCCGCGAGTCCCCGGGCTTCGGAGCAGTACTGCCTGCGCTCATGTCAGCTCGGCCCCGCCTTGTAACCGACACCGCGGACGGTCACCACGATCTCCGGGCGCTCGGGGTCCTTCTCGACCTTCGAGCGCAGGCGCTGGACGTGCACGTTCACCAGACGGGTGTCGGCCGCGTGCCGGTAGCCCCAGACCTGCTCCAGGAGCACCTCACGCGTGAACACCTGCCACGGCTTGCGGGCGAGCGCGACGAGCAGGTCGAACTCCAGCGGCGTCAGGGCGATGGACTGCCCGTCCCGCTTCACGGAGTGACCGGCCACGTCGATGACCAGGTCACCGATGGCCAGCTGCTCGGGCGCAGGCTCCTCCGACCTCCGCAGCCGTGCCCGGATACGGGCGACGAGCTCCTTCGGCTTGAACGGCTTCACGATGTAGTCGTCGGCCCCGGACTCCAGGCCGACCACGACGTCGACGGTGTCGCTCTTGGCCGTGAGCATGACGATCGGCACACCGGACTCGGCCCTGATGAGCCTGCACACCTCGATGCCGTCCCGACCGGGCAGCATCAGGTCGAGCAGCACCAGATCCGGCTTGGCCTCACGGAACGCCGCGAGCGCCTTGTCGCCGTCAGAGACGAACGACGGCTCGAACCCTTCACCTCGCAGCACGATCCCGAGCATCTCGGCCAGTGCGGTGTCGTCATCGACGACAAGAACGCGTCCCTTCATATCGACATCATCCCATTTCCGTATCAGTCTCAAGGCGGCTGGTGAGATACCTCACTGACCTGCGGTGACGTCCGTGTTTGCCCGCCGTGAACCGCCGGTGTCTGTGGGTGTTGATGTCAGACATGGATGTCACCCCCGTGACCCCCGTGGTCGCAGAGCACCGTACCCTGCGCCCCGCCGTATGGCCCATGGGCGGACCGGCCCAATCGACCTCCCCGCCCGCCTGACCTCGCTCGCCGGCCCGTTCCCGCCTCCGACCGCGCCCCACGAAGAGCGCGGCAGGATGTGCCCGTGCTGACATGGACCCGTCGCCTGATCGCGATCGCCGCCGCCCTGGCCGCGATCCCCGCCGTCGCCGGCTGCACCGTGCCCCTCGCCGGGATGACCGGCATCTCGGTGACGGCGGACGGGCAGGCGCTCGGTGTCATCCAGATGTGCCACGACCACATCGACGGCGTGAGCCTCTATCCCGATGACGACCCGCAGCCGGCGGCCACCACGGGACGCTGGCACCGGGACGCCGCCCTCACCGGCTTCTCGACCTGGCCGCTGACCACGGACGGCGCCGACGAGGGCTGGTCCGTGGAGCAGCGCCTGGGCACCCTGGATCCGAAGCAGACCTACCGCCTGTATAGCTGGACCGACGACAGCTCCTGGTCCACCGTCCCGGTGACCGTCACCTCCGCGGACCTCGAGGAGCTGGCGCCCGGCCAGGTGCGGTACGAGATCGACGACAAGCCGTCCACCTCCTCGGTCGAGGACTTCCGCACGACGGCCTGCGAACACTTCTGACACGGCTCGACGGCTGGCCCCCGCTCGTGCGGAGCCGACGGCACGGGTTGGAACGGATGCCAGAAGGCCCGGGCCCGCCCGTCGGCGGGGCCCGCGTGGCACGATGGCTCCCGGCCCGCCGCCTGACAGGCGTACGGCCGCAGAGACCGAGCCGGTTCGGCGATCCGGCCCCGCGACCATTCCTCGAGGTGGACGACCGTGAACGACACTCCGGGCTGGACCTCGCCCGGATCTGCTCCCTCCGACGGCCACGACGGCGCCGGCGTCCCCCGGCCCGCCGCCCCCGGCGACGCGAACGGCCCTGCACCGCAGTGGTCCCAGGACCAGCCGCCCGCGGGCCAGTGGCAGCCGCCGACCGCTCCCGGCCACGGCGTCCCGCCGCCGCCCCCGGCGCCCACGCACAGCGGCCCGGGTTGGGGCCGGCCCCCGTACGGCCACTGGGGGGCGCCACCGCCCGCGAAGCCCGGCGTGGTCCCGCTGCGCCCGCTGACCCTGGGCGACATCCTCGACGGCGCCGTCACGACCATGCGCCGCTACTGGCAGACCGTCCTCGCCATCAGCATCACCGTCGCGGTCATCGTGCAGGTCGCGGACATCCTCGCCCAGCGCTACCTCGTCCCCGCGCCCGTCACGGTCGACCGCGATGCCAGCCCGGCCGAGCAGCTCTCGCAGAGCGTCGAATCCATGCAGAACAGCCTCGTCGGCATGGGCCCCACCTACGTCATCATGATCGCCGCCGGGCTCTTCAGCTCCGCGCTGTTCACCGTCGTCATCAGCCGCGCCGTCATCGGCCGCCCCGTCACCCTCGGCGACGCCTGGCGCGAGGCCCGCCCGCGGCTGCTCCAGCTGCTCGGCCTGACGCTGCTGGTACCGCTGGCGGCCGGCGCCATCATGTTCGTCGGGCTCCTGCCCGGGCTGCTCCTCGGCGGCGACGCCGGAGACGTCCTCGCCTTCGTCGGCGGCGCCTGCGCCTTCGTGACCGTCGTCTGGCTGACGATCAGTCTGTCCCTCGCGTCCCCCGCGCTGATGCTGGAGCGTCAGGGCGTCATGAAGGCGCTGAAGCGGTCGGCGAAACTGGTGCAGGGCTCCTGGTGGCGCGTCTTCGGCATCAACCTGCTCACCCAGCTGCTGATCTTCCTCTTCACGATGATCGTCGCGCTCCCGTTCGTCTTCATCGCGGTGGCCGCCTCCGGCGACGGTCTCAGCGCCATCATGAACGGCACCGTCCCCGAGACCAGCTGGTCGTTCCTGATCATCACCGGCATCGGCGGGGTCATCACCGGCGCCCTCACCTACCCGCTCTCCGCGGGCGTCTCGGTCCTCCTCTACATCGACCAGCGCATCCGCCGCGAGGCCCTCGACCTCGAACTCGCCCGGGCCGCCGGACTCCCCGGCTACGGAGGCTGATGGCGTGACGATCACGGGGGGCACGGCCGGCGACACACCGGTGGACGTTCCGCGCGTCCCCGCCCGGGAGGCGGCGGAGCGCGAACTGTCCAAGCCGATGTACCACGAGAACGATCCCAGCCTCCTCCAGCGCGGCCTCGACCGCTTCTGGGAATGGGTCGGCGGCCTCTTCGACAGCGCCGCCGGAGCGACGCCCGGGGGCATCGTCGGTCTCGTGGCCGTCGCCGTCGTCGTGCTCGCCCTGATCGCCGCCCTCTGGTGGCGCCTCGGCACCCCGCACCGCACGCCCGCCACCAGCGCCGGCGACTCCCTCTTCGACGACGGCCCCCGCACCGCCGCCGAACACCGCGCCGCCGCCACCCGCCACGCCTCGGCCGGCCAGTGGAACCAGGCCGTCCAGGAACGCATGCGGGCCATCGTCCGCTCCCTCGAGGAACGCACCCTCCTCGACCCGCGCCCGGGCCGCACCGCCGACGAGGCCGCCGCCGAGGCAGGCCGCTCGCTACCCGCCCACGCCGAAGGACTGCGCGCCGCCGCCCGCGCCTTCGACGACGTCACGTACGGCGGCCGCAGCGCCGGCGAACCCGCGTACCGCCGCATCGAACAGCTGGACGGCGCCCTGGAGCGGACCAAGCCGACGCTCGCCACGACCGCCGCCACCGGTTTCACGGAGGCGCCCCGATGAGCCGCCCGGCCACGACCAGCACCTCCACCTCGCTCACGCCCCACCAGATCTGGACCCGCGCCCGCGGCGCCTTCCTGGTGCTCGCCCTGCTCCTGATCGGCGGCACCGTCCTGGCCACGATGCGCTCCAGCGGCCACCACGGCCGCCTCGACCCCCGCTCCACCGACCCCTCCGGCAGTCGCGCCGTCGCCGAACTCCTCAAGGCCGAGGGCGTGACCGTCGACGTCGCCGACACCCTCACCGCGGCGACCGCCGCCACCGGCGCCGACACCACACTGCTCGTCACCGCCCCCGATCTCCTCACACCGGAGCAACAGGCCACGCTGCACGGGGCGATGACCCGCTCGACCGGCCGCACCGTCCTCCTCGGCCCCGGCCCGTCCTCCCTCGACACCCTCGCGCCGGGAACGAGCACCGCCCTGAGCGTCGCCGTCGCTCCCCTCGAGCCCAGCTGCACCCTGCCCGCCGCCATCCGCGCCGGCAACGTCGACCTCGGCGGCGAGCGCTACGTCACCGGTACGACCACCGCCGACACCTGCTACCTCTCCGACGGACTGCCGACCCTCGTCCGACTCCCCGGCAAGGGAACGGCCGACACGATCCTCCTCGGGTCCCCCGAACTCCTCACCAACAAGCGCCTCGCCCAGCAGGGCAACGCCTCCCTCGCCCTGCAACTCCTCGGCTCCCGGCCCCATCTCGTCTGGTACCTCCCCTCGCTCACCGACGTACCCGGCGCCACCGAGGACCCGCAGGACCCCGAAGCCACCTTCCTCGGACTGATTCCTTCCGGCTGGCTGTGGGGCACCCTCCAGCTCGCCGTCGCGGCCGTCCTCGCCGCCGTCTGGCGCGGCCGCCGCCTCGGCGCCCTCGTGCCCGAACGGCTTCCCGTCGCCATCCGCGCCTCCGAGACCACCGAGGGCCGCGCCCGCCTCTACCGCAAGACCGACGCCCGCGACCGCGCGGCCACCGTCCTGCGCACCGCGACCCGCGACCGGCTCGCCCCGCTCCTCGGCGTCCCCGGCAAGGACGCCCACTCCCCCGATCTGCTCCTCTCCGCACTGTCCGCCCGGCTCCCCACGGCCCCCGCGGTCCACCGGAACCTCCTCTTCGGCCCGGCTCCCGCCGACGACGCCGCCCTCGTCCGCCTCGCGGACCAACTCGACGCCCTCGAAAGAGAGGTACGCACCTCATGAGCGCCCCGACCCCCGAGACCCCTACGAGCTCGGACAGCGCCCGCGCCTCCCTGGAGGCCCTGCGCACCGAGATCGGGAAGGCCGTGGTCGGCCAGGACCCCGCCGTCACCGGTCTCGTCGTGGCCCTTCTGTGCAAGGGTCACGTCCTGCTCGAAGGAGTCCCCGGCGTCGCGAAGACCCTCCTGGTGCGTGCTCTCGCCTCGACGCTCGAACTCGACACCAAGCGCGTCCAGTTCACCCCCGATCTGATGCCGAGCGACATCACCGGCTCGCTCGTCTACGACGCCCGGACCGCGGAGTTCTCCTTCCAGCCGGGCCCGGTCTTCACCAACCTGCTGCTCGCGGACGAGATCAACAGGACGCCCCCGAAGACCCAGTCCTCGCTCCTGGAGGCCATGGAGGAGCGACAGGTCACCGTGGACGGCACGCCCCGTCCACTGCCCGAGCCGTTCCTCGTCGCCGCGACGCAGAACCCCGTCGAGTACGAAGGCACCTATCCGCTGCCGGAGGCCCAACTCGACCGCTTCCTGCTGAAACTGACGGTCCCGCTGCCCTCACGCGAGGACGAGATCAACGTCCTCACCCGGCACGCCCAGGGCTTCGACCCCCGCGACCTCAAGGCCGCCGGAGTCCGTCCCGTCGCCGGCCCCGCCGAACTCCAGGCCGCCCGCGAAGCCGTCGCCAAGGTCTCCGTCTCCGCCGAGATCGCCGGCTATGTCGTCGATATCTGCCGTGCCACGCGTGAATCCCCCTCGCTCACCCTCGGAGTCTCCCCCCGAGGAGCCACCGCCCTGCTCTCCACCGCCCGCGCCTGGGCCTGGCTCACCGGCCGGGACTACGTCACCCCGGACGATGTGAAGGCCCTGGCCCTGCCGACCCTGCGCCATCGCATCCAACTGCGGCCCGAGGCCGAGATGGAGGGAGTCACCTCGGACTCCGTCCTGAACTCGATCCTCGCCCACGTCCCCGTACCCCGCTGAGAACGGCACCCCATGGCCCTCACAGGACGAACCGCCCTGCTCGCTGCCATCGGGTCGCTCCCCGTGGGCATCCTCGCTCCCAGCTGGACCGGGATGCTCGCGGTGAACGCTCCGCTCACACTCGCAATTCTGTGCGACTACGCGATGGCCGCGCCAGTGCGAACGCTCCAGTTCACCCGAAGTGGTGATACATCCGTTCGATTGGGTGACGGCGCCGAAGTCCATCTCACGGTCACCAACCCGTCCCGCCGTCGCCTCCGCGCCCAGCTCCGCGACGCCTGGCCCCCTAGCAGCGCACAGAACCCCGGCCGCCGGCAGCTGACGGTCCCCGCCGGCGAACGCCGCCGCATCACCACCGCCCTGCGCCCCACCCGCCGCGGTGACCGCCGCGCAGAGCGCGTCACGGTCCGCTCCTTCGGCCCCCTCGGCCTCGCCGCCCGCCAGGGCAACCATCAGGTCCCGTGGACGGTCCGGGTCCTACCGCCGTTCACCAGCCGCAAGCATCTGCCGTCGCGCCTGGCTCGCCTACGTGAACTCGACGGCCGCACCAGCGTCCTCACCCGCGGCGAGGGCACCGAGTTCGACAGCCTCCGCGAGTACGTCCCCGGCGACGACACCCGCTCCATCGACTGGCGGGCCACCGCCCGGCAGACCGCGGTCGCCGTCCGCACCTGGCGCCCCGAACGCGACCGCCACATCCTCGTCGTCCTCGACACCGGCCGCACCTCCGCCGGCCGCGTCGGCGACGTTCCACGCCTCGACGCCGCGATGGACGCCGCACTCCTCCTCACCGCCCTGGCCTCACGCGCCGGCGACCGCGTCGACCTCCTGGCCTACGACCGCCGCCTCCGCGCCCAGGTCCAGGGCCGCTCCGCGAGCGACGTCCTGCCGGCCGTGGTCGACGCCCTGGCCAACCTCGAACCCGAACTGGTCGAGACGGACGCCCGCGGCCTCGCCGCCACCGCTCTCGCCCGCGCCCCCCGCCGCTCCCTCGTCGTGCTGCTCACCAGCCTCGACGCGGCCCCGGTGGAAGAAGGCCTCCTCCCCGTGCTCCCGCAGCTCACTCAGCGCCACACGGTCGTCGTGGCCTCCCCGTCCGACCCGTATGTCGCCCGCATGGCCGGTACGCGCGGCACGATCGAGGGCGTCTACGAGGCCGCCGCCGCGACCCAGGCCCAGACCCAGCGCGCCCGCACCGCCGAACAGCTCCAGCGTCACGGCGTCACGGTCGTCGACGCCACCCCAGAAAACCTGGCCCCCGCCCTCGCAGACGCGTATCTCGCGCTGAAGGCCGCCGGCAAGCTCTGATTCCGAGCTGCTCCTGAGGTCTGGCCTGCCTGCCCTGCTCACGGGAGGAACGACCCCTGAACGCAGAAAAGCCCCGCACCATAAGGTGCGGGGCTTTCCCACAATGATTGTTCGGCGGCGTCCTACTCTCCCACAGGGTCCCCCCTGCAGTA
>NZ_JBIBDS010000009.1:0-486462 GCF_042954805.1 Streptomyces sp. NPDC012637
CGCGGGCTTTCCTCCGGGCGCTTCCTTCGTTCTTGCGTTTCCGACTCTATCAGATCTTTTCGATCCGATTTCCTCGGTGCTTTCCGGTCCCTTTCCCAGGCATTCACCTTCGGGGCCCTTCGGCGGGGTCAAACACTACCAGGCTTTTTCCGTCTCCCTGACCACTCCCCCTGCGAGGACGCAGAGGTGTAGACCACTGGGGTTAGGATCTGGCTTGATAGGTGCTGCCGACCCACGACTCAATGCCGCGTTGGGGTCAGGCAGGAGTACGACAGTACATCCCTACGTCACCTGAGGCAAATCGTTTCCGGTAGTCCCTAGGTCCGCCAACTGGTACGTCTCGTGCGGAACCCGGACTACCTATGACATAGGCTTCTGAAACAGTACGCCGTCCAGGACAGGCAGTGACGGCGCCACACAATCTCCGCCCCTGGGAGGCTTCCCATGACAACCGTGACGTCGCCACTCGCTGGACGCGCCATCGGTCTCGCCGCAGTACCCGACCCCGTCTTCTCCGGCGCGATGGTCGGTCCCGGCACCGCCATCGACCCCGTGCGTGAGCCCTCCGAGGCCGTCTCGCCCGTCGACGGCGTCGTCGTCTCTCTTCACCCGCACGCGTTCGTCGTCGTGGACAGCGACGGTCACGGCGTGCTGACCCACCTCGGGATCGACACCGTCCAGCTCAACGGGCAGGGCTTCGAGCTGCTCGTGAACAAGGGTGACACCGTGACGCGCGGACAGGCCGTCGTGCGCTGGAACCCTGCCGACGTCGAGGCCGCCGGCAAGTCCGCCATCTGTCCGATCGTGGCCCTGGAGGCCACGGCCGACTCCCTCTCCGATGTCCGCGAGGACGGGGACGTGAAGGCCGGCGACACGCTCTTCTCCTGGAGCTGACCGCCGGCTCGTCCTCCTGACGAGCGCGCATACGACATTCAACGCGGCGGCCCGGCCGCCGCTCTATCGGAGACGGGTGAGATGGAGACAACGCTGCGAGGCGTCGGCGTCAGCCACGGAGTGGCGATCGGCGAGGTCCGGCACATGGGCACGGCGGTTCTGGAGCCGCCGGCGAAGCAGATTCCGGCCGATGAGGCGGAGCGCGAACAGGGGCGCGCCCGTCAGGCCGTGGAGGCTGTGGCTGCCGACCTGATTGCACGCGGCAATCTGGCGGGCGGCGAGGCCCAGGCGGTGCTCGAGGCCCAGGCGATGATCGCTCAGGACCCGGAGCTCATCGCCGACGTCGACCGCCGTATCGCGGTCGGCAGCACCGCCGAGCGCGGTATCTACGACGCGTTCTCGCACTACCGGGAGCTGCTCGCCGGTGCGGGTGAGTACATGGCGGGCCGGGTGGCCGACCTGGACGACGTGCGGAACCGGATCGTGGCGCGTCTGCTCGGCGTGCCGATGCCGGGTGTGCCGGACAGCGACGAGCCGTACGTGCTGATCGCGCGGGACCTGGCGCCCGCCGACACGGCTCTGCTCGACCCGGCGCTGGTGCTCGGTTTCGTGACCGAGGAGGGCGGGCCGACCAGTCACAGCGCGATCCTCGCGCGTGCGCTGGGTGTGCCGGCCGTGGTCGCGCTGCCGGGTGCGGGCGAGCTGGCCGAGGGTACGGTCATCGCGGTGGACGGTTCCACCGGTGAGATCTTCGTGGACCCGAGCGAGGAGAAGAAGGCGGAGCTGACCCGGGCCGCCGAGCAGCGCAAGGCCGCTCTGGCCGCTTCCAGCGGTCCCGGTGCGACCTCGGACGGGCACAAGGTGCCGCTGCTCGCGAACGTGGGCGGTCCCGCGGACGTTCCGGCGGCGGTCGAGGCCGGTGCCGAGGGCGTGGGTCTGTTCCGTACGGAGTTCCTGTTCCTGGACGACAGCGCGAAGGCGCCGTCCGAGGAGAAGCAGGTCGAGGCGTACCGGAAGGTGCTCGAGGCGTTCCCCGAGGGCCGGGTGGTCGTGCGGGTGCTCGACGCGGGCGCGGACAAGCCGCTGGACTTCCTGACGCCGTCGGACGAGCCGAACCCGGCGCTGGGCGTGCGGGGTCTGCGGACGCTGCTCGACCACCCGGAGGTGCTCCGGACTCAGCTGACGGCGCTGGCGAAGGCCGCCGAGGGGCTTCCGGTGTATCTGGAGGTCATGGCGCCGATGGTGGCCGACCGCACGGATGCGAAGGCGTTCGCCGACGCGTGCCGTGAGGCGGGGCTGCGGGCGAAGTTCGGTGCGATGGTGGAGATTCCGTCCGCCGCGCTCCGGGCGCGTTCGATCCTGCAGGAGGTCGAGTTCCTGTCGCTCGGCACGAACGACCTGGCGCAGTACACGTTCGCGGCCGACCGTCAGGTGGGTGCGGTGTCGCGGCTGCAGGATCCGTGGCAGCCGGCGCTGCTCGACCTGGTGGCGCTGTCCGCCGAGGCGGCCAAGGCCGAGGGCAAGAGCTGTGGTGTCTGTGGTGAGGCGGCCTCGGATCCGCTGCTCGCGTGTGTGCTGACCGGTCTGGGTGTGACCTCCCTGTCGATGGGTGCGGCGTCGATTCCGTACGTGCGGGCGACGCTGGCCAAGTACACGCTGGCGCAGTGCGAGCGTGCGGCGGCCGCGGCGCGTGCCGCGGACACGGCGCATGACGCGCGGATGGCCGCGCAGGCGGTGCTGTCCGGGGAGTGATCCCGGGCCGTGGGCCGTGCAGAGTGTCGAAGGGGCTTCCCGCCGCGGTGGTGGGGAGCCCCTTCGGCGTCAGTGGGGGTGGGGGTCGTCGGGGAGGGGTTCGAGGGGGAAGCCGGGGCGGTGGTCGACGTCGGGTTCGGGGGCGATGGGTTCGCCGGTGCGGGCGTCGGTGCAGTAGGCGTCGAAGACCTCGGCCTCGGTGAGCGGGTGGAGCCGTCCGGCGTGGAGGCGCCAGCCGTGGAGGCGGTCCCGGGCGCCGGGTGTGGCGGTGCGCAGGACGAGGCCGCCGGGGGTGCTCAGGGCGATGCCGACGGCGAGGACGGTGACGAACTCGGCGCCTTCCGACGAGTCGAGGCGGGCGGGTCCCGTGGTGTCGCGCGTGACGTGGAGGGTGGCGATGAGCTGCTCCGTGTCGGCGGGGACGCTGCACACGAGGTGGTGGGTGCCGGGGCCGGCGGCGTCGAGGAGGCGCAGCAGGAGCCGGGACGCGCGGTCGAAGGAGGCGCGGCCGATGTCCTGGCCGCAGTCGGCGCACGGGCCGGTCTCGGTGAGGAGCATCGTGGCGTACTCCCAGGTGGCGCGGCGGACGGCGGTGTCGATGAGGGTGGGTACGAGGGTGGCGAGGGGCTGTCCTGTGTAGGTGACGCGGGGTCCGGTGGCGGCGCGTTCGGCGGTGTAGCGGGCGCGGCTCGCGGGGTGGTCGGGGTCGAGGGCGGTGTCGGCGCAGTAGTCGGCGTAGTCCTCGGGGTCGAAGAGGGCGACGGTGGTGTGGCCGCCGTGGGCGGTGAGGGTGTCGAGGAGGTCTTCGACGTGGTGCAGGTAGCGGGCGTGGTCGTCGAAGGCGAAGGTCTCGTACCGGCGCATGGTGGTGAAGTCCTCCTCGTCGGCGAGGAGGGCGAGGGTGCCGGCGGTCTCCCGGCGGAGGGCGCGGCGCAGGGCCGTGTCGGTGGTTCGGTGACCGGCGTGGTCGCCGGTGCGGTGGTCGGTCCGGTCGGTGCGGTTCTCGGTCATGTCTCCCCCTGGGTGCTGCCATGAACTACTCACTCACCGTAACCGCGGGCACTGACAGTGACGACGTGTCGGGTGCGGCGAGCCGGTCACGGGTCACCCGGTGCTGGGCGGCTGCGGCGCCGACGAGGGCGAGGCCCAGGACCGGCCAGGCGAGCGGGCCCGCGGCCATGACGCCGGTGACGAGGAGCGGGCCGGCGAACCTCTGGGTGGAGTGGGCGAGTCCGTGGACGCCGAGGTAGGCGCCCTGGGCCTCGGCGGGAGCGAGGGCGACGGAGAGTTCCCAGGAGGCGGTGGCGTGGAGGATCTCGGCGAAGGTGAGCGCGATGACGGCGAGGACGAGCGCGCTGATGGCGACGGCGGGTCCGCCGGCGGCGGAGGCGGCGAGTGCGACGGTGCCGACGACGAAGAGACCGGCGAGCGGGACGAGCAGGCGGCGGGCTGCCGGAGTGGTGGTGGCGAAGCGGGCGAGGGGGACCTGGAAGAGGACGACGAGGACGGTGTTGAGGACGAGGAGCAGCGGGGCGAGGCCGACGGGGGCCGAGGTGGCGTGGACGATCCAGAGCGGTACGGCGACCTGGAGGATCGTGTCGTCGAGGAAGAGGGCGGCGTCGGTGGCGGTGTAGCCGAGGAAGGTGCGGTCGCGCCAGGGGTTGGCGGGCCGGGCCTTGGGGGCGTCGGCGGAGGTGGCGGCGACGCGGGCGGGGGCGGGTGGTTCGGCGCAGCGCAGGGTGAGGGCGGCGATCACGGCGTAGGTGAGGACGTTGCCGAGGAGCAGCAGGCCGTAGGCGCGGGTGCTGCCGGTGGCGAGCGCGGCGGCGGCGCCGAGGCCGCCGATGGACCAGCCGATGTTGACGGTGGTGCGCTGGATGGCCTGGTAGCGGACGCGTTCGGAGCCGGCGAGGCGGGCCGCGTAGAGCTTGATGAGGACGCTGCCGGCGCGGTCGGGGAGGGCGCCGAGGGCGGAGTAGAGGGTGAGGAGGAGGAAGTTGTCGGTGGTGAGGAGGGCGAGGAGGGCGGCACCGCGCATGAGCTGGGCTGCGGCGATGAGGCGGACGAGCGGGAAGCGGTCGGCGAGGCGGCCCGCGAGGGGCGCGCCGGCGATGCCGACGCCGCCGGAGACCGTCATGAGGAGGCCGACCTGGGCGAGGCCGAGTCCGGAGACGTAGGTGAAGTAGAGGGCGGTGCAGCCGGCCCAGAGGCCGGTGCCGGTCTTGTCGATGATGCTGACCAGGAGCATGCGGCGGCCGTCGCGGCCTCCGGGAATGCGGTGGAGTGCGGTGCGGTGCCACGGAGTCGGGCGGCTCACTCGGTTCCCCCTTGACGCGAGTTATGTATTGATACATAGTTCAGTACGTGGCAACACAATATTCGATCAGTGGGACGACGGCCAAGGGGATTGCCGCGTCCGTCGAGCGCGGGATCTCCGAGGGCGAGCTCGCGCCGGGTGACGCGCTTCCTCCCGTGCGGCGGCTCGCCGACGAGCTCGGCGTCAGCCCGGGCACCGTCGCGACCGCGTACAAGGAACTGCGGGGGCGCGGTCTGGTGGTCACGCGCGGCCGGGGCGGCACGGTGGTCGCGGAGGCCCCCTCCGTGGCCTCGCGCCGGCCGCCGCGCGTGCCCGCGGGACTCGTGGACCTGGCGGGCGGGCATCCCGACCCCGCGTTCCTGCCGGTGCTCAGGCCACCGGCCGAGCTCCGCCCGACGTTCGGCTCGCACCGCGCGGCGCCCCGGCTCGCCGCCCTCGAGGAGCTGACCCGGGCCTGGTTCGCGCGGGACGGCGTGCCCTCGGAGCGGGTGACCTTCGCGCACGGCGCGCTCGACTGCATCGCACGGCTGCTGTCCGTCGAGCTGCGGCCGGGCGACGCGGTGGCGGTGGAGGACCCCGGCTTCCACCACCTCCTGGACCTCGTGCCGGCCCTGGGCCTGCGGATGGTGCCGGTCGCCGTGGACGCCCACGGGATGACTCCGGACGCCCTGCGCGCGGCGCTGCGGGCCGGGGTGCGGGCGGTGGTGTGCACTCCGCGCGCCCAGAACCCCACCGGTGCGTCCCTCTCCCCCGCCCGACGCGACGAACTCGTGGCGCTGCTCCGGGAGTTCCCCGAAGTGCTCGTCGTCGAGGACGACTACACCGTGGAGGTCGAGGGCCCGGTCGCACCCACGCTGGCCGCGGCGGGCCTGGACCGGTGGGCACAGGTGCGCACCGTCTCCAAGCGCCTGGGCGTCGACCTGCGATGGGCCGGGGTCGCCGGTGATCCCGTGACGATCGCCCGGCACGACGGGCGGATGCTCATGACGTCCGGCTGGGTCAGCCACGTCCTGCAGGAGACGCTGGTCGGGCTGCTGTCCGACCCGGCGGTCGCCCGGCTCGTGGCGTCCGGCGAGGCCGCGTACGCGGAGCGGCGCCGGGCTCTGATCGGCGCCCTCGGCTCGTACGGCATCCGCTCCGTCGGGGCGACCGGGCTGAACGTGTGGGTGCCGGTGCGCGACGAGTCGGCGGTGGTGAACGGGCTGCGCACGCACGGCTGGTGGGTGGCGGCCGGGGCCCGGTTCCGGATCGGCGCACCCACGGGCGTACGGATCACGACGGCGACGCTCGTCCCGGAGGAGGCCGAACGGCTGGCGCGGGACTTCGCGGACGTCCTCGGCGACCGGCAGGCCATGTACGGCGGTTAGGGCCCGGCCGGGCGGTCAGGCAGGCACTGAGGCCCGCCGCCGCACTTCCGGTCGGAGGGACGTCCGGGACGGTCGGGGCAGGCAGGCACTGAGGCCCGCCGCCGCACTTCCGGTCGGAGGGACGTCCGGGACGGTCGGGGCAGGCAGGCACTGAGGCCCCGCCGTCGCGCTGTCCGGTCGGAGGGACGTCCGGGACGGTCGGGGCAGGCAGGCACTGAGGCCCCGCCGTCGCGTTGTCCGGTCGGAGGGACGTCCGGCGTCAGTCCTCGGCGGTGGCCGGGAGCCATTCGTAGCGCCGGGTGCCGGGGACGTGGTCGCACAGCAGGATGTAGCCCTCGGGGCTGAAGGCGGCGTCGAGCTCGCGGTCGGCCGGGCACGGGCTGAAGACCGCCGGGCCCGTGGGGTCCGCGGGTCCGCGTTCCGCGTCGGCGGGGACGGTGCGGGTGGGCGAGGCGGGCGCGGCCGGTCCGGCGCCCGGGCCTGACTCCCCCGGCCCGGCATCGGTCAGGGCCGCCGCGACGGCGACCGCCGTGGCCGCCACGAGGAGCGCCGCCCCGGCGGCGAGCGCGTACCACCGCGGTCGCCGGCGGCGGCCTCGCACGTCACCGGGCGGGCCGGGGACGTCGCCGAGCTGGTCGGGGACGAGGAAGGGCTCGTCGTCCCAGAGGACCGGCCACCGCTCGGGCCCGAGGGCGTGGCGGGCGGCGGCGATCGTGTCGCGGGCGGCCGCGGCCGTGGGCCGCTGTTCCGGGCGCTCGGCGGTCATGGCGGCGACGAGTCCGGCCGGGGCGCCGAGGTCGCGCAGGACGAGTCCGGCCGCGTAGACGTCCTGCGCGGGCGAGCTGTCCGCCCCGGCGCGTGCCTCGGGGGCGAGGTAGTCCGGGGTGCCGGCGACGAAGGCGGGCGCGGTGAGCCGGAGGTGGGGCAGGACGCGGGCCACGCCGAAATCGCCGAGGTAGGCGTGCGGGCGGCCCGCGCCGGAGGCGGCCAGGAGCACGTTCGACGGTTTGACGTCACGGTGGACGAGGCCGTGGAGGTGCACGGCCACCAGCGCGTCGAGGAGTTGCTCGGCGATCAGCAGGCCGACGGCGGGCGGGAGTGCGCCGTAGTCGGCGAGGAGGCCGCCGAGGGTGCCGCCGCGGACCAGCGGCAGCACCAGCCAGGCCTCGCCGTCGCGGACGAACCAGTCGACGGGGGCGAGGACATGGGGATGCCCGATGCGGACCGACTGCTCGCACACCAGCCGGAGCAGCGACTCGACGTCGGCGCCGCCGGAGACCTTCACGGCCACGTCCGTGCCGTCGCGGCTGTCGACAGCCCGCCAGACCGTGCCCTGCGCGCCCCGCGCGACGGGCGCGACCAGCCGGTACCGGTCGGCGAGCATCCCCCCTGCTTCCATGCGCCGCAGCGTACCGGCGCCGTCCCCCCTACGACCTCACCCGCGCGGCGGCGTCACATGCTGGCGACCGTGAGGATCACGTCGTTGCCCGAGGTGGCGATGCTGACGGAGGTCTTGTCCGAGGTGGCGGTGAAGACGCCGGCGATGTCCACCACGGTGTAGCTCGCGCCTTCGAGAGCCGTGCGGTAGTCGGCGATGAGGGCCTTCGGGTCGTCCGAGCGGTAGGTGAGCACGTACGCGCCCTTGTCGCCGGTCACGGTCGTGAGCGTGCCGTCGGGGAGGGGCAGGCCGGCCGGGAGGTCCTCGGGCTCCTTGACGCCGCCGGAGGTGCCGGGGGCGTCCGAGGGGGTGCCCGCGTCGGCGGTGCCCGGGGCGGCCGAGGCGGTGGCGGGCTTGTCGGAGCCCTTGGTGTCCGATCCGTTGCCGCCGCAGGCGGTGAGTCCGAGGCCGGCGATCAGGACGACGGCGGCGAGCGAAGTGGCGCGGTGCCAGGACATGGTGACATCCCGTCAGTCGGATGAGAGTGGTCGTGCCTTCCGGACGGGAGATTGACACATGAAAACTATCTTTGACAAGTGTCAATCACACTCCTAACGTGCAGGTATGGACCACGCCACGACGAAGCGCAATCAGGAGCTCCAGCGCCAGTGGTACGGAGCTCCCCTCGGCGAGCTGTGCCGGGACCTGTGCGGGCTGTTCGGAGTGACCCAGTCCGGGCTCGCCGAGATCCTCGGCGTCTCCCCGGCCATGCTCAGCCTGGTGATGCGCGGGCAGCGCGCCCGCATCGCCAACCCCGACGCCGCGGCACGGCTGTCGGCGGTGCTCCACCTCGCCCACGACGTGCGCGCGGGCACCGTGCCGCCCGGGGAGGTCGCGGACGCCCTCGCGGCGATCCGGGCCAACCGGACGCCCGGGCAGGACTCGCTCGGCGCGGCCGTCACGCAGCCGTCCCCCGCCGGCGAGCCGGAGGGGGACGGTGATCTGTCCTTCGCGCTGCGTCTGCGGGACCTGTTCAACGCGCGGGCCGGCGCCGCGGAGATCCTGGAGGCGGCCGCGCTCCTCGACGGCCCGCACCCGGGGCTCGCCGAGATCCTGCGCACGTGCGGCGCGGGGCGCACGGACGAGGCCGTGGACCTGGTCCGCCGCCTCGCCCCCCGCCCTGAGGACGGGCGGCGGGGACGGGGTTAGCCCGGCCGGCGCCCGGCGGCGCCCGGACCGGCAGGGCTCAGGCCTTGCGGCGCTCGGCCGCGAGCTCCTCGTAGAAGCGCAGCAGGTCGAGGTTGTCGACCGAGCCCGGGTTGACGGCCTTGGCCATCGGCGTGCCCTGGAGCAGCCGCTTGACCGGGACCTCGATGCGCTTGCCGGTGAGGGTGTGCGGGACGGCCGGGACCTCGATGATGTCGTCGGGGACGTGCCGCGGGGAGAGTTCGGCGCGGATCGTGCTCTTGATGCGGCCGACCAGCTCGTCGTCCAGGGCGGCGCCTTCGGCGAGGTGGACGAACAGCGGCATCCAGTAGCCGCCGTCCGGCTCCTCCAGGCCGATGACGAGCGACTCGCGGATCTCCGGGAGGCGCTCGACGGCCTCGTAGATGTCGGCGCTTCCCATACGGACGCCCTGGCGGTTCAGGGTGGAGTCGGACCGGCCGTGGATGACGACGGAGCCGTGGTCGGTGATCGTGATCCAGTCGCCGTGCCGCCACACGCCGGGGAACATCTCGAAGTAGCTGTCGCGGTAGCGGCTGCCGTCCGGGTCGTTCCAAAAGCGGATCGGCATCGACGGCATCGGGTTGGTGACGACGAGCTCGCCGACCTCGCCCACGAGCGGCTTGCCCGACGGGTCCCAGGACTGCAGGTCGGTGCCGAGGCAGGCGGCCTGGAGCTCGCCGATGTGCACCGGGAGCGTGGGCACCGCGCCGGCGAAGCAGGAGCAGACGTCGGTGCCGCCGCTGACGGAGGCGATCCACAGGTCCTCGCGGACCTCGTCGTGCAGCCAGCGGAAGCCGTCGGGCGGCAGCGGGGAGCCGGTGGTGGCCACGCACTTCACGCGGGAGAGGTCGAAGTCGCGGCCGGGGTGCACGTCGGCCTTGGCGCAAGCCATCACGTACGCCGCGGAGGTGCCGTACAGGGTGGCGCCGGTGCGCTCGGCGACGCGCCACTGGGCGCCGGTGTCGGGGTAGCCGGGGCTGCCGTCGTACAGGACGACAGTCGTGCCGGTCAGCAGGCCGGAGACGAGGAAGTTCCACATCATCCAGCCGGTGGAGGTGTACCAGAAGAACACGTCCTCCGGGCCGAGGTCGCAGTGCAGGCCCAGCTGCTTGACGTGCTCGATCAGGATGCCGCCCTGGGACTGCACGATCGCCTTCGGCAGACCGGTGGTGCCGGAGGAGTAGAGCACCCACAGCGGGTGGTCGAACGGCACGTGCTCGAAGACCGGCTCGGTGTCGGCGGAGGTCAGCTCCGACCAGGCCAGGGCGCCCTCGGGGGCCGGGGTGCCGAGCAGCGGGATGTGCACGACGGCGCGCAGCGAGGGCAGTTCGGCGCGCAGTTCGGCGACGGTGTCGCGGCGGTCGTGCTCCTTGCCGCCGTAGCGGTAGCCGTCGACGGTGAACAGGACGACGGGCTCGACCTGCTGGAAGCGGTCGAGGACGCTGCGGGCGCCGAAGTCCGGGGCGCAGGAGGTCCACACACCGCCGACGGCGGCGGTGGCGAGGAGGGCGACGACGGCTTCGGGGATGTTGGGCAGGTAGCCGCTGACGCGGTCCCCGGGCCGCACGCCGAGGCGGCGGAGCTCGGCGGCGAGCGAGCCGACCTGACGGCGCAGCTCGCCCCAGGTGATCGGACGCGGCTCGTGCGTCTCGTCGACGTGGAGCAGCGCGGTGGCGTCGGGACGCTCCTCGGCGGCGCGCAGCGCGTGCTCGGCGTAGTTGAGGGTGGCGCCCGGGAACCACTCGGCGCCGGGCATGGAGCGGTCGCCCAGGACGCGCTCGTACGGGGTGGCGAAGCGGAGGTCGAACCATTCGGCGACGGCCGCCCAGAAGCCCTCGAGGTCCTCGACGGACCAGCGGTGCAGGGCCTCGTAGCCGCCGTCGGCGGGAGCGCCGTGGCGCTCGGCCGCCCAGGCCTGGAAGCGGGTGACGGCGGCCGCGGAGACGCGGTCCTCATCCGGCTGCCACAGCGGCTCGGTCTGCGATGTCATGTGGGTCGGCTCCCTGGCTGTACGCGGGTCTGCGTGTGTCGCGCGCACGTGCGGGGGTGTGCGCGTGACGCGGCTGACAGGGACGATGCCATGTGATCCGATTTCGCACCAGGGTTCCCCGCCCATGGTCCGCCAGCTGAATGTGTGCTCCCACCACGGGTGAACGGCAGTTGAACGAACCGCGCACGGCCTGTCCCGGATGGCAGGGTGAGCCGCATGGACGGTCGTGAGCTGGTGCGCTCGGTGAAGGTGATGGGTTCGGTGCAGGGGTTGCGGGCGGTCCGCTCGGCGTGGCGGCAGCGGCGTGCCGACGCGCGGGCGCTGCCGCCGAGGGGGGCGGAGCGGGCCCGGGTGCCGGGGCCGGTGGGTGGGGCGGAGCCGGCGCCGGGCGGCGGGATCATCCGTTTCGCCCGCTCGCAGCTGCGGATCTCGGTGTCGGCCGGCGGCACCGTGTTCTGGGGCTGGGACGGAGCCGAGCCGCTGCCCTCGTACGCGCTCGCCGGCAAGCCGCCCGAGCCCGACCCGCGTGCCGTCCTGGAGCCGGACACCGACGGCGGCTGGCGGGTGGTGTCGGAGCGGGTGACGGTCGCGGTGTCCCGGAACGGCGCGGTGGAGGTGCGCACCCCCGGCGGGGTGATGCTGCGCCGTGACCTGCCGCCGCGCTGGTGGGAGCCGGTGCAGGGCGGCAGGTCCGCACGCTGGGTGCAGCGCGGCGAGGTGCCGGCGGACGCCCGGTTCTTCGGGCTGGGCGGAAGGGCGTCGGGGCCGCGGCTGCGCGACGGCTCGTACCGGCTGTGGAACACCGACCCCTCGGCCGCCTTCGACCCCGGTGACGACCCGCTGTACATCACCATGCCCGTGCAGCTGGTCGTCGCGGACGCGGGCACGCACCTGGCCTTCTACGACAACACCTGGGACGGGCGGGTGGTCCTCGCCGAGGGCGAGGAGGGCGCGGGTTCCGGCCATGACCGGCCCGGCAGCAGCGAGGTCCGGATGGAGGGCGGCCCGCTGCGCTGCTGGGTCGTGGTCGGCACCCCCGCGCGCGTGCTGCACGGCTGGGCGGCGCTCACCGGTGCGCCGGCGCTGCCACCGTCCTGGGCGCTCGGGCCGCAGCACGCGCGCTGGGGCTTCGGCAGCGAGCGGGAGGTGCGGCGGGTGGTGGACGGCTACCGGGACCGGGGTCTTCCGCTGTCGGTGCTGCACCTGGACATCGACCACTACGACGGGCACCGGGTGTTCACCGTGGACCGGGAGCGGTTCCCCGATCTGCCGGGGCTCGCCGAGGAGCTGCGCGGGCGCGGGGTGCGCCTCGTGTCGATCGTCGACCCGGCGGTGAAGGCGGAGCCGGGCAACCCGGTGTACGACGGCGGGCGAGCGGCCGGGGCGTTCGTCCGGGACGACCGGGGCGAGGAAGTCCACGGCGTGGTGTGGCCCGGAGAGTGCGCCTACCCGGACTTCACCGACCCGGCGGCGCGGGAGTGGTGGGGCGGTCTGTACGAGGAGCGGCTGCGGCAGGGCTTTTCCGGGGTGTGGCACGACATGAACGAGCCGGTGTCCTTCGCGCCGTTCGGCGACCGGACCCTGCCGCGCTCGGCCCGGCACGCGCTGGAGGGCCGGGGCGGCGACCACCGCGAGGCGCACAACGTGTACGGGCTCGCGATGGCGCGCGCCGGGTACGAGGGGCTGCGCCGGCTGCGGCCTGAGGAGCGGCCGTTCCTGTTCTCGCGCTCCGGGTGGGCGGGGATGCAGCGGTACGGCGGGACCTGGTCGGGCGACGTGTCGACGGGGTGGCCGGGGCTGCGGGCCTCGCTGGCGCTGGTCCTGGGGCTGGGGCTGTGCGGGGTGCCGTACTCGGGTCCCGACGTGGGCGGTTTCGACGGGAGCCCGTCGCCGGAGCTGTTCCTGCGCTGGTACCAGCTGGGGGCGTGGCTGCCGCTGTTCCGTACGCACGCGGCGATCGACGCCGGGCGGCGCGAGCCGTGGGAGTTCGGCCCCGAGGTCCTGGCGCACGCGCGCGTGGCGCTGGCCGAGCGGGAGCGGCTGCGACCGTACTTCGTGACGCTGTCACGGCTGGCCCGGATGACGGGCGCGCCGTACGTGCGTCCGGTCTGGTGGGGCACGCCGGAGGACCGGGCGCTGCGGGACTGCGAGGACTCGTTCCTGCTCGGCGACTCGCTGCTGGTCGCTCCGGTGCTGTCCCGGGGCACGGACCGGCGGGCGGTGCGGCTGCCCCGCGGCCGCTGGTACGACACGGCGACCGGCGAGGCGTACGAGGGCCCGGGGCAGGTGCTGCTCGACGCGCCGCTCTCCAGGGTGCCGGTGCTGGCCCGCGCGGGCGCGGTGATCCCGGTGCGCGGGGACGGCGACGAGGGCGGGGCCGGGGAGCTGGTCCTGGAGGTGTGGGCGCCTGCCGCGGGGCGTACGGGCGGCGGGCTGGTGGTGCGGGACACCGGGGACGGGTGGGAGCCGGCGGAGATCGAGCGCTACCAGTCGCGCGTGGTGGACGGCCGGGTGGTGGTGGAGCGGGTCACCGACGGGGGCGTGCGGGAGGCGGGGCTGCCGGTCCGGGTGCGCGGTCAGGCGTAGCCGGTCGGAGCCGGCCGGTAAGAGGCAGCCGTCGGCAGTCAGCCGACCGGAGCCAGCCGGTCGGAGGCCGCCCGTCGGAGGCCGCCCGTCGGAGGCCGCCGATCACAGGCCGCCCGTCGGAGGCCGCCCGTCGGAGGCCGCCGATTCAGAGGCAGGCGGTCGGAGGCCGCCCGTCGGAGGCCGCCGGTCACAGGCCGCCGGTCACAGGCCGCCCGTCGGAGGCCGCCGATTCAGAGGCAGGCGGTCGGAGGCCGCCGGTCAGGTGTAGTCGCCCGCGAAGAAGCGCCGTACCGCCTCCGTGTGGAGCGGGAAGGCCAGTTCCTCGGGCGCGCGCAGCAGATGGTGGCCGCTGGTTTCGTCCGTGGCGGCCGGCGGCGGGAGGTCGGCGGCCGGGCGGGGCGGGAGCAGGCCGAAGACCAGCAGGTGGCCGGCCGGCGAGCTGAGGGCGTCGGCGAGCCGTACGTCCTCGGCGGCGGCCTCGATGCCGGTCTCCTCGCGCAGTTCGCGCACCACGGCCGTCCGCCAGTCCTCGCCGAAGTCGACGAAGCCGCCGGGCAGGGCGACCTGCCCGGACTGCGGCGGGATGGTGCGGGTGATCACGACGAGCGCGGTGCCGCCCGCGTCGGTCACGGGCAGCAGGGCGACGGCCACCGGCAGCGGGTTGCGGTAGGCGGTGGAGCCGCAGGCGGCGCAGGTGCGCGGCCAGCCGGCGTCGGCCGGGTGGCGGGCGCCGCAGGAGGAGCAGTGGGAGTGCGGTGCGGAGTCGGTCACGGGCCGACCGTACGCGATCACCCTTTCCCGCCGCTGCCGTACCTGATAGACGGTGCACATGACAGGACTGAAGCGACTGACAGGACTTGCCTCCGCTCTCCGTGCCCTCGGGGCCCTGGCCGCCGCCGGGCTGCTCGCCGCCACCGCCGCCGTGCCGTCCGCCAGTGCGGCCGGTGCGGCCGGTGCCGCGCCGGAGCCCAAGGCTCCGAAGGAGTTCGTGGCGCTGGACCGGGTGGACCCGACGATCCTTCAGGAGATGCGCTACACCACGGAGCACAACTTCGTGGGCGAGCGGATCGACGGCTACCGCCAGCCGGTGTGCATCCTGACCCGGCCCGCCGCCGAGGCCCTGCACCGGGCCCAGGTGGGGCTGCTCGCCAGGGGCTACACGCTGAAGGTGTACGACTGCTACCGGCCCCAGCGGGCGGTGGACCACTTCGTGCGCTGGGCGAAGGACCTGGACGACGAGCGGATGAAGAAGGAGTTCTACCCGCTGGTCGACAAGTCGCGGCTGTTCGCGGACGGTTACATCGCGGAGAAGTCCGGGCACAGCCGCGGTTCGACGCTGGACGTGACGGTCGTGCGGCTGCCGGCGGCGCCCACCCGGCCGTACGTGCCGGGCGAGCCGCAGGTGGAGTGCTTCCGGCCGCAGGAGGAGCGCTTCCCGGACAACTCCCTCGACATGGGCACCGGTTTCGACTGCTTCGACACCCTCTCGCACACCGACGACCCGCGGATCCAGGGTGCGCAGCGGGCCAACCGCGACCTGCTGCGGGGCGCGCTGGCGGAGCAGGGCTTCGTCAACCTCCCCGAGGAGTGGTGGCACTTCACCTTCAAGCCGGAGCCGTTCCCCTCGACCTTCTTCGACTTCCCGGTGGCGCGGAGCTCGGTGGCGGGGCACTGACGTCTTCCCCCGCCGGTCCGCCCGTGCCAGACTTCCGGCACACACTTCTGACGCATCGTCAGATCCCGGGAGGGGTGGCGGATGGCACGGACGCGCAGGCCGGTGGTGGCCGGCTGGTTCACCGACTGCACCGGCGAAGCCGCCGGGACGGTCCCCGACGGGGAGTTCCGGCTCCTCGGGACCCGCTGCACCGCCTGCGCCGCGGTCTTCTTCCCGCGCGAGGACGACTGGTGCCGCAACCCCGGCTGCCCGGGCGGCGAGCTCGTCGAGACGCCGCTCTCCCGGCGCGGCCGGGTCTGGTCGTACACCGACGGCCGCTACCGGCCGCCCGCGCCGTACGTCTCGGACCCGGACGCACCCTGGGAGCCGTACACCCTGGTGGCGGTGGAGCTGGCGGCCGAGGCCATGGTGGTCCTCGGGCAGGCGGCGCCGGGCGTGCGGACGGCCGATCTGACGGTCGGCGCCGAGGTGGAGCTCGTGCCGGGCGTGCTCAGCGAGGACGAGGAGCACGTCTGGACCACCTGGCACTGGCGGCCGGTGGCCGAGGGCAGCGGGGAGGCGGGCGCGTGAACGACATCGCCGTGCTCGGGGCGGGAATGCACCCGTGGGGCAAGTGGGGCCGGAGTTTCGTCTCGTACGGGGCGGCGGCCGCCCGGGCCGCGCTCGCCGACGCCGGGCTGGACTGGCGGGACGTCGGCTCGGTGGTCGGCGCGGACACCGTGCGCGGCGGCTACCCCGGCTACGTGGCCGGAGCCACCTTCGCGCAGGCCCTGGGCTGGCAGGGCGCGCGGGTGACCAGCGTGTACGCGGCCTGCGCTTCGGGGGCGCAGGCGATCGGCACGGCCAGGGCGCAGATCCTCGCCGGCCTCGCGGACGTCGTCCTGGTGGTGGGCGCCGACGCGGCGCCGAAGGGCTTCTTCGCCCCGGCGGGCGGCGACCGTCCCGACGACCCGGACTGGCTGCGCTTCCGGGTGCTCGGGGCGACGAACCCCACGTACTTCGGGCTCTACGCGCGCCGCCGGATGGCGCTGTACGGGGACACGCCCGAGGACTTCGCGCAGGTGAAGGTGAAGAACGCGGCGGCCGGCGCGCTCAACCCGCTGGCCCGCTACCGCAAGCCGGTGAGCGCGGCGGAGGTGGCCGCGTCGGCGATGGTCGCCGACCCGCTGCGGCTGCTCGACATCTGCGCGACCTCCGACGGCGGCGCGGCCCTGGTCCTGTCAAGCATGGACTTCGCCCGGCGGCACGGGCACCCGGACCCCGTCCGGGTCCGCGCGGTGTCCACGGTCACCCCGACCTATCCCAGGACGGTTCTCGACCTGCCGGACATCGCCACCGACTCCGCGACGACGGCCTCCCCCGCCCCGCACACCTTCCGCGCGTCCATAGCCCGCGCCGCGTACGAGGAGGCGGGGCTCGGCCCCGAGGACCTGTCCCTGGCGGAGGTGTACGACCTGTCCACCGCCCTGGAGCTGGAGTGGTACGAGGACATCGGGCTGTGCGCGCCGGGCGAGGGCGCCAAGCTCCTGCGGGAGGGCGCCACGGCGCTCAGCGGCCGGGTCCCGGTCAACGTGAGCGGCGGGCTCGCGTCCTTCGGCGAGGCCGTACCGGCGCAGGCCATCGCCCAGGTCTGCGAGCTGACCTGGCAGCTGCGCGGCACGGCCGGCGACCGCCAGGTGCCGGGCGCGCGGGCCGGCATCACCGCCAACCAGGGCCTGTTCGGCCATGGTTCGGCGGTGGTGGCGGTGCGCTGAACCCCGGAGGGCGTCCCGGCCGTCAAGCGGTCGCCGGTCGACCGGCCGGCCAGCGTGTCGGCCGGCCGGCCGGTCAGCATGTCGGTCGGCCGGTCAGCCCGGTACGCCGGCCGGGTCCGGGCCGGCCAGGACCAGGGCGTGTTCGACCACCGCGACGAGGACGTTCTTGACCGACTCGCGGTCGCGGGCGTCACACATCACCAGCTCGACCTCGGGATCGAGGTCGAGCGCGCCCCGGACCGTCTCCGCCGGGTAACGACGGGCGCCCTCGAAGCAGTTGACGGCGACCGTGAACGGGATGCCGCGCCGCTCGAAGTAGTCGATGGCGGCGAAGCTGTCCTCCAGGCGCCGGGTGTCGGCGAGGACGACCGCGCCCAGGGCACCCTGCGCGAGCTCGTCCCACAGGAACCAGAAGCGGTCCTGTCCGGGCGTGCCGAAGAGGTACAGGACCAGGTCCTCGCGCAGGGTGATCCGGCCGAAGTCCATGGCGACGGTGGTGGTCGACTTGGTCTCCACGCCATGAAGGTCGTCGACCGGCCGGCCCGCCTCGCTCAGGATCTCCTCGGTGCGCAGCGGCCGGATCTCGCTGACCGCGCCCACCAGGGTGGTCTTGCCGACTCCGAAGCCGCCCGCGACCAGGATCTTCAGCGTCACCGGCTCGACCGGCGGCTGCCTGCGGCTGGAGCTAGAGCGCCCGAAGGCCATTGATCACCTCGCGAAGGATGCTCACGTCCGGCAGCTCGGCCGGCGGAACGGGGCGGGTCACGTGCACGAGCTCGTCGTCGACGAGGTCACCGACGAGGACCCGTACCACCCCGACGGGGAGGTCGAGTCCAGCGGCGAGTTCGGCGATCGACTGCGGCTGCTCGGCGCAGCGCTCGACGATCTCCACGTGCTCGGGGGACAGCGTCTGGTCGCGGCCCGGGTCGTCGGCGGCCGGCTCGGGCACCACCAGCGCGATCAGGTCGAGCCGGTGGCGGGTCGCGGCGCTGGTGCGGCCGCGGGTCATCGCGTACGGGCGGACCACCGGGCCCGCCTCGTCGTCGAACCAGCGGGCGGCCGGCTCCTCGCGGCTCTGGTCTGCTTCGGTCATGCCGTCCCCCCTCTCCTCATCCTCCGGTGGGCAGCCCGGACCGGGGCGCCGTGGCGAGATGTGCGCCGACCCGCTTGACCATGAGGGTCATCTCGTACGCGACCTGGCCGACGTCCGAGTCGGCGTCGGCGAGCACGGCGAGGCAGCTGCCGTCGCCCGCGGCGGTCACGAAGAGGAAGGCGTCCTCGAGCTCGACCACGGTCTGGCGGACCCTGCCCGCCTCGAAGTGGCGGCCGACCCCCTTGGCGAGGCTGTGGAAGCCCGAGGCGACGGCGGCCAGGTGCTCGCCGTCCTCGCGCGAGAGGTCCTGCGAGGCGCCGGTGGGCAGGCCGTCGCTGGAGAGCACCAGGGCCTTGCGGATGGAGCCGACGCGCTGGACCAGTTCGTCGAGGAGCCAGTTCAGCTCCCCGTTGCCGTGGGCGGAGCTGTGGGCTGCGGCGTTCGGTGCGGTCATCGACCGTCCCCCTCGGGTGTCGTTCCTGGTGCTGTCGTTTCGGCGTTCTGCCGACGGCCGCGCTGCCAGCCGCGCTGCATCGAGGCCATGCGGCTGCGCACCTCCTCGGCGTCGCGCTCGAAGGAGTCGGTTCCGTCGGCGGGGGCCGGTACGGCCGTCCCGGCCGGCTGGTCGTCGGCGCGGTCTCCGGCGGCCCGCAGCTGCGGGGCGAGGCTGGCCTGCCGTACGCGGCGGGGCAGCCCGGCGAACGGCGCGGGGCCGCCCTCCTCCGGCACGGGGACGAGGGTGGGCGCGGGGCGCACCCGGGCCAGCTCCATGGTGTCGTCCGTCCTGGCGCCGCCGGGGGCTGCCTCGTCGGACGGCGCGCCGGCGGGATGGGCGCGGCCCTCCTCGTCGAGGCGCCGGCCGCGGTCGACGACGAGCGTCGGCGGGCGGCGGCGGGGCAGTGCCACGGGCCGGGCGGGCGTGTCGTCGTCGCGGTCGCCGCGGGAGCGGTCGGGGGCCTGCTGGTGCTGCTCGCCGCGGCGGCGGTGCTCGCGCGCGCGGAACAGTCCGCCGCGCTCGCTCTCGGTGTCGAGGAGGTCGTCGGCGCCGAGGAGGCCGGAGAAGCTCTCGGAGCCCAGCGGGGCCTCCAGCTCGACGGGGCCGTCGAGGAGCGGTCCCGCGGGTTCGAGGGCCGGGTCGGGCACCTTGGTGAGGGCCGGACGCCGGGACGGCAGGCCGTCCGGTCCGCTGCCGCCCTCGCGGTCGAGCACGGCGCGGTCGAGGTGCGGCCGGTCCAGGTTCTTGCGGTCCAGGCGGAAGCCGGCGCCCTGGGTCTCGGGGGCGTCGGTGAGCAGGGCGGCCGGGATGAACACGACCGCGGTGGTCCCGCCGTACGGCGAGGGCTGGAGCGAGACGCGGACGTTCTGGCGCTGGGCGAGGCGGCTGACCACGAACAGGCCGAGCCGGTCGGTGTCGGAGAGCTCGAACTCGGGCGTCTCGGCGAGCCGGAGGTTGGCGTCGAGCAGGGCGTCGGGGTTCATGCCGAGGCCGCGGTCGTGGATCTCCAGGGTGAAGCCGTTGGCGACGCGTTCGCCGAGCACCTGGACGGCGGTGTGCGGCGGCGAGAACACGGTGGCGTTCTCGAGGAGTTCGGCGATGAGGTGGGTGAGGTCGGCGACGGCGGGGCCGCCGACGCCGAGCCGGGGCAGCCGGCGGACCTCGATGCGCTCGTAGTCCTCGACCTCGGCGACGGCCGCGCGGACCACGTCCATGAGCTGGACGGGCTTGCGCCACTGTCGGGAGGGCGCGGCGCCGGAGAGGATCACCAGGCCCTCGGCGTGGCGGCGCATGCGCGTGGTCATGTGGTCGAGCCGGAAGAGGTCGGCGAGTTCGTCGGTGTCCTCGGTGCGCCGCTCCATGGTGTCCAGGAGGGTCAGCTGGCGGTGCAGCAGGACCTGGTTGCGGCGGGCGAGGTTGACGAAGACCTCGGAGACGCCGCGGCGCATGTCCGCCTGCTTGACGGCGGCCTCGACGGCGGCGCGCTGGAGGGTGTTGAGGGCCTGGCCGACCTGGCCGACCTCGTCGTCGTCGTAACGGAGGTGCGGCACCTCGGTCTCGACGTCGACGTGTTCGCCGGCGGCGAGGCGGCGCATGACGCTGGGCAGCCGGACGCCGGAGACCTCCTGGGCCTCCTTGCGCAGCAGGCGCAGGTCGCGGACGAGTTCGCGGCCGACGCGGACGGAGACGACGACGGAGACGAGGAGGGCGACGAAGCCGAGGACGCCGGCGATGCCCGCCTTCAGCAGCACGCTGTACGCGGCGGGCTGGACGCGGTCCTTGTAGCGGTCGCCCGCGGCGGTGTTGTCACGGGCGAGGTCGTCGAGGACGGGAGTGGTCTGCTCCTGCCAGCGGTCGGCGGTGACGGAGCGCGGGCGCTCGGTGGCGCCCTGGGCGATGAACGCCTCCTCCGCCTTGCGCAGCGGCGCGGTCTCGGCCCCGGACCAGTACTTCTCGAAGCGGTCGCGCTCGGAGCCCGGCAGGATCTCCAGGTTGGCCTCGTAGAGCAGCTTGCGTCCCGCGACGAGGTCGGTGACCGTGCGGGCCTCCTCGGCCGTGACGCGCTCGGCGATGAGCGCGGAGACCACGAGGGCGTCCTCGCGGGAGAGGAGTTCGCGGGCGCGGGTGACGCCGACGAGGGCACGGCCCTGCTTGTCCATCTCGACGTTCTCCAGCGCGTGGAGCGTCATGAGGAAGCTGTAGGCGGGGTCGACGAGCCGGTTGTAGAACTCGAGGGCCTGCATGCGGCCGATGCTGCGGTTCTCCACGGAGCGGCGCAGCGAGGAGAGTCCGTCGAGCGCGGCGAGCAGGGAGTTGAGCCGCTGGGTGGTGACGGGGCTCATCTCGCCGCGTACGCCCGGGTCTGCCGCGTTGCGGCGGATCAGCGCGATCTGCCGGTCGGTGGCCTCGCGTTGCACGCGCAGGTCGGTGAGGGCCTCGGCGGCGCGGGGGTCGGCGAGGTAGACGAGGGACTGGCGGCGTTCCTTCTGGATGACGCGCGCGGTGTCCTCGATGGGGTAGCCGACCTTGTCGACGATGTAGCTGACGTCCAGGAGTTGGCGTGCCTCACGTCCGGTCAGGACGGTGGCGAAGCCCCAGAGCCCGGTGAGGGAGACGAGCGGCACGAGCAGCAAGGCCACGATCTTCCTGCGGATGGACTTCCCGCGAAAGCGCATGGCCTCCCCCAGCTCGGCCTCCGCGGCCACGGAGGTCCTTCACGTCGTCACGCCCGGCGTCAACACGCGGCGTCAACCTTCAGCTTCAACAAACGGCGGCGTGAGCCTACTACTGCATCACAGCCATCTCGAAGATGCGTCCGGGCGATTTTCAGCCGGTCGAGTGAGTGTTGATCATGAGATGTCCCGGTATTCGGGGAGTTGGGTTCCGGCAGTGTGGCGTAGGACACCTGACGGCCGGGGTTTCATCGCCTCCGGACAGATGGCTGGAACTGTTCGTTCCGCAACGGCGTGAGGGGTACCCCGGCGAAACCTTTTCCCGCTGTCGTACGTCATTCTGTACCGGGGAGGGTTGTGTCCGCGTAAAGCGACGCAAGACGGGCAGCAGCCACCTTGGAGACGTCGGTGGTGGGGAGAGACAGCGCGATGGGACACGAGGCGCGACCGGTGCGGCAGTTGTGGGTGGAGGACGAGAGGGGCCGGCGGCGGATGCCCGATCCGGTGCGCAGGGCCGCGGTGCGGGCCGTGCTGATCACGTCGGTGACGCTGATTCAGGGGATGGTCGCCTTCTTCTGTTCGGTCTCGGGGTCGTGGCTGGCGTTCCCGATGACCGTCACGGCGCTCGCGGGCACCGTGGTCGCGACCTGGAGCGTGCTCGACGTCTGGATCACCCGCCAGGTGTGGCGCCAGCGCAACGGGGTCGTGTCGGAGCCGAGCAGCGCGGTCCGCGGCCCGCGCCGCGAGCGGCGCCGGGAGGAGCACACGCCCCTCTCCGAAGCGGCCTGAGCCGGAGTCAGCCGAAAGGGCCCGGTCCCCTGTGGGGGCCGGGCCCTTTCCGTTCCGGTGACCGTCCGGTGGCGGCTCCGGTCGCCGGCGCCGGTCCGGTCCCGCTCCGGTCGCCGCCGCCGTGCCAGTCGCCGGTCCGGTCCCGCTCCGGTCGCCGCCGCCGTGCCAGTCGCCGGTCCGGTCCCGCTCCGGTCGCCGCCGCCGTGCCAGTCGCCGCTCCGGTCGCCGCTCCGGCCCGGCCGAGGGCCGCTACTGCTCGACGACGGCCGGAGCCGTGTCCACCGGCGTACGGCGGAACACCCGGGTCGCCGTGATCTCGCCGTGGATGGTCTCGCCCTCCGCGCTCGGCTGCGGAAGACCGGGCCGCAGGTGCTCCTCCACGCTGATGTACTTCAGGCCCGCCCGCAGGTCGGCGTCGTTGCGCAGCCGGATGACCAGCGGGAACTCGGCGAGCGCCGTGGTGTCGAACAGGCCCGTGGTGTACAGCAGCTGGACGCCGAGCGCGTCCGACACCGCCCGCTGGAGCTCCAGCAGATACGTGGCGTTGGCGCGGCCGATCGGGTTGTCGAGGAACAGCGTGCCCGCGTGCCGGTGCTTGTCCCGGCCCCGGTCGTTGGAGCGCAGCGCGGCCATCGTGCAGTAGAGCGCGATGGCGGCCGTGAGCAGCTGGCCGCCGGAGAAGACGTCGCCCATCTGCCCGACGGGCACCCGCTCGGCGCGCAGCACCGCGTCCGGCTTGAGGATCTCCACGGCGACGCCCTTGGGTTCGAGGGCGGCCTGCACACCGCGGAGCAGCAGGGACATGCCGTCCCGGCGCAGGTCGGAGTTCTTCTTCAGGGCCGCGCGGGTCGCCTCGTCGACGACCTCGCCCAGACGCTCGGTGAGCGTGGCCTGGTCGGGCTCCTCGAAGCGGATGCGCAGGAACTCCTGCCCCGACCACTCCCCCAGGCCCTCGGGCAGCCGGGACAGCCGCTGGGCGGAGCGCAGCGTGGCGAGCGCGGACTCGACCAGGCCGCGCAGCCGGTCCACGATCGAGTCGCGGTTGCGCTCCAGCTGCGCCAGCTCGTCGGTGAGCACGCGGAGCCGCGGCGCGAAGGCCTCGGCCCACTTGGCGGCGTGCTCCGGCAGCGCGGCGGCGGGCAGTTCGCGGATCTGCTGCCGGGCCGGGGTGCGGACCTGCTCGAAGCGGGTGGAGTTGGCGTGCCGTACGAGGATGTCGCCGGCTTCGCGGACGGAGGCGTCGGCGGCCGACAGGTCGGCGGCGCAGCCGCGCAGCGAACGCCGGGCCTCGGACGCCGACTCACGGGCCTCGGCCAGCGGACCCGGGTACGGCTCCGGCTCCTCCTGCTCCTCCTCCGTGTGGTCGCGGAGCAGGTCGCGCAGGAGCGCGGCGGTCTCGTCGAAGCCGCCGGCGGCGTCCTCGGCGGCCCGGTGCGCCTGGAGCAGACCGGTGTGCGCGGAGCGCGCGGCCTCCAGGGCGTCGGTGCGGGCGGCGAGCTCGGAGGTGGCGGTGCGGAGCAGGATCTGGGCCTGCTCGGCGTCGGCCGGGACCAGCTCCTCGGGCAGCTCGGTGTGCGCCTCGCCGTCCTCCGGGGCCAGGCGCTCGGCCTCGCCGCGGAGCCGGCCCAGCTTCTCGCTGGCCTCGGAGGCGCGCGTCTCGAGCTTCTGCACCAGGGCTTCCGCGCGGGCGGCGGCGGCCTGCCGGGACGGGCCGTCGGCGCCGTCGGTCGACTCCAGGAGCTGCTCGGCGCGGGTGCGGACCTTGTTGGTGAGCCGGTCCAGTTCGGCGAGGGCGGCGGACTCGTCGCTCTCGGCGCGGGCCTGCTCGGCGCGCAGGTCGGCGCCCACGCCGACCTTCTCGTACACCTGGGAGGCGGCACGGTAGGCCTCGCGGAGGGTGGGCAGCGCGGCGCGCGGCGCGTCGGCGTCCTCCTCCGGCAGGTTCTCGGGCGCGCCGGCGATCTCGGCGCGCTCGGCGCGCAGCGCGCGGGCGGTGCGATGGGCGTCGTCGGCGGTGCGCTGGGCGGCGCGGCGGTCCTCGTCGGCGGCGCGGGCGCGCTCCAGGCAGGTCTGCGCGCGCGCCTCGCACTCGGCGGCCTCGTCGGCGAGTTCGCGCAGCTTCGCCTGCCAGGCGGAGCGCTCGCGCAGCCGGAAGGCCAGGCCGGCCAGGGCGTCGGCGACGCGGCGGGCGCGCTGGGCGGCCTCCTGGCGCTCGTCCCGGACCCGGGTGGCGTCGGCGGCGGTCTCGTCGGCCTCGGCCCGTACCGTGCGGGCCTCGGTGAGGGCTGCCTCGGCGGTCTCGGCGGCGGTGCGGGCCGACGCCGCGACGGACGCGAGCTCGGTGAGCATGCCGGGCGGGCAGTCGGCGCGCCAGGCGCCGATCCGGGCGGCGAGGGAACGGTCGCCGGTGAGCCGGGCGGCGAGGGTGCGGATCTCCTCGTCGCGGGCGGCGGCACGGGCGCGCAGCGCCTGGCGCTCCTCGTCGGCGGCGTGCTCGTCGTGCATGGCCGGGTTCGGCGGCACGAGGAAGACGTCACCGTCCTGGCCCGCGTCCGGAGCCGGTACGGGGGCGAGCAGCGCGGCGGCGGTGCCGACGGCGACGGTGGAACGCGGCAGCAGTGCGGCGCCGCTCAGCACCTCGCGGGCCCGGGTGTAGGACACGGGGTCCGTGATCACGACGCCGTCGACCAGCTCGGGGCGGGCGGCGAGGACGGCGGCGTGGTCGACGGGGTCGACGGCCTGCGCGAGGTAGCGCCAGCCGGGCAGGGCCGGGATGCCGTGCTCGCCGAGGTACTCGACGGTGGCCAGGACGTCGGGACCGGGCGGCAGCAGACCGCCGTCGCCGAGGGCGCCGAGGATGCGGTTGTCGTCGGCGGCGGCCGTGCGCAGGTCGAAGAGCTGGCGCTCGGCGGAGGCGATGGAGCGGTCGAGCAGTCCGCGCAGTTCGTCGGCGTAACGGTCGAAGTCGGTGACGGTGAGGGGGCCCTGGGGCCGGTGGGCGCCCTGGGTCGCGCCGAACGCCGCGCCGGTGCCCGTGGCGGGGGTGTCGGGCGAGCCGGGGTGGTCCGGCGCGGCGGCCGCCGTGCCGTCGGTGCCGGAGCCGACCGCCGGCGCGGCGGTGCCGTCGTCGCCCCACGCGCCGGACCGCTGGCCCGGCAGCGCGGACGCGGGCGTGTCCGGCAGGCTGAGGAGTTCGGCGAGGCGCGGGTCGGAGGCGAGGGACTCGGCGGCGCGGCGCTCGGCGTCGTAGGCGTTCTCGGCGGCCTCGGCCGCGTCGGCGGCACGGGCGGCGGCGAGTTCGGCGCGGGACTCGGCGGCCGCGGCCTCGCGGGCGCGTTCGGTGGCGGTGCGGGCGGCCTCGCGGGCCGCGTCCCAGGCGGCGACGGTGGTCTTCTCGGCGTCGCTGGCGGCGAGCGCGGCACGGGCGGGGTCGGCGTCGGGGGCGGTGTCGTCGAGCCAGCCGGCCCGGACGGCCTCGGCGGTCTCCTGCTCGACCTCGGCGAGCCGCTGGCGCAGGTGGCCGGCCTCGCTGCGGGCGCGCTGGGCCTCGGTGGCGGCGGCCGTGGCGTCACGGTGGGCGGCCTCGCCGGCCTCCTGGAGGGCCGCGGAACGCTCCTCCTCCTCGGCGGCGTGCCGCTCGCCCTCCTCGGCTGCGGCGGCGAGCGCCCGTACGAGGTCGGCGGCGGCCTTGGCGCGGGCGGCGAGGGCCGGGGCCGCGTCCCGCTCGGCCTCGCGGATGGCGGCGGCGACGCGCGCGGAGCGGTCGCTCGCGGCGCGGTGGCGGAGCACGGACTCGGCGGCCTGCCACGCGGAGTGGAGGGTGCGGGCGTCGGTGAGCTCGCGGCGCTGGGCGGCCGCGCCCTTCTCGGCGGCGGCCAGGGCGAGCGAGGCGTGCCGGAAGGCGAGTTCGGAGGCGATCAGGGCGCTGCGGTCGCGGGCGGTCTCGGCCTCGGAGACGGCGTGGGCGGCGGAGGTGACCTGCTGGGCGAGTTCGGCGGTGCGGCCGCGTTCCGCCGCGGCGCGGGCGGAGAGCCGGCGGGCGAGGGTGCGGGTGCGGCGCTCGGCTGCGGCGTGGACGTCACGGGCGCGGGCGCGGGTCCCGGCGGCTTCGACGATGCGGTTCAGGAGGTCGACGGAGCCGGCGGTGAAGTCGCGCTCGGCGGTGAGCTCGGCGCGCCGGCCGAGCTTGTTGCCGAAGCCGCTGACCAGGTCGGCGAGGCCGTCGGTGTCACGGGTGTCGGTGACGGCGCGCAGCAGCAGGTCGGTGAAGTCGGAGTCCTTCTTGACCGCGAAGAGGCCGGCGGCCTCGCCCTCGTCGGCGTTCATCTCCCGCTGGTAGCGGAAGAGTTCGGGGTCGAGGCCGAGGTCGCCCAGGTGCTCGTTCCAGCGGTCGTGGATCTCCTCCCAGGACACCTCGAGGTGCGGGTACGCCTTGCCGGCCTCGGTGATCGCGTCGCGGAAGCCCTTCATGGTGCGGCGGCGTCCGGTGGCGCCCGAGGCGCCCTCGACGGGCGGGCGGACCGAGGTGGCCTCGGCGACCGGCAGGTTGTCGAGGCTGAGTCCGGGGCCGGGGCGGAAGGAGTACCAGGCCTCGGCGAACTTGCGCGGGTCGTTGGAGACCTGGCGGCCGCGCCACTCGCTGACCTTGCCGACGACGACCAGCTCGCCGGTGAGGGTGTGCTGCCACTCCAGGGCCACGTGGCCGCAGTCGTCGGCGAGCAGGAACTTGCGGAGCACGCCGGAGCTGGCGCCGCCGAGGGTGTTGCGGTGGCCCGGGAGCATCACCGAGAAGATCAGCTTGAGCAGGACGGACTTGCCGCCGCCGTTCTCCAGGAAGAGCACGCCGGCGGGAGCGGGGCGGCGCGGCGGGCCGACGGGCTCCTCCTCGAAGAACTCCGCCTGGGTGGGCGCGGGGCGGGGCACCGGCGCGCCGACTCCGCGCAGGTCAAGGACGGTGTCGGCGTAGCGGGCACCGGCCGGGCCGATGGAGTAGAGGCGTACCCGGGACAGCTCGTACATGGGGCGGACTCTCGTCGTCTCTCTGGTGGCTCGGGTCAGGCGTGGAACGGCAGGCCGGCGTCGGCGGCGATCTCCAGGTCGTCGCCCTCGGGCGGCGGCAGGAGGGTCGCGGAGCCGTCGCTGACGGGGACGACGCCCAGCTCCAGGAGCTCGGCCATGGCGGCGCTGCCGGCCATGTCGCGGACCTGGAGCTGGTAGCGGGCGGTGGTGCGGTAGGAGCCGCCGGACTCGTCACCGGTGCGCTGGAGGAAGCCGGAGTCGGTGAGGAAGGCGACGGCCTTGCCGACGATGCCGGTGGTGGAGCCGGCGAGGCGGCGGGCGTCCTTGGTGGCCCCGGTGGCGCTGCGGCGGGCGTAGATCCGCCAGGCGGCCTCCAGGCCGGGAGCGTCGGTCTCGGGGTCGGTGTTCTCGCCCTGCTCCTCGGCGCGCTCCTCGAGGCGGCGGCAGGCCTGCCGTACGAAGGCGTCCACGCCGTTCACGGTGAGGCGGCCGATGTAGCCGTCGTCGGCGAGGTCCTCCGGGCGGGGGAAGGCCATGGCGGCGACGGCGAGGTGGGCGAGGCCGTGCAGGAAGCGGTCGGCGGAGTCGGTGGAGGCGCGGCGCGCGTAGTCGCCCATGCGCACGGCGAAGACCGAGTCCTCGCCGGCGGTCACGGCCATGCCGGCGCGCGGCGAGACCTCCAGGACGACGAGGCCGAGTCCGGTGGCGACGGCGTCGGCGAGCCGCGCGAAGCCGGGGTCCTCGCGGTAGCGGCGGAGCAGCTCCGCGTACTCGGCGTCGCGGGCGGGCAGCAGCTTGGGCTGGAGCCCGAAGGACACGAGCCGTGCCGCGTCGGCCGCGTCGGCGGGCGTGAGGGCGGTGGGCGCGGCCGCCCGCGGGGCCTCCGGCTCGCTCCACGCGTCGGTGTGCTCGACGTGGTGTTCGCTCACGGCTGGGGCTCCTCGGGACGGTGCTGCTGTGTCGGTGCGGCGGTTTCGGGCGGGGACAGGGGCAGGCGTACGGGTGTGACGCTGACGGCCGGTACGGCGGGCGAGGCCTCGGCGGCCGGCTGCCCGCCCTGCGGCAGCGGCACGGCACGTACGAACGGCCGGGGCGGGTCCGCGGGCGCGGGGGCCCCGGTCTCGACGATTCCCACGCGGGGGCCGTCGGCCGTCGGCTCCTGCGCTTCGGTGGCGGGCCGCCCGACGGTGACGCGGCCGACGCGCGGGCCGGGGGCCCGGCCGGCGTCGCCCTCGCGCCGTGCCGGAGGCACGGCGGGCGGCGGCGCCGGCTCGTCGGCGGGGTCCGTCGCCGGGGTGGACGGCGCTGTCACGTGGCCTCCGTACGGTCGGCGGCCATGCCCAGGGCGTCCAGGAGGGCCGTGCCCACGATGAGGTCGGCGCCGCCGAACTCGGGGTCGTCGAGGGGCGTGCCGTCGTCGACGGCGAAGAGCAGCCGCTCCTCGCCCTGGCGGTAGGCGGTGCCGACCGGCGGGCTCGCGGCGTGGACGGCGAGCAGCGCGACGAGGTAGGCGAGGTCGGGGTCGCCGCCGCGGCGGGCTTCGGCGAGGAGGCCGGAGAGCCGGCGCGGGGCGTCGTGCTCCAGGTCGAGCAGCTCCATGGCGGCCGCCAGCTGTTCCTCGCTGAAGCGGCTGTCGTCCGGGGTGGCGATGAGGTCGGGCTCGGGCATCTCGGCGCCGAGGTGCTGGCGCTCCACGGGCGGCGTGAGGAGCAGGTCGACGAGGTCCCCGACCCGGACGGAGGCGGGGGTGCGCAGCCCGGTGCCGTGGGCGAAGAAGGCGTCGGTGACCTTGGTGGCCTGCTCGACGGGGAGCGGCAGGATCGGGGCGACCAGCTGCCCGTAGAGGTCGAGGCCGGTGTACGAGGTGGGCGCGGCGAAGGCCTGGCGGTCCTGCTCGGCGCGGAAGAGCGGGCCGGCCTCCAGGAGGCGGGACTGCAGCTGGGTGTGGCGCCGGATGCAGTCCTTGACGATGTCGACGAGCTCGGCGGCGCGGCGCTTGTGCTCGGCGGTCTTCGCGTCGGAGGCGGCCTCGGCCTCGTCGCGGGCCTTGCGGATGTTGGTGAGGATCGCGTTCTCGTGGCGGTAGCGGTCGGCGACGTGGTCGAGCGCCTCGGCGATCATGTCGGGGACGGTGTTGAGCCAGTCGACCGCGCGGACGTTGCGCCGGGTGGCCTCGAGGGTCTTGCGGAGGGTCTCCGCGTACTGCACCGTCCGGTAGCGGGCCTGCTCGGCGGCGAGCTGCGCGTCGGCGAGGCGGCCGCGGTTGATCAGGACCTCCAGCTTCACCTCGGCGGCGATCTGGGCGCTGGTGACGTCGGTGTCGAGGGCGCCGACGAGGACGTTGACGGCCTCGTCGGTGGTGCGCAGGTAGATGCCGCCGCCGTAGCCGGGGACCTCTTCGATGAGCTTGAAGTCGTAGTCGCGACGCGTGTAGACGCCGTCGGTGCCGAAGGTGCCGTAGACGGCGCGGAAGCCGCGGTCGACGCTGCCGACGTTGATCAGGTTCTCCAGGACCCAGCGGGCGACCCGCTCGTGTTCGGCGGCGGGGCGCTCGGGGGCCTGGGCGGCGACGCGGGGCAGCAGCCGGGCGATTATCTGCTCGCTGTCGGCACCGGTGTCGAAGTCCATGTTGAGGGTGACCAGGTCGATCGCGGCGAGGGCGACCTCGGCCATCGCGTAGACCGAGTACTCGCCGGCCAGGTTGGCCTTGCGGGCGTCCAGGTCGTGCAGCGGGGCGGTGCACGCGAGCGCGCGGAGCCGCCGCGCGAGCCCTTCGTCGGCGGCCGGGCCCTGCGCGGGCCGCGGCCCCGCGCTGAGCTGGGGCGGAGCGAGGTCCGTCGAGGCAGGCGAAGTCACGGTGCACAGAGTAGGTCCTCGCCATGACAACGGTCGAAACGGCGCTTATACGACCGCCCCGCACGCCCCAGCCACACGCCCCAGCCGCTTGCTCCTCCCGTACACCAGTCCCCCCGCACCGCATCCGCCGGGGCCCGCGCCCGCGGACAGCCGGCCGCCGTGCCCGTTGCCGCGCCCGCCCTGGCCGGCGGCTGCCGGGACCGTCACGGCTCCGGGTCGTCGACCGCCTTGGCGTACACGTCGACGATCCGGGCGCGGGAGTCGTCGAGATAGCGGGCGAGGAGCAGCTCGGCGGTGTCCCCCCGCCCCTCCCGCAGAGCGTCCAGAATCTCCCGGTTTCTTATGAGATAAGGCTCGTGGAGCGCACGCGGGTCGGCCACGGTGTGGAAGGCGAGGCGGAGTTCGGCGAGGACGCCCCGCATCAGCTCGTCGGTTCGGGCGCTGCCGGCCAGGGCGACGAGCTCGCGGTGGAAGTGGATGTTGGCCGTGGACACACCCTTCCAGTCCCCGCGCCCGGCCGCCCGCTCGCCCTCGGCGACGGCGGCGGCGAGCCCGTCGACGGCGAACGGCGGCTCGCCCAGGGCGTGCACGACGGCGCACTCGACGAGCCGTCGGGTGCGGTAGATGTCGGTCACGTCGTCGACGCTGAGGACCCGCACGAACACGCCCCGATTGAGCTTGTGGACGAGCAGCCTCTCGTGCGTGAGCAGCCGGAACGCCTCCCGCAGGGTGTTGCGGGAGACTCCGAGCGCGCCGCCGATGCTCTCCTCGGAGAGGCGGGTGCCGGGCGGGAAGAAGCCCTCGGCGATCCGGGTGCGCAGGATGTCGGCGACCCGTTCCGCCGTGCTCGTGCGTCCCAGCAGGGCGCGGTCGTCCGCCAGTTCGCCGATTGCGTCCATCGTGCCTCGTTCCCTCCGTCGATCGCGTCGAGTCAAGCGCAGGACCCCGGCCGGAAACAAGAACGTGACGACACGACTCTTGTCGGATCGTTGAACGATCCCTACATTGAACGACACCGCACCGCTCTTCAGCACGTCTCTCCCGCACCCTCCTCTTCCTCCTGCGAGGTGCAGATGAGCACGACCCAGACCCAGCGGCGGACCTCGGGCGAACGGCCCGACGACACCGGCCCGTTCGCCTGGCTCCGCGCCCTCGGGCCGCGCGGCAGGCGCGCCTTCGGCGGGGCGTTCGGCGGCTACGCCCTCGACTCGTACGACTTCTTCACGCTGCCGCTGTCGATGGTGGCCGTCGCCGCCTACTTCAACCTCGACAAGGGGCAGACCGGACTCCTCACCACCGTCACCCTGGTGGTCTCCGCCGTCGGCGGCGCGCTCGCCGGCATCCTGGCCGACCGCATCGGACGGGTGCGGGCGCTGATGATCACGGTCGTCACGTACGCGCTCTTCACCGTCCTGTGCGGCTTCGCGCCGAACTACGAGACACTGATGGTCTTCCGCGCCCTGCAGGGCCTCGGCTTCGGCGGCGAGTGGGCGGTCGGGGCGATCCTCGTCGCCGAGTACGCCTCCGCCAGGCACCGGGGCCGCACCCTCGGCGGCATCCAGAGCGCCTGGGCGGCCGGCTGGGCGCTCGCCGTGATCGTCTACACCCTGGTCTTCCAGTTCGTCGACGCCGACACCGCCTGGCGGGTCATGTTCTGGACCGGCGCCCTGCCCGCGCTGCTCGTCGTGTACGTGCGGCGCAACGTCCAGGACGCCCCGCGGGCCGACGAGGTGCGCCGGGCGAGCGCGGAGCGGGGCTCCTTCACCGCGGTCCTCAGAGGCCCTCTGCTGCGCACCACCCTCTTCGCGACCCTCCTGTCGACCGGCGTCCAGGGCGGCTACTACACGCTCGCCACCTGGGTCCCGACCTTCCTCAAGACCGAGCGCGGACTCACGGTCGTCGGCACCGGCGGATACCTCACCTTCCTCATCTCCGGGGCCTTCGTCGGCTACCTGACCGGCGGTTACCTCACCGACCGGCTCGGCCGGAAGAAGAACATCGCCCTCTTCGCGGTGCTGTCGGCCGTCGCCGTCCTCGCCTACACCCGCATCCCCGAGGGAGCGAACGACCTGCTGCTCGTCCTCGGCTTCCCGCTCGGCTTCTGCATGTCCGCCATCTTCAGCGGCTTCGGCTCCTTCCTCGCCGAGCTGTACCCGACGGCGGTGCGCGGCACGGGGCAGGGACTCACCTACAACACCGGGCGCGCCGTCGGCGCCCTCTTCCCCACGCTGGTCGGCTATCTCGCCGAGAGCTGGGGCGTCGGCGGGGCGCTGGTGTTCGGCGCCGTCGGCTACGGGATCGCCGTCATCGCCCTGTTCGGGCTTCCGGAGACCCGCGGGAGGGAACTCGTATGAGCACGACTCCCGCGCACGGCCCCGCCGTCCCCGACGCCCGTACGGCACGCGCGCGTGCCCGTGCCGGGGCGAGCGGTCCCACGGCCGGCTGGGCCCCGGGCCACACGCAGGCCAACCTGATCGCGGTGCCCGCGGACTGGGCGTACGACGTGCTCCTGTTCTGCACCCGCAATCCGCGGCCCTGCCCGGTCCTCGACGTCACCGACCCGGGCTCCTGGCGGACCGCGCTCGCCCCGGACGCCGACCTGCGCACGGACATCCCGCGCTACCGGGTGTGGGAGCACGGCCGGCTCGTCGACGAGCCCACCGACGTCACCTCGTACTGGCGCGGCGACCTCGTCTCGTTCCTCATCGGCTGCAGCTTCACCTTCGAGGGAGCGCTGGCCGAGGCGGGCGTGCCGCTGCGCCATGTCGAGCAGGGCCGGAACGTGTCGATGTACGTGACCGACCGGGCCTGCCGGCGGGCCGGGCGGCTGCACGGGCCGATGGTGGTGTCGATGCGGCCGGTCCCGGCCGCGCTGGTCCCCGTCGCGCACCGGATCAGCGGTCTGCTGCCCGCCGTGCACGGGGCGCCCGTGCACGCGGGCGACCCGGCGGCGCTCGGCATCCGGGACCTGGACCGGCCGGACTTCGGCGACCCGGTGGCCGCCGAACCCGGTGACGTGCCGGTGTTCTGGGCCTGCGGGGTCACACCGCAGGCGGCGGTGACCGCCTCCCGGCCGCCGTTCGCGATCAGCCACGCGCCGGGCCGGATGCTCGTGACGGACGTGCGGGACGCGGAGTACCGCGTCGCCGCGTGACCGGAGCGGAAGACGCGCCCTTCAGCGCGGGACAAGGAAGGAAACCTCTCATGACCCGGGTCTCGATCGACCTCAACGCCGACCTCGGCGAGGGCTTCGGACGCTGGACGCTCACCGACGACGAGCGGCTGCTGTCCGTGGTCACCAGCGCCAACGTGGCCTGCGGCTTCCACGCGGGAGACGCGGCGACCATGCGGCGGGTGTGCGCGCTCGCGGCGGAGCGCGGGGTACGCGTCGGGGCCCAGGTCTCCTACCGCGACCTGGCCGGCTTCGGGCGGCGCGCCATGGACGTGCCGGCGGACGAGCTGGCCGCGGAGGTCGCGTACCAGATCGGCGCCCTGGAGGTGTTCGCCCGCGCGGCCGGCGCCACCGTGGCGTACGTCAAGCCGCACGGCGCCCTCTACAACCGGGTGGTACACGACGAGGAGCAGGCGGCGGCGGTCGTGGCCGGGGTGCTGCTCGCCTCGGCCGGTCTTCCGGTGCTCGGGCTGCCCGGCTCGCGGCTGCACGAGGCCGCGGAGAAGGCCGGGCTGCCCGTCGTCGGCGAGGCGTTCGGCGACCGGGCGTACCGCGCGGACGGCACCCTGCTGCCACGGGGGCAGGAGGGTGCCGTCCTGCACGAGCCGGCCGAGGTGGTGGAACGGTCGGTGTCCGTGGCCCGGTTCGGGGTGGTGACCGCGCACTGCGGACGTGCCGTGCCGGTTCGGGCCCGCTCGCTGTGCCTGCACGGCGACACGCCCGGTGCCGTGGAGCTCGCCCGCCGGGTGCGCTCCGGCCTGGAGTCCGCCGGGATCCGGGTGGAGGCCTTCGCATGAGGGCCCGCAAGGTGTACCGGGTCGGCGAACGCGGGCTGCTCGTCGAGCTGGTGAGCGGGGAGGCGACCGAGGCCTTCCACGCCGAGCTGCTGCGCCGCCGGGAGGCCGGCGCGCTGCCCGCCGTGCGGGAGATCGTGCCGGCGGCGCGGACCGTGCTGCTCGAAGGCGTGGCCGTCCCCGACCGGCTGGCGGCCGAGCTGCGCTCCTGGGACGTTCCCGCGCTCCACGCGCGCGCGGCAGCGGCCGTGGAGCTGCCGGTGCGCTACGACGGACCCGATCTGGCCGAGGTCGCCGCGCTGTGGGACGTGTCGGTGGAGGCGGCCGTACGGATCCACTCGGCCACCGAGTTCCGGGTGGCGTTCTGCGGGTTCGCCCCGGGCTTCGGCTATCTCACCGGTCTCGGCCCGCGGTACGAGGTCCCGCGCCGCGCCACCCCGCGCACCGCCGTGCCGGCCGGCTCGGTCGCCCTGGCGGGCCCGTACACCGGGGTGTACCCGCGGTCCTCGCCGGGCGGCTGGCAGCTGATCGGCACCACGGACGCGGTGCTGTGGGACACGGCCCGCGAGCCCGCGGCGCTGCTCTCGCCCGGGACTCGGGTGCGGTTCACGGCGGCGGGCCGATGACGGATCGTGCCTTCGCCGTCGTACGGGCCGGGGCGCTGACCACCGTGCAGGACCTGGGACGGACGGGCCACGCCCATCTGGGCGTGCCGCGCTCGGGGGCGCTCGACCCGGGCGCGGCACGGCTCGTCAACCGGCTGCTCGGCAACGACGAGGGTGCCGCCGTCCTGGAGACCACGCTCACCGGGTGCGCGGTGCGGCCGCGCTGCGCCGTGACGGTGGCGGTGGGCGGCGCGCCGTGTCCGGTACGGGTGGACGGCCGGGCGGCCGCCTGGGGCACGGCGGTACGGGTCGGCGCCGGGCAGCTCCTGGAGGTGGGCGCGGCCGTGCGCGGGCTGCGCTCGTACGTGGGGTTCGGCGGCGGGGTCGCCGTCGACCCGGTGCTCGGCAGCCGCTCCACCGACCTGCTGTCCGGACTGGGTCCGGCGCCGCTGGCGGACGGGGCGGTGCTGCCGTTGGGAGCGGACACGGCCGTACGGGGGTCGGTCGACGCTCCGCCGTGGCCGGGCCCGCCGGACGAACTCGTCCTGCGGGTCCGGCTCGGTCCGCGCGACGACTGGTTCACGCCCGGCGCGCTGGAGTCCTTCGCCACGCGCGCGTGGCGGGTGTCCTCGGCGAGCAACCGCATCGGGCTGCGCACGGAGGGACCCGCCCTGGAGCGTGCCGTGGACGGCGAACTGCCCAGCGAGGGCATGCCCTTGGGCGCCGTGCAGGTGCCGCCCGACGGCCGCCCGGTGGTCTTCCTCGCCGACCATCCCACGACCGGCGGCTATCCGGTCGTCGCCGTCGTCCGCGAGGCGGACCTGGCGGCCGCGGCGCAGGCGGTGCCCGGGACGCCGGTGCGCTTCGTCCCGTACCGCTGACGACGGGTTCGACCGCCGGCGACGGGGTTCACAGGGGCGGCGGGCCGTAGCCTCCCCCTCCGGGGGTGCGGACGACGAGGACGTCGTCCGGGCCGACCCGGGTGGTGTCCACGCCCGCGAGGCGGTCGACGGTGCCGTCGGCGCGCTCGACCGTGTTGGCGCCGAGCGCGCCCGGTTCGCCGCCCGCCATGCCGTACGGCGGGACGCGACGGTGGCCGGTGAGCAGGGCCACCGTCATGGGTTCGAGGAAGCGGATGCGGCGCTCGACGCCCGCCCCGCCGTGCCAGCGGCCGCGTCCGCCGCCGTTCTCGCGGACGGTGAAGGCGTCGATCCGGACCGGGTGGCGCCACTCCAGGATCTCGGGGTCGGTGAGCCGGGAGTTGGTCATGTGGGTCTGCACGGCGTCGGCGCCGTCGAAGCCCTCGCCGGCGCCGGAGCCGCTGGCGACGGTCTCGTAGTACTGCACGCGGTCGTTGCCGAAGGTGAGGTTGTTCATCGTGCCGGAGCCCTCCGCCTGGACGCCGAGGGCCGCGTAGAGGGCGCCGGTGACGGCCTGGGAGGTCTCCACGTTGCCGGCGACGGTCGCGGCGGGGTGGGCGGGGGCGAGCATCGAGCCGGGCGGGACGCGCACGTCGAGGGGTTCCAGGCAGCCGCTGTTGAGCGGGATGTCGTCGTCGACGAGGGTGCGGAACACGTACAGGACGGCGGCCATGACCACGGACGTGGGCGCGTTGGTGTTGCCGGGGCGCTGCGCCGACGTGCCGGCGAAGTCCAGGACGGCGGAGCGCCGTTCGCGGTCCACGGTGACGGCCACCTGGATGACGGAGCCGTCGTCGGTCTCGTAGCGGCAGGAGCCGTCGCGGAGGCCGGCGACGATGCGGCGGACGGACTCCTCGGCGTTGGCGCGCACGTGCCGCATGTAGGCGTGGACGACGTCGAGGCCGAACTGGTCGACCGTCTTGCGGAGTTCCTCGATGCCCTTCTCGTTGGCGGCGATCTGGGCGCGCAGGTCGGCGATGTTGGTGTCGGGGTCGCGCGAGGGGTACGGGGCGCCGGTGAGCAGGGCGCGGGTCTCCGCCTCGCGCAGCCGTCCGTCGCGGACGAGCAGCCAGTTGTCGAAGAGGACGCCCTCCTCGTCGACGGTGCGGCTGAAGGCGGGCATGGAACCGGGCGTGATGCCGCCGATCTCGGCGTGGTGGCCGCGCGAGGCGACGAGGAACAGCAGCCGGGCGCCTGCGTCGTCGAAGACCGGGGTGACGACGGTGACGTCGGGCAGGTGGGTACCGCCGTGGTACGGGTCGTTGATGGCGTACACGTCGCCCGGGCGCAGCCCGCCCTCGTTGCGGCGCAGCACCTCCTTGATGGACTCGCCCATGGAGCCGAGGTGGACCGGGATGTGGGGCGCGTTGGCGATGAGGTTGCCCTCGGGGTCGAAGAGCGCGCAGGAGAAGTCGAGCCGTTCCTTGATGTTGACGGAGTGGGCGGTGTTCTCCAGGCGCACGCCCATCTGTTCGGCGATCGCCATGAAGAGGTTGTTGAAGACCTCCAGGAGGACGGGGTCGACGTCCGTGCCCGCGGCCGTGCGCGCGGGGCGGGGCGCGACGCGGCGCAGCAGGAGGTGGCCGGTGTCCGTGGCGGTGGCCCGCCAGCCGGGTTCGACGACGGTGGTGGCGTCGGCCTCGGCGAGGATCGCGGGGCCGGTGACGCCGTCACCGGGACACAGGTCCTCACGGCGGTGCAGCGGTGTCGGGGCGGGCGCTCCCCCGCTGTACGCGGTGGCGGTGTCCCGGGGCGCGAGGCCGCCCTCCCGCGTGCCCTGCGGTACGGCGACGGGCCCGTGCGGTCCCGCGCTGCCGACGGCCTCCACGGAGACGGCCTCGACGACGAGCGGCGCGTCCATGGTGAAGCCGTAGCGCTTGCGGTGAAGGGCCGTGAACGCGGTCCTCATCTCTTCCGGCCCGGCGAGCGGTACCGGGAGGCTCGCGTCGGTGCCCGCGTAACGCAGCAGCACGCGCGCGTGGGTGGTGATCGCGTCGTCGGGCAGTCCGTCGGCGCGCAGCTCCTCGCGGGTGTGGCCGGCGAGTTCTTCGCAGAGGCGGGTGACGCTCTCGCCGGTGCCCTCGGCGTCGAGTCCTGCCTCGACGGACCGCTCCCGCATGGCGGTGGCGTCGGCGAGCCCGATGCCGTACGCGGAGAGGACCCCGGCGAGCGGCGGTACGAGGACGGTGTCGACGCCCAGTGCGTCGGCGACGGCGCAGGCGTGCTGGCCGCCGGCGCCGCCGAAGCAGGTGAGGGCGTAGCGTGTGACGTCGTGGCCGCGCTGCACGGAGATCTTCTTGACGGCGTTCGCCATGTTGAGGACGGCGATCTCCAGGAATCCGGCCGCGACCTGCTCGGGCGTGCGGCCGCCGCCGATCTCGGCGGCGAGGGCGGTGAAGCGCTCCCGGACGACGTCGGCGTCGAGCGGCTGGTCGCCGTGCTCGCCGAACACGGCCGGGAAGTGCGCGGCCTGGATCCGGCCGAGCATCACGTTGGCGTCGGTCACCGTGAGCGGGCCGCCGCGGCGGTAGCAGGCGGGGCCGGGCACGGCGCCGGCGGAGTCGGGGCCGACGCGGTAGCGCTGGCCGTCGTAATGGAGCACGGAGCCGCCGCCGGCGGCGACCGTGTGGATGCTCATCATCGGGGCGCGCATCCGCACCCCGGCGACCTGGGTGCCGAGTTCGCGCTCGAACTCGCCCGCGTAGTGCGAGACGTCGGTGGAGGTGCCGCCCATGTCGAAGCCGATGACCCGGTCGTGACCGGCCTGCCGCGAGGTGCGGGCCATCCCGACGACGCCGCCCGCCGGTCCCGACAGGACGGCGTCCTTGCCGCGGAAGTGCGCGGCCTCGCGCAGTCCGCCGTTGGACTGCATGAACATCAGGCGGATTCCGGCCAGTTCGCGGGCGACCTCGTCGACGTAACGGCGCAGGATCGGCGAGAGGTAGGCGTCGACGACGGTGGTGTCGCCGCGCGGGACGAGCTTGATCAGCGGGCTGACCTCGTGGGAGCAGCTGACCTGGGTGAAACCTGCGGCCCGGGCGAGCTCCGCGACCCGCAGCTCATGCTCGGGCCGGCGGTAGCCGTGGAGGAGGACGACGGCGGCGGAGCGCAGGCCGTCGCGGTGGGCGGCGGCCAGGGCGGCGGCGACGGCGTCCTCGTCGAGCGGGGTGACGACGGCGCCGTGGGCGTCGACCCGCTCGGGGACCTCGGCCACGCGCGCGTACACCGCCTCGGGCAGCACGATGTGGCGGTCGAAGATGCGGGGGCGGTTCTGGTACGCGATGCGCAGGGCGTCGCGGAAGCCGGTGGTGACGAGCAGGAGGGTGGGCTCGCCGCGCCGTTCCAGGAGGGCGTTGGTGGCGACGGTGGTGCCCATCTTGACCACGGCGACCCGCTCGGCGGGGACCTGCTCGTCGGGTCCGAGGCCGAGGAGCAGCCGGATGCCCGCGACGGCGGCGTCGTGGGGGCGGGCAGGGTCGTGCGAGAGCAGCTTCCGGGTGACGAGCCGCCCGTCGGGGCGCCGGCCCACGACGTCCGTGAAGGTGCCGCCCCGGTCGATCCAGAACTCCCAGCGTCCGGTCATGCCCTCATTGTGGCGGCGAGGGCGTGGGAGAGGGCGGCTTCGGCGCGGGCGTCGAGCAGGGCGCGGGAGCCGGTGGCGTCGTGCCGGATCTCGGTGGCGGCGAGCAGGAGCAGCTGCGGCAGCAGGTCGCCGCAGCGGCGTACGACCCAGGCGGTGCCGGCGGTCGCGAGCCAGAGCAGTGCGTCCGCGCGGGTGGGCGGCGGCTCCTCGGGTTCGGTGGAGGGCGCCGTGCCGTGGGCGAGGCCCCGTTCCGCGAGGAGCCGGTGGAAGGCGGCGGCGATGGCGCGGTGGCCGCGCTCGCCGGGGTGCAGCCGGTCGGCGCTCCACAGCGAGCGGTCCGCGGTCCACGCGGGCGCGTCGAGGTGCAGGTGCACGGCGCCGTGGCGCTCGGACAGCGCGTGCACCACGGCGTTGACGGCCCGCTGCCGCCGGGCCAGCGGCCGGGCCAGCGGCGCGGGCAGCCCCAGCATCCGGCCGGGGTCGGGCAGACAGGCGGTGAGCAGCACGGCGCCGCCCGCCGCCAGCTCGGCGCACACCCGGTCGAGACGGCGGGCGAGCAGCCCGATGTCGAAGGTGCGGCGCAGCGTGTCGTTGACCCCGACGACGACGGACGCGAGCTGCGGCCGCAGCGCCGACGCTCGGCCCAGCTGCGTCTCGGCCACGTCCCGGCTCTGCGCCCCGCTGACGGCGAGGTTCGTGAACGCGACCTCCTCCCGGCCGCCCCCGATCCCCTCGGCCAGCAGCGCCGCCCACCCGCGCCAGCCGGCCCCGACCCGGTCGCCGACCCCCTCGCTGAGGGAGTCCCCGAGCACGACGAAGCGGGTGACGGCGGGAACGGCGGCGGAGGGCCGCGTCGCGTCGGTGCCGGGCCGGCCCGGCACTCCCGTGGGAGCCCGCCCGGTCGACGCCTCGGCCTCGGTCGTCATCGGGCGAGCTCCTGCCGCGGGGCGCCGAGGACGGGGTTCGGGGGTGCGTCGTGGGCCGACAGGAAGGCCGCGGTGGCGCGGGGCCAGGAGAAGAGTTCGGCACGGGCGCGGGCGGCGGCGCGGCGAAAGGGCTCCGGGCGGTCGAGGACCGTGCGGACGGCGCGGGCGAGGGCGGCCGGGTCGTCGGCGGCACAGGCACCGGCGTCCGCCACGACCTCGGGGAGTGCGGAGGAGGCACTGCAGACGACCGGCGTGCCGCAGGCGAGGGCTTCGAGGGCCGCGAGGCCGAACGTCTCGGCCGGTCCCGGCGCCAGGCACACGTCGGCCGCGGCCTGGAGGTCGGCCAGGGCCTCGCGGTCGGCGACGTGGCCGAGGAACCGCACCGGCAGCCGCAGCTCCCGCGCACGGCGTTCCATCGCGCCCCGCAGCGGCCCCTCTCCCGCGACCACCAGCGCCGCCCGCACGCCCTCGGCACGCAGCACGGCCAGCACGTCGAGCGCGACGAGCGGGCGCTTCTCGACCGAGAGGCGCGAGCACATCACCAGTAGCACCCGCTCGCCGTCCGCGTACCGGTCACGCGGGGCCGTGCCGCGCCGCTCCGGCCGGCAGCGGTCCAGGTCCACCCCGAGCGGCGCGCGGACGACGTTCCGCGCCCCGATCCGTACGAACTCCCGCTCCGCCCACTCCGTCGTGCACACGATCCGCGAATAGGCCCACGCGGTACGGCGGTTGAGCCGGTCCGCCGCCCGTGCGGCGAGCGCGGGCGGGACGCCCCAGGTGCGGAGCACTCCGTCGGCGGTCTCGTGCGAGACCATCACGGACGGCACCCGGGCGCGGCGCGCCCACTCGCCCGTCCAGCGCAGGGTGGTCCGGTCGGAGACCTCCAGGCGGTCGGGCGCGAGTTCCTCGAGGAGCCGGCGCAGGCCGCGCCGGTCGGAGAGGACGCGGTAGCCGCCGGTGCCGGGTACCGCGGGCCCGGGCAGGGTGATCACCCGGCCCTGTTCCGTCTCGACGTCGCCGGCCGTGTCGCCGGGTACGACGAGGACGGGTTCGTGGCCCGCCGCCCGGTAGCCGCGGCCGAGCTGATCGAGGGCGGTGCGCAGTCCCCCGGAGGTCGGGGTGACGAAGTTGGCGAGCCGGACGATCCGCAGCCCGCCGCCCTTCTCCCGCTGCTCGGCGCCCTTCCCCCGCGCGCCGGGGACCCGCGTGCCGGTGCGGTTCACGCCGCCACCACCGTCCGCTCGCGCAGCACCTCCCGGTAGTGGCCGATCAGCTCGTCGCCGATCGCCTCCCAGGTGCGGCGCCCGACCGCGGCCCGGCCGGCCGCCCCGTACACCGCCCGGAGCTCCGGCGCGGCCGCCAGCGCGGCCACCGCCGTGCGCAGCTCGTCGGGATCGCCGGGTGGCACGAGCAGGCCCGTGCGGCGGTGCGCGACCAGGTCGAGCGGGCCTCCGACGGCCGGGGCGACGACGGGCACGCCGCTGGCCATGGCCTCCTGGACGGTCTGGCAGAAGGTTTCGTACGGCCCGGTGTGCGCGAACACGTCGAGCGAGGCGAAGATCCGCGCCAGCTCGTCTCCGGTGCGGCGGCCGAGGAAGGCGGCGCCCGGCAGGGCGGTCCGCAGGCCGGGCTCGCTGGGGCCGTCGCCGACCACCACGACCCGGACGCCGGGCATCCCGCACACCCCGCCGAGCAGGTCGACGCGCTTCTCGGGCGCGAGCCGCCCCACGTAGCCGACGAGGACCTCGCCGCCGGGAGCGAGTCTTCGGCGCAGAGCCCCGTCGCGCAGCCCGGGCCGGAACCGTGCGGTGTCGACCCCGCGTCCCCAGAGCCGTATCCGCTCGATGCCGTGTGCCTCCAGGTCCCGGACGGCGGCGGTGGACGGGGCGAGGGTGCGGTCGGCGGCGCCGTGCACGGCGCGCAGCCGGCGCCATGCGGCGGCCTCTCCGGCGCCCATGTAGGTGCGGGCGTATCCGGCGAGGTCGGTCTGGTAGACGGCGACGGCGGGCAGGCCGAGACGGGTGGCGGCGGTCATGCCGCGCACGCCCAGGACGAAGGGGCTGGCGAGGTGGACCAGGTCGGCCCGGTGCGCGGCGATGGCGGCGGCGACGCGGCGGCTGGGCAGGGCGACCCGGACCTGGGGATAGCCGGGCAGCGGGAGGGACGGGACCCGGATCACGGGGCACGGCGCGTCGGCGTCCGTTCCCGGGGCGGATGCGGGGGCCGCGGGGGCGACGACGAGGGGGTCGTGGCCGCGGCGGACGAGGTGGCGGGCGGTCTGCAGGGCCGTGTGGGCCACACCGTTGACATCGGGCGGGAAGGACTCGGTGACGATGACGACACGCATACCCGTGTTGTCGTCGGACCCGGCGTGTCCCCGTCAAAGTGGATCTGGACGGCCGGGAAACGTCCCATGAGCGTTTTCCCCGGGCGGCGGCCCGGCGGGTGCGGACGGCGTCGGGGGCGGCCCGGTGGGCCACCCCCGTACGACGGTCCGACGCCGGGACGTCACCCGCGGAGGTCAGACCTGGAGGTCGAGGTCCGGCCCTATCCGGTTGCGCACCGCGTCCTGGACCTCCGCCTCCTCGGCGGGATCGGCGGCCAGCCTGCGCAGGCGCTCGGCGACGCGCACGTCGCCCGTCTCGGCGTGCAGCGCGGCGACCTCGCGGGTGGTCTCCTCGCAGTCCCACAGGCATTCGACGGCGAAGCCGGTCGCGAAGCCGGAGTCGGTGGCGGCGAGGGCACGGGCGGTGCGGCCGCGGAGGTGGGAGGAGGCGGTCTCGCGGTAGACGTGGCGCAGCACGGGGGCCGCGCAGACGATGCCGAGGCGTCCGGCGCCGTCGACGAGGGAGTAGAGGGCGGGGGCGTCGGGGCCCTGGGAGCGCACCGTCTCGCGGAGGGCGCCGAGGACGAGGGGGGAGTCCTCGGAGCCGCCGCGGCAGGCGAGCGTCCCGGCGGCGGCGGCGCCGAGCTCGTCGGGGCGGTGGATCCAGCCGCGGGCGCGGTCGACGGCGGCTTCGCCGCTCATGCGCCGGTACGCGGTGACGGCGGCCTCGGCGACGACGCGGGAGCCGTCGCCCACGGCGCGTTCGACGAGGTCGAGGACGGCGGGGTCCCGTGCCTCGGCGAGGTAGTGCAGGGCGGCGCAGCGGGCACCGTCCGGGCCGCTGCGGGCGGCCGCGAGGATCGTCTCGCGGTCGTCGGGTCCGGCGACGGCGACCAGACAGCGGGCGGCGGGCCCGTGCAGTTCGGCGCCGCGCTCGTGCCCTTCCTGGGCCCAGTCGAGGACGGCCTGGACGCTCCAGCCGGGCCGGGGCCCGCTGGGGCGCAGCTGGCGCTGCCAGCGGTCGAAGGAGCCCTGTTCGCGGGCGGCCCGGATGCGCGCGCCGACGGACTCGCGGGGGTCGTCGGCCCACAGTCGCCAGGGCCGCGGCTCGAAGGCGTCGCGGACGGTGGCGGCGAGCTCGGCCTCGCCCTCGGGCGTGGCCGGGAAGCGGGCGAGCACGGGCTCGGCGAGGGCGCGCAGGCCCGCGTCGTCGTCGCGCAGCGCGAGCTCGTCGAGCGCCCAGGCCCAGTTGCTGCCGTCGGCGGCGTAGCGGCGCAGGAGCAGCAGGGCGTCGCGGCGTCCGTAGGCGGCGAGGTGGCCGAGGACTGCGAGCGCGAGCCCGGTCCTGGACTCCTCGTCGTCGAGGTGGTCCTCGGCTCCGAAGAGGTGCGCCTCGATCTCCTCGAGACCTCCGTGGAGGTCCAGGTAGAGCCGCGCGTAGTAGAGGGAGCGGTTCTCGACCCGCCAGTCGTGACGGGGGTCGGCGAGCACGCAGTGGTTGAGGGCCGCGAGGGCCTCGGCACGTGGTGCGGCGAGCGCGTGGAGGGTGCCGTCGCCGCGGCCCCGCTGCAGCAGACCGAGCAAGGTGCCGCTCGGCGCTATGACTGGATCGAACATGGAAGACGCCTCACATCAAGCTGTCGACACGACCGGGGGGAATCCGGGATGAACCGGGTCAGGCTGTTCGCCTAGGCCGCGCGGCAACATGTCGGGCCGCCCGTCGTCCTGCGCTTGCCAGTGACCATCTTCCTCTGCCTCTCGTCGGTGGCCCCCTGCGGGCCCGACGTCATGATGACCCACCCATTTCGCCACCGCGACCACATTTACGGCGCCGTCTCACCTGGGGTTCACACGTCGTTCACCTGGGGTGTCAGCGAACTCCGAAGAGCTCCAGGAGTTCCGTCTTCCCAAACATCCGCGCGGTATCCACGGCGGACGGAGTTCCCGCTTCCGGATTCGCGCCGCCGGAGAGGAGGGCGCGGACGACCGCGTCCTCGCCCTTGAAGACGGCGCCGGCGAGCGGGGTCTGGCCGCGGTCGTTGGCACGGTCGGCGTCGGCGCCGCGGGTGAGCAGGGCGGTGACCGCCTCGGCGTGGCCGTGGTAGGCGGCGAGCATGACGAGCGAGTCGCCCTTGCCGTTCGTGAGGTCCGCCGGGACGCCCGCGTCGAGGTAGGCGGCCAGGGTCACCGCGTCCCCGGCGCGCGCCAGGTCGAAGACCTTGGAGGCCAGCTCGACGACCTCGGGGTCCGGCGTCTCGTTCTCGCTCATCGTTCACAACCCTTCGTGCTCGGCCCGCACGGCGGGCGCGGCCGTACGAGTGAATCGACAGGGTACTGCCCGTCGGACGACATGAGGGGGCTCCTGCGCGGCAAGGATCAACCGCGGCCCGTCCCCGGCCGGTGCACTACCGCACCCGGCGCGTTTCGCCACCCGGAGGGACACCCGCGTCCGCCGGTCAAGTGAAATCGCCAGCGATTCACCCATATGCACCTTTAATCACATAGATACTTGCTGTGAACCTGGAAGGACTCAAGGTGACTGTCCCCTCAACCAGGAGAACACCTCATGATCCTGTCCATCTCAGGCGTGGTCCTGCTCGGCATCATCTGCTTCCTGTTCTTCAAGAAGGACGGACTCAAGGCCTCGCACGCCCTCGTCTGCGCGCTCTTCGGCTTCTACCTCGCGGGCACCGCGATCGCCCCCAGCATCACCGCCGGCGGCCAGAGCCTCGCCAGCCTCTTGGGCGGGATCAAGTTCTGACGGCCCTCATCCCCTTCCACCACCTCAGGAGTACGACGTGGCCCGGCGACCACTTCCCCGCATTCTGAGCAGCGGCAGCGCACAGATCGCTCGCAGCCGAGAGATCGCGCGAACGGCCGCCGACAGCGCCACCGACGTGCTCCACCCGCTGATCACCATCTCGCGTGGTCTGCGGAAGCTGGCCGCGACCGCGCGCGCCAAGTGGGCCGCGACCCCCAAGGAGCGGCGCGGTCCCACGCTGTTCCTGGTCGCGGCCTGCGTCCTGGTCGTCGCACTCGTGCCGTACGGCCCGCTCCTCGCGCTCGTCGCGCTGATGGGAGCGGCCGCCTGGCAGGGACGTGAGCGCCCGGTCGTCAAGACCGGGCCCGACGACGCGGAGATCGCCCGGCTCAAGGGCCTCTACGAGGCGCTGGTGCCGTACCTCTCGCTGCCGGACGACCCCGAGCCGCTCTTCGCCCACGGCGGCGACTGGAGCGCGGCCTTCGGGGACCACGCCTTCGACGAGGACGGCCGGCTCACCCGGCTGCGGATCTCCTACCCTCCCTACTTCACCGACGGCGAGCCGGCCGCCCGTGCCCGGATCGAGCAGCTGCTGCACGCCAAGTCGGGCCGGGGCCGCGAGTACCACTTCGACTGGGACGAGGAGGGCAACCGGCTCACCATGCGAGTGCTGCCCGCACTGCCCACGACCATCGCCGCCCAGCGCTTCGTCACCGTGCCCGGCGAGACCGTGCTCGGCTTCACCGACGCGGACGCCGTGCAGCGGACCGTGCCGGTCCGCGCCTCGGACGGGACCGAGGACGCCCCGGCCGTGGTGTGGCGCACCGGCCCCCGCTCCACCGAGCCGCACCTGCTGGCCGTCGGCCAGCCGGGCAGCGGCACCAGCTCCCTGCTGCGTTCCGTCGCGCTCCAGGCCCTGCCGCACGGCGACGTGCTGATCGTCGAGGGCGGCGGCACCGGCGAGTACGCGTGCCTGGTCGGCCGGGACGGCGTGCTCGCCGTCGAGTGCGGGCTCTCGGGCGCCCTGGCCAGCCTGGAATGGGCCTCGCACGAGACCGAGCGGCGGCTGATCGCCGCGAACCGCGCCCGCCAGTCGGGCCGCCCCGCACCCGAGGACACCCGCCGCCCGCTGTGGATCCTCCTCGACCGGCCGAGCGTCCTCGGCCACCTGGCCGCCGCCGACGGCCGGCCCGACCCGCAGGACCTGCTCCAGGTGCCGCTGCGGCACGGCCGGGCCGCGTCCGTGACGGTCGTGGTCGCGGAGCAGTTCGACAGCCTGGACGCGCTCGGCGAGACGGTCCGCAGCCACACCCGGGCCCGGGTCGTGCTCGGGCCCGCCTCGCCGGAGCAGATCGCGGCGGTCCTGGGCGCCGGACCGCACACCACACCGGTGCCCGACGTCCCGCCCGGCCGCGGCTACGCCCGCCTCGGCACCGGTCCGGTGCTGCGCCTCCAGGTCCCGGCGACGCCCGACCCGTACGACGACGCCACCAGCGAGGCCCACCGCCGCGCCGTCCTGGAGCTGCTGCCGGAACGCCGTACGGCGACGATCGCGGCGATCGAGCCGGCGCCCGTCCCGGCCCCGGAGCCCGCCCCGGTGCCGGACCTCGACACGGACACCGCGCCGACGCCCCGCAAGGACGCGGGGCCGGCCCCGGTGCCCTCGCCGGTCCCGGCGGAGGGCTGAGCGACCGGAGCCCGCGCACACACGGAAGGGCGGCCGCACCCGTGGAGGTGCGGCCGCCCTTCTCGTGCCTTCTCGCCCGGACCAGGACACGAACCTTCTCGAACCTTCTCGCCCGGCTTACGCCACGAACGTTCTCCGGCCCTCTCACCCGGACTACGCCACGAACGACCGCGGTGCCTCGCCGCCCGGACTACGCCACGAACGACCGCGGTGCCTCGCCGCCCGCGCCCGCGCCCGACTCCACGAGGCGGGCCGCGGCGGCGAGCCGGGACGCGGCCTCCTCGGCGACCGGGCCGCCGACGGTGAACGGCAGCCGGACGTAGCCCTCGAAGGCGCCGTCCACGCCGAAGCGTGGCCCCGAGGGGACCCGGACGCCGACGCGCTCGCCGACCTCGGCGAGGCGCGAGCCGGAGAGCCCACCGGTGCGGACCCAGAGGGTGAGGCCGCCGCGCGGCACCTCGAACTCCCAGTCGGGCAGCTCCCTGCGGACGGCGGCCACCAGCGCGTCGCGGTTCTCGCGGGCCTGGCTGCGGCGCAGCCCGACGGCCTGCTCCCAGCCGCCGGTGCGCATCAGCCAGTTCACGCCCAGCTGCTCGAGAACGGGGGTGCCGAGGTCGGCGTAGGCGCGGGCGGCGACCAGGGAGCGGATGACGTCGGGCGCGGCGCGCACCCAGCCGATCCGCATGCCCGCCCAGAAGGCCTTGCTCGCCGAGCCGACGGTGAGGACGGTGGCGCCGGCCGGGTCGAAGGCGCAGACCCGGCGGGGCATCTCCAGGTCGTCGTCGAGGAACAGCTCGGTCATCGTCTCGTCGACGACGAGGACGGTGCCGGCCGAGCGGGCCGCCTCGACGAGCTGCCGCCGCTGGTCCTCGCTCGCGAGCGCCCCGGTCGGGTTGTGGAAGTCGGCGACGACGTACGCGAGGCGGGGCGCCGCGTCGCGCAGCACCTGGCGCCAGCGCGGCAGGTCCCAGCCGGCGAGCCCCTCGGCCATGGCGACGGGCACGAGCCGCGCGCCGGCCTCGCGCATCAGCTGGAGGATGTTGGCGTACGAGGGCGACTCGACGGCGATCCGCTCGCCGCGGCCCGCGAAGAGGTGGCAGATCGCGTCGATGGCGCCCATCGCGCCGGTGGTGACCATGATCTGCTCGGGCATGGTGGGGATGCCGCGCTCGGTGTAGCGGTCGGCGAGCATCTGCCGCAGCGCGGGCAGTCCGGCCGGATAGTCGCCGTGGGTGTGCGCGTACGGCGGAAGCTCCTCCAGGGCGCCCTGGATGGCGCGGGTGAGCCAGGGCTCGGGCGCGGGCAGCGCCGCGCAGCCCAGGTCGATCATGGAGCCGAGCGACTCGGGCGGCAGCGGTTCCAGGCCGCGCGCGGGAAGCGGGTTGCCGGCCGGAACAGCGGTCCAGCTGCCGGCGCCGCGCCGGGACTCCAGGAAGCCCTCGGCGCGCAGCGCCTCGTAGGCGGCGGCCACGGTGGTGCGGCTGACGGTGAGCGCGAGGGCCAGTTCGCGTTCGGCGGGCAGCCGGGCGGCGACCGGGACACGGCCCTCCAGGACGAGCAGCCGGATGCCGTCGGCGAGGGCGCGGTAGGCGGGCGGCTTGCGGGCGCCGGGCGCGGCGGGCCGGGGCTGCTGGGCCTGGAGCTGCCGGGCGAGCTGCGCAGGCCCCACGGCCGAAGTCCACTGGGCCATGGAAATCAGTCCACCTTCCGCGAATTGGCCATGGTTGGCCGCTTGTCCCCCGCCACAGAGTGTCATGAGCCAGTCCACATCCACCACCCAGGCCCTCGATCGGGCCGTCACACAGGGGGGCAGTCCTTTGTCCATCGCCTCCGGTCTCCGCGGCCGGCACCTGACCCGCCGGCTCGTCCAGCTCTACGCCGGGCTCGCGCTGTACGGCTTCAGTTCGATCCTGCTGCTGCGCAGCGGGCTCGGCCTGGAGCCGTGGAACGTCCTCCACCAGGGTCTCTCCGAGCGGACCGGACTGAGCATCGGCGTGGTGACGACCGTCCTCGGGGCGCTGATCCTGCTCGTGTGGATACCCATCCGGCAGCGGCCCGGCCTGGGCACGGTCTCCAACGTCCTCGTGATCGGTGCGGCGATGGACGTCTCGCTGGCCGTGCTCCCCGAGGTCCACGGCCTGCCCGCGCGGATCGCGACCATGGCGGCGGGCATCGTCCTGAACGGGGTCGCGACCGGTCTCTACATCGCGGCCCGCTTCGGCCCCGGCCCGCGCGACGGCCTGATGACCGGCCTGCACCGGCTGACCGGCCGCTCGATCCGCCTGGTGCGCACGGCGATCGAGGTGCTCGTCGTCGCGACCGGCTTCCTGCTCGGCGGCTCCGTCGGCGCCGGGACGGTGCTCTACGCGGTGGCGATCGGCCCGCTCGCCCAGTTCTTCCTGCGCCTCTTCGCCGTCCCCGAGCCGGACCGGGTCAGCACCGTCGTTGCCTCGGGGACACCGGAGCAGGCGATACTGCGGCGGTGACTCGCGTACGCCACCCCTACCTCGACCACCCGGCGCCCATCCCCTTCGCCCACCGCGGCGGCACGGCGGACGGCCTGGAGAACACGGCGGCCGCCTTCCGGCGGGCCGCCGCGGCCGGTTTCCGGTACTTCGAGACCGACGTCCACACGACCGCCGACGGCCGGCTCGTCGCCTTCCACGACTCGACCCTCGACCGGGTCACGGATGCCGCCGGCCGGATACGGGACCTGCCGTGGGCTGCGGTCCAGGAGGCCCGGGTGGCCGGCAAGGAGCCGCTGCCGCTCTTCCAGGAGCTCCTGGAGGAGTTCCCGGAGGCCCGCTGGAACGTGGACCTGAAGACCGAGTCGGCGCTCGTACCGCTGCTCGACCTCATCCGCAGGACCGGCGCATGGGACCGGGTCTGTGTGAGTTCCTTCACCGAGGGGCGCATCGCCCGGGCACAGAAGCACGCCGGCCCGCGGCTCGCCACCTCCTACGGCGTGACGGGCGTGCTCGGGCTGCGGCTGCGCTCGCTGGGCATCCCGGCGGCGCTGCGCGCGGGCGCGGTGGCCGCGCAGGTACCGGAGCGGCAGGCCGGCATCCCGGTGGTGGACCGGCGCTTCGTGCGCGAGGCGCACGCGCGCGGTCTGCAGGTCCACGTGTGGACGGTGAACGAGCCGGACCGGATGCACGCCCTCCTGGACCTTGGCGTGGATGGCATCATGACCGATCATCTGGAGACGCTGCGCGCCGTCCTGACCGACCGGGGAACGTGGGCCTAGGGCCTGCCCGACGGACCTGACCACGATCCGCCGGACGTGACCCGGCGCGCGTACCACCACGGGGACGAACGAGGGGGCGCGGCCTTGACCGATGTCGACACCACCGAGCAGCCGGACGGCCACGCCGCCGATCCGGCCGAGCGGCGGCGCGAGCAGCGCGGCTGGTACTTCTACGACTTCGCGTGCTCGGTCTACTCCACGAGCGTCGTGACCGTGTTCCTGGGGCCGTACCTGACCTCGGTGGCGAAGGCCGCGGCGGACGCCGAAGGGTTCGTCCACCCGCTGGGCGTGCCGGTGCGGGCCGGTTCCCTCTTCGCGTACGCCGTGTCGGCCTCGATCGTCGTCGCGGTGCTCGCGATGCCGCTGGTGGGCGCGGTGGCGGACCGCACGGGCCGGAAGAAGCCGCTGCTCGCCGCGGCGGCGTACACGGGCGCCGCGGCGACGACGGGCATGTTCTTCCTGGCGGGCGAACGCTATCTCCTCGGCACGTTCCTGCTGATCGTGGCGAACGCCTCGCTGTCGGTCTCGATGGTGCTGTACAACGCGTACCTGCCGCAGATCGCCGAGCCGGACGAGCGGGACACGGTCTCCTCGCGCGGCTGGGCCTTCGGCTACACCTCCGGCGCGCTGGTCCTGGTGCTCAACCTGGTCCTGTACTCGGGGCACGACTCCTTCGGCCTCTCGGAGGGGATGGCCGTGCGGATCTGTCTGGCCTCCGCCGGTCTGTGGTGGGGGGCCTTCACGCTGGTGCCGCTGCGCAGGCTGCGGGACCGGCGGATCGCGCGCACCGGCGGCGCGGCCGGCGAGGGCGCGGTCGGCAGCGGCTGGAAGCAGCTGCGGGCCACGCTGCGGGACATGCGACGCCATCCGCTGACGCTGTCCTTCCTGCTGGCGTACCTGATCTACAACGACGGCGTGCAGACGGTGATCTCACAGGCCTCGGTGTACGGCTCCGAGGAACTGGGCCTCGACCAGACGACGCTGATCACGGCGGTCCTCCTCGTGCAGGTCCTGGCGGTGGCGGGGGCGCTCGGGATGGGCCGGATGGCGCGGGTGTACGGCGCGAAGCGGACGATCCTGGCCTCGCTCGCGCTGTGGACGGCCATCCTGGGGGCCGGCTACTTCCTGCCGGCCGGCGCGCCGGTCTTCTTCTACTGCCTGGCCGCGGCGATCGGTCTGGTCCTGGGCGGCAGCCAGGCGCTGTCGCGGTCCCTGTTCTCGCATCTGGTGCCGCGCGGCAAGGAGGCGGAGTACTTTTCGGCCTACGAGATGAGCGACCGGGGACTGAGCTGGCTGGGTCCTTTGGTGTTCGGTCTCGCGTATCAGCTGACCGGAAGCTATCGGGATGCCATCATCTCTCTGGTGATCTTCTTCGGCATCGGTTTCGTGCTCCTGGCGAGGGTGCCGGTCCGGGCCGCGGTGGCCGCCGCGGGCAACCCCGTACCTGCCCGGATTTAGACGCAGGAGTGAAAGGGCGGTAGTGTACGCGTTTGGCCTGCCAGGCGGACCGTTACTGCGTGCTGACTTGGTGAAGACGTTAGGTGACATCCGCTGCCAGATGTGACAAAACGGGCACTGGTGGGTACAAAAAGGGGCGGCACGACGGGCGACGCATGACCCGGAACGGGAATCTTTACCGCCGACCGGACGTTGACCGGATGACGACGACAGCGACACCTGTCCTGTGGGCGACAAGCCCGGGAGGCACGATTCATGAGTGAGCGAGCTCTTCGCGGCACGCGCCTCGTGGTGACCAGCTACGAGACCGACCGCGGCATCGATCTGGCCCCGCGCCAGGCCGTGGAGTACGCATGCGAGAAGGGCCATCGTTTTGAGATGCCCTTCTCCGTGGAAGCGGAAATTCCGCCGGAGTGGGAGTGCAAGGTCTGCGGAATCCAGGCACTCCTGGTGGACGGGGACGGCCCCGAGGAGAAGAAGGGCAAGCCGGCGCGTACGCACTGGGACATGCTCATGGAGCGGCGTACCCGCGAGGAGCTGGAGGAGGTGCTGGCCGAGCGGCTGGCGGTCCTTCGGTCCGGCGCCATGAACATCGCCGTGCATCCGCGCGACAGCCGCAAGTCCGCCTGACGGACGGCCGCACGGCCTGACAGAGCAACGCCGCGGGGCCCGGTACACACATCGTGTACCGGGCCCCGCGGCGTTCGCGTCCCTGTCCGCGGCGTACGGCCGCGTGGGAGCCGGCCTTCCCCGTCGTACGGAGGCGACGGAGGCCGTAGGGAGGCGTGAGGCGCCGCACGTGTCGTAAGGGCCGGCAGCCTGCGCGCCGGCCCTTACGCGTTACGGCGTCATGGCGTCACGCCGGACGGCGTCACGGTGTCGGCTCAGGGTGTCGGCTCAGGGTGTCGGCTCAAGGCGTCAGCGGCGGGCGGGACTCCTGGGCCCGGGGCGGCCCCTGGGCCGCGTCCTCGCGGATGACCTCGCCCTGGACGACTTTCCCGTCCGGGCGGTGGATACGGGCCTGCTGGAAGGCGTCCTGGAGACTGCCGGGCTGAGCGGCGGCCATCCGGCGCTCCACCGCGCGCTCCGCGAGCCGCCCGACGGCGGCGCGCACCGGCGGGACGAGGAGCAGCAGACCGACCGCGTCGGAGATCAGACCGGGGATCATCAGGAGCAGGCCGCCGAGCATCAGGAAGCCGTTGCGGTCGGCCGCGGCGGTCTTGTCGGGAGCCGTGGGCATCTCGCCGCGCTGCGCCGCCTCCTGGGCCCGCTGGAAGGTCCCGGTGAGGTTGACGAAGGCCCGGCGGCCGGCCCGCTTGATCACGGCGGCGCCGAGCACGCCCCCGCCGACCAGGAGCAGGAGGACGGTGAACCCGCCCGCCGCGTTCGCCACGACGGTGAGCAGCCAGATCTCCAGGACCAGCCAGACCGCGAGGCCCAGCGGGAGGAACGTGCGCGCGCGGGAGCGCTTGGGGGCGAGGGGAGGCGGTGCGCCGGTCGTCATGCCCCCAGTGTGCCTGGCGGCCTGTGGGAACGTCGTAAAGGAAGGATCAGGACGACTTGCGGCCGAGCAGCTTGCCGACCTTCTGCGCCCGGGCCGAGAGCCCCCAGCCGGTGACCCGCCACAGTGCCTCGACGACGATGTTCCGGCTCATCTTGGAGTCGCCGATCTCCCGCTCGACGAAGGTGATGGGCACCTCCACGACGTGAAAGCCCGCGGCGACCGCGCGCCGGGCCAGGTCGACCTGGAAGCAGTAGCCGGCCGAGGCCACGTCGTCGAGGCCGAGGCCGAGGAGGGTCTCCTTGCGGAAGGCCCGGTAGCCGCCGGTGACGTCGCGGATCGGCACGTCGAGCATGAGCCGGGAGTAGAGGCTGCCGCCGCGCGAGATGAACTCGCGGGACTTGGGCCAGTTCACGATCCGGCCGCCGGGCACCCAGCGGGAGCCGAGCACCAGGTCGGCGCCCTTGAGGGCGGTGAGCAGCCGGGGCAGTTCCTCGGGCTGGTGGGAGCCGTCGGCGTCCATCTCGATCAGGACGTCGTAGCCGTGGTCCATGCCCCAGCGGAAGCCGGCCAGGTACGCGGCGCCGAGCCCTTCCTTGCCCTTGCGGTGCAGGACGTGGACGTGGTCGTCGTCCGCGGCGAGCTCGTCGGCGAACTTGCCCGTGCCGTCGGGGCTGTTGTCGTCGGCGACGAGAACGTGCGCCTCGGGAACGGCTTCCCGTACCCGCGCGACGATCGGCTTGATGTTGTCCGCCTCGTTGAAGGTCGGGATGATCACCAAGGCCTTGCCGAGCGGGCCGTAACGCCTCTGGCCACCGTCGTTCACTACTGCCCCTTCGGATACATACGCGAGCCCCCACCATAGCGAGCCGCACGCACGGGGTGCGGGATCGGGGCCCGGCGTCCTTCGGGCCGACCCGGGACCCGCTGGCTGCGGATCGACCGAGGCCGTTGTCTACTGAACGCCGGGGCCCCACCCGGGTCGCACCCTCCGCCGGAAAAACCTTCCCTCGCCCCCGAGGCGCGGGCGGCGTTCGGTGCCTGCGTGGAGGTTTGAAACCGGTCGGACGTCCTTGGTGGACGCGCCGAACCTACCGGCCGGTGGCGGCCCGCTGTCAACACCCGTTTGACCTGCGGTGATGAACCGTCTCTGCAGGACAACGCGGAAGATCCGCAGGTCGCGGGCGAGTCCGGAGAAGTTCGAGCGGGGGCTCGAAATGTCCCGACGTCACTCGTTCGGCCGTACGAACACGGTTTGCCCGGAGACGACCGTCTCCAGGCACACCGGAAGATCACTACCAGGGGACAGATCAGGCAGACCGGGCGTTCCGGAGCGCGGATCGGTCGACCAGCGGGCCACCCGGTCGTCGGGCGCCTGAACGAGCAGCTCGCCGGTGCGCCAGACCGCGTAGTCGGCCGGCGCGCCGGGCACCAGGGTGCCGGCGTCGTCGCGGCCGACGGCCCGCCAGCCGCCCCGGGTGTGCGCGGTGAAGGCGGCGCGGACCGAGACCCGGTGCTCGGGCGTGCGGTGGAAGGCGGCGGCGCGCAGGGTGCCCCACGGGTCGAGCGGGGTGACCGGGCTGTCCGAGCCGAAGGCGAGCGGCACGCCGGCGCGCAGCAGCGCGGCGTACGGATTGAGGGCGCGGGCCCGCTCGACGCCGAGGCGGTCGGCGTACATGCCCTCGTCGCCGCCCCAGTACGCGTCGAAGGCAGGCTGCACGGAGGCGGTGAGGCCCAGCTCGGCGAAGCCCGCGATCGCCTCGGGGCTGAGCATCTCGGCGTGCTCCACGCGGTGCCGGGCGGCCCGGATCCGGGCCAGGCCCAGCTTCTCGGCGGCGGCCCTGGTGCCCTCGACGACCGCGTCGACGGCGGCGTCGCCGATGGCGTGGAAACCGGCCTGGAGCCCGGCCTCGGTGCAGCCGACCACGTGGGCGGCGACGGCCGCCGCGTCGAGGTGGGCCGTGCCGGAGCCGGAGTGGTCGGCGTACTGCTCGTGCAGGCAGGCGGTGTGGGACCCGAGGGAACCGTCGGCGAACAGGTCTCCGGCCGCGCCGAGGGCGCCGAGGGCGCGGGCCCGCTCGATGTCGAGGTCGGCCCAGTAGCCGACCACGCGGGGGCCGGGCTCGCTGCGGGCGAGGTCCAGCAGGCCGGTGAAGTCGTCCTCGGAGGAGATCTCGGGCCCGCCACACTCGTGCAGGGTGCCGATGCCCAGCGAGGCGGCGTGGTTCCGGGCGGCCCGCTGGGCCTCGGTGCGCTGCTGCGGGGAGAGCGCCGCGTACGCCGCGGCACGGACGGCGTGGTGGGCGTCGCCGGTGAGCGGCTGCTGCCCGTCGTGGAAGCCGTCGAGGTCGCGGATGCCCGGCACCAGGTCGAGCAGCGCGGTGGTGACGACGCACGAGTGGACGTCGATGCGGGTGAGGTAGAGCGGGCGGCCGCCGGTGAGCTCGTCGAGCTCGGCACGGGTCAGCGGCCGGCGCTCGGGCCAGCGGGCGGCGTCCCAGCCGTGGCCGAGGAGGATCCGGTCGGCGGGGCGGGCGGCGGCGTACGAGCGGATCCGGTCCGCGGCCTCGGCGAGCGAGGCGGCGGAGGACAGGTCGAGGCCGGTCAGCGCGAGACCGGTCGCGGTGGTGTGCACATGGGCGTCGACGAACGCCGGAGTGACGAGCGCGCCCTCCAGGTCGACCACCTCGTCCACGCCGGAGGCGAAGGCGTCGGCGGCGCCCTCCGAGCCCACCCAGGCGACGTGCCCGCGCTCCACCACCATGGCGGTGGCGAAGGGGTCGGCGGGGCTGTGGACTTCTCCACCGCGCAGCAGCACGGTGCGGTGTTCGTTCGCGCTCATCCCACCAGGCTAGGGCGTACCGGACGCGCTCCTTACCGGTGGGTTCACACGGGTGGCGTCCAGGCATCCTGGGCCGTCTCTTCGGGGCCGGGGCCGGGCAGACCTCTTCCGGGTCGGGCCGGACAGGCCGCGGACCCGGCCAGGATCCGGAAGGGCCGGCCTAGACGCGCGGCGGCCTGGACTCGTACGGGGTGGAGAGGACCACCGTGGTGCGGCTGGAGACGTGCGCCTGCGAGCGGATGCGGCTGAGCAGGTGCTCCAGCTCCAGCGGGGTGGCGACGCGCACCTTGAGGATGTAGTTCTCCTCGCCCGCGACGCTGTGGCAGGCCTCGATCTCGGGGATGTCCGCGAGCCGGTCCGGGGTGTCGTCGGGGGCGCTGGGGTCGAAGGGTTTCACCGAGATGAAGGCGGTGAGCGGCAGGCCGACGGCCTCCGGGTCGACGACGGCGGCATAGCCGCGGATGACGCCGCGCTGTTCAAGACGGCGGACGCGCTGATGCACGGCCGAGGTGGACAGGCCGGTGGCCTTGCCCAGGTCGGTGTAGCTCATGCGCCCGTCCTTGACGAGCAACTCGACGATCTGACGATCCAGCTCCTCCATGCGGTGACCCTATTGCCCCGGCGGTCCCGGGGCACAGCCGGGGCGGCTCGTGCGCCGGCGCCGGGGCGCCCGGACCGGCGCGCGGGGCGCTTTTCGCGGCATCTCCGGCGCATCTGCGGGGCACTTACGCCGGGCATGTGACGAACACCACAGGCATACCGGCTTCTCGGGCGTGACCTCACGGTTATGCGGGGGGCCGCATGGGAATTGCTTGCTGTGGTCGAGGCCACTCAGATCCGGCCGACCCGTCCGAGGGGGAGATTCTCCATGCAGGAGCCTGTTGATTCCGTCGAGACCGCCGACGAGCTCGACGCCTACGACACCTTTGAGATGTACCGGGTGATCTGCCCGGACTGCGAGCAGCCGATCGCGCTGCTCGCGGACGAGGACGTCCTGCCGGAGCACGCGCTCTGCCCGACGCCGTGGAACCCCTTCGTCCTGACGGTGTGCACCGGCACCGGCCGGCCCGCGGCCGCCGCCGGCCCCGCCGACGACACCCTGGAGGCGCAGGAGCAGGACACCGCCCTGCTCCTGACGCTGCCTCAGGGCCTGGACTGGCGGATGCAGCCGTTCTCGCACGTGGGCGGCCCGGGCTCGCGCCCGATCAAGCCGGCCCAGCTGCGCCGCGCCGCCTGACACGGCACGAGCCGGCCCCGCTCACCAGTAGCGCCCCTGCACCATCGCCGCGAGCGTGGCGTGGTGCAGGATCAGGCCGTCCACGTCCGCGGCGTTCGCGGGCACCCGGACCTCTCCGAAGTACGCCTGCCGGTACGCGATCCGCAGCATCACGATCGCGTGCCGCAGTGCCGCGTACAGGGTGTGGAACTCCATGTCCCGGGGTGTGTGCCCGGTCAGTTCGGCGTACCGCCGTTCGATCGCGTCGCGGCGCAGGAAGTCCGGCAGCCCGGGCTGGCCGAAGCTCACCGTGAGGTCCTGGAAGAAGCGGTGCAGATAGACGGTCCAGCCGAGGTCGACCTCGCGCGGCGCGCAGGCCGCCATCTCCCAGTCGAGCACCGCGGCCGGCGTGAACCCGTCGTAGACGATGTTCCCGATCCTCGCGTCGCCCCAGCTGAGCACGGCGGGACCCTCGTCGGCGGGCCAGTGCGCCTCGAGCCAGTCGAAGGCGGACTCGATCAGCGGCGAGGGCGCGAGCCCGTCCACCACCCAGGCGTAGTAGGCGCGTTGGGCGTCGACATGCCGGCGCAGCGGGCTGCCCTCGCCCTCGGGCAGCAGGAACTCGGCCTCCTTCGCCGGGAACTGGTCGTGCAGCCGGGCGAGCACGCCGACCGACTCGGCCTCCAGGACGGCCCGTTCGGCGTCGCTCGCCGCGTGCAGCCAGTTCCCCTCGTACGTGTACGGCATCACGTCCGGCGGCACCCGTCCCTCGGCGCGGGCCATCACGAAGAAGGGCGCGCCCAACGGACCCGGGTCCTCCTCGAGCCACAGCACCCGCGGCACGGGCACGTCGGTGTGCTCGCCGACCAGGCGCATCACCCGGTGCTGACGCGCCATGTCGTACACCGGGAAGACGGTGTACGCGTCGGGGTCGGCCGCGAGCCGGAGCGCGCAGCCGCGGACCGGCGCCTCCGGGTGCTCCAGGTCGAAGAGCAGGGTCTCGCTGGACATCCCGTTGGATCCGGGCACGGCGAGACCGGTGACCCGGGCGCCGGGCAGCCGCCCGGCCAGCCAGGCACCGAGCCGGCGGCCCAGCTCCTCGGGATCGCGGGTGGTGGTACGGGGCCGGGGCGCCGTCGCCATCGGGTCTCCTCTGCGGGGCTGCGGGCGTGGGGACGTGGGGACGTGGGGTCGGGTCTACGGAGGGCGCGCCCGTGCGGTCGGCTCTACGGGGCTGACGCACGTGTGGTCCCGCACTACGGGGCCGGCGCCCGGGTGGTCGGATTTACGGGGCTGACGCCCGTGTGGTCCGGCGCTACGGGGCTGACGCCCGTGTGGTTCGGCCCTACGGGGCCGTGGACGTGTGGTCGGCGAAGCCGCTGGGGTCGTGGCGGCCGAAGGAGCCGTGCTCGAAGATGCCGTGGCCGGTGCGCCCGTCGAGGGTGAAGCGGGCGGCGTGGTCGGTGACGCCGTAGGCGGCGAGCGGGTGGGAGGCCGGGTCGGACAGGTCGTAGACACGGCGGTCGGTCCAGCCGCGGCCCTGCCAGCTGCCGTGCTGCCAGTCGGAGGCGGGCGGGTAGCCTGCGCCGACGGCGAGCGGGGAGGAGGCGAGGATCTCCACGCCGATCTCCAGGGCCTTGCCGGCCGGGTCGGTGAGGTGGACGACGGCCCGTTCGGGCTCGCGCGTACCGGGGCGGTACGTGATGTCGGTCCGGGGCCAGCCGAGTTGGGTGTCCCGCCGCCCATTCCGCACCAGCAGGGCCTCGTTGAGGGTGCGGTAGCCGTCGGCGTCCTCCTGGGCGATGACCATGAGGAACCGGTCCTCGAAGCGCATCGGTATCCAGAGCCAGTGGAAGCCCTCGGGCCGGAACTCCTCGGCGCGGCCCGGCTCCTCGCCGGGCAGCGGGCGTACGCCCCAGCTGCGGTCGCGGGTCCCGGTCCACTCCCCCGCCGTGACGGCGAACTCCTCGCCGCCCGCCCGGATGGCGCCGACGGCGTGGCCGGCCTGGACGAAGCGACGGCCCTCCAGGGTGAGCCGGTCGCCACGGCGCTGGGTGTGGTGCGGCTCCCAGACGGCCGGGAAGTCACCGGTCCAGGTGAGGTCGAAGGAGAGCCCGTCGGGGTCGCCCGGGTCGGGGTCGCAGTGCAGCGTGAGCTGCCGGAGCGGCTGGTCGACGGTGATCCGCAGGGGGCCGACGGAGAGGTTCATCCGGTCGTCGCCGAGGGCGTCGGAGGCTCGGACGGCGTGCAGCCGGTCGCCGGTGCGCAGCGTCGCGTAGGCGTCGACCACCCCGGTGTTGGGGTACACGCCGAGCCCCGCGATGAGCAGGGCACGGCCCTGATGGTCGAAGACGTGGAAGATGCACCGGTCGTAGGCGTTCCGGTCGCCGCTGACGTGGTGCTTCATGGAGAGCGGCGCCTGGTGCACGGGGTATTCGTCGAGCGGGACCGGCCGGTCGTCTGACACGTGTTACCTCCTCGGCGGCGAGTGGGAACTGACGGTACGTCAGGATCCGCGCCGGGGGCCAGAGTCGTGCGGGGAGGGAAGGCGGCGCGCGGGCCCGGGGACGCGTCGAACTTCCGCTCGACGGCCTTCGGCGGTGACCGGGCGCCGGGCCGGAGCGTTGGGCTGGGCATGACCACGCTGTATACGACACCCAGCGGATACGGCCGGCATCGACAGCCCGAGCCGCACTTTGAAGAATCGGTTCAGCAGGCGATTCCCGCTCCCGTGCCGATTCCCGCCCCCATGCCGGTTCCCGCGCCAAGCCCCGTGCCCGCACACTCTCCGGCACCCACGCCCGCGCCCCCACCGGCCACCACGCCGCACCCCGCCGACCCGCCCATCTACCGGGCGGTGCTCGACCTCTGGGCCAGCCACGGCAGGACGCTGCCGGGCCACCGCGACCAGGAGTGGAGCCGCCTGGCCGCGGGCCCGGTCTGGGCCGACCGAACCGTACGCGTCAACGGGACTCTGGTCCGGCAAGGTGGCGCGCGATGACCACCCGCTGGATCTGGTTGGTGCCCTCGACGATCTGCAGCACCTTCGCCTCCCGCAGGAAGCGCTCGACGGGAAAGTCCGCGGTGTAGCCGTAGCCGCCGAGCACCTGCACCGCGTCCGTCGTGACCCGCATCGCCGCGTCCGAGCAGAACAGCTTCGCCATGGCCGCCTGCTTGCCGAACGGCCGGCCTTCGTCGCGCAGCCGGGCGGCCTCCAGGTACAGGGCCCGGCCCGCCTCGACCTGGGTGGCCATGTCGGCGAGCAGGAAGCGCAGGCCCTGGAAGTCGGCGATCGGCCGGCCGAACTGGCGGCGTTCCCGCGCGTAGGCCACGGCCGCGTCGAGCGCTGCCTGCGCCACGCCCACCGCGCAGGCGGCGATGCCGAGCCGCCCTGAGTCGAGCGCGGCCAGGGCGATGGTGAAGCCCCGCCCCTCCGCGCCGATCCGCCGCGCGTCGGACACGCGGACGCCGTCCAGGTGCACCTGCGCCGTGGGCGAGCCCTTCATGCCCATCTTCCGCTCGGGCGCGGCGGCACCGAGCCCCGGCGCGTCGCCGGGCACCAGGAAGGCCGTGATGCCCTTCGGGCCCCCGCCGCCGGTGCGGGCCATGACGGTGTAGAAGTCGGCGATCCCGCCGTGGGTGATCCACGCCTTGGTACCGTCGATGACCCAGCTTTCGCCGTCCCGGACGGCCCGGGTGCGCAGGGCGGCGGCGTCGGAGCCGGAGGACGGTTCGGAGAGGCAGTACGCCCCGAGCAGTCCGCCGCCGAGCATCGACGGCAGATGGGCAGCCCGCTGCTCCTCGCTGCCGAAGGCGGCGAGGGCGTGGCAGGACAGGCTGTGCACGCTGACGCCGAGCGCCACGGTGAGCCTGGCGGCGGCCAGCTCCTCCAGGACCTGGAGGTAGACGGTGTACGGCTGGTCGCCGCCGCCGTACGCGGAGTCGTACGGCAGTCCGAGCAGCCCGGAGGCGGAGAGCAGCGAGAAGAGCTCCCGGGGGAAGTGCCCGGCGGCCTCCTCTTCGGCGGCACGGGGCACGATCTCGCGCTCGGCGATCTCCCGGACCAGGGCGAGCAGCTCCCGGGCCTCCTCGGTGGGCAGCCGGCGTTCCACGGGCTGCGGCTGGGCGTGGTCGGGCATGCGGCGGCACTCCTCCCTCTCGGGGTCGGTCACTGCGCCGATGCTGCCCCGCCTCGGGCGCGCGGAGGCGCGGCGGGCGGCCGTGGCGGGAGGAGTATGCCCGTTCGGCGGGCCCGCCTCACACGGGAGCGGACGGGACGGGAGGCCGGGGTGAGCGGGAGGCCGGGAGGAGCAGGAAGGGCGAGGAGGCCAGGATGGGTGGGGAGGCCAGGATGGGTGGGGAGGCCAGGATGGGTGGGGAGGCCAGGGAGAGCGGAGGGACCCGGCAGGCCGGAGAGCCCGGGAAGCCCGGGAAGGCCGGGAAGCCCGAGTAGGCCAGTAGAGCCGCTGGGCAGAGCCAGACTCAAGGGGTGTCCCGCTCGCGGAGGTACGACTCCAGTTCCGCGGCCCCCGTCAGCATCGCGCGGGCGCGGGCGGAAAGGCGGGCTTGCCAGTCGTGGAGGGCGGCGTCCAGTGGTTCGAGCCCGCCGGCCGACCGTACGTGTTCGATCAGCGGGGCGATCTGCTCGAGCAGGTAGCCGCCGCGCCTGAGCTGGTGGGCGAGGCGGGCGTCCCGTACGGCGGCCGCGTCATAGACGCGGTAGCCGGTGCGCGGGTCGCGGCGCGGGCGCACCAGACCGGCGCGTTCCCAGGTGCGCAGCGTCGCGGGCCGGATGCCGAGCTTCGCGGCCAGCGGCCCGACGAAGGTGTCACCGGTGCCGGACGCCCCCTCCGGCTCGGTCTCCGTGCCCGGCCCCAGGTCACGCAGGGCGCTCTCCACGGCCTGGAGGGTGCGGCGGTCGTCGAGGAGCTGGGCGTGGCTCTCGTCGATGAGGCGGAACGCCTCTTCGACGGCTCCCTCGTTGACCGCGCGCATGATCGCCGTGGCCGTCGGGTGGCCGTGGCCGGGCAGCAGGGCGAGGAAGGCGCCGAGGGCCTTGGCGTGCAACGGGGTGTAGGTGCGGTAGCCGTGGGGGGTACGCGCGGCCGCCGGCAGGATCCCTGCGGCCTCGTAGTTCCGGACCGCCTGCGTGGACAGTCCGTGCCCACGCGCCAGGTCGACCGGCCGGAGCAGCCGACCACTGCTTTGAAGGTTTCTCCCCATGGAGCCCCACCATATAGCGATCCATCGCGCAAAAGTTTCCACCGAAGCTTCAACGATACGGTTGAAGGCATGGCGACTCACATCCCGGAAACCGTCAACGCAACCGTCACGGCAACCGTCAACGCGACCGTCGAGGAAGCACTCCAGGAAACGCGTGGGCGAACGCTGGACGCACCGCGTGAGAAGAGCGTCGGGGAGACCACCCGCCCCGTCGACGCCGCCGGCGTCATGGCTCTCCTCCCGACCCGGCCGCGGCTGCTCGCCCTGGGCGAGCCCACCCACGGCGAGGACACCCTGCTCGACCTGCGCAACGAGCTCTTCCGGGAGCTCGTGCAGCAGGAGGGCTACCGGACGATCGCGATCGAGAGCGACTGCGTGGCCGGCCTCCTCGTGGACGATCACGTCACCTCCGGTGCAGGCGAGCTCGACGAGGTCGTGGAGCGCGGGATCAGCCACGGCTGGGGCGGCTCGGCGGCCAACCGCGAGCTCGTGCGATGGATGCGGGCCTTCAACGAGGGCCGTCCCGCGTCCGACCGCCTCCGCTTCGCGGGTTTCGACGGCCCGCTGGAGATCACCGCCGCGGCGAGCCCGCGGCAGGTCCTCACCGCGCTGCACGACTACCTCGCGGCACATGGCGACCCCGCCCTGCTGCCCTGCACCGCGGAGACCCTCGACCGTCTCCTGGGCACGGACGACCGGTGGACGGAGCCGGCCGCGATGCGGGACCCGTCCCGGTCCGTGGGCCGGTCGGCCGAGGCCGGGGAACTGAGGCTGCTCGCCGACGAGCTCGCGGCGCTGCTCGACGCGCAGTCGCCGCACCTGGTGGCGGCGACGTCACGGGACGACTGGGACCGGGCGCGCCTGTACGGGCGCACCGCCCTCGGTCTGCTGCGCTACCACTACTGGATGGCCGACACCTCGCCCGCGCGTCTGACCCGGCTGGTGGGCGTGCGGGGCCAGATGATGGCCGAGAACCTGCTCGCCCTCGCCGCCCGCGGCCCCGTGCTCGTCCACGCCCACAACTCCCACCTCCAGCGGGAGAAGAGCACGATGCGGATGGGCGGGGCGCCGCTGGAGTGGTGGAGTGCGGGCGCGCTGGTGAGCGCCGGGCTCGGCACGGAGTACCGCTTCGTGGCCACGGCTCTCGGCACGATCCGGCACCAGGGCGTGGACGTGCCCCCGCCGGACACGGTCGAGGGGCTCCTGTACGCGCTGCCGGAGGACCGCTGCCTGGTCGACGCGCGACGGCTGGCCACCGCCCTGGGTGACGCCCTGCCCGCGCCGCGCGTGTCGCCGTGGTTCGGCTACGCCCCGCTGGACCCGGCCCACCTCGCGGACAGCGACGGCCTCGTGTTCGTGAAGGACGTCCCCCGGACGTAGGAGCTCGCCGTCGGAGGCCCGGGCCGGCTCACATCAGGCCGGCCCGGGTGACGAACACGGCGAGGACGACGACCAGGGTCCAGCCGAGGACGTGCTGGAGGACATCGGGTCCGTCGTCCTTGGGGCCGCCGGTGCGCGCGTGGACGCGGGCGGCGGCGTGGGAGGTCGCGCTCATGCGGCCCGGCGTCCCAGCGGCCGGAGCCGCGGGGCAGCGACGCAGACCACGCCACCGCCGCCCCAGGTCGGAACGCGGTCCTTGGGTGAGCGCATACGGGGGAGCGCATACGGGGGGTAGAAAGGGGGACGACGCGTTTCCGGTTCAGGATCGGCGCGTTTCTCACGCAGGTTCCCGAAGAAGCGGGATTCGCGGCGCGGCGGGGCACCGCGCGTGCCCGGACGCCCGGTCGGGTCGTTGCTCGGAGTGAGGGAACGCTCCCCGCGGAAGGAGAAGGACATGACAGGTGTCGAGCTGATCCTGGCGGCATTGGCCACCGGTGCCGCCGCGGGTGTCACGGAGTCGGCCGGCAGTGCGGTTCGGGACGCGTATGCCGGTCTCCGGGAGGCGCTGCGGCTTCGCCGGGTGGCGGAGGACGGTCGGGAGGACTCGGAGACGCGGGAGCTGCTGGAGGCCGAGGAGGTCGAACCGGGGCTGTGGGAAGCGCGGTTGCGGGAGCGACTGGTGGAGGTCGGCGCGGACCGGGACGAGGTCGTGCTCGCCGCCGCCCGGCTCCTGCTGGAGCGGGCGGACGGGGCCGACGCACGACCGGCGCGCTACGAGGTGCACGCCGACCAGGCCAAAGGGGTGCAGGTCGGGGACCACAACACGCAGACGAACACGTTCTCTTGACCGGCGTCGCGGCCCCTCCGCCGGCCGGCGCGCCCGACGGCCCCCAGCGGTTCGGCCGGCCAGGGCCCGACGTGCGCATCGACGCCTCGCACGCGCGAGGAGTGCAGATCGGCGACGGCGGCGTCCAGACGAACGTCTTCGTCACCGTGGGGGCGCCGGTCCGCTCCGCCTATCTGCACCAGGTGCGGACCATCGCACCCGCCGAACTGCTCGGCCGTCAAGCGGAGTTGGAGGAGCTCGCGGCTTTCTGCACGGATCCCGGAAACACCGGCTACTTATGGTGGCGGGCACCCGCGTGGGCGGGCAAGTCGGCCCTGATGGCGTGGTTCGCCCTGCGCCCGCCGGCGGGCACACGAGTGGTGAGCTTCTTCGTCACCGGGCGCTTCGCCGGCCACGCCGACCGGACCGGCTTCACCGACGTCGTGCTGGAGCAGCTGGCCGATCTGCTCGACCGGCCGCTGCCGGCGTATCTCTCCGAGGCCACGCGCGGCCCGCACCTCATCGCCCAGCTCACGGACGCCGCGGCACTGTGCGAGGAGCGCGGGGAGCGGTTGGTCCTTCTCGTCGACGGGCTCGACGAGGACCGCGGCGCCGCGCCGGGGCCGGAGGTCCACAGCATCGCCGCGCTCCTGCCGGCCACGCTGCCACACGGACTGCGGGTCGTCGTCGCGAGCCGTCCCGATCCACCGCTCGCGGCCGACGTGCCGGACGATCATCCGCTACGGAACGGGGACGCCCTCATCCGGGAGCTCGCCATGTCGCCGCACGCCCAGGTGGTACGCCGGGATGCCGAACGGGATCTCAAGCGGCTGTTGCATGGTTCCCCGGCGGAACGGGACCTGTTGGGGCTCGTCACCGCGTCCGGTGGCGGGCTGCGGGCGGCCGATCTCGCGGAGCTGACGGGCCTTGACCGGTGGCTCGTCGACGAGCACCTCGAGACGGTGACGGCCCGCGCCTTCACCCGACGCAGGGCTGCCGCGAGCGCCGTGGTGAACGCGGCCGACGGTGCCGCCCCGGACGCGTACCTGCTGGCGCACGAGGAACTCCAGGCCGCGGCGAGCCGCTTCCTCGGGTCCCAGCTCGGCGCGTACCGGCAGCGGTTGTGCGCCTGGGCGGATACGTACCGCCGGCGCGGCTGGCCGGCGGACACCCCCGGCTACCTGCTGCGCGGATACACCGCCATGCTCGCCGACAACAGCATGACGACGGAGCTGGTGACCTGCGCCACCGACCGCGCCCGCCACGCACGGCTGCTCGCCCACACCGGAGGGGACGCGGCGGCGCTGGCCGAGATCGGCGCCGCCCAGGACGCGGCCCTCGTCCAGGAGACGCCCGACCTGTCGGCGCTGGGCGTGCTGGCGGTCCATCACGGCATGCTGGGCGCGCGCAACGCGGCTCTGCCGGCGGCGTTGCCCAGCGCGTGGGCGGTACTCGGCGACTTCGCCCGAGCGGAGGCGTTGGCCGCTGCGGCCCCGGAGCCGCGCACCCGGGCCGCACTGCTGACGGACCTCGTGGAGCGGGCGGCCCGCGCCGGAGACCGGGCGCGCGCCGTACGGCTCGCCGACCGGGTGAGCGCGACGGCCGGAGGCATCATCAACCCCCATCTCCGGGGCGAGGCGTCGGTCGGCCTCGCGGCCGCGCTGGCCGTGACCGGGCTGGTGGACGAGGCGGCAGTGGTGGTCGGCTCGATCACGGATGCGGCGCTGCGCCGCGGCGCCGCCGGCGCCTGCGTCGAGGCGCTGGCGCGAACCGGACAGGACGCGCCGCTCCGGACCCTGATCGCCACGGTGGTCCGGCCCGAGGACCGGGAGGACGCCTGGCGGAGTGTGGCGGACGTGTGGGGCCGGCAGGGCCGCGTCGAGGAGACCGAGCGGGTCGCCGCCTCCCTCACGACGCGGTCCCGGGCCTTCGCACTCGAGTCCGTGGTGGGGGCCCAGGCCGCGGCGGGCCGGTACGCGACGGCCGAGGCCACCGCCGCCGCCCTGCCGGATCCCTTCCTGAGGGAGCGGTCCCTGAAGCAGGTGGCCGTCGAACTGGCCAGGGCCGGCCGGTACGACCGCGCCGAGGCGATCGTGGACCGGATCCGTGAGCCGATCCTGCGGAACACGGGGCTGCAGCAGCTCGCGGCGATCGCGGCTGACGCTGTGGTGCGGAGCACCGCCGGGGCGGAGGAGCGGGCCCGGGCCACCCGGCTCTGGACGCGCGCGTGCGCCGTCGTCGGCTCCGAGCCGGAGCCCTCGTCGCGCGTACGACAGTGGACCTACCTGGTGGAGAGGGCCGCGGCGGCGGGAGGACCGGCGGAGGTGAGCCGTCTCACCGACCGCGCCGAGGCGACGGCGCGCACCCTCCAGAGGCGTCACGCAGCGTCGTTCGCGCTGTCCGAGCTCGCGAAGGCGCTCGCTCAGGCCGGCGCGTACGACCGCGCCGAGGAGCTGATGCGAACCCTCCCCTCCTACACCGCCCAGGAGACGGCACGCCACCTCATCGAGGTGGCGGTGCGCCAGGGGCTGTACGTCCGCGCCGCGGCTCTCGTCCGGTCCGGCGACAGTGCCGTCGCACGGGACGTACTGCTGCTGTTCATGGTGCACGCGCTGCGCGCCGAGGGTCGCCTGGCGCAGGCCCTGGCCGCGGCCCGCACGCTCCGCTCGCCGCGGCGCCGGGCAGAGGGGCTGGCGGGGCTGGCCCTGGCGCTCGCCGAGGCCGGCGAGCGCCGCGAGGCGGCGGAGCTGGCCGCCGAGGCGGAGCGAGAGGCACGCTCCTTGGACGGTGGCGAGGAGGCCCGGTCCCTGGCCGCTCTACTGCGTGGCCTCATGGTCGCCGGTGACAAGGCGCGCGCCGGTGCCCTGGTGCAGCGGGCGGGCACGGCGGACAGCCGGCTCGCCGAGGAACCCTCGTACACCAACGCTCTGCCCGAGCTGGTGGAGGCCCTCTACGGGTCGGCGGCACTCCAGACGGCGGCCCAGCTCCTACGCGAGGCGCAGCCGACGGTGCGGGCCGCGTGTCTCACGGCCCTCGTCGCCGCGGCCGGGCGCGCGAAGCGTCCGGCACATGTCACGGCGTTCGCCGCGAAGGCCCTCGTCGCCGCGAGGACCGATTCTTCCGGCTCGGACTCGGCTGCGTACCAGTTGAGCCGACTCGCTCAGGCGCTGCACGCGGCCGGTTCGCCGCGGCGTGCCGAGGCGCTGCTGGCGGCGGTGAAGCACCCCGCCGCGCAGGTGAGCGGCTGGCGGGCTCTGGTGATGGCGACGCCGCACGACGATCGCGCGCAGTTGGAACGGCTCGCGGACCTGGCGGAGGCGGCGGCCGCCGATGCGACGCCGTCCAACGCCCTCGACGAAGCGCTGCTGCGGCTTGCCGAGGCGCTCGTTCGGGCCGGGGTCCACAACCGGGCCGAGCGGATCGCGCGCCCGCTCCTGCACCCGTACGCACGAGACCTCCCCACGACGGTGCGCATCCACACCGCGGCGGCGCGGGGGGACCGGCTGGAGACCGCGCGGCTCGCGCGCACGATGCAGTCGCCCGGCTGGCGGCGGCGCACCATGTCGCTGCTCGCGGCCACGGCGGCGCGCGAAGGCGACGCCGCGGCGGCGCGCGAGCTGCTCGGGGTGGCGGCACGAGGGGGCGAGCCCGACGATTGGTACGACTTCGTCGGCGAGGTCGCGGTCGCGATGGCCGTCTCCGGAGACCCGGACGCGGCCGTGGCCCTCGCCGAGAGCGTGCCGGTCCCCGCGCAGAGGGCCTTGGTCCTCGTCGACGTGGCCCGGAAGCTGGAGCCCGCACAGGCCCGGCCGCTCCTAGCACGCGCCTTGCGCGAGGGCGACTGGCGCCGGAGCGTGGCCGCCTTGGGACGGGAGTGGCCGGAGGCGGTGGCCGCGATGGCCGACGCGTTTCTTGAGGCGACGCAGTAAGGGGCCGGCGGTATCCGTCTTCCGTGCCGGAGCTCGTGCATGGTGAACAGGTCCCGCTCAGTGCAACTTCAGGTGGAAGTCCCGGGGCCGTCACCAGTGGCCCGTGATGTGGGTGTTGTCCACGCCGGAGAGGAGGTACAAGTAGTATTCGCCGCCGCTGAGTTGGTAACCGGCACTGGTGGCCCCTTCGCACGGGATTTCGAAGACGTCTCCGACTTTCCGGTCGACACCCCAGGTGACGTGGTAGAGCTGAGCGCCCACGCTGTCGCCGTTACAGCTGGCGCCGATGACGACGCGGTGCTCGCCGGCCGGCAGATCTGCCTTGGGGGTGTACCCGTACTGGTTGAACCAGAAGTCGAATTCGGCGGCTGCCGGCCTGGGCGGTGCCGCGGAAGCCACAGGGGCGCTGACGAGGCCGGCAGCGAGAGCCGTGGCCGCGGCCACGAGAAGAACGCGCACGGATGCCTTTCCAAAGCGGGTGGGGGGGCGAGCAGCGACACGGCCGCGGTGACGGTCAGTCCCTAAGGGCTGTCCCGTAAAGATCCAACTCGCCGCTTCCTGACTGGACCGCTGCCGATGAACCTGAGGCAGCGCGCCGGCATGCAGCCCTAAGGGTTCGTCGGGATCACCGGTGCGGGCAGGTCTAGAGCACGGCCGAGGGCGGAGGCGACCGGAGCGGCGTAAGCGGGCATGTGCCGAGCGGCCCAGACAGCGGCCAGCTGGAGGAAGTCGATCAGGTCTTGCTCTGCGCCGGCGAGCAGGCGACGCAGGTCCGTAACGGGTACCTCCATCACCGGGCTGTTGTCGTGCTCGGCGTCGACGGTCAACCGGACGACTTCGCCGTCACGTTCGGCGAGCGGAGATGGGTCGTGACCGAAGGAGGCCCAGCCGGTGCCGTCGACGACCTCAAGCCAGTCGCGCCTCTCGTCCAGCCCATTGCAGCAGCCCGGCAACAACGTGGTGCCGGTTGCGGTGTCGGTGATCCGCAGGCCACCGGATACGAAAAGGTCGTCCATGGTGAGCAGTCCGTGCAGGAAGCTCCCGAGTAGGTCGGCGGGCCGTGGTGGGCGACCGTCGTCCTCGGGATCGATGTTGTTGCAGTCGGCGATACGCATCACCGCCGTGCCGACCTCGGCGGGATCGAGTGCGCCGCTGAGTGGCAGGAAGCCGTACGGTGCGGACTTGGCGACTGGCCAGAGGGTGAAGTCGTCGGAGGCGTAGACCTCCAGGACGGGCTGCAGAACGATCACCCGGGAAGTCTGCAGCATGTCTGCTCCCCGGCGTTCACGAGTGGGTCCGGCCTGCCGCGATCAAGACCGCTGGAGATCTTTTCCCGGCACCGCAGTGATCGTTCCCCGGATAGACTCGCCGAATGTCGCTGACGCGTTCGGCCACCGTAGACGTGAGCGTGGCACTCGATCTCGCGGGTGCAGAGCCCAAGGTGTTCGACGTAGGCAGGTCCACGATCGCGGTCGGGGCTGCGGCTGTTGTGATCATCGGGGATGCAGTAGACGATCCGGCAGCAGGCGGCGTGTGGAACGACCAGGAGTTCCGTCTACGAGGTCTTACGCCTGCAGTAGCCGCATCCAGGCTCACTGGTCGAAAGCCGTTCGCAGGATCGGAACCGGATCTGGACCGGCCGGTGCACTTGTTCGTCCGGGTCGACGGTCTAGCCGTCTACATTGGTCCCGTCCACCACTCGCGAAGCACCTGGACCAACGGCGAACTCAACAGTTGCCACCTGCGCATCGACCCGCCATTGAGTCGAGAATTGCTCGACACGGTTCGGCCGCCAACAGCTGCGCCCCTTTCGCCCGGCCTGGACTGGCTCGACCATGTCCGCACGGACCCCGGCATGGCCTTGGAATCCTTCGTCACCGGCTGGTATCCCGCCCAAACTGAAACCCGGCCCACCACCATCGCGATACCCGGCTCCGTCCCTTATGCCTTGGCCGACTTCTACCGTCTCGCCGAGAAGCGTCCGGCCATCCTCGGAGGCCAGAACTCCATCCAACCGCTCACAAGGCTCTCGACCGACATCCACGGTGAGCGCCTGGTCGTCGCCATCGAGAATCAGGGCTGCTGGGACTGGTCCATCCCGTGGCAGCTCGACGCTGCCGGCACCGATCCGGACGTCTGGCTGACCGAGGACGACGCACCGGCCCGCGAGGAGGAGCCGCTAAGCCGGTTCCTGCTGCAGTTCTCGTTGTATGAGGCTTCGATGACCGCCCCGTACAAGGCATTCCTCCGCAATCTGCCCGAGCAGTTGCTGTCAGAGCTGGAATCCTGCCTGCATCGCGTACCGCTACGGCCGTTCCTGGCGCCCATCGGTCCGACGAACTTCCTCGTCGGACCGGGCCTGGTCGCTCATATCTCGCCTGAGCTGAACAGCAGCCATGAGTCCGACGTCTGGATCGGCGCCCTGCACCGCAGCGCGCTGCGGCCGCTTTCCCGACTTCAGCTGCCATGGCGGCGGTTCGATGGTTGAGTCAGAGGTTCCTGACAGCGTAGTGATCGCGACCATGCTCCTCATCGACCATCGACATAGATCCGCTACGCGGTCAGGGCGAGGTTGTGGAGGCGAGCGATGCCGAGCATGGCGTGGTGAACGCCGTCGGCCTTCAGACGGCAGTCACGGAGGATCTTCCAGCTCTTCATGCGGGCGAAGGCGTGCTCGACACGGGCGCGGACCTGGCGGTGGGAAGCGTTGTGCTCTTCCTTCCACGCCGGTAGCTCGGTCTGGCCACGTTCTCGACGGTGCGGGATGACCAGGCCGGTGCCGCGGTAGCCGCCGTCTGCGATCACGGTGGTGTTGCCGACCAAGCTCTTGGCTCCGGACAGTTCCCACGCCTTGCAGTCGTTGCGGTTGCCAGGCAACGGCTGGCCGACCACCACGACGCGCCGGGTGTCGGCGTCGATGACGACCTGATGGTTGGTGGAGTAGCGGTAGTTCTTCGACCGCTCGGCAATGGTGTGGTCGCGGGTGGGGACCAAGGTGCCGTCCACGATGAGGACGGTGTTCTTGCGGAATCGCCTGCGGGGCTTGAGCGCGAGCAGGGGGCCGAGGTGGCTGACGATGCGGTTGGCTGCGGACTTCGAGACGCCGAACAGTGGGGCGAGCTGTCGCAACGTCAAGTTGGTACGCCAGTAGGCCGTGACCAGCAGCACCCGGTCTTCCAGCGGCAGGCTCCACGGCCGGCCTCTGCGAACCGGGTCAGCCCCCTCATGCCGCAGCTGTGCCACCAACGTGCCGAAGGAGCGGGGGCTCAACCCGGTGAACGGGGCTATCCAGGACGGCTGCGACGCCGTGATCACACCAGCCACGACGGGAGCCTCACACGGTTCATGCCGGGGCTGGTGTGTTGATCACTTGCTGGACAGGCGGAGGTCGCCGGACCAGGTCTCACACCGGACACGGCCGGAGTCGAAGGTGATCTCCAGAGCGATCCGCCCACTGTCCGGGACACTCTCCTCGCTGACTGCCAGCACCATCTCGCCGAGGTGATCCGCGAACGGGGTCTCGCCGCTGACCGGCGCCACCTCGATGCGGCCGGACTCCGCCATGTCGTATCCCGCGAAGGGAGCCGATGCCTCCACGATCAGGCACCAGTCCGAACCGGTCGTGATGCGCGTGGCGACCGCTTCGCTGTCGATCAGCCACACGTCCAGCGGGCCGGACGGAGCCTCTGAGCCGTACAGGTACCACGAGGCGACTACTTGCTCAAGACGGCGCCCGACCAGGTAGCCAGGACGCACACCGCCCCCGCGCAACGGGCACTCGCTCACCCTCTTCGACTCCACGCGTCGACCGTACCGTCAGGCAACCCCCCAGCTCACGTCCTTATACGGGACATCCCTTAGGCTCCCGCCATGACCAGCGATCTCGGATTCACCTGTACGTGCTGCGGCAGCCACCACGGCGAGCTGCCGATGAACTACTCCGCTGCCGCCCCCTACGTCTGGGACCCGAGTTTCGCCGATGCCCCCGACTGCCTGCTCTCCTCGGACCAGTGCGTCATCAAGGCGCAGCACTACTTCGTCAAGGGTCTGATCGAGATACCGGTCATCGGCAGCGACGAAGTCTTCTCCTGGGGTGTCTGGGTCTCCCTCAGCCGAGAGAACTTCTCCCGGGCGGCCGACCTGTGGGATACGCCCGGGCGCGAGTCGGAGAAGCCGTACTTCGGCTGGCTCACCACCGAGCTTCCGATCTATGCCCCCAGCACCATTAACCTGAAGACCAACGTCCACACCCGCCCGATCGGCGAGCGGCCCCTGGTCGAGCTCGAACCGACCGAGCACCCGCTCGCTGTCGAACAGCGCGCTGGCATCACGATGCGCCGCGTGCGTGAGATCGCCGAGTCCGTGCTGCACGACAGGGAATTCTGATGGATGCCACAAATGATCTTGTGCGGAGAATCGAGGAGATCAGGCGGTTGCTGGCGGAAGCCGAACCTGAGTCGCTACGTTCCAGCTACCTTGCCGATCCCTCGGGAGGACGTGCTGTCCTGCAGGGCTCGACGGCTCCAGCTCTCGTCTCCGAGTGGAACCAGCATCCCAGCGGCCTTTGGCTGCCCAAGTCCTCCGCGCAGACGCCTGCCCCCATCGACCTGATGGCTGTCTACCTCACCGCCGAAGAGGTCTACGGCGTCACACCACCAACCGGCTACACCACGCGTCAACTGCAGCGACTCTCCCTGGAGAGCGTGCTCCGGTTCTCCGCCTTCTGGCTCACGGCTCTCGCAATGCCAGGTGCATCCGCACGCAGTGTTGATGAGAGGTTCGCTGGCACGATGTTGAACGGTCCTCCGCGTGATCGTGTGCTGAATCTCCTTCGAGACACCACCCGCAGGCTGCTGGTGCCTCAGGCTCTGATGTTGCTGGCCCGAACCGCCGTCCAAGTATCCCCAGGGTCGCTCCCGGACGGCGTCGCTCAAGGCGATCTCGTGGGCGCTCTACTCTGCATCAGTCAGACCATGGGACGCCAACCTGAGACAGGTCCGACGGTGATCGAGGACCGCCCCGGCCCACTCGGTCGAGAGATCATCGCCAATCAACATTTCAACCACACTTGGTCCGTGTCCGGCGTCCTGGCCCGTTACGCTCGCCGGTGGCTCGAGCTCCCCGCAGAGCACCAGTCAGAGCCTGCGGTCGTTGATCTCAGCCAGGCATACGAGGACTGCACAGGAGTACGCCTCGAAGATCTAGCCGCAATCGCAGGCTATCTCTGGGCTCGTACCGTGCAGGGGTGTTTCGTTGTCGAGCGGGCCGAACTGTCAACGCTGGACATCCCTCATGAACGACGCGAAGGAGTCCTCGAACTCATCAGCAACAGCATGTCCGGACTCCGAGAAGAGCTCCAACGCGAACGCGCTGAGCTGCGCACTGAATGGTCCTTCGACCCGTTCCAGCGCTGGCCCGTCATTAAACTGCCCGAAGAACGTTTGCTGATCCTCGACCCACGACACCTCGTGAGCCGCGCCTTCGGATGGCTGCCGATCTGGGACATAAAGTTCCCGCCACCCGGGCGAATCAAGCCCTCCGGTCACAAGAAGCTCGCAGCCCGGGCTGAGCAGACCCTGCGCCACTTCAGCGAGGTCTACGTCAGCGAGGTTCTTCACCACATTGCCCAAGACGCATCCACTGCTCGACGCGTCTACGACGACGAACAGCTCAAAGCCGCCTACACGGCTCAAGGCCAGCGCATCGCCGACGCAGCGATCGACTACCCCGGCGCCTGGATCGTCATCGAGGTCACCACCACCCAGCTACGCCGCGAAGCCGCTACCGCCGTACCGGACGAGTCCCAGATCGAGGACATCGACAAGCTCATCGAGGAACTCGACCAGATCAACGCAACGATCAACTCCCTGCGCGCAGACGAAGCAGCCCTCACCGGCATACACGCCACGCTTCCCCGGCGCTTCTACCCCCTGCTCGTCCTGCCCGAGGGCTTTCCCGTCAACCCCATCACTCTGACGGTCATCCGCGAACGTGCGCGGTCCCGAAACCTGCTCCAAGGACCGGACACCGCCCCCCTTGAGATCGCAGACATCGAGGAACTGGAGATGATCGAAGGGGTCCAGGAAGACGCCGGCCCCAGCCTCCTCGAAATCCTGCAAAGCAAGAATGCCGGTAGCCTGCGCAACGCTGGCTTCCGCGAGCACATCCTCCATGTCATGAGGCTTAGCCCTCCAAAGCCATCACGGCAGGCTGAACTCTTCCACGCTGCCATGAAGCCGCTCTTCGAGGTCCTACCCAAGGCGCCTGCGGAACGGTGATCTGAAGGGCAGGCCACGTCGGTCGCCCCGACGTTGTCGTACCTGCTGGGCCAGGACCCCGGGGCTGTCGGAGTCCGCGACGTAGACACCTCTCTTCAGGTTCCGATCATCATGGTCGGCACGATGCCACCGGCCCAGGGCCGCCGCACTCGAGTCAGCCGAGTTCTGCGAGGGCAGTATGGATCGCGCCCCGCAGCGACACCTCGACTGCCCGCTCGTCGACGAGTTCGTGGAAGTGCCGGGCACTGTAGGGGTGTTGGCGCAGGACCGAGGCGACCACAGCCGCGGCCTGCCCGTCCAGGGAGCGCAACCACCCCTGGATCGAATTCTGTGCGTTCCACTGGTCGCACGAGCCGTCCCACTCGCACATGCTGTCTGCCGCGACGTCCAAGAGCTCCCACTGCTCCTCGCGCGCGGCCAGCGCGGCAGCGGTCAAGAGCCAGCTGATCGCCCGGTCCATCTCACCCCACTGCGCCCAGTTGCCCTGCCCGTCGCCGCGGGCATGGGAGGCCAGCGACTTGAACACCGCAACAGCCCGTGGGACGTCCGACAGCAGCACGGGCCCAGCGGCCTCGATGCCGAGCGCGGCGACCGCTTCCAGGTAGAGCTCGTAGTCGCCGGGCCGGTCGGCCGCAAGGTCGAGGAGCTGGCCGGCCGCCTCGGTGTCGCCCCCGTTCGCGGCCTCAAGTAGCCGGCGGGCGCGGATGATGGGCAGCCCAGCGGCCGGGACGGTCTCCTGCTCGACCAGGTCGATGAAGGCCGCGACGTCCTGGGGCCGCAGCGCAGGGTTGAGGTGTGTGGCCCGGCGTACGACGCCGTACCACGGGCCCGGCGGAGGGAGAAGCGGCACGTTGGGCTGGGGCCAGGTACCGGTCAGGATCCACCCGATGAGCTGGCCGAGGCTGTAGATGTCGCTCGCGAAAGTGGCATCGTGCGCGTCGGCCGTCAGTTCCGGGGCGGCGAATCCCTCGGTGCCGATCGCTCCGTTGGTAAGGACGCCTAGGTCGCTTGTCTGGCCGCGAGGCCGGCGCACAATGCCCCAGTCGGCCAGCACCCACCGGTCCTCCAGGTACAGGACGTTGGACGGCTTGATGTCCCGGTGCAGCCATCCGTGCTCGTGCGCCGCGGCGAGCGCCGAGGCGACGGCGTCCACTAGGCCCCGCAGCCGGCCCGGCTCCAGGAGCTCCGCGCGCAGGTCCTCGGCGGTGGCCTGGGCCATGGGCATCACGAACCAGGAGTGGTCCGGGCTGAAGTCGAGCACCGGCATCACGTGGGGGTGACCACCCAGCCGCTGCGCGAGGTCGATCTCCCGGGCCGTGCGGCGGCGCTCCCGCTCCCCCTTGCCCTGGCGGCGCTTGAACGCCACGACAACGCGCGACGGCTTGTGCATGGCGCGGAAGACGTCGGCCTGCCCGCCCTCCGCCAGCGGCAGCCGGTCGAGCCGGTAATCCTTCCTCTCCCCGCGGGCGGATCCGCTCACCAGCCCGTACTCCCGCCAACGCGCCTCGGCAGGGTCGGCGTCCCCGTCGCCGGAGTCGACGTCCGACCCCTTAGTGGTGACCTTGACCACGACGGGGCGCACCCGGGACGGGTCATTGTCCGGAAGCGAGGCGAGCAGGAACACAGGCCCGTCGGGGCCGTCGGGCTGGGCGAGGCCGAAGACCTGGGCGAGCTGGAGATCGGCCACCGTCTCGGCAGAGCGGCTCGCCAAGAGGGTGCGGTGCAGCAGGACGCGGTTGCCCGACCCGTCGGGCGAGGCGCTGAGCACATCCCCGCGCCCGTCGGCCAGCAGGTGCGCCGGGTAGTGCCCAGCGGTGGGAACCCAGTCCTCACGCCGGCCGGCATCCGTGCTCCGGGCCAGGTCCACCACCGCGCTGTGCCCGCCAGCAGCCAGGAAGAAGCGGCGCCCGTCCAGCCAGACGGCCGACCGGACCGCTGCCTCGAAGGCGATGGGGTAGCGCAGCTGGTCGCCGAGCTGACTGCCGACGCGGGTCAGAGCGAGCGTGCCGCCGCCGGCGCCGAACGTGACACCGGAACCGGAGAGCACCCACGGCTCCCCGCCGGGGCCCGGCAGCAGTTGAGCCCCCTCCTCGAAGGCCCCGGCCAGAACGGTCAGGGTGCCTTCGCGCCAGCAGACCAGCGCCGGCCCGCACATCACCAGCATCGCATCGTCGCTCCGAAGGAGCGGGGCGCCGTGACACCCGGACAGCTTCAGGTTCCAGCGGGCCGCCCCGCGCGTGCCGACTTCCAGCACTCCATGCGCGCCAGTGATCAGCAGACCGGTCCCGCCACGCCACGAACGAGCTGCAAGGCCCGAGGGAGGGTCCTCCAACGCCCGAACGCCCATGAACAGCAGCTCGGCGGCCAGTGGCTGCTCGGTCTGCATCTCCACCTGAATTGGAGGGCTCAAACGCGCCGCAGGCGTCATCGGCCAAGCCTGGTCCGGAGGGCGGGAAGCGGTGAGCAGCTCAACGAGCTGAGCGTGGGGTCGGCGCTGCCGAAAGGTGTCGCGGATCAGCTCCGGCAGGGACCGCAGGCCGGCCACGGCCGCGTCCAGATGGCTCCGGTCCAGCACGACACCGAAGGCCCGAACGGCGTCCTCGACCTGGTCCAGGTCGTCGTCATCGGGTGTGACGGTCTCCGTCCACCACAGCAGAGCCCAGCGCTCTGACTCCAGCCCCGACCGGCGTGCACCGAGCACCGCCCGGCCCCGGGCATCCTTCGGACCGATGGCCAGGCTGAGCAGATAGTCCCGTCCCTCGTACTCGAAGCCGAGCCCCGGCAGCCCCTCAAGGTCGACTCGCTGCACGGAGCCATCGGCGCAGACCCGCCTCAGGAGAGCGGCCACCAGCTCGGCGAGCGCCTCGTACTTCTCCGCGTCGGTCGCAATGTCGTCCTTGGCCCACTGACCAAAGTCGGCCAGTAGAGCCCGTGCCTCATCCACGCTGTTCGTGTTCTCCCGCTCCCGTTGCCGACCGCCCAGATGCGGGGCCAGCGTGAGCGCATTCTGTCCCATCGAGGGCACGTGACGCCGGAGTTTGCCAGTGCTGGGTATGTCAGCGAAGTCGGGGGCGGCGCAAGGCCGCCCCCGAATCGGGGAAGGAGTGAGCGCGTGGGCTCAAGACGACGTCCGACCAGGTAGTCAGGACGCACACCGACCCCGTACAACGGGCAATCGCTGCCCCTCTTCGGTACACAGGACAACCCTCTTAAGGCAAGCCACGCTTGACATCGGCGTCGACCAGCTCAGATGAGCGCATGGCAGGACGCGCACGGCCTTTGGTGCGGTGCGCCCTCGCGCCAGCACAATCATGGCCTTACCGCCCGCGTAAAGGTGGGCCGCCAAATCTTCCGGCGCCCAGGGATTTGGCGCGGCCGGAAACATCGACTACAACACCACCCACACCGAAAAGCACGGTCAACGGCCGTGTGAGCAGAGATGGGTGAACAGGTTGGCTCAAATCATCGACAACGGTTCCGCCGTGTCCGGCAAGCGGTGGACCGTCCGCTACAGGGAGCCGGGCGGACGCACCGGGCGTCAGCGGGAGAAGTCGTTTCCCCGGAAGAAGGACGCGGTCGACTTCGCCACCAAGATGGAAGGCGACAAGCGCGAGAACATCTACGTCGACCCCGACGCCGGCAAGGTGTCGCTCCGCCGGTACGCGGACGACTGGCTCGCGAAGAAGACCGCTTCCGCCGGCACCCTCGAGTCGTACGAGCGCATCGTCCGCCTCCACGTGGTCCCCCACCTGGGGAGCAAGATGATCTCGCAGGTCACTGCAGCGGACATCGAGGGCCTGTACGCACGTTGGCGCCGGGACGGGGCGGCCCTCAACACCATCGAGTCCCGGCACATAGCCCTCTCGGCGCTGTTCTCCCACGCCGTGCGCCACAGGCGGATCCCCGTGAACCCCATGACGCAGGCCGAGAAGCTGGAGAACCCTGTTATTCCTGTCGACGACAGGAAGCTTCCCAGCTTCGAGGAGATAACCGCCATCGCCAAGGAGATCGGACCTCGCCTGTCTCCGGCGATATGGCTCATGACGTGTTGCGGACTTCGCATAGGGGAATCCCTGGGAGTCTTCCCGGAGGACATGCGCGACGGCACCCTGCGAATCCGGCGGCAGGTGATTCGCTACAAGGACACCTTCGGAAAGTACACACCGAAATATGCCCCGCTGAAGCATCGGAAAGAAGGCGAGTGGCGCGACATACCCGTGCCTGCTTCCCTTGAGCCGTTCATCGACCGGCTTCCGATCCGCAATGCGAGCGGTGGAATGCCGTATCCCGATCTTCTGCGCAAGTCGTGGGACCGCGCCATCAGGCGGCTCGAGCTTCCCGCATACAACCCGCACGACTTGCGTCACAAATGGACCACCGTGGCCCTGACCAACGGAGTGTCCATTCACGAGGTGTCTCGCTGGCTCGGACATCGTTCGATCAAGGTCACGGTGGACCGGTACGGCCACCTCACTCAGGACGGCCAGGAGCGCTGCCGTCAGGTCGTCGAGACTGCCGTCGGGCCGCACATGCTCACACCAGGCCGAGTGCCTGCAGCGCGCGGTGCTGACTTGGTGCTGACTTGACCGGCCAGAAGAGGTAGCAGACACCCCCCGTACCGCCTCTGACCTTGCCGTTTGCGTCATAACGCTTGGTCCGCAGCCAGATGTTCTCCCACTCCCGCCGCTTGTAGACCCGGCGGACGGCCTCGTTGCTGGGTGAGGCGGGGTCGTTGGCGATCACGTCGCCGGTGGCGGTGAAGCCGATCACCGTCATCAGGTGGCCCGAGGTGCCGTAGCCGGCGCCGGTCAGCTCCTCCTTGCGGAAGGACTGCGACGTTATGGCCGGGATTCCGGCGCGGATCAGGGTCTCCAGGTCCGTGAGGGAGCCCAGGCGGGTGACGACCGCGTTCATGTCCGGGTAGGTGGCGGCGTAGGCGGCGTTGAAGGGCCAGTTCCCGCAGCCCGCGTACTGGTAGTCGTAGGTGAACCGGGCCGCGTGGCAGACCTGCGGGTCGGCGAAGTCGGGGTTCACCCAGGCCAGGTCCTCGGCCGCGGGGCGGCGCTCCCAGTACTCGACGATCATCTGCGAGGAGGTGGGGCTGCACCAGGCCTCGCCGCCGTTGTCGTACTCGGGGTACTGGCCCACGTGCGTGTTCTGCGAGTAGCGGGGCACGGTGAGCTCCCGGTCGAGGCCCGGCACGGACGCGGGCACCGTGAAGCGGTCAGGGACGTCCGAGGCCATCGCGCCGAGCCGCCAGACCGTGGGGGTGAGCGTCGTGCCCGGCCTGCGGTGGAGGGTGAGGCGGAGCCGGTAGGAGACGAGGCGGAGGCCGCTCGCGGGGTCGTCGATCGAGAAGGTGTCCGTCCAGATGGAGGCCCTGCCGTCGCTCTGGTCGTCGACCGAGGTGCGCCGGATGTCGGCGTCGCCCGCGGCCCAGCGGCCCATGACGAACCAGGGCGTCTCGGTGCCGTCGCCGTACGTGCCGCGCAGCTCGACCTGGAGCCAGGTGCCGGGCGGGGTGTGGGCGTTCCACGAGGCGATGACCTCGGTGGCCGGGACGCTGGAGGTGTGGACCGGCGAGGTCCAGCTCGCGTGCTCCCAGGTGCTGGTACGGCCGGTGTGCGGGTCGGTGTAGTCGGTGCGGCCGGCCGGGCTGTCCATGACCAGGCCGGGGCGGCGTCCGGCGACGGCGCGGGTGCCGGTCGTGGTGCCGCAGCGCCAGTCGGTGTACGTGCTCCAGAAGCGGTTGTCGACGGGCCCGGGCGCCGGGGCGTGGCCGCTTGCGGCCTGGTCGCCGCAGGCCGTGTCATCGGCGCAGGCGGCGTCGGCGGCGCGGGCTCCCGGCGCCGCGGTCGCGGGGGCCGCGGTGGCGGCGGCCGTGCCCGCGGCGGCCGCGAGGGCGGCGAGGACGGTTCTGCGCGGGGTGGCAGGGGGCATGGGCGGTGACCCTCCAGTCGGTGGTGGCGAACGGACGGGCTGCGGGCCCCACTATCGCGGCTCGCGGACGGCTTCTGCCAGCGATTCGACGCGTGCCGCCCGAGCAATATTGGTCTTCACCAGTGGCACTGGCCGAGTCGCTGACCTGCGGCGGACCGCGTCCGGCGGCTCGCCTACGCTGGGGGCCATGACCGAGCTCGACCGTTCCGGTCCCGACCGCGTGGCCGCCGCGCTGCGCCTGCTGCCGCCCTCGTGCGGACCGGTGCGGCTCGTCGCGGTCGACGGGCATGCCGGCTCCGGCAAGTCCACGCTGGCCGGCCGGCTCGCCGCCGCGCTCGGCGACGCCCCCGTCCTCCATCTCGACGACCTCGCCACCCATGACGAGTTCTTCGAGTGGACCGGGCGGATGCTCGGCGAGGTGATCGGGCCGCTTTCCCGTGGCGAGACGGCGCTCTATCACCCGTACGACTGGAATCTGCGCGCCTTCGGTCCCCCGCGGCCGCTGGACCCGGCACCGGTGGTGGTCGTGGAGGGCGTGGGGGCCGGGCGGCGGGCGCTGCGGCCGTTCCTCGCGCGACTGCTGTGGATGGAGCGCGGTCCCGAGGAGTCCTGGGTGCGCGGAAGGCGTCGCGACGGGCCTGGGCTCTCCAGATTCTGGGACGAATGGACCGTGGCGGAGACTCGCCATTTCTCCGAGGACCCTTCGCGGCCCTTCGCGGACACCTTGGTACGGGAGTGCGGGGAGGGTTACGAGTGGCTGCCAGGGCCGCGTGTGACAGCGGGCCCCAACCAGATCATCACCCACCGTGATGACTCACCGGCCGCAAACTGAGTGGGCGGAAGTCCACTTCCGCAAGTGCCTCAACTCCGCTTGACCCAAGGGGCGTACAGGTCTTACGTTCTCAATGTGCGGCTCTTCGGAGTCGCCGCGGACGCGAAGCCCCCGGTTGTTCCCCCGTGATCGGGGGCTTCGTTCCGCCCCCGCGCTCACCGAGGGTCACCGACGGTGAGCGGGCCGCGGATCGTGTCGATCACGACGGATCGCCTTCTTCTCCCTCATCACGCACCCTCTGCGCAGGTACGATGCCCCTCGGTGCGGTCAATTCCCGTCCACGTGTCGACGGTTGTGGGGGACCCGATGGACTTCGGCACACAGGGCACACATGCCCCCGCCGAGCTCGCCTGGCTGCGCGGAGTCGACGCCTACACGATGGGCGCCTATCCGCAGGCTGAGGAGGAGTTCCGTACGGCGGTGCGCATCGACCCCGGCATGGCCGACGGCTGGCTCGGGCTGCACGCGCTGCGCGTGGACACCACGACCGCGCTCCTGCGGATGTACCGCAACCGCGAGCGCTTCGGCGAGCAGCGGACCCGGCACCGGAGGAACCTCAACTCCTGGTACTGGCTGGGCTGGTGGGTGCAGCCGGTGCTCGAGAGCCCGCGCGACCTGCTGCTCGCGCACGCCTCGCACTGGCTCGACGGCCGGCACGTGCCGGAGCTCGACCGGGCACTCGCCGGGCTGCCGCCGGTCGACGCCGACCCGCAGGTCCGCTTCCTGCACGCCTGCCGTTCGTACCTGGTCAAGGACTGGGAGCAGCTGGTGCGGCACACCGAGCCCCTGGTCGACGACCCGCTCCTGGGCATCGAGGCGGGGCTCTTCGGCGGCATGGCCCGGGTGCGCCTGGAGATGTACGGCCAGGCCGAGCCGCTGCTCGCGACGGCGCTGATGCGCTGCCGCAGCGAGCAGCCGCAGCGCAAGGAGCTGCGCTACTGGCTCGCGCGGGCGCACGAGGGCACCGGCAGGTCCGCCGCCGCGATGCCGCTCTACCGCGCGGTGCACCGGATCGACCCGGCGTTCATGGACACCGCCGCACGGCTCGCCGCCATCGCCGAGTACGACGGTTTCGAGGGCGCGGACGATCCGGTGGGGCTCGCCCCGGCCATGTACGGAGGCTTCGGCCAGGACACCGTGGACGGCGAGCGGATCGACCCGGACGGGGCGGCCGGCGACGGCCTGCTGCTCAGACCCGAGGCCGGGCCGCCGCCCGCGCCGCCGGAGCCGCCCGACGTCGTGCGCCAGAAGGCGGCGGTCCCGGCCCAGCCGGCGCCGCCGCGCTTCCCGGCCGGCTCCACCGACCCGGCGCTGCTCGCCGAGGCGCTGGCGGAGCTGGAGCGGATGGTCGGCATGGAGCCGGTCAAGCGGCAGGTGAAGGCGCTGTCGGCGCAACTGGAGATGGCCCGGCTGCGCGCCGGCCAGGGCCTGCCCGTCCAGCCGCCGAAACGTCACTTTGTCTTCTCCGGTCCCTCGGGCACCGGCAAGACCACCGTCGCCCGCATTCTCGGCCGGGTCTTCTACGCGCTCGGGCTGCTCGGCGGGGACCATCTGGTGGAGGCCCAGCGGGCCGACCTGGTCGGCGAGTACCTGGGCCAGACCGCGGTCAAGGCCAACGAGCTGATCGACTCGGCGATCGGCGGGGTGCTCTTCGTCGACGAGGCCTACGCGCTCTCCAACACCGGCTACAGCAAGGGTGACGCCTACGGCGACGAGGCCCTCCAGGTGCTGCTCAAACGCGCCGAGGACAACCGCGACCACCTGGTGGTGATCCTGGCCGGCTATCCGGAGGGCATGGACCGGCTGCTCGCCGCGAATCCGGGGCTGTCCTCCCGGTTCACCACCCGGGTCGACTTCCCCTCGTACCGCCCGCTCGAGCTCACCGAGATCGGCAAGGTCCTCGCCGCGGCGAACGGCGACGGCTGGGACGAGGAGGCCCTGGAGGAGCTGCGCTCGATCAGCGGGCACGTCGTCGACCAGGGCTGGATCGACGAGCTCGGCAACGGTCGCTTCCTGCGCACCCTGTACGAGAAGTCCTGCGCCTACCGCGATCTGCGGCTGTCCGGCTACGGGACCACGCCGTCCCGCGAGGACCTGGCCACGCTGCGGCTGCCGGACCTGATGCAGGCGTACGGCGAGGTGCTCTCGGGCCGCGGCCCCACGGACCGCGGCCCGCAGGATCCGCCGGGCATCTGACCGGCGGATCCCGCGGCACCAGGGCCCGCAGGGCCCCGGTCCGCCGGACGGGCGCCGGGGGCTCAGCCCGTGAGCACCCGCGCGGGCGGCTGCTGCTGCGGCCGGTTCGACGGGTGCCGCACCGGCGGTCCTACGCGGTGCGCCGGGTCGCGGACCTCGCCGACCAGCATCTCGAGCACGTCCTCCATGGCGACCAGGCCGAGCACCCGGCCGGAGGCGTCCGCCACCTGCGCCAGATGGGTCGCGGCCCGGCGCATCACGGTGAGCGCGTCGTCCAGCGGAAGCTCGGCCCGCACCGTGGCCATCGGGCGCCACACCTGCTGGGGCACCGCCCGGTCCCGCTCCTCCAGGTCCAGGACGTCCTTCACGTGCACGAAGCCCATGAAGGTGCCCCGGCCCTCGGCCCGTACCGGGAAGCGGGAGTATCCGGTGCGCACGGTGAGCTCCTCGATGTCCCGGGGGGTGACCGACGGAGGCACGGTGACGAGCGAGGCCGAGGGGATGAGGACGTCGGTGACCGGGCGGGTGCCCAGTTCCAGGGCGTCCTCCAGGCGCTCCTGCTCGGCCGGGTCGAGCAGTCCGGCCTGTCCGGCGTCCTCCACGAGCCGGCCCAGCTGGGCGCTGGTGAAGACGGCCTCCACCTCGTCCTTCGGTTCGACCTTGAAGGCCTTGAGGACGAGGCTCGCGCAGGCGCCGAGGGCACGGGTGACCGGCCGGCAGAGCCGGGCGAAGCCGACCAGGCCGGGACCGAGCAGCAGCGCGGTGCGCTCGGGGTCGGCCATCGCCAGGTTCTTGGGGACCATCTCGCCGATGACCAGGTGGAGGAAGACCACCGCGGCGAGCGCGATCACGTACCCGAGCGGGTGGATGAGGCCTTCCGGTACGGCCACCGCGTGGAAGACGGGTTCGAGCAGCCGGGCCACGGTCGGCTCGGCGACCGCGCCGAGCGTCAGCGAGGCGACGGTGATGCCGAACTGGGCGGCCGCCATCATCTGCGGCAGGTTCTCCAGGCCGTACAGGACCTGGCGGGCCCGCTTGCCGCCGAGCGGCTCGATCTGGCTGCGGCGTACGGACACGAGGGCGAACTCGGCGCCGACGAAGAAGCCGTTCGCCAGGACCAGCAGGACGGCGAGGAGCAGAGGGAGCAGACTCATCGGGCCGCCTCCGCGGCGACGGGCACCGGGGCGGTGCGCATGATCCGCACCCGTTCGGCGCGGTAGCGGTCGACCTGGCGCACCGAGAGCCGCCAGCCGGGCAGCTCGGCCCGGTCGCCCGGGGCGGGGATGCGCCCGAGCAGATCGGCGACGAGCCCGGCGACCGTCTCGTACGGGCCGTCGGGCACGTCGAGTCCTATCCGGTGCAGGGTGTGCACCCGGCAGGAGCCGTCGGCCTCCCAGACCTGCGAGCCGTCGTCGGAGGGCACGGTGGCCAGTTCCGGCCGCGCGTCGGCGGCGGTGTCGTGCTCGTCGCGGACCTCGCCGACCAGTTCCTCGACGATGTCCTCCAGGGTGACCACGCCAGCGGTGCCGCCGTACTCGTCGACGACGACCGCGATGGGCTGTTCGCGGCGCAGCCGCTCCAGGAGGGCCTGGGCGGGCAGCGACTCGGGGACGAGCAACGGCGGGACGGCGATCCGTGCCACGGAGGTCCGGTGCCGCTCGTCCGGGACGACGGCGAGCGCGTCCTTGAGGTGGACCATGCCCACGATCTCGTCGATCCGCTCGCGGTAGACGGGGAAGCGGGACAGGCCGGTGGCCCGGGTGAGGTTGAGGACGTCGGCCGCGGTGGCGTCCGACTGGAGGGAGCTCATCCGCACCCGCGGGGTCATGACCTGTTCGGCGGTGAGCCCGCCGAGCGACAGGGTGCGGACGAAGAGGTCGGCGGTGTCCTGTTCCAGGGCGCCGGCCAGGGCCGAGTGGCGGGCCAGGGCGACCAGCTCGCCGGGGGTGCGGACCGAGTCCAGCTCGTCGGCCGGCTCCACGCCGAACAGCCGGACGAGCCGGTTGGCGACGGTGTTGAGCAGGGAGATCACCGGCCGGAACAGGCTGGCGAAGGCGTGCTGCGGTCCGGCGACGAACCGGGCCACCTGGAGCGGCCGGGAGACCGCCCAGTTCTTCGGTACGAGTTCGCCGACCACCATCTGCACGGCGGAGGCGAGCAGCATGCCCACGAGCACGGAGATGCCGGAGACGGCCCCTTCGGGCAGTCCGGTCGCGGTGAGCGGTCCGTCCAGCAGCCGTGCGAGCGCGGGCTCGGCGAGCATGCCGGTGACGAGCGAGGTGATGGTGATGCCGAGCTGGGTGCCGGAGAGCTGGAAGGACAGCTCGCGCAGGGCGCGGACGACGCCGCGGGCCCGGCGGTCGCCTTCGGCGGCGGCGCGCTCGGCCTCGGCACGTTCGACGGTGACGAGGCCGAACTCGGCGGCCACGAAGAAGCCGTTGGCGAGGATCAGCAGGAAGGCGGCTGCGAGGAGCAGCAGGGAGACGATCATGCCGCCGCCTCGAGGGAGGGGGCGGCGCAGGTACTACCGGACGATCCGTCCATTGCCGGAGGGAGTCACTCCTCGGGTCGAAGGGTGGCCTCGCGGGTCGCCGGCGGGCGGCCCTGCACGAGCGAGGCGGTGGTGCCGCTCGGCACCACCGCCACCAGATTAGCCACGCCCGCACCGGCGCGGGCAGGGGGTCGGCCCCATATGGGGGACGGATGAGGGTCCGTGCCCGGGCCCGCCGGGGTCAGCCGGCCTCGGTGCCGGTGCCCCTGCTCTCGGCGAGCGCGCGCAGCGCGCGGGCGTCGCGGATGGCCTGCTCCTTGGCGATTCCCGGCTGGATGCCGAGGGCCGGCAGGCTGGTGCCGTCGCTCAGGTCGAGGAAGACCCAGGCGTCGCCGGGGCGCAGGTTGACCTTGAGGATCTCGGCCCAGGCCAGTCGGCGCGTCCGGGTGATGTTGACGACCGTCACGCCCTCGTCGTCGGCGACGACCTTGGGCCGGCTCAGCAGCACCAGGACACCCAGGAACATCGCGGCGGTGAAGACGAAGCTGGCCCGCTCCCCCGGTCCCAGCTTCTCCAGCATCAGCCCGACGGCGGTGATGACGACGAACATCGTCACACCGGCGGTCAGCAGGACGACCCGGGTCCGGGCCGGCCGGAAGGTGACCGGGAGGGCGGGAGCGGTGGTGTCGGACATCGGGTTTCCCGGGTTTCCTTGCGTTCGGGCTTTCGGGCGTTCGGCGTCTTCCGGCCGTCAGAGGCGGCAGGCGTGGATGGCCGTGGTCAGGATGGCCCGGGCGCCCAGCTCGTACAGGTCGTCCATGACCTTCTGCGCCTCCTTGGCGGGGACCATGGCGCGCACGGCGACCCAGCCCTCGTTGTGCAGCGGCGAGACGGTGGGCGACTCCAGGCCCGGCGTGAGGGCGACGGCCTGCTCCAGGTGCTCGGCGCGGCAGTCGTAGTCCATCATCACGTACGACCGGGCGACGAGGACGCCCTGGAGGCGGCGCAGGAACTGCTGCACCTTGGGGTCGTCGGCGGTGGCGCCGGTGCGGCGGACGACGACGGCCTCGGAGGTGAGGATCGGCTCGCCGATGACCTCGAGGCCCGCGTTGCGCAGGCTGGTGCCGGTCTCGACGACGTCCGCGATGATCTCGGCGACGCCGAGCTGGATCGCGGTCTCGACGGCGCCGTCGAGGTGGACGACGGACGCGTCGACGCCCTGCTCGGCGAGGTGCTTGGCGACGATGCCCTCGTAGGAGGTGGCGATCGTCATCCCGTGGAAGTCCTCGGGGCCGTTCGCCGTGCCGGGCCGGGTGGCGTAGCGGAAGGTGGAGCGGCCGAAGTTCAGCGGCAGGATCTCCTCGGCGTTGGCACCGGAGTCCAGGAGCAGGTCGCGGCCGGTGATGCCGATGTCGAGCCGGCCGGACGCCACGTAGATCGCGATGTCCTTGGGGCGGAGGTAGAAGAACTCCACCTCGTTGTCCGGGTCGACGGTGACGAGTTCCTTGGACTCCTTGCGCTGCCGGTAGCCCGCCTCATGGAGCATCTCCATCGCAGGTCCGGAGAGAGAACCCTTGTTGGGGACGGCGATGCGCAGCATGGGACGGGCTTCCTTTGCCTCGGATGTCGGGTTGTGGTGAAGGGACGTGCTCAGAGGTGGGCGTAGACGTCGTCGAGCGAGATCCCGCGGGCGACCATCATCACCTGGACGTGGTACAGCAGCTGCGAGATCTCCTCGGCGGCGGCTTCCTTGCCTTCGTACTCGGCGGCCATCCAGACCTCGGCGGCCTCCTCGACGACCTTCTTGCCGATGGCATGGACGCCCTTGCCGACCAGTTCCGCGGTGCGGGAGGTCGCCGGGTCGCCGGTCTCGGCCTTGAGCTTGAGCTCGGCGAAGAGCTCTTCGAAGGTTTTGTTCGCCATGATGTCCTAAGAGTACGGGGTGGGAATCTGCACTCAGCGCCAGGGTTCGCTGACCGTGCGCAAGATCGTCGCGGTGGCGACGGCGGCGGTGACGGCCTCGTGGCCCTTGTCCTCGCTGGACCCTTCCAGGCCGGCCCGGTCCAGGGCCTGCTCCTCGGTGTCGCAGGTCAGGACGCCGAATCCGACGGGTACGCCGGTGTCGATCGAGACCTGGGTGAGGCCGTGGGTGACGCCCTGGCACACGTACTCGAAGTGCGGCGTCCCGCCGCGGATGACGACGCCGAGGGCCACGACGGCATCGTAGCCGCGCTCGGCGAGCACCTTCGCCACGACCGGGAGCTCGAAGCTGCCGGGGACGCGCAGCAGGGTGGGCTCCTCGATGCCGAGCTCGGCGAGGGCGCGCAGGGCGCCGTCGACGAGGCCGTCCATGATCTTCTCGTGCCACTGGGCCGCGATGACCGCGACGCGGAGGTCGCCGCAGTTCTTGACGCTGAGGACGGGTGCGCCCTTGCCGCTCATGGTTCTCCTTGGTCGATCTCGGTACGTGCTGACTTACTGGTTGCCGCAGGTGGGGGCGGGAGTGCCGTCCAGCCAGGGCAGGTCGTGGCCCATCCGGTCCCGCTTGGTGCGCAGGTAGCGGAGGTTGTGCTCGCCCGCCTGGACGGGCATGGGCTCGCGGCCCTCGACCTCCAGTCCGTGGCGGGTGAGGGCGTCGATCTTGTCGGGGTTGTTGGTCATCAGGCGCACGCTGCGGACGCCCAGGTCGGTGAGGATCTGGGCGCCGGCCGCGTAGTCGCGGGCGTCGGCGGGCAGCCCGAGCTCCAGGTTGGCGTCGAGGGTGTCGCGGCCGCGCTCCTGGAGCTCGTAGGCGCGGAGCTTGGAGAGCAGGCCGATGCCGCGGCCCTCGTGGCCGCGCAGATAGACGACGACGCCGCGGCCGGCCTCGGTGATCCGGTCCATGGAGGCCTCCAGCTGGGGGCCGCAGTCGCAGCGCAGCGAGTGGAAGACGTCTCCGGTCAGGCACTCGGAGTGGACCCGGACCAGGACGTCCACGCCGTCGCCGATCTCGCCGTGGACGAGGGCGACGTGCTCGACCCCGTCGACGGTGGAGCGGTAGCCGTACGCGGTGAAGTCGCCGTGCCGGGTGGGCAGCTGGACCTCGGCCTCGCGGCGTACGGTCGGCTCGGCGGAGCGGCGGTAGGCGATCAGGTCCTCGATCGAGATGATCGTCAGGCCGTGCTTGCGGGCGAACGGGATCAGCTCGGGCAGCCGCAGCATGACGCCGTCCTCGCCGGCGATCTCCACGATGGCGCCGGCCGGACGGAGCCCGGCGAGCCGGGCGAGGTCGACGGCGGCCTCGGTGTGGCCGTTGCGGACCAGGACGCCGCCGGGCTTGGCGCGCAGCGGGAAGATGTGTCCGGGCCGGACGAAGTCGCCGGGCTCGTGCCTGCCGCTCGCGAGCATCCGCAGGGTGGTGGCGCGGTCGGCGGCGGAGATGCCGGTGGTGACGCCGTGGGCGGCGCTCGCGTCGACGGAGACCGTGAAGGCCGTCTTCATCGACTCGGTGTTGTCGTCGACCATCTGCGGCAGCCGGAGGCGCTCGAGCTCCTCGCCCTCCATGGGCGCGCAGATCAGGCCGCGGCACTCGCTCATCATGAAGGCGACGACCTCGGGCGTGGCCTTCTCGGCCGCGATGACGAGGTCGCCCTCGTTCTCGCGGTCCTCGTCGTCCACGACGACGACAGGCCGGCCGGCGGCGATGTCCGCGATGGCCTGCTCGACGGGGTCGAGGACGAGGTCGGTGACGTCCCACATGGGAAGCGCGCTCATGCGTGGGCTCCTTCCAGGGAGGTGGCCGTGCGCGAGCGCAGCCACCAGTCGCGCAGGCCCCAGAGGACGAGCGCGCCGTAGATGACGTAGACGAAGCCGGAGAAGGCGTAGCCGTTGGCGAAGTTCAGCGGGACGCCGACCAGGTCGACGAGCAGCCAGGCGAACCAGAACTCGACCATGCCGCGGGCCTGGGCGTACATGGCGACGACGGTGCCGACGAAGATGTACGCGTCGGGCCAGGGGTCCCAGGAGAGGCTCGGGTACGCCGTGAAGAGCTGGGCGACCGCGACGGTGCCGGCGGCGGCCGCGCCGATCATGACGGCCCGCTCGCGCCAGGTGGCGAAGCGCACCGCGATGTGGCCGTCCGCGCCCTGTCCCCTGCCGCGCTGCCACTGCCACCAGCCGTAGAGCGCCACGAGCATGACGACGACCTGCTTGCCGGCGCTGCCGGTGAGGTGGCCGAAGAAGGCGCCGAAGAGGATCAGGCCGGCGAGGAACTGCACCGGCCAGGTCCAGACGGAGCGGCGCCAGCCGAGGGCGAGGGCGACGAGGCCGAAGATGTTGCCGACCATGTCCGACCAGATGATGTGCTGGCCGAAGGCCGTGAACGCCTCGGAGTTGAGCCAGTTCACTTGCCGTTCTCCTGTGCGTTCGGGCCGAGCAGCCGCTCGACGTACTTGGCGATGACGTCCACCTCGAGGTTGACCGGGTCGCCGGGCCGCTTGGTGCCGAGCGTGGTCAGGGCGAGGGTGGTGGGGATGAGGCTGATGGTGAACCAGTCGTCGGCGACCTCGACGACGGTGAGGCTGACGCCGTCGACCGTGATCGAGCCCTTCTCGACGACGTAGCGGGCGAGCTGGGCGGGCAGACCGACCCTGACCAGCTCCCAGTGCTCGGACGGGGTCCGCTCCAGGATCGTGCCGGTGCCGTCCACGTGGCCCTGGACGATGTGGCCGCCGAGGCGGCCGCCGACGGCCATGGGCCGCTCCAGGTTGACGCGGGAGCCGACCTCCAGGGCGCCCAGCGAGGAGCGCTTGAGGGTCTCGGCCATCACGTCGGCGGTGAACTCGCCGTCGCCGAAATCCACGACCGTGAGACAGACGCCGTTGACGGCGATCGAGTCACCGTGCTGGGCGCCCTCGGTGACGAGCGGGCCGCGCAGTCGGAAACGGGAGGCGTCCTCCAGCTGCTCGACGGCGACGACCTCGCCCAGCTCTTCGACGATTCCGGTGAACACGGTCAGGCTCCCTTGGGGGTCGTGACGACGGGGGTCGCGGTGATGCGGATGTCGGGTCCGATGCGCACGGTCTCGCTGACGTCGAGCCGCAACGCGTCGGTGATGGTGGTGATTCCGGCGTCGGCGAGGGCGGCCGGGCCCGCGCCGAGGAGGACCGGTGCGAGGTAGCCGACGACCTGGTCGACGGCTCCCGCGGCGAGGAAGGCACCCGCGAGGGTCGGGCCGCCTTCGAGGAGGACGGAGCGGACGCCGCGCGCGTGCAGGGCGTCCAGGAGGGCGGGGACGGCGAGGCCGCGCTCGGCCCGGGGCAGCCGTACGACGTCGGTGAGCGTGGTGCCGGCGTCCTCGGCGATCGCGATGAGGGTGGGGGCGGCGTCGTCGAGGACGCGGGCGCCGGGCCGCACGGCGGTCGCCTCGGTGTCGACGACTACCCGCAGCGGCTGCACGGCGCCTTCGACGCCGCGGACGGCGAGGTGGGGGTCGTCGGCGCGGGCGGTGCCGGAGCCGACCACGACCGCGTCGGCCTCGGCGCGGAGCCGGTGGACGTCGGCGCGGGACTCGGCGGAGCTGATCCAGCGGGAGGTGCCGTCGGCGGCGGCGATCCGGCCGTCGAGGGTGGCGGCGTACTTCCAGCGGACGAAGGGGCGGCCGCGGCGGACGGAGGTGAGCCAGGCGAGGTTCCCGGCCTCGGCCTCGTCCTCCAGGAGGCCCTGGGCGACCCGGACGCCGGCCGCGCGCAGGGTGTCGGCTCCGCCGGTGGCCTGCGGGTTCGGGTCGCCGACCGCGTACTCGACGCGGGCGACACCGGCCTCGATCAGGGCCTGGGCGCAGGGACCGGTGCGGCCGGTGTGGTTGCAGGGTTCGAGGGTGACGTACGCGGTGCCGCCGCGGGCCTGCTCGCCGGCCGCGCGCAGGGCGTGGACCTCGGCGTGCGGGCCGCCGGCACGCTGGTGCCAGCCTTCGCCGACGGGCCGGCCGGAGGCGTCCGTGACGACGCAGCCGACGACAGGGTTGGGGCTGGTGGAGCCGAGACCGCGGGCGGCGAGCGCGATCGCGCGTCGCATGGCGGTGATGTCGGCCTGGGTGGCCACCGGGTCCTCCTGCCTCTTCGGGCACGGACTCCGGGGCCTGTCGATGACGACAGGGAGCGGGTACGACGGCCTCGCGCAGGGTGCGCCGAAGCCGAGGGTCCTCCGGTGCACCACCCCCGCGTACGGGGAGCGGCGACCAGCGGACGTACGGCCGGCTCACCCCCGGAAAGGGGTCGCCCGCCGCGCACTGCCTCCCATCCGGACTTTCACCGTCGGTCCAGGAATCTCACCTGGTCAACCGGCCGCTGGCTGCGGACGGGTCGCGGACTATACCGCCGGTTCGGAATTACACCGACCCCGGAGTGCGCTGCTGCTGATACAGGGCCAGTGTGCCACGGCCGGGAACCGGCCATGCGGGTGAGGCCCTGTGGGCTGGCTCACAACTCGCCATGCCCCTGCCAGGACCCTGTCACGAAATCCTTCGTTGGTCCAGACCTATTGACGCACTGGTCTAGTCCTCTTAATCTCCGAGTCACCTCCGAGGTACGGCCCGCCGGCGTGCGCACTCCACGGGCCCGACACGACCCACCCCCTTGTTCGTTGTGTTCAGCCCGACCTCCCTTGGAGGAACCGATCGTGTTGTCCCCCACCCAGAAGAGGGCCTCGCTGCTCGCTTCCGGCGCCGCCGTCGCCGGGCTGCTGATCAGCTCCCTCGCCGCGGGCGGCGTCTCCTACGCCGCCGACAACGAGTCCTGTCGCCCCGACGGCCTCTACAAGACGCCCGGCGTCGACGTCCCGTACTGCTCGGTGTACGACACCGAGGGCCGCGAGAAGATGGGCACGGACCACCAGCGCCGGGTCATCGGCTACTTCACCGGCTGGCGGACCGGGAAGAACGGCGAGCCCGCCTACCTGGCCTCCGACATCCCGTGGGACAAGGTCACCCACATCAACTACGCGTTCGGCCACGTCGGCAGCGACAACAAGCTGTCCGTGGGCGGCGACGGCGCGAACAACGCCGCGACCGGGATGACCTGGCCCGGTGTCGCGGGCGCCGAGATGGACCCGGCGTACGCCTACAAGGGCCACTTCAACCTGCTGAACAAGTTCAAGAAGCAGCACCCGAACGTCAAGACGCTGATCTCGGTCGGCGGCTGGGCGGAGACCGGCGGCTACTTCGACGACAACGGCACGCGGGTGAACTCCGGCGGCTTCTACTCGATGGCGACCAACGCCGACGGGTCGGTCAACCAGGCCGGGATCGACACGTTCGCGAACTCCGCCGTCGACTTCATCCGGAAGTACGGCTTCAACGGCGTCGACATCGACTACGAGTACCCGACGACCATGAAGGACGCCGGCAACCCGCTCGACTGGCAGCTCGCCAACGCGCGCCGCGCGGGCCTGGTGCAGGGCTACGCCGCCCTGATGAAGTCCCTGCGACAGAAGCTCGACACGGCCGGCGCCGCGGACGGCAGGCACTACCTGCTGACCGTCGCCGCGCCTTCCTCGGGCTATCTGCTGCGCGGCATGGAGACCTTCCAGATGCAGAAGTACCTGGACTACGTCAACATCATGTCCTACGACCTGCACGGCGCCTGGAACGAGTACGTCGGCCCGAACGCCTCGCTCTTCGACGACGGCAAGGACGCCGAGCTGGCCGCCGCGGGCGTCTACGGCTCCGCGCAGTACGGCTCCATCGGCTACCTGAACACCGACTGGGCCTACCACTACTTCCGCGGCTCGATGCCGGCCGGCCGGATCAACATCGGCCTGCCCTACTACACCCGCGGCCACAAGAACGTGCAGGGCGGCACCGACGGTCTGTGGGGCAAGGCCGCCGCGACCACCTGCCCGGCCGGGGCCGGTCTGACCAAGTGCGGTGACGGCGCTGTCGGCATCGACAACCTGTGGCACGACAAGGACACCAACGGGCAGGAGTCGCCCGCCGGTTCCAACCCGATGTGGCACGCCAAGAACCTCGAGAAGGGGATCGTCGGCGACTACGTCACGCGGTACGGCTTCCCGTCGAACACCACGCTCACCGGCACCTACGCGCGTAAGTACGACTCCACGCTGGTCGCCCCGTGGCTGTGGAACGCCCAGAAGAAGGTCTTCCTGTCCACCGAGGACGAGCAGTCGGTGGCCGCCAAGGCCGACTACGTGGTCGACCGCGGCATCGGCGGCACCATGGTCTGGGAGCTGGCCGGCGACTACGGCTGGAACGCGGCCAAGGGCCAGTACGAGATGGGCTCCACGCTCACCTCGCTGATGTACGACAAGTTCAAGGCGGCCGCCCCGTACGGCGCGAAGAAGAGCAACAAGGCGCTGCCGGCCCAGGCCGTCAACGTGGGCGTGGAGTTCACCGAGTTCAAGCTGGGCGACTCCAACTACCCGATCACGCCGAAGATCAAGATCACCAACAACACCGCCACCGCGCTGCCGGGCGGCACGGAGTTCCAGTTCGACTACGCGACCGCGGCTCCGAACAACGCCTCCGACCAGTCCGGTTTCGGCACCAAGGTGATCAGCAGCGACCACACGGGCAGCAACGTCGGCGGCCTGAAGGGCGACTTCCACCGGGTCTCCCTGAAGCTCCCGGCCTGGCAGTCGCTGGCCCCGGGCGCGACCGTGGACCTGGCGTTCAACTACTACCTGCCGGTCTCCACCCCGTCGAACTGGACGGTGACCGTCAACGGCACGACGTACGCCCTCGCCGGCGACCTGGCGCGCGGCACGACGACGGTCGAGCCGGGCGGCTCGACCCCGACGCCCACGCCGACCCAGACGACGGCGACCCCGACCCCGACGGCGACCACCACGAGCCCGACCCCGACCCCGACGCAGACCACCACCCCGCCGGCCGGCTGCACCGCCCCGGCCTACGTGGCGGGCCAGGTCTACACCGGCGGCACGGTCGTCTCCCACAAGGGCCGCAAGTGGCTCGCCCAGTGGTGGACCCAGAACGAGGAGCCGGGCACGACCGGCGAGTGGGGCGTCTGGAAGGACCAGGGCGCCTGCTAGTGCGCACCACCTGAGAAACCCCCGGCGGCGGTTCTCACGGCCCTTGCCGCCGCCGGGCTTCCCCACCGCGCCGCGTCCCCCTGTCGGGGCGCGGCGCGGACGCGTTCCCGGCGGGCCGACCTACGGGAAGAGCTCGTCCTGGGCCGCGTCCCGGGCGCGCAGGAGGGCGCCCCGCAGGACCGCCGCGTCGCCGAGGGTGGTGGCGCGCACCTCGGTGCGCAGGGGGGAGAGCCGGGCGAGCTCGGCCTCGACGCGGGCGGCGAGCTCCGGCCCGCCCTGGTGCCCGGTCTCGCCGGCCAGGACCACGCAGCCCGGGTCCAGGACGGAGACCACCGCCGCCGCGCCGACCGCGAGCCGGCGGGCGAGGGCGTCGAGGAACGGGCCGTGGCCGGAGGCGAGCGCCGTGGCCGGGGCGAGGCCGTGGGCGGCCGCCAGGGCGTCGACGGCGGCCACGCAGGCCAGCTCGTGGAAGCCGCCGTCGCAGCCGGTGGCCGACGGCAGCCCGGAGGTTCCGGGCACGGGCAGGAAACCGATCTCGCCGGCGCCGCCGGAGGCGCCACGGCGCAGCCTGCCGTCGAGGACGACCGCCGCGCCGACGCCCTGTCCCAGCCAGACGAGGACGAAGTCGTCCCGGTCGCTGGCCGCGCCCTCGCGCAGTTCGGCGACGGCGGCGAGGTTGGTCTCGTTCTCGACCAGGACGTGGGCGGGGAGCCGCTCCTGGAGGACGCCGATGAGCCGGCGGTGCCAGGCGGGCAGTCCGGTGGAGTCGCGCAGCTCGCCGGTGGCCGGGTCGATCAGGCCGGGCGCGCCGACGGCCACGGTGTGGAGCCGGTCGACGCCGGCCTCCTTCGCGGTCCGCTCCAGGAGCGTGACGGCCTTCTCCACGGCGGTGCCGGTGCCGCCGGCGTCGCCGACGGGTGCCGCCGCCTCCGCGAGCGTGGTGCCGAGGAGGTCGGTGACGGTGACCGAGACGGAGCGCGTGCGGACGTCGAGGGCGGCGAGGTGGGCGCGCGCGGCGACGATCCCGTACAGCTTGGCGTTGGGGCCGCGGCGCTCGGCGCCGGACTCGCCGACGACATGGACGAGTCCCGAGCCCCGGAGCCGTTCGACGAGGTCGGCGACGGTGGGCCGGGAGAGCCCGGTGAGGGTCTTGAGCTGGGCGGCCGTCAACGGTCCCTCGTCCTGGAGCAGTCGCAGGGCGAGCCGGTCGTTGATGGCCCGTGCGGTGCTCGGGGATGCGGCCATGCGGCGATCCTCTCAGACGGATCAGGGGGCCGGCCGGGCCGTCGGCGTCCGCCCGTACGGCCGGTCCACTATTTATCAGGCAGGGTTCCTGATAGTTTACGGCGCGTTCGAGGACGACCATCCCGGGGAGGGCACATGGCGGCGCAGACCGTCTTCACCACCGAGCGGCTGCGGCGCGCCAGGTTCGCCGTCGCCGCCGTCTTCTGCGTCCACGGCGCGGTCACCGGCAGCTTCGCCACCCGCATTCCCTGGATCCAGGAGCACGCGGGCGTCGGCGCGGGCCAGCTCGGACTCGCCCTCGCGTTCCCGGCGATCGGCGCCTCGCTCGCGATGCCGCTGGCCGGCGCGATCAGCCACCGCTTCGGCGCCCGCCAGGCGCTGCGCGGGCTGCTCGTCCTGTGGACCCTGTCGCTGACGCTGCCCTCGCTCGCGCCGAACGTCTACGGCCTGTGCGCGGCCCTGTTCGTCTACGGCGCCACGGCCGGCATGTCCGATGTCGCCATGAACGCGCTCGGCGTCGAGACCGAGAACCGGCTCGGCCGCTCCATCATGTCCGGCCTGCACGGCATGTGGAGCGCGGGCGCCCTGCTCGGCTCCGCCGCCGGTACCGTCGCCGCCCACCTCGGCGGCGACGCCCGGCTCCACCATCTGGTGGCCGCGCTCGTCCTGACCGTGCTCGGTCTCGCCGCCTGCCAGGGCGTGCTCGACCTGCAGAGCGCGCCCGAGGAGGAGGCGCCGCCGCGGTTCTCGCTGCCGCCGAAGTCCGCCCTGGTCATCGGCGCGATCGGCTTCTGCGGAGTGTTCGCCGAGGGCGCCAGCCTGGACTGGTCGGCCGTCTACCTGAAGGAGGAGCTGGGCACCTCCGCCGGTCTCGCCGCCGCCTCCACCACCGCCTTCGCCCTGACCATGGCCGTGGCCCGGCTGGTCGGCGACCGGGTGGTGGACCGCTTCGGCGCGGTGCGCACCGTACGCGTCGGAGGTGTGGCCGCGACCCTCGGCGGGCTGCTCGTGGTGTTCGCCCCGCACGTGGCCCTCGCGCTGGCCGGTTTCGGTCTCATCGGGCTCGGTGTCGCCGTGGTCGTCCCTCTCGCGTTCGCCGCCGCCGGCCGCAGCGGGCCGAACCCCAGCCAGGCCATCGCGGGCGTCGCCACCATCACGTACACCTCGGGGCTCATCGCGCCCTCGGCGATCGGCGGCATCGCCGACGCGACCTCGCTGGCCTTCTCCTTCGGGCTGGTGACCCTGCTGACCTTCGGCCTCGTGCTCGGCGCGGGCGTGCTCCGGACGGGCGGGCGCGAGGCGGCCGGAGCGGCGGAGCGCAGCACCGCCGAAGGGGTTCGCTGACCTGCGGCGCACTACCATGTGGCTGATCTTTTGCGGTCCCGGCACGACGGGACCGACCGCCGCCTGACCCCGAGAACTGGAGCGAGCACATGAGCCTCGGCGTGCGCTGGACCCTGCACGGCGACGGGAGGACACCCGCGCCGGGAGCAGTCGTCCGGCCGGACGAACGCCTCTCGTGGCCCCGTACCGCAGGGCTCGGCGCCCAGCACGTGGTGGCGATGTTCGGCGCCTCCTTCGTCGCTCCGGTCCTCATGGGTCTCGACCCCAACCTCGCGATCATGATGTCCGGTGTCGCCACCGTGATCTTCCTGCTCGCGACCCGCGGCACCGTCCCGTCGTACCTGGGCTGTTCGCTGTCCTTCGTGGGCGTCGCCGCCGCCATCCGGGCCTCCGGCGGCAGCAGCGCGACCGTGACCGGCGCGGTGTTCGTGGTCGGCGCGGCGCTGTTCCTCGCGGGTCTGGCGGTGAGGAAGTTCGGGGCACGGATCATCCACGCGGCCATGCCGCCGATCGTCACCGGCGCCGTGGTCATGCTGATCGGCTTCAACCTGGCCCCGGTCACGGCCGCCACGTACTGGCCGCAGGACCAGTGGACGGCGCTGCTGGTGATGCTGTTCACCGGCCTCGCCGTGGTCTGTCTGCGGGGCTTCTGGTCCCGCATCGCGATCTTCCTCGGGCTGATCTTCGGCTACGGCATCTCCTGGGTCTTCGACCTGGTCTTCGGCAAGATCCACTCGATGTCGCCGAGCGGCCAGGTCACCGACCACTGGCGCCTCGACCTCTCCGGCGTCTCCCAGGCCGACTGGATCGGCCTGCCGACCCTGCACGGCCCCAGCTTCGAGTGGTCCGCGATCCTCGTGGCCCTGCCCGTGGTCATCGCGCTCATCGCCGAGAACGCCGGGCACGTCAAGGCCGTCGGCGAGATGACCGGCGACCCGCTGGACGACAAGCTCGGTACGGCGATCGCCGCAGACGGCGCCGCCTCCATGCTGTCCACCGCCGTGGGCGGCCCGCCGAACACCACGTACTCCGAGAACATCGGCGTCATGGCCGCGACCCGGGTCTACTCCACGGCCGCCTACTGGGCGGCGGCCGGCTTCGCGCTGCTCTTCGGCCTCTGCCCGAAGTTCGGCGCGGTCGTCGCCGCCATCCCCGGCGGCGTGCTCGGCGGCATCACCGTCATCCTCTACGGCATGATCGGCCTGCTCGGCGCCCAGATCTGGATCAACGCCAAGGTCGACCTGCGCAACCCGCTCAACCTGGTGCCCGCCGCGGCCGGCATCATCATCGGCGTCGGCGGCGTGAAGCTCACCTTCACCGACACCTTCGAGCTCGGCGGCATCGCGCTCGGCACCCTGGTCGTCATCACCGGCTACCACGTGCTGCGCGCCTTCGCGCCCGCCCACCTGAAGCAGCAGGAGCCGCTGCTCGACTCGGGCACCAGCTCGTACGAGAGCACCCCGGGCGAGAGCACCCCGGGCTCGGAGCCCGCGGCGAAGTCCTGACATATTCGCCCGTTCTGGGGAAGCCGGGTGGCGGAACCCCACCGTCCGGCTCTCCTGCTGCCACCCTGCAGCCATGGCGCAGACGCAGGACATCCAGCTCGGGCCGTTCACGGCCGTCGACCCCGTGGTGGACCGGATGCGGGCCATCCGCTCGGCCTGGCACCCCGCCGACGGGGTCGCGGTGTTCAACCGGGTCTATCTGACGGTCACCGAGGAGATCGGCAGGGCCATCGAGTCCGGCTCCTTCGCCGACCGGCGGGCGGCCGCCACCCTCGACGTACGGTTCGCCCAGCGCTATCTCGCGGTCGTCGACGCCGTCGCGACCGGCTGTCCGGCCCCGGCCTGCTGGCGGCCGCTCTTCCACTACCGGCGGCATCCGGGCGTACGGCCCCTGCAGTTCGCGCTCGCCGGGATCAACGCCCACATCGGCCACGACCTGGCCCTCGCGGTGGTCGACACCTGCCGCGCCCTGGAGTGCGCGCCCACGGACCTGGAGGACGAGTTCGACCGGGTGGGCGACGTACTGGTGCTCCTGGAGGAGCGCATCCGCGAGGAACTGATGCCGGGCCCGGACCTCCTGGAGATCGCGGACCCGCTGACGCATCTGCTCGGCTGCTGGAGCCTGGACCGGGCCCGCGAGGGGGCCTGGCTCGCCGCCCGCTCGCTGTGGCAGCTGCGGGGGCTGCCCGACCTGGCCGAGGAGTTCACCGAACGCCTCGACCGGTCGGTGGGCCTGGTGGGGCGGATGCTGCTCACCCCGCTGGCCAGGCCCTGACCTCACGGCCGTGGCTCACGGCCGTGGCTCACGGCCGCACGGAGCTCAGTCCTCCGGCAGCTCGACCGGGGCGATCTCGTCGTACACGTCGCCGGGGCCCGGGTTGGTGGCGTCGGTGGCGCCGCCGAAGTGGTGCATCACGCCCCACACCGCGTTGAGCGCCGTCTGCACCGCGCCCTCGGCCCAGCCGGCCGTCCACGAGATGTCGTCGCCCGCGAGGAAGATGCCCCGCTTGTCCTCCGGCAGCCGGTCCTGCATGAAGTGCGTGAACAGGCGGCGCTGGTAGCGGTAGTGGCCCGGCAGGTTGGCCTTGAAGGCGCCCATGAAGTAGGGCTCGTTCTCCCAGGACACCGTCACCGGGTTGCCGATGATGTGCTTCCGGATGTCGACCTTCGGATAGATCTCGCCCAGCGACTTCAGCATGACCTCCATCCGCTCGTTCGCGGACAGCGGCAGCCACTTCAGGCTGTCGTCGCACCACGTGTACGAGAGGCAGATGACGGCCGGCTTGTCCGGGCCGTCGTCCAGGAGGTAGGTGCCGCGGGTCATCCGGTCGGTGAGCGTCATCGACATGACGTCACGGCCCGTCTCCTCGTCCTTGTCCAGCCAGAACGGACGGTCCACCGGAATGAAGAGCTTCGAGCTCTCCATGTAGTGGGTGCGCTCCATCGCGGTCCAGTGGTCGATCGGGAACAGCGAGTCGTCGCAGGCGATCTTGGACAGCAGCATCCACGACTGGGCGGTGAAGATCGCGGCGCGGTACGTGCGGATGTCGCCGGAGGCGTCGGTGACCGTGATCCGGTTGCCGGCCGCGCGGTGCAGGCGGGTCACCGCCGGGCGCGGGGCGCCCTCGTGCAGCGAGGCGAGCGAGGTGCCCAGCGGCCAGTGGACGATCTTCTGCGGCTCGCGCTCCCAGAGGCGCAGCGGCAGCTGCTGCGAGCCGCCGACGATGCCGCGGTGGTGGTCGTCGGCCTCGGTGTAGACGACCCGGAGGATCTCCAGGATGGAGTTCGGGAAGTCGGTGTCCCAGCCGCCGGTGCCGAAGCCGACCTGGCCGAAGATCTCGCGGTGCCGGAAGGACTTGAAGGCCTCGGACTTGCAGAGGAAGCCGTAGAAGGTCTCGTCGTCGAGCTTCTCGACGAGCCTGGCCCAGATCTCGCGGATGCGCGGGACGTCGCGCTCGCGCATCGCCCGGTTCATGTCGGTGAAGTCGGCGCCCTCGTCGAGACACGCGTTCCAGGCCTCGGCGACGTCGCGGTAGACCTGCGGCAGGTCGTCGATGGTCTCGGCGTAGTGCGACTCGCCCTTGAGGTCGACGACGGTCGAGGGCGTGGCCTCGGCCAGCGGGTTCGGGAACGGCCGGGTGGTGAGGCCCACCAGGTCGATGTAGTGCTGGAGCGCCGTGGAGGAGGGCGGGAAGCGCATCGCGCCCATCTCGGCGGTCAGGCCCTCGGTCTCCGGGCCCTCGAAGCCGACGGTGCGCAGCCGGCCGCCGATCTGGTCGGCCTCGTACACGACGGGCTTGAGGCCCATCTTCATCAGCTCGTACGCCGCGATGATGCCCGACAGGCCGCCGCCGATGACCGCGACCTCGGTGCCGTGCTCGGTCGCGGGTATCTGGCCGAGACCGGCCGGGTGGGCCAGGAAGTCGTCGTAGGCGTACGGGAAGTCCGGACCGAACATGGTGATCGGGGGCTGGCCGTCGGTGTGCTGGACGGCGGTGGGCACCGTGGACGTCATGGGGTACGGACTCCTTGCACGAAAAAGGAAGGTGGAGCGGGGGTGGGCGGGCGGAGGGGCGCTCAGGCCCGGTCGTCGACCAGGGAGCCGTAGAGGCCGGGCCGCCGGTCGCGGAGATACGGGTTGAGCGCGCGGGACGCGTTCAGGACGTCGGGGTCGACCTCGCCGAACACGAGGTCCTCGCCCTGTCCCGCGCGGGCCCGGGCGGTGCCGTCGGGGGCGGCGAGGGTGGACCGGCCGACGAACTCGAAGTCGCCCTCGGGCCCGGTCCGGTTGGCGTACGCGATGTAGAGCTGGTTCTCGAAGGCGCGCACGGGGACGACGGCGTCGGGCACGATCTCGGCGGGGTGCATGAGCGCGGTCGGCACGAGGAGGAGGTCCGTGCCGGCCAGCGCCTGCGCCCGTACGTTCTCGGGGAACTCGACGTCGTAGCAGATCATCAGGCCGACGGTGAGGCCGCCGAGCTCCGCCTGGACGACGCTCCGGTCTCCGGGCGTGAACCACTTCAGCTCGAAGTCGCCGAAGAGGTGGGTCTTGCGGTAGTGCGCGAGCACGGCGCCGTCGGCGCCGAAGAGCTGCGCGGAGTTGTGGAGCACGCCGTGCGCCTCGGTGTCCCGCTCCGGGTAGCCGTAGCCGACGGCCAGGCCGTGGCGGGCCGCGATCTCGGCGACGGCCCGCGCGGAGGGGCCGTCGGACGGCTCGGCGAGCCGGGCGATGTCGGCGCCGATGGCGTAGCCCGTGAGGAACAGCTCGGGGGCGAGCAGCAGGCCGGCGCCGCCCTCGGCGGCGCGGGCCGCGGCCTCGTCGAGGATCTTCAGATTCGCGGCCACGTCACCGAGCTGTCCGGAGCTCTGGAGCAGGGCGGCGCGCAGCGCGGGCATGGGCGTTCCTCGGAGGCAGGAGTGGAGGGAGGCAATTCGAAGGGAAGACGTCAAAAACGGTACGGTTTCGGGCTCGGCCGGGACAAGGCGAGACCGTTGCGGACCGACCGTCGAACCGTTGCGTGATCGTCGGGCACGGCGGCGATTCGTTGCGTGCCGCTACGACCAGGGGTGTACCCCTCCCCCGCCGTGCGGCGGAGACGAGGACCGTTCCGCGGCGCGATGTTCCCGCGCGACCGGCGCGGAAGAGTGGTCGTCGTCCGGTTGACCTGCCGAAAGGACCGCGCGACATGAACCGCCGTACGAAGATCGCCGCCGTGGCCGCCGCCCTGCTGATCACGGCTGGAGCGGCCGGCTCCGCGACCGCCTCCGGGGACGGGAAGGGCGCGGACCGGGAGGCGGCGGCGCTGACCGGCAGCGCCAAGCTGTACCGCCCGGCCGGCGACGACATCACCATGAGCTTCGACGCGCACCTGGCGAAGGACGCGCTGCCATGGGAGGCGACGGGGACCTTCCGCTTCAGCCACTACAAGGGCGACTTCGCGGCGGCGGCCGACGTGAAGGTCGACTGCCTGGTCACGGGCGGGAAGGTGGCCACCGTCACGGGCGTGATCACCCGTGGCGAGGGCCTGCTGGCCACGGCCGTCGGCAAGCGCGTCGGCATCTCCGTGCACGACACGGCCAGAGGACGGGACCGGCTGGGGTACAGCTGGATGGCGTCCAACGACCCGCTGACGGACGAGGTGCCGAAGTGCACCAGCGCCGCGCCCTTCGAGCGGACGAAGGAGGGCACCGGCGACCTCAAGGTGCTGCCCTGGCAGTTCGAGTACCCCACCGACTGAGCCCGTCGCACGGACTCCCGCACGCACGGGCTCCCGCACGCACGAAGGGACCGTCCCACGGGGGTGGGCGGTCCCTTCGTGTCCACGCGTTCCTAGGCGGGCGAGCCGGAGGAGAAGCGCCGCAGCAGCGGCGAGAGCACCAGGACGGACTTGGTGCGCTCCACGAAGGGCTCGCCCGCGATCCGCTCCAGGACGCGCTCGAAGTGGCGCATGTCGGAGGCGAAGACCTGGACGACGGCGTCCGCGTCACCGGTCACGGTCGACGCGGACACCACCTCCGGGTACCGCTCCAGCCCTCGCCGGATGTCCTCCGGCGAGGTGTTGTGGCGGCAGTAGATCTCGACGAACCCCTCCGTCTCCCAGCCGAGCGCCGCCGGGTCCACCCGCACGGTGAAGCCGGTGATGGCGCCCTCGGCCCGGAGCCGGTCCACGCGTCGTTTCACGGCGGGCGCGGAGAGGCCGACCAGCGAGCCGATGTCGGCGTAGCTGCGGCGGGCGTCTTCCGCGAGGGCGTGGACGATGCGTTCGTCGAGGTCGTTGAGTCGCACTACGGGTGGATCACTTCTCTGCTGGAGCCTCTGCCAGGGCCGGTGCCGTGGCCAGTCGGGAGCGGCGCATGCCGTACAGGAAGTAGAACACGAGCCCCGCGATCATCCAGCCGCCGAACCACATCCAGGTGACGGCCGGAAGGTTGATCATCATGTAGCCGCAGAAGAGGAAGCCCAGGATCGGGGTGACCGGGAAGAGCATCACCTTGAAGGTGCGGTTCATCTCGGGCCGCGTGTAGCGCAGGACGACGACCGCGACGTTGACCAGCGCGAAGGCGAAGAGCGTGCCGATGCTGGTGGCGTTGGCCAGCTCGCCCAGCGGGATGAAGGCGGCGAGGCCACCACAGAAGAGCGAGACGATCACGGTGTTGGCGCGCGGGGCGCCGGACTTCGAGTCGACCTTCGCGAAGACCTTGGGCACCAGCCCGTCGCGGGACATCGCGAAGAGGATGCGGGTCTGGCCGTAGAGGACGGCGAAGACGACGCTGGCGATGGCGACGACCGCGCCCGCCGCCAGCACGACGCCCCAGAAGCTCTGTCCGGTGACGTCCTTCATGATCTGGGCGAGGGCCGCCTCGGTGCCCTCGAAGTCCTGCCACGGCATGGCCCCGACGGCGACCAGCGCGACCAGGCAGTACAGCACGGTGACGATCAGCAGCGAGAGCATGATCGCGCGCGGCAGGTCCCGCTTGGGGTTCTGGGCCTCCTCACCGGCTGTGGAGGCGGCGTCGAAGCCGATGTACGAGAAGAACAGCGTGGCCGCGGCGGCGCTGATGCCGGTCACACCGAGCGGGGCGAGCGGGGCGTAGTTGCCCGCCTTGATGCCCATGAAGCCGATGCCGATGAAGAGCAGCAGCGTGACGATCTTCACGGCGACCATGATCGTGTTGATGCGGGCGCTCTCCTTGGCGCCGCCCATCAGGAAGACCATCGCGAGGAGGACCACGACGAGGGCCGGGAGGTTGACGAACCCGCCCTCGCCGAGCGGCGCGGAGACGGCCTCGGGGATGGTCACCCCGATGGTGCCGTCGAGCAGCTCGTTCAGGTACTCGCCCCAGCCGACCGCCACGGCGGCGACGGAGACGCCGTACTCCAGCACGAGGCACCAGCCGCAGACCCAGGCGATGAGCTCGCCCATCGTTGCGTACGCATACGAGTACGAGGAACCGGAGACCGGTATGGAGCCGGCCAGCTCGGCGTAGGAGAGCGCCGAGAAGAGGGCGGTGAGGCCCGCGATGACGAAGGAGATCGCGACCGCGGGGCCGGCGAGCGGAGTCGCCTCGCCGAGGACGACGAAGATGCCGGTGCCGAGCGTCGCACCGATGCTGATCATGGTCAGCTGCCACATCGAGAGCGAGCGGCGGAGCGAGCCGCCCTCACCCTGGCCACCCTCCGCGACCAGGGCTTCGACCGGCTTGCGGCGGGTGAGGGCGGAGAGCCCGGTGGTCTTGCGGGCGGTCGTGACGTTCGCGTCGTCGACCGGTGGGGCTGCGCCGTGGTCCAGCACTGCGGGGGCTCCTTATCGCTGCCTGTAGACGGAGCGGGGACCGCGGCGGTGCGCGGGCATGCCGAGACAGCCCACGGGGGAAGGGGGAACCGCCGAGCAGGCGGTCGCCGCCACTCCTGGTACGAGGCATGAGCCTAAGGCCCCGCGCTTCGCATCCGTAATGCAGGGTTGTTGCGCAGTCGCAGATGATCATTGCGCGCTTGCGGCACAGACGGGGAAACATTGCGCTCCCCCGCATGAATCGACACATCGGGGGCGTACGGCGCCCCGCGCGCGAGCATTGACTCCTCGTGCGGCATGACCCACGCTGCACCCGCCCGAACGGAGGTCCTCGGTGAGCTGGCTGGAGCCCGAACCCTTTCTCCGCGGTACCGCATGGCTGGACGGCGACCGGCCCGTCCGCGCCGACCCGGCGGACCTGGAACGGCTGCCCTGGGACATCGCCCAGCGGGCCGCGCTGCCGATCGGCGTGCGGGTGGAGTTCACGGCCGCGCCGGGGACCCGGGCCGTGCTGCTGCGGTACCGCGCGGCCCTCCCGGTCGCCGGTGACGCGCTCCGGGCGCTGCGGCACGGCTTCGCGCTCTGGCAGGGCACGGACTGTCTCGCCGAGGTGTTCGCCCGGCCGGCCGAGGAGGGTTCCGTACGGATCGAACTCCCGCCCGGCGGCGGCGAGTTCACCGTCCATCTGCCCGAAGGGCAGGCGCCGGTCGTGCTCGGTCTGCGCGCGGTCGGCGGCGCCCTCTCCCCCGCCCCGCGCCGCCCGCGCTGGCTGGTCCACGGCGACTCGATCACCGAGGGCTGGTGGGCCACCCGGCCCGCCCGCTCCTGGCCCGCGACGGCCGGCCGGCTGCTCGGCCTCGACCCGGTCAACCTCGGCTACGCCGGCGGCGCGCGCGGCGAACTGCCGCTCGCCGAGCAGCTCTCCCGCCTCCCCGGCGAGCTGATCACGCTCGCCTTCGGCACCAACTGCTGGGGGACGATGCCGTTTTCGGCCTCGTTGATGTACGAGACCACGCGGACGTTCCTGTCGCTCGTACGCCGGGGACACCCCGAGACCCCGCTGCTGCTCGTCTCCCCCGTGCTGCGGCCGGCGGCGGAGACGACGCCGAACCCGATGGGCGCGACGCTGACGGAGCTGCGCGCGGCCATGGAGCGGGCCGGGCGGGACCGGGTCCTCGCGGGCGACCGCCGGCTCGCCGTCCTCCCGGGCCGCGACCTCCTGGGCCCGGACCACCTCGCCGACGGCCTGCACCCCAACGACGCGGGCCACACCCTGCTGGGCGCGGCGGTGGCCCGCTCGCTGCGCGAGGCGGGCTTCGTGCCGCCGGGCTAGGGCGGGTCCTTCGGACCAGGCCGAGTGGAGGAGCGGCGTCCGGTGCGTGCGGCCGCAGGGCGGAAGAGGGAGGCGACGCGGAGCGTCGGCGAGCGACGACGCGGCGGACCTGCGTGCCGGCCCCTGGGACGCCGGCAAGATCCGGGAGACCGCCCTATCGCGCCCTCGTACGGCCGTCGCGGGCCACGAGGACGAGCGCGGTGCGCGCGGCGCCGAGGAGGAAGCCGAACGGGAGCGCGAAACCGGCCCAGAAGGCCGCCTCCGCGGGCAGGAGTGCCAGGGCGACGGGCCGGGCGGCCGGGCGGCGCCGCCACAGCAGCCGGCCGGCGCCCACCTCCGCGAGGCAGACGACGAGGAAGCCGGCGAGCAGCGGCCCGCTCGTCCTGAGGCCGATCCGCTCGAAGGGACCGCCTCCGTAGGTGGGGAAGCCGAGGAAGGTCCACACCTCGCCGTGCCGGGCGAGGTGGCCGATCGCGTAGACGCACGGTGCTCCGAAACCGACGCCCGTGAGCCAGGCGCAGCACGCGGCGCCCTTCATCGCGGCGGTGTTCCCGCCGCCGGCCGGTCCGTCGCTCGTTCCGCGGCCCATGCTCCGATGAGACCGCCGGCGACGGCGGACGTCAAACGGGCCGGGCGGCCCCGCGGGGCGGCCTCCCGGGCCGCGGCGGCGATCAGTCCAGCCGTCTGACGAGGAAGGTGCAGGCGTCGGCACGTTCGTGCCGCACGCCGTCCGCGTCCGTGTACGCGTAGCGGTCGGTGTACGCCGTCACGGGCGCGTACCCGAGCCGGGCGTACAGCGCCGCCGCCCGGGGGTTGTGGTGGCCGACGCCGAGCCCCAGGAGCGTGCCGCCCCGCTCGCGCACCAGCTCCTCGGCCGCGCGGATCAGGGCCGTGCCGATGCCCTGCCCGCGCAGGTCCTCCCGTACGTCCAGGCCGTTGAACTCCGGGCAGTCGCCGGCCGCGGCCCGCACCTCGGGCGCGGCGCAACCGTCCCAGCGGACCTGCCCGTACCCGGCCGGGGCCCCGTCCCGCCAGGCGACCAGATAGGTGCCGGTCCCGGCCTCCTGGCGGGCGAACCGGTCGGCGTGGCGGGTGGGCGCGCCCGGCGTCGGCAGATGGCGGTCGAGCAGCGCGACGTCCGCGGCGCGGCAGGGCGTGATCTCCGTGCGGTCCATGCGCCGACCGTACGGGAACGCCGCGGGCCCCCGGGAGCGATTTCCCGGGGGCCCGCGGCGTCGGAGGAGCCGAAGGCTCAGCTCCAGCTGGCGTGCAGCGGCTTGCCCTCCGCGTAACCCGCGGCGGACTGGATGCCGACGACGGCGCGCTCCTCGAACTCGGCGAGGTTGCTCGCACCGGCGTAGGTGCAGGAGGAGCGGACACCGGCGATGATCGAGTCGATCAGGTCCTCGACGCCCGGACGCTGCGGGTCCAGGAACATGCGCGAGGTGGAGATGCCCTCCTCGAACAGCGCCTTGCGGGCGCGGTCGTAGGCGGACTCGTCGCTCGTGCGGTTCTTCACGGCACGGGCGGAGGCCATGCCGAAGGACTCCTTGTAGGCGCGGCCCTGGGCGTCGTGCTGGAGGTCGCCCGGGGACTCGTACGTACCGGCGAACCAGGAGCCGATCATGACGTTGGACGCGCCGGCGGCGAGCGCCATGGCGACGTCGCGCGGGTGACGGACACCGCCGTCGGCCCACACGTGCTTGCCGTACTTCTTCGCCTCGGCCGCGCACTCCAGGACGGCGGAGAACTGCGGGCGGCCCACGCCGGTCATCATGCGGGTGGTGCACATGGCGCCGGGACCCACACCGACCTTGATGATGTCCGCGCCGGCATCGATGAGGTCCTTGACGCCCTCGGCTGCGACGATGTTGCCGGCGACGATCGGAACCTGGGGGTCGAGGGCGCGCACGGCCTTGATCGCGTTGATCATCGACTCCTGGTGGCCGTGTGCCGTGTCGATGACGAGCGTGTCCACGCCCGCGTCGAGGAGCTGCTTGGCCTTGCCGACGAAGTCGCCGTTGATGCCGACGGCGGCCGCGATGCGCAGCCTGCCGTTCGCATCGACGGCCGGGGTGTAGAGGGTCGCGCGCAGGGCGCCCCGGCGGGTGAGGATGCCGACCAGCTTGCCGTCGGCGTCGACGGCCGGGGCGTAGCGGCGGTTGGCGGTGTCGAGGCGGTGGAAGGCCTCGCGCGGCTCGATGTCGGCGTCGAGGAGCAGCAGGTCCTTGGACATGACCTCGGACAGCTGGGTGAAGCGGTCCACGCCGGAAAGGTCGGCGTCGGTGACGACGCCCACCGGGCGGCGGTACTCGTCGACGACGACGCCGGCCTCGTGCGCCCGCTTCGGCAGCAGCGAGAGCGCGTCGGCGACGGTCTGGTGCGGCTCCAGGACGATCGGGGTGTCGAGGACCAGGTGGCGGGACTTGACCCAGCCGATGACGTCGGTGACGACGTCGATCGGGATGTCCTGCGGGATGACGACCAGGCCGCCGCGGCGGGCGACGGTCTCGGCCATACGGCGGCCGGCGATGGCGGTCATGTTGGCCACGACCAGCGGAATCGTCGTACCGGTTCCGTCCGGCGAGGAGAGGTCCACGCCCTGGCGGGAACCCACGGCCGAGCGGCTCGGCACCATGAACACATCGTCGTAGGTGAGGTCGTACGGCGGCTTGACGTCATTGAGGAAACGCACGTGCTGACATCCCAGTCGTTCGGATCGGCCCCTAGGCATTTCAGCCAGGGGAAAAAGCACGTAGTTCATTGTCCCACGCCGGTACGAATACCAGCCCCGGGCGATTCATCCGAGCCTTTCGGGGGACCTTTCGTCGGATCCTCCGAAAACCTCTCCGAGGGAGAGGAGAACGGTGAGGTGCGCGGGGCGTTCCTCGACTGCCGTGGCGAAGACGTCCTGCGCGAGCTGCCACTCGCGGGGGTGCGTCCGCGCGTAGCCCTGCCAGCCGGTGACGACGATCGCGACGGGCGCCGGCAGGTCGGTCAGGCAGTCCGCGAGGGCGTCCCAGTTGCGGCCGAACCAGTCGGGCAGGCCGAGCGCGGCGGCGCAGCGGTCCATGAAGGCGGCCTTGTCGGTGACCCCGTACAGGTCGAGGACGGCCACGTCGCCGTTGTCGGCGCCGTCGCCGAAGTCGCCGCTGCCGCCGTTGTCACCCTTGTCGCCGTTGTCGCCGAGGTCTTCTGGGCTCATTCGGTGACCACCTCCCGGAAGCTCGCGTAGTGGTCGTCGGTGTAGTAGATCTCCCCGTACCTGCCGGTGACGATGCGCCGGGCGCCACGGTCGCGTTCGCCGGGGGTCTTCACCGTGTACTCGTGGTAGTGACCACGCTCGCGCCGCGGCAGGACCCGCTCGAAGTTCGAGAAGACGGCGCCGTCCTTGGCGTACGGGAAGGGCCCGCCGGCGCGGATGAGGGCGAGGGTCTTCCGGGCCTCCGCCGGCAGCCGGTCCTCGCGGACGGTGGGCAGCCCGGAGTCGCCGCCGCGGGCCGTCGGGGCGGCCGCGGCGGTCCGGGTGCCGGGGGCACGGGGAGGAGCGACCGTGACGGTCCGGGAAGGGCGGGCCGTGACGGTCTGGGAGGGGCCGGCGGCCGTCGCGCCCGTGCCCGCTCCCGTGGCCGTACCGCTGCCGCCGGAGCACCCGGTCAGGAAGAGCGCGAGCCCGGCGAACAGGGCGAGCCCGAGCCGGGCGCTTCGCAGGATCATGGCCCCGATGCTGCCATCGCCCGGGCCGGCCCGCCGTGCGGGCGCGCCCACCGGCCGACCGGTGGGCGCGGACCGTCGTCAGATGCCGTCGGGGTCCGCGCGGTCGAGCGCGGGGCGCGGGCCCGGGCTGAACTCGGTGAGCAGGTAGTCGGCCGCGGACCGGTCGGTCACCAGGCTGGTGACGAGACCGGAGCGGAGCACCGCGCCGATCGCCGCCGCCTTGCGCTGGCCGCCCGCGATGGCGACGACCTCGGGGATCCGGCGCAGCCGGTCCGCCTCGACGGTGATGCAGCGCTCGCCGAGGTCCCGGCCGACCCGTCTGCCCTCCGCGTCGAAGAGGTGCGCGGACATCTCGGCGGCGACGCCGAGCGAGGCGTAGTGGGCGCGCTCGGCGTCGGAGAGCATGTCGTGGACGGTCGAGATGCCCGGCTCCCAGGAACCGATGGAGACGCACGCGACGGTGACCTTGTCGAAGTACTCGAAGGCCCGCGCGATGCCGGTCTGGCTGCGCAGCGCGTTGGCGGTCGCCGCGTCGGGCAGCAGCATCGGCGCGTAGATGGGGTGGGCCTCGCCGCCGGAGACCTGTGCGGCGCGCCGCACCGCCTCCACCGAGCCGCGCTCGGCCGTGCCCGCGTCGTACACGCCGGTGAGCTGGACGACGGTGCAGGGCGGCAGCCGGTCGAGGGCGGCGGCCATGTGGATGGTGGAGCGACCCCAGGCGAGGCCCAGGACGTCGCCCTCGGTGACCAGCTCGCCGAGCAGGTCGGCCGCGACCTCGCCGAGGTTCTCCGGGTCGGGCGACTCGTCCTCGCCCTCGGCCGGCGACTCGACGACCACGGCGTGGCGCAGCCCGTAACGGGCGCGGAGCGCGTCGGAGCGCTCGGCGTCCAGTTCGGCCGGCACGCGGATCTCGATGCGCACGAGGTCGCGCTCCAGGGCGGTCTCCAGGACCCGGGCCACCTTGAAGCGGCTCACGCCGAACTCCTCGGCGATCTGGATCTTGGACTTGCCCTCGAGGTAGAAACGGCGGGCCATGGCCGCCGCCTGCACGAGTTCCGCGGGTCCCATGCGCAGGGCCGACCGTCCCGCCGACATACCCGCCACCGCGATCTCCTCACTGCTGTTCACGTACGGCTGCTCGCGTGTCCTCGGCGCGCTTCGTCGTGCGCCGCGGCCGCTGCTTCTGGTGCTGCTGTTCAAGCTGTCGTTCACACTCTGGACTCACCGTTCATCCTGTCAGATCCGGCGGGTCCTGAGCGGCCGTGTCGGCGCCCCGACGGACCGCGTTCACGTACCGGTGGGTCAGCGGAGGCTCAGTGGCCACACGCCCACGCCGCCGAGGCGGTCGCGGACTCGGCCCTGGCCCGGAGGGAGCGCACGGCGTCGGCCGGGTCGGCGGCACCGTAGACGGCGGAACCGGCCACGAAGACGTCGGCGCCGGCCTCGGCGCACCGCTCGATGGTGGACTCGGAGACGCCGCCGTCGACCTGCAGCCAGAGCTCCAGGCCGTGCTTGGAGATCAGCTCGCGGGTGCGGCGGATCTTCGGCAGCATGATGTCGAGGAAGGCCTGGCCGCCGAAGCCGGGCTCGACGGTCATGATCAGGAGCATGTCGAGCTCCGGCAGCAGGTCCTCGAACGGTTCGATGGGCGTGGCCGGCTTGAGCGCCATGGACGCCCGGGCGCCCTTGGCGCGGATCTCCCGGGCGAGCCGCACGGGAGCGGCCGCCGCTTCCACGTGGAAGGTGACGGATCCCGCGCCGGCCTCCACGTACTGCGGGGCCCAGCGGTCCGGGTCCTCGATCATCAGGTGGCAGTCGAGCGGGGTGTCCGTGGCCCGGCTGAGCGACTCGACGATCGGCACGCCCAGCGTCAGATTGGGCACGAAGTGGTTGTCCATCACGTCGACGTGCAGCCAGTCGGCACCGTCGACCGCCTTCGCCTCATCGGCGAGCCGGGCGAAGTCCGCGGACAGGATGCTGGGATTGATCTGCGCCATGTGCCAAGCCTGCCATGTTCTTGAGCACTTCTTTGCCGCGAAGCGGTGTGGATCGTGCGGGGGCCGCGTCCCGCGCGGGACGTAATGGTACAGACCAGATGATTCCGCCGGTAGGGCCGGCGGAACGGCTGTCGTGCGTCCGCCGGCTCCGGACCGGCGACGGGCGTCGTGACGGCGACCCGCACCGTACCGGTGGCCGAGACCACCACCTGCGCGACCTTCTGCGCGGCGGCGCTCGGACAGCCCGTCGGCGCTCGGACAGCCCGTCGGCGTTCCGATCCCCGCCTGGCCTTCCTGGAGTCCGGTCGGCGCGGTGCCGATGCCCCCCGAACCGAGCCCCCTCCCTCGCCGGCCGTGGTCCACGCCCTCCGGCTGGACTTCAGGCCGCCCGTGACGGCGCTCGACCCCTATGTCCGGGGGCGCGGACGGAGGCGGCCCCTGCCCCTCAGGCCGTGCGGCGGATGAGCGCCAGGTACATCGCGTCCGTGCCGTGCAGATGCGGCCACAGCTGGACGTCGGGGCCGTCGCCGAGGTCCGGGACGCCGGGCAGCAGCGGGCGGGCGTCGATCAGTTCGGCGCCGCCCGCCTTCTTCAGGACGTCGTCCACGACCACCCGGGTCTCGGCGAGGTGCGGCGAGCAGGTGGCGTACCCCACCACTCCCCCGACCCGGACGGCCCGCAGCGCCTCGGTGAGCAGCCCGCGCTGGAGCGGCGCGAAGCCGTCGAGGTCGGAGGGACGGCGGCGCCAGCGGGCCTCGGGGCGGCGGCGCAGCGCGCCGAGCCCGGAGCAGGGCACGTCCATCAGGACCCGGTCGAAGGAGCCCTCGCCCCACGGCGGGCGCGTGCCGTCGGCGGCGATGACCTGGTACGGGCCCGGGTTGCCGGCCAGGGCGCGCTCGACCAGGCGGGCGCGGTGCGGCTGCTTCTCGGAGGCCAGCAGGGCGGCGCCGCGCCGGGCGGCGAGGGCGCCGAGCAGGGCCGCCTTGCCGCCGGGGCCGGCGCAGCCGTCGAGCCAGCGGGTGTCGGGGCCGTCGAGCGGGGCGTTGGCGAGGGCGATCGCGACGAGCTGGCTGCCCTCGTCCTGGACGCCGGCCCGGCCCTCGCGCACGGCCTCGATCGCGCCGGGCTCGCCGCCCTCGGAGAGCCGGAGCGCGTACGGCGACCAGCGCCCGGGTTCCGTCTCGGCCGCGGCGGCGAGCTCCTCGGTGGTGGCCCGGCCGGGGCGTGCGACCAGGGTGACCTCGGGCCGCTCGTTGTCGGCCTCCAGCAGGCTCTCGATCCCGGCGCGGCCTCCGCCGAGTGCGTCCCACAGCGCGGACACGACCCACCGCGGATGGGAGTGGACGACGGCGAGGTGGTCCTCGGCGTCGTCCTCGTACGGGGGCGCGACCCGCGCCACCCAGGTGTCGAAGTCGTCCTGCGCGATCTTGCGCAGCACGGCGTTCACGAACTTGGCCCGCCCGTCGCCGAGCACCACGCGGGCCAGCTCGACGGTGGCGGACACGGCGGCGTGGCTCGGGATCCGGGTCCCGAGCAGCTGGTGCGCGCCGAGCGAGAGCACGTCGAGCACCGGCGGGTCGACCTCGCGCAGCGGCCGGTCCACGCACGCGGAGATGATCGCGTCGTACGTCCCCTGTCGCCTCAGCGTCCCGTAGACGAGCTCGGTCGCGAGCGCCGCGTCCCGCCCGTCGAAGCCCTCGTTCTTCTCCCGCGCCTTCTTCAGCAGCGGCGGCAGCACGAGGTTCGCGTACGCGTCCCGCTCGTCCACGGCCCGCAGCACCTCGAAGGCGAGGATCCGCACGGGATCCTTCTTGGGCCGCCGGTGGGGCCGGGGGGCCTTGGAGGACGTGGGGGTGCGACGACGTGCCTGCTCGCTCAAAGGTGCTCCGCGTGAGGATGAATCCGGTGAGGGGTCGGCCGGACACCCGGGCCCGGCACCACTCAGCGTAACGCCGGCGGGAGGGCGGGGGCGGGCCGGGCAGGCGGGACCCTGCGGGCGTCGAGGCCCGTCCGGTCCCACCAGGCCCCTTCGGGTACCGGGAGCAGCGCCCTCAGGCCCCGACGCGCTCCCCAGGAGCGATGCGCACGCCGCGGGCCCAGTCGGCCGCCTTCATCGGCTTCTTGCCCTGGGGCTGGACCCAGAGCAGTTCCACCGCGTGCGAGCCGGTGCCGACGTACACGTTGTTCTTGCCGGCGGCGAGCTCGCCGGGGGCCAGGTCGGTGCGGTCGGCCACGAGGGCGACCTGGATGAGCTTGAGGCGTTCGCCGCGGAAGAGCGTCCAGGCGCCGGGGGCCGGGGTGCAGCCGCGGACGACGCGGTCGACGCGGAGCGCGGGGGCCGCGAAGTCGACGTGGGCGTCCTCGACCTGGATCTTCGGGGCGAGGGTGATGCCCTCGGCGGGCTGCGGCACCGCCTTCAGGGTGCCGTCCTCGATGCCGTCCATCGTCGCGGCGAGCAGGCCCGCGCCGGCGAAGGCCAGCCGGGTGAGCAGGTCCCCGCTGGTGTCGGTGGGCCGCACGTCCTCGGTGACGACGCCGTACACCGGGCCGGAGTCGAGGCCTTCCTCGATCTGGAAGGTGGACGCGCCCGTCACCTGGTCCCCGGCCATCAGCGAATGCTGCACCGGCGCGGCGCCGCGCCACGCGGGCAGCAGCGAGAAGTGCAGGTTGACCCAGCCGTGGGCCGGGATGTCGAGGGCGACGCGGGGCAGCAGCGCGCCGTACGCGACGACGGGGCAGCAGTCGGGCGCGATCTCCCGGAGCCGTGCGAGGAACGCCTCGTCGCGCGGCCGCTCCGGCTTGAGCACCTCGATCCCGGCCTCCTCCGCGCGCTCGGCGACGGGGCTCGCGACGAGCCGCCGGCCCCGGCCGGCGGGCGCGTCGGGCCGGGTGACGACGGCGGCCACCTCGTGCCGCCCGGAGGCGAGCAGGGCGTCCAGGGCGGGTACGGCGACCTCGGGGGTGCCTGCGAAGACGAGCTTCACGCGGGAAAACCTCGCATCTCGGGGCGATGGTGGTACCTCCCTGCTCGAGCGGAGCCGAGGGCTCGGGAGGGCAGCGCACCAGTCTAGGGGCCGCCGGCTCAGGGGGCGTACGCGAGGACGAGCGCCCTGCGCATATGCGTGTACGCCCCCGCAGCGTGACCCAACCCCGGGTGGCGCGTTGGTCAAAGGAGATTGACCGAATCGGGTCGCCCTTCCCCCAGCGACCCGCCCCTTTCACGCCGGTTCGAGAGGCTCATCCATGGCCGACCACGCAACCCACGACGCCCAGGCCCGGGCAAGTCTGCACCTGCTCGTGCGGGACATCGAGCGGGTCCGGCGGCAGGTGGACGCACTGCGCACGCTCACGGCCCAGCTGGGCAATGTCTACCGTCCGCGCCGCACCGCTCCTTCGACGGGCTTCGTCGTCTACGGGCGCGCTCCCGCCCCGACCGTACGGCTCGCCCAGGAGCTGCGGGACAGCGTCGAGACCCTGGTGACGGCGGCGGTGGACTTCGACCGCTCGCTCGGGTTCTCCTGGGACGCGGTGGGCTCCGCGCTCGGAGTCACCAAGCAGGCGGTCCACCGCCGTTACGGCTCGCGCCGCGCCCCGCAGCCGGGCGTCGCCCTGGAGCAGGAGCGTACGGCGGAGCCGGGCGCCGCCACCCGCACCATGCCGGTGGTCCCGCCCGCCCGCACCATGCCGCCGCAGCCGACCTCGGGCAGCCAGACGCTGCGCGAGGAGCAGCGCCCGCCGGCCTTCCCGGCCCCTCGCAACGGCTGACACCCCACCCCCGGCGCCACGACGGCGCCGCGGCATGACGGCGCCAGGCCACGCGACGGCGCCGCACCACGAAAGGGCCGCCCGCCACCGAGCGGGCGGCCCTTCGCGTGCCCGTCGTCAGCCGATGTCCGGCGGGTCCACCCGCACCCGCACCGGCTCGCCGCCGCCACGGGCCAGCCTCGACGCCTGCGCCCGCTTCAGGGCGGTGGCGAGCGCGGCCCCGCTGCCCGGCGGAACGCGGATCAGCGCGCGGTCCCACTGTTCGCCCGGCGGGGTGTCGCCGGGGCGGCGGGGGCCGCCGGGACGGGTCACGGGCAGTGGTACGGGCCCCAGGATCTCGGCGTCCGGGGGCAGTTCGGCAGCGGCCAGGAAGGCAGCGAGGGCATCCGGCGGCGCGGACACCGCCGCCATCCGCGAGACGGGCGGGAAGCCCAGCTCGGCCCGCTCGGCCAGCTCCCGCTGGGCGTGCCCGACGGGGTCCCAGCGCACCAGCGCCTGGACGGGCCGGAGCGTCGGCTCGGCGACGACCACCACCGTGCCGCCTTCGCCCTGGCCCCGGACCAGCGAGGCGGCGTCGATCCAGCGGCGCAGGGCCTCCTCGCCGGCCCGCAGGTCGGGTCGGCCGAGCATGGCCCAGCCGTCGAGGAGCAGCGCGGCCGCGTAGCCGCCCTCGGCGACCGGCTCGGCGCCCGGGGTGCTCACCACGAGCGCGGGCCGTCCCGGCACCCGGTCCAGGACGTGGTCGCGTCCGGAGGTGCGTACGGGCACGGCCGGGAAGGCCCGCCCCAGTTCCTCCGCCGTGCGCCGGGCACCGACCACCTGGGCGCGCAGCCGGGTGGAGCCGCACGCCACGCAGTGCCAGTCGGGCGCGCCGCGCCCGCACCAGCCGCAGTGCAGCTCCTGCTGCTCGGGCGCCTCCAGCGGCCCGGAGCAGTGCCGGCAGCGGGCGGGCGTCCGGCAGCGCTCGCAGGCGAGCCGCGGCACGTAGCCCCGGCGCGGCACCTGGACGAGCACCGGCCCGGTCTTCAGCCCTTCCCGCACCACCTGCCAGGCGAGGGTGGGCAGCCGGGCGGCGCGGGCGGCCTCGTCGCGGGCGAGGTCGGTGTCGCCGACGGTCCGCACGAGCGGCGCGGCGGCCCGCACCTGGTCGCGTCCGGCGGCGAGCGGCTGCGCCCAGCCGGAACCGACGAGCTGGGCGGCCTCGACGGTGCAGCTGGTGGAGCCGAGCAGGAAGGCGCAGCGGTCGTGGGCGGCGCGCAGCAGCAGGACGTCCCGGGCGTGCGGCTGCGGGGCGTGCGGTTCGCTGTGGCTGGTGTCGCCGTCGTCCCAGATGACGACGAGCCCGGGGTCGCGCACGGGCGCGAACATCGCCGCCCGGGTGCCGACGACCGCGCGGACGGCGCCGCGCCGGACAGCGAGCCACTGCCCGTACCGCTTCTCGGGCCCGGCCTCGGCGGTGAGCAGCGCGTGCCGTCCTTCGCCGAGCAGTCCGGTGAGGGCGGCGTCGACGCGGCCGGCGGCGCGCCCGTCGGGTACGACGACGAGGGCGCCGCGCCCGGACGCGAGGGTCGCGGCGACCGCCCGGGCGATCTCCTCGGCCCAGTGCGGCCCCGGCAGCGCGTTCCACACCGCCCGCGGCACCCCGCCGCGGGCCAGCGACTCCAGGAACGCCGCGCCGCGCTCGTACCGTGCCCAGCTGCCCGCGGCGGGCGCGGGCGGCGGCGGCAGCGGCGCGGGCGAGGGCCGGCGTTCGGCGCTCGCGTTGCGCGGCGGGACGGCCAGCTGGAGGACGTCGGCGAGGCTGCCGGCGTAGCGGTCGGCGACGGCCCGGGCGAGCCCCAGCAGCTCGGGGCCGAGCACGGGCTCGGGCGAGACGACGTCGGCGAGCGCGGCGAGCGGCCCGGAGTAGTCCGACTCGGCCCGCCGCTCCACCAGGAACCCGTCGATGAGCCGCCCGCCCTCGCGCCGCCCGCCCCGCACCTGGTGCGCCCCGGCCCCGAAGCGCACCCGCACCCGCACACCGGGCTGCGCGGCGGCGTCCAGTTCCTCGGGTACGGCGTAGTCGAAGAACTGGTCGAGGTGGAGCACTCCCTTGTTCACCACGACCCGCGCGACCGGCAGCTCCTTGGCGAGCGCGGCCCCGCGCCAGGTCCGCGGCTTGGCCCGCGGCACCTTCGCCTTGCGCACGGTCTCCCGGATGAGCGCGAGCTGTTCGGGCTCCTCGTGCCCCTCGTGCCCCCCGGCCTTCTCGTTCTCGCTGCTCACAGCCCCATACCTACCAGACGGCACCGACAGCGGCCCCGGCACGCCGAAGGCCCGGCACCCCAGGGGGTTCCGGGCCTTCGGGCGGCTCCTGGTGCTTACAGGCCCGCGGCCGCCTTCAGGGCGTCCACGCGGTCCGTGCGCTCCCAGGTGAAGTCCGGCAGCTCGCGGCCGAAGTGGCCGTAGGCGGCGGTCTGGGAGTAGATCGGGCGGAGCAGGTCGAGGTCGCGGATGATCGCGGCCGGGCGGAGGTCGAAGACCTCGGCGATGGCGTGCTCGATCTTCTCGGTCTCGATGGTGTTGGTGCCGAAGGTCTCGACGAAGAGGCCGACGGGCTCGGCCTTGCCGATCGCGTACGCGACCTGGACCTCGCAGCGGGAGGCGAGGCCCGCGGCGACGACGTTCTTGGCGACCCAGCGCATGGCGTACGCGGCCGAGCGGTCCACCTTCGACGGGTCCTTGCCGGAGAAGGCACCGCCGCCGTGGCGGGCCATGCCGCCGTAGGTGTCGATGATGATCTTGCGGCCGGTGAGGCCGGCGTCGCCCATCGGGCCGCCGATCTCGAAGCGCCCGGTCGGGTTGACCAGCAGCCGGTAGCCGTCGGTGTCGAGCTTGATGCCGTCCTCGACGAGCTGCTTCAGGACGTGCTCGACGACGAACTCGCGGATGTCGGGCGCGAGCAGCGACTCGAGGTCGATGTCGGACGCGTGCTGCGAGGAGACGACCACGGTGTCGAGGCGGACGGCCTTGTCGCCGTCGTACTCGATGGTGACCTGGGTCTTGCCGTCGGGGCGCAGGTACGGGATGGTCCCGTTCTTGCGGACCTCGGTGAGGCGGCGGGAGAGCCGGTGCGCGAGGTGGATCGGGAGCGGCATGAGCTCCGGGGTCTCGTCCGACGCGTAGCCGAACATCAGGCCCTGGTCGCCGGCGCCCTGCTTGTCGAGCTCGTCCTCGTCGCCCTCGACGCGGGACTCGTACGCCGTGTCGACGCCCTGCGCGATGTCCGGGGACTGCGACCCGATGGAGACCGAGACGCCGCAGGACGCGCCGTCGAAGCCCTTCTTCGAGGAGTCGTACCCGATGTCGAGGATCTTGTTGCGGACGAGGGTCGGGATGTCGGCCCAGGCCTTGGTGGTGACCTCACCGGCGACGTGCACGAGGCCGGTCGTGATCAGCGTCTCGACGGCGACGCGGGAGGTGGGGTCCTCCTTGAGCAGCGCGTCGAGGATGGTGTCGCTGATCTGGTCAGCGATCTTGTCGGGGTGACCCTCGGTCACGGACTCCGAGGTGAACAGACGACGGGACACAACGCTCCCTGGGGTTGCAGCGGCTGCTGGCTACTCGTTTACGGACCGGCAGGGGGCTGCGCCCCGCGACGTTCCGAGAACAGTCTATCGGTCACGGTCGGCCATGTGGCCAGGTCCCTGGCCACGCGATTGCGTGATCTGTGCGGTGATCAACGCTCCGAGCTGGCCTTTTGTCCGGGTTTGTGGAACTTCTCGCGGCTGCGGGGGCGCGGTCCGGGCGTACCGCGGAGTTCGCTCGGAATTCACCCGGAGAGGGGGCGCAGCCGGGGCAGGACCAGATCCCACACCGTCTCCGCCAGCGCTTCCTTCGGCCCGTAGGGCACGGAGGTCTCGGCACCGTCGGCGGCGAGGACCACGGCTTCGTTCTCCTCCGAGCCGAAGGTCTTGCGCTCGCCCACCTCGTTGACGACGAGCAGGTCGCAGCCCTTGCGGCGGAGCTTCTTGCGCCCGTTGTCGAGGACGTCGTCCGTCTCCGCGGCGAAGCCGACGACGACCTGGCCGGGCAGCGCCCGCTCGGCGGAGATCTCGGCGAGGATGTCGGGATTGCGGACCAGCTCGATCGTGGGGGCGCCGCCGTCGTCCGTCTTCTTGATCTTGCCGGGGGCGTAGGCGGCGGGCCGGAAGTCGGCGACCGCCGCCGCCATAACCACGGCGTCCGCGTCAGCGGCCGCCTTGAGGACGGCCTCGCGCAGTTGCACGGCGGTGCCGACGCGCACGACGTCGACGCCCGCCGGGTCGGGCAGGCCGGTGTTGGCCTCGATCAGGGTGACCCGGGCGCCACGGGCCGCGGCGGCCTTGGCGAGGGCGTAGCCCTGCTTGCCGGAGGAGCGGTTGCCGAGGTAGCGGACCGGGTCGAGGGGCTCGCGGGTGCCGCCGGCGCTGATCACGACGTGGCGGCCGGCCAGGTCGGGAGCCGTGACGCCGCGCGCCAGGACGCGACGGCAGATCTCGAAGATCTCCCCCGGGTCGGGCAGCCGGCCCTTGCCAGTGTCGACGCCGGTGAGGCGGCCGACGGCGGGCTCGATGACCACGGCGCCGCGGCGGCGCAGCGTGGCCACGTTCTCCTGGGTGGCCGGGTGCTCCCACATCTCGGTGTGCATGGCCGGCGCGAAGACCACCGGGCAGCGCGCGGTGAGCAGCGTGTTGGTGAGCAGGTCGTCGGCGAGGCCGTGGGCGGCCTTGGCCAGCATGTCGGCGGTGGCGGGGGCGACGACGACGAGGTCGGCGGCCTGCCCGATCCGCACGTGCGGCACCTCGTGGACGGTCTCCCACACCTCGGTGGAGACGGGGTTGCCGGAGAGGGCCGACCAGGTGGCGGCACCGACGAAGTGCAGGGCGGAGTCGGTGGGGACCACCCGGACGTCGTGGCCGGACTCGGTGAGCCGGCGCAGCAGCTCGCACGCCTTGTACGCGGCGATGCCGCCGCTCACGCCCAGGACGACCCTCGGCTTCGTCACCGCGCTCAACTCTGCTCCCCTGAAGGCTCGGATGCGTACGACTCCGGTGCGTACCACTCCATGAGACACCACAGGCCCGGCGGATGTTCCGCCGGGCCTGTGGTGACAAGCGTTACAAGCGATGCGTGCTTACTGCGCCGGGCCCTCGATGGCCTCGGAGGTCAGCAGGCCCGCGTTGATCTCGCGCAGCGCGATCGAGAGCGGCTTCTCGTGGACGTGGGTGTCGACGAGCGGACCGACGTACTCGAGCAGGCCCTCGCCCAGCTGCGAGTAGTACGCGTTGATCTGGCGCGCGCGCTTGGCGGCGTAGATCACGAGGCTGTACTTGGAGTCCGTCGCCTCGAGCAGCTCGTCGATCGGCGGGTTGATGATGCCCTCGGGCGCGGTGATGGAAGAGGACACGCTCTACCTTCCGAAGATGGAGAAAAGATCAGACAACGTTCATCAACGTTAGCAGCTCACGCGCGACGTCCTCGACCGAGGTGTTGACGAGCGTGGTGTCGAACTCCGACTCGGCGGCCAGCTCGACCTTCGCGGCCCCGAGACGGCGCTCGATGACCTCGGGCGACTCGGTGCCGCGGCCGGTGAGCCGGCGGACCAGCTCGTCCCAGCTCGGCGGGGCCAGGAAGACCAGCTGGGCGTCCGCCATGGACTCCTTGACCTGCCGGGCGCCCTGGAGGTCGATCTCCAGGAGCACGGGCTCCCCCGCCTCCAGACGGTCGAGGACCGCGCGACGCGGGGTGCCGTAGCGGTTGCCCGCGAACTCGGCCCACTCCAGCAGTTCGCCGTTGGCGACCAGCTTGTCGAACTCGTCGTCCGTGACGAAGAAGTACTGGACACCGTGCTGCTCGCCGGGTCGCGGCTTCCGTGTCGTGGCCGACACCGAGAGCCAGACCTCGGGGTGGACCTTGCGCATATGAGCGACGACCGTGCTCTTGCCCACCCCTGAGGGGCCGGAGAGCACGGTCAGCCGCGGACGTACCTCTGCTGCCATGCAGCGATTATTCCAGCTTTACCGGTGTGCCCGGGACGCGCGGTCCGGGCCCGGGCGCCGTCAGGCGCCGGCGCCGCCGAACTCACGCTCCAGAGAAGCGATCTGGTTGGAGCCGAGGCCACGGACCCGACGGCTCTCGGAGATGCCGAGTCGCTCCATGATCTGCTTGGCGCGGACCTTGCCCACGCCCGGCAGGGACTCGAGCAGCGCGGAGACCTTCATCTTGCCGATGACGTCATTGGTCTGCCCCTGCGCGATGACGTCGTGCAGGGAGGCGCCGGAGTGCTTGAGTCGATTCTTGACCTCGGCCCGCTCCCGGCGAGCCGCGGCGGCCTTTTCGAGCGCGGCTGCGCGCTGTTCAGGGGTAAGGGGCGGAAGAGCCACGCCTACGTCACCTCGGATGTCGAACTGTCGGATACGGACCGGTGGAAGCTGCACGCCCCGCGTGAGCGGAGCACCCCACACCAGTGGAGCAACGACCGACGTGGAGTACGCCGAACGCCGACTCTGTCCCGGAGACTAGCGGCCAAGACCGCTGGAGTCAGCGAGAACAGAGGAAAAGTCCTGGTCAGCATCGACCGACCAGGACATTTCCGACATAACGACGCGGTTTTGGGCCAACTTTTGTCAAGGAGTGAGACGGCGAGGACACGCCGCCCGACCTGCGGATTGGCGAGAACCGGCCGAAATCGGCCCCCGGGGTGCCTCAGGCGCCCACGGCCGTCCTGATCTCGTTCGCGTAACGTTCCGCGGCGGCCCGCAGCGCGGCTCCGTCCGGGCCCTCCCTCAGGACCCCGCGGCTGACGTTCGGGACGACGTTGCGGACCGCCGCGCCGAAGACCGCCGGGAGGTCGGCCGGGGTCGCGCCCTGGGCGCCGATGCCGGGGGCGAGCAGCGGCCCGTTGATGTCGAGGTCGAATTCCGACAGGTCACCGAGCGTCGCGCCGACGACCGCGCCGAAGGAGCCCATCGGGCCCTCCCCCGCGTTCTCCTCCGCCAGGTGGGCCAGCATCGTCGCGCCGACGCTGCGCCCGTCCTCGCGGACGGCCCGCTGGACCTCCGCGCCCTCGGGGTTGGACGTCAGCGCCAGGACGAAGAGCCCCGCACCGGACTCGCGCGCCAGGTCCACGGCCGGCTTCAGCGAGCCGTAGCCGAGGTACGGGGAGACGGTGAGCGCGTCGGAGAAGAGCGGCGAGTCCTTGCGCAGGAAGGCCTCCGCGTAGGCGGCCATGGTGGAGCCGATGTCGCCGCGCTTGGCGTCCATGACGACCAGGCCGCCCGCAGCCCGCAGGTCGGCGACGGCGCGCTCCAGGACCGCCACGCCGCGCGAGCCGAAGCGCTCGAAGAACGCGGCCTGCGGCTTGAACACGGCGACCGTCTCGGCCAGTGCCTCGACGACCGTGAACGTGAAGCGCTCCAGGCCGTCGATGGTGTCGGGCAGACCCCAGGAGTCCAGCAGGGAGGCGTGCGGGTCGATGCCGACGCACAGGGGGCCGCGCGTGTCCATGGCGGAGCGCAGGCGGGCGCCGAAGGATTCGTGGGTCACTGGGCGGCCTTTCGGGTGTCGGCGCCGACGGCCTCGGCGAGGGTGGCGTACGGGGAGGCGGCGAGGCGCGCGGCGAGGCCCTTGTGGATCGCGCGGGCGTAGAACGGGCCCTCGTAGATGAAGGCGCTGTAGCCCTGGATCAGGGTGGCGCCGGCGAGGATCCGCTGCCAGGCGTCCTCGGCGTTCTCGATGCCGCCGACGCCCACGAGGACGATCCGGTCGCCCACGCGCGCGTAGAGGCGGCGCAGCACCTCCAGGGAGCGCTGCTTGACCGGGGCGCCGGACAGGCCGCCGGTCTCCTTGACGAGCGCGGGGTCGGACTTCAGGCCGAGGCCGTCGCGCGCGATGGTGGTGTTGGTGGCGATGATGCCGTCGAGGCCGAGCTCCAGGGCCAGGTCGGCGACGGCGTCCACGTCCTCGTCGGCGAGGTCGGGGGCGATCTTCACCAGGAGCGGGACGCGGCGGCCCTCGACGGACCGGTCGGCGGCCTCGCGGACGGCGGTGAGCAGCGGCCGCAGCGACTCGGTGGCCTGGAGGTTGCGCAGCCCCGGGGTGTTCGGGGAGGAGACGTTGACGACCAGGTAGTCGGCGTGCCGGGCGAGCCGCTCGGTGGACTTCACGTAGTCGGCGGCGGCCTCGTCCTCCGGGACGACCTTGGTCTTGCCGATGTTGACGCCCACGACCGTCCTGAAGACGGGGTTGCGGGCGCCCAGGCGGGCCGCGACGGCGGCGGAACCCTCGTTGTTGAAGCCCATGCGGTTGATCAGGGCGCGGTCCGGGACGAGCCGGAACAGCCGCTTCTTGGGGTTGCCGGGCTGGGCCTCGCCGGTGACCGTGCCGATCTCGACGTGGTCGAAGCCCAGCATGGCCATGCCGTCGATCGCGACCGCGTTCTTGTCGAAGCCGGCGGCGAGGCCGAAGGGGCCGTGCATGCGCAGGCCCAGGGCCTCGGTGCGCAGCTCCTTGTGGCGCGGCGCGAGGACGGCCGCGACGAAGGTGCGGAGCACGGGGACGCGGGCGGCGAGCCGGATCCAGCGGAAGGCCAGGTAGTGGGCCTCCTCGGGGTCCATGCGCGTGAAGACGAGGTTGAAGAAGAACTTGTACATGGAGGTGTCCTCAGCAAGAGGGGGACACCGTTTCCGGTGTCCCCCTTGTGGGCTGCTAGTCGCGGGCCGCGGTCAGATGCGCCGCGTGTTCCTGGAGCGAGCGGACGCCCACGTCGCCGTGGTTGAGCGCGTCGATGCCCTGGACCGCCGCCGCGAGCGCCTGGACCGTGGTCAGGCACGGGACGGAGCGGGCCACCGCCGCCGTACGGATCTCGTAGCCGTCGAGGCGGCCGCCGGTGCCGTACGGGGTGTTGACGATCAGGTCGACCTGGCCGTCGTGGATGAGCTGGACGATCGTCTTCTCGCCGTTCGGGCCCTCGCCCTCGGACTGCTTGCGCACGATCGTGGCGTTGATGCCGTTGCGCTTGAGCACCTCGGCCGTGCCGGAGGTGGCGAGCAGTTCGAAGCCGTGGGCGACCAGCTCACGGGCCGGGAAGACCATCGAGCGCTTGTCGCGGTTGGCGACCGAGATGAACGCGCGGCCCTTGGTGGGCAGCGGTCCGTAGGCGCCCGCCTGCGACTTGGCGTACGCCGTGCCGAAGACGTTGTCGATGCCCATGACCTCGCCGGTGGAGCGCATCTCCGGGCCGAGGACGGTGTCGACGCCGCGGCCGTGGATGTCGCGGAAGCGCGACCACGGCATCACGGCCTCCTTGACGGAGATCGGCGCGTCCATCGGGAGGGTGCCGCCGTCGCCCTGCCTGGGCAGCAGGCCCTCTTCCCGCAGCTCGGCGATGGTGGCGCCGAGGGAGATGCGGGCCGCGGCCTTGGCGAGCGGCACCGCGGTCGCCTTCGAGGTGAAGGGCACGGTGCGGGAGGCGCGCGGGTTGGCCTCGAGGACGTACAGGATGTCGCCGGCCATCGCGAACTGGATGTTGATCAGACCGCGGACGCCGACGCCCTTGGCGATGGCCTCGGTGGAGGCGCGCAGGCGCTTGATGTCGAAGCCGCCGAGGGTGATCGGAGGCAGGGCGCAGGCCGAGTCGCCGGAGTGGATGCCGGCCTCCTCGATGTGCTCCATGACGCCGCCGAGGTAGAGCTCGTGGCCGTCGTAGAGCGCGTCGACGTCGATCTCGATCGCGTCGTCGAGGAAGCGGTCGACGAGCACCGGGCGGGTCGGGGAGATCTCGGTGGACTCGGCGATGTACGCCTCCAGGCGCGCCTCGTCGTAGACGATCTCCATGCCGCGGCCGCCGAGCACGTACGAGGGGCGTACGAGCACGGGGTAGCCGATCTCGTCGGCGATGGCCTTGGCACCGGCGAAGGTGGTGGCGGTGCCGTGCTTCGGCGCGGGCAGGCCCGCCTCGGCGAGCACCCGGCCGAAGGCGCCGCGGTCCTCGGCGGCGTGGATGGCCTCCGGGGAGGTGCCCACGACCGGCACGCCGTTGTCCTTGAGCGCCTGGGCGAGGCCCAGCGGGGTCTGGCCGCCGAGCTGGACGACGACGCCCGCGATGGGGCCGGCCAGTGACTCGGCGTGGACGATCTCCAGCACGTCCTCGAGCGTCAGGGGCTCGAAGTACAGGCGGTCGGAGGTGTCGTAGTCCGTGGAGACGGTCTCCGGGTTGCAGTTGACCATCACGGTCTCGTAGCCCGCGTCGCTGAGCGCGAAGGAGGCGTGGACGCAGGAGTAGTCGAACTCGATGCCCTGGCCGATGCGGTTCGGGCCGGAGCCCAGGATGATCACCGCGGGCTTCTCTCGCGGCGCGACCTCGGTCTCCTCGTCGTAGGACGAGTAGAAGTACGGGGTCTTGGCGGCGAACTCGGCGGCGCAGGTGTCGACCGTCTTGTAGACCGGGCGGACGCCGAGGGCGTGCCGGACCTCGCGGACGACGTCCTCGCGCAGGCCGCGGATCTCGGCGATCTGGGCGTCGGAGAAGCCGTGGCGCTTGGCCTCGGCGAGCAGCTCGGGCTCGAGCTTCTCGGCCCCGGCGAGCTCGTCGGCGATCTCCTTGATGAGGAAGAGCTGGTCGACGAACCACGGGTCGATCTTGGTGAACTCGAAGACCTCCTCCGGCGTGGCGCCGGCGCGGATGGCCTGCATGACCGTGTTGATCCGGCCGTCGGTCGGGCGGACCGCCTCGCGCAGCAGCTCCGCCTTGTCGCCGGGCTCGCCGGTGAACGCGAACTGCGAGCCCTTCTTCTCGAGGGAGCGCAGGGCCTTCTGCAGGGCCTCGGTGAAGTTGCGGCCGATCGCCATGGCCTCGCCGACCGACTTCATGGTCGTGGTCAGCGTGGAGTCGGCGGACGGGAACTTCTCGAAGGCGAAGCGCGGGGCCTTGACGACGACGTAGTCGAGGGTCGGCTCGAAGGAGGCCGGGGTCTTCTCGGTGATGTCGTTCGGGATCTCGTCCAGCGTGTAGCCGACGGCGAGCCGGGCGGCGATCTTGGCGATCGGGAAGCCGGTGGCCTTGGAGGCGAGCGCGGAGGAGCGGGAGACGCGCGGGTTCATCTCGATGACGATGATGCGGCCGTCGTCGGGGTTCACCGCGAACTGGATGTTGCAGCCGCCGGTGTCGACGCCGACCTCGCGGATGATCGCGATGCCGATGTCGCGCAGGACCTGGTACTCGCGGTCGGTGAGCGTCATCGCCGGGGCGACGGTGATCGAGTCACCGGTGTGGACGCCCATCGGGTCGAAGTTCTCGATGGAGCAGACGACCACGACGTTGTCGTGCTTGTCGCGCATGAGCTCCAGCTCGTACTCCTTCCAGCCGAGGATGGACTCCTCCAGGAGCACCTCGGTGGTCGGGGAGAGCGTGAGGCCCTGGCCGGCGATGCGGCGCAGCTCTTCCTCGTCGTGGGCGAAGCCGGAGCCGGCGCCGCCCATGGTGAAGGACGGGCGGACGACGACGGGGTAGCCGCCGAGCGTCTCGACGCCCTTGAGGACGTCGTCCATCGAGTGGCAGATGACCGAGCGGGCGGACTCGCCGTGGCCGATCTTGGCGTTGACGGCCTCGACCACGCCCTTGAAGAGGTCGCGGTCCTCGCCCTTGTGGATGGCCTCGACGTTGGCGCCGATGAGCTCGACGCCGTACTTCTCCAGGACGCCCTGCTCGTGCATGGAGATGGCCGTGTTGAGGGCCGTCTGGCCGCCCAGCGTCGGCAGGAGGGCGTCGGGGCGCTCCTTGGCGATGATCTTCTCGACGAACTCGGGGGTGATCGGCTCGACGTACGTGGCGTCGGCGATCTCCGGGTCGGTCATGATCGTGGCCGGGTTGGAGTTGACCAGGATGACGCGCAGGCCCTCGGACTTGAGGACCCGGCAGGCCTGGGTACCGGAGTAGTCGAACTCGGCGGCCTGGCCGATGACGATCGGGCCGGAGCCGATGACCAGGACGGACTGGATATCGGTGCGCTTAGGCACGCTCGGCCTCCATCAGCGAAACGAAGCGGTCGAAGAGGTACGCGGCGTCGTGCGGGCCCGCGGCCGCCTCGGGGTGGTACTGGACGGAGAAGGCCGGCTGGTCGAGCAGCTGCAGCCCCTCCACGACGTCGTCGTTCAGGCACACATGGGAGACCTCGGCGCGCCCGAAGGGGGTGTCGGACACCTTGTCGAGGGGCGCGTCGACGGCGAAGCCGTGGTTGTGCGCGGTGACCTCGACCTTGCCGGTGGTGCGGTCCTGGACCGGCTGGTTGATGCCCCGGTGGCCGTACTTCAGCTTGTAGGTGCCGAAGCCGAGGGCGCGGCCGAGGATCTGGTTGCCGAAGCAGATGCCGAAGAGCGGCGTCTTGCGGCGCAGGACCTCCTGCATGACGGCGACGGGGCCGTCGGCGGTGGCCGGGTCGCCCGGGCCGTTGGAGAAGAACACACCGTCGGGGTCGACGGCGTAGACGTCCTCGGCGGTGGCGGTGGCGGGCAGCACGTGGACCTCGATGCCGCGCTCGGCCATCCGGTGCGGGGTCATGCCCTTGATGCCGAGGTCGACGGCGGCGACGGTGAACTTCTTCTCACCGAGCGCGGGGACGACGTACGGCTCCTTGGTGGCGACCTCGGCGGAGAGGTCGGCGCCCTTCATCTCGGCCTGCTGGCGGACCTCGGCGAGCATGGTGCCCTCGTCCGGGAGCGCGCTGCCGGAGAAGATGCCGACGCGCATGGCGCCGCACTCGCGCAGGTGGCGGGTGAGGGCGCGGGTGTCGATGCCCTGGATGCCGACGACGCCCTGGAGCCGCAGCTCCTCGTCGAGGGAGCGCTGGGCGCGCCAGTTGGAGGGGACGCGGGCGGGGTCGCGGACGACGTAGCCGGCCACCCAGATGCGGGCGGACTCGGGGTCCTCGTCGTTGACGCCGGTGTTGCCGACGTGCGGGGCGGTCATGACCACGACCTGGCGGTGGTACGACGGGTCGGTGAGGGTCTCCTGGTAGCCGGTCATGCCGGTGGAGAACACGGCCTCGCCGAAGGTCTCCCCCACGGCCCCGTAGGCGCGGCCGCGGAAGATGCGGCCGTCCTCCAGGACGAGTACGGCGGGAACCTTGGCAGCTCCCCTTGTGGAGGTTGTCATCGTGCGATGCCTTCCGTCGTGCTTGCGGTGTTCAGGTGGGTGAGGGCCTCGACCCAGGCGGCGTGCTCGGCCGCCCGGTCGGAGCGGAAGCCGGAGTCGAGCAGCTTGTCGCCGTGGGCCCAGGTGACGACCAGCAGGCCGCCCTCGGTGAGGACCTTGCCGGCGATGCCCTTGTCGAGGCGGGCCTCGCGCAGGGCCTCGGCGGGGATCAGGAAGTCGTTCGCCCCGGGGCGTACGACGCTGATCCCGGCGTCCGTGAGGGTGAGCTCGGCGCGGCTGCGGGTGCCCAGGCCGTGGGCGACGATCCGGTCGAGCCACTGTCCGGCGGTGGTGGAGCCGTGGTAGCGGCCGCTGAGCGTCAGCCTGGCCGCTCCGGGCGCCTCCGGCACCTCGGGGAGGGGCGGGAGGTCGGACTGGAGGCTGCCGCGCCACTTCCATCCCTGGCGCATCAGCCAGTAGACGAAGGCGACGAACAGCAGCAGTCCGGCGACCCAGCCGAGCCGGCCGGCCCAGTCGGTGACTTCGGCCGACTTCGGTTCGGCCGCGAGGAGTACGAGTGGTGTCACGCCAGCTTCCCGTCGACGAGCGTTGCCCGGCCCCGCAGGAACGTGTGGGTGACGCGTCCCGGCAGCTCGCGGCCCTCGTAGGGGGTGTTGCGGCTGCGGGAGGCGAAGTCGGCGGGGTCCACGACACCACGGTATGCCGGATCGACCAGCGTCAGGTTGGCGGGCTCACCAGCCGAGACGGGGCGTCCGTGGCCCCTGGCCCGGCCGATCTGCGCGGGCTTGACGGACATCCGGTCGGCGACGCCGGCCCAGTCGAGCAGCCCGGTCTCCACCATCGTCTGCTGGACGACGGACAGGGCGGTCTCCAGACCGACCATGCCCATGGCGGCGGCGGCCCACTCGCAGTCCTTGTCCTCGTGCGGGTGCGGGGCGTGGTCGGTGGCGACGATGTCGATCGTGCCGTCGGCCAGGGCCTCGCGCAGCGCCATCACGTCGCGCTCGGTGCGCAGCGGCGGGTTGACCTTGTAGACCGGGTTGTAGCTGCGGACCATCTCGTCCGTGAGGAGGAGGTGGTGCGGGGTGACCTCGGCGGTGACGTCGATGCCGCGGGACTTGGCCCAGCGGACGATCTCGACGGAGCCGGCGGTCGACAGGTGGCAGATGTGGACGCGGGAGCCGACGTGCTCGGCGAGCAGCACGTCGCGGGCGATGATCGACTCCTCGGCGACGGCGGGCCAGCCGCCGAGGCCGAGCTCGGCGGAGACGACGCCCTCGTTCATCTGGGCGCCCTCGGTGAGGCGGGGCTCCTGGGCGTGCTGGGCGACGACGCCGCCGAAGGCCTTCACGTACTCCAGGGCGCGGCGCATGATCACGGCGTCGTCGACGCACTTGCCGTCGTCGGAGAAGACGGTGACGCCGGCGGCGGAGTCGTGCATGGCGCCGAGCTCGGCGAGCTTCTTGCCCTCCAGGCCGACGGTGACGGCGCCGATGGGCTGCACGTCGCAGTAGCCGGCCTCCTTGCCGAGCCGGTAGACCTGCTCGACGACGCCGGCGGTGTCGGCGACGGGGTGGGTGTTGGCCATGGCGAAGACGGCCGTGTAGCCGCCGGAGGCGGCGGCGCGGGTGCCGGTGAGGACGGTCTCGGAGTCCTCGCGGCCGGGCTCGCGCAGGTGGGTGTGCAGGTCGACCAGGCCGGGCAGCAGGATCTGGCCCTCGGCCTCGATCACCTGCGCGCCGTCGGCCGACAGGTCCGTACCACTCCAGTCGATCTCGCCCGTCGGGGCGGTGGCGGCGATGACCTCGCCGTCGATGAGGACGTCCTGCGCCTCGCCGCCCAGCACCTTCGCACCGCGGATAAGGATCTTGCTCATGGGTCTTACTTCTCCTCGGTACGAGTGGACTGCGATTCGTTGCCGCCGAGCAGCAGGTACAGCACGGCCATGCGGATGGAGACGCCGTTGGCGACCTGCTCGACGACCGTGCAGCGGTCGGAGTCGGCGACCTCGGCGGTGATCTCCATGCCGCGGACCATGGGGCCGGGGTGCATGACGACGGCGTGCTCGGGCATCTTCGCCATCCGGTGGCCGTCGAGCCCGTAGCGGCGCGAGTACTCGCGCTCGGTCGGGAAGAAGGCGGCGTTCATCCGCTCACGCTGCACACGCAGCATCATCACCGCGTCGGACTTGGTCAGCACGCTGTCGAGGTCGTAGGAGACCTCGCAGGGCCAGTTCTCCACGCCGACCGGGACCAGGGTGGGCGGGGCCACCAGGGTGACCTCGGCGCCGAGGGTGTGCAGCAGGTCGACGTTGGAGCGGGCGACCCGGCTGTGCAGGACGTCGCCGACGATCGTGATGCGCTTTCCGGCCAGGTCCTTACCGAGACCGGCGTCCCGGCCGACCAGGCGGCGGCGCATGGTGAAGGCGTCGAGCAGGGCCTGCGTGGGGTGCTGGTGGGTACCGTCGCCGGCGTTGATGACGGGCGCGTCGATCCAGCCGGAGGTGGCCAGGCGGTACGGGGCGCCGGAGGCGTGGTGCCGGATGACGACGGCGTCGACGCCCATCGCCTCCAGGGTCTGCGCGGTGTCCTTCAGGGACTCGCCCTTGGAGACGCTGGAGCCCTTCGCCGCGAAGTTGATCACGTCGGCGGACAGCCGCTTCTCGGCCGCCTCGAAGGAGATCCGGGTCCGGGTGGAGTCCTCGAAGAAGAGGTTGCAGATGGTGCGGCCGCGCAGGGTCGGCAGCTTCTTGATGGGCCGGTCGGCCACCCGGGCCATCTCCTCGGCGGTGTCGAGGATCAGGACGGCGTCGTCGCGGGTGAGGTCGGCGGCCGAGATGAGGTGACGCATCATCGGGGGTTTCGCTCCGTGGTGGGAGGGTGAGGGCATGCGGGTGCGCAGGGATGTGCCCCGGAACCCGTCGGGAGTGCCGGTCCGGCTAGGAGGCGGGCTTGCTGCCGAGCAGCACGGTGTCGCGACCGTCCTCCTCGGCGAGCTGGACCTTGACCGTCTCCCGCAGCGACGTGGGGAGGTTCTTGCCGACGTAGTCGGCGCGGATGGGCAGCTCGCGGTGGCCGCGGTCGACGAGGACGGCGAGCTGGACGGCGCGCGGGCGGCCGATGTCGCCGAGGGCGTCGAGGGCGGCGCGGATCGTGCGGCCGGAGAAGAGGACGTCGTCGACGAGGACGACCAGGCGGCCGTCGACGCCGTCACCGGGGATCTCGGTGCGGCCGATGGCGCGGGCCGGCTTCAGCCGCAGGTCGTCCCGGTACATGGTGATGTCGAGGGAACCGACCGGGATCTTGCTGCCGGTGATCGATTCGAGCTTCTCGGCGAGCCGGCGGGCGAGGTAGACACCGCGGGTGGGAATGCCGAGGAGGACCACGTCGTCGGCGCCCTTGGCGCGCTCGACGATCTCGTGGGCGATGCGGGTCAGTACCCGCGCGATGTCGGGGGCCTCGAGAACGGGGCGTGCCGCATCGGTCTGCTGCTGTGCGTCCATATGAAAACGGACCTCCTTCTCCGCCTCACGGGACGGACCTTAAAGGACGTCGGAACTGCGCCGTCCACCTTACCAGGGGCGGATGAGTGCCCAGCTCACCACCCGTCCGCCACTCCGGGCGCCGTCCCCCGGAGGGGGGCGGTATGGACCATTCGGCTTGACGGGAGAGTGTCACGCTGCGTAACCTCACAGTGAGTTACCAGCCGCGCGGCGCAGCCGCAACGTCGTCTCAGCGTCCGGGAGCGTTATGTCCAGCGAATACGCAAAGCAGCTCGGGGCCAAACTCCGTGCGATCCGCACCCAGCAGGGCCTTTCCCTCCACGGTGTGGAGGAGAAGTCCCAGGGCCGCTGGAAGGCGGTCGTGGTCGGTTCGTACGAGCGCGGCGACCGCGCCGTGACCGTGCAGCGCCTGGCCGAGCTGGCGGACTTCTACGGTGTGCCGGTGCAGGAGCTGCTGCCGGGCACGACCCCCGGCGGCGCCGCCGAGCCCCCGCCGAAGCTGGTCCTCGATCTGGAGCGCCTCGCCCACGTCCCCGCCGAGAAGGCCGGCCCGCTCCAGCGCTACGCGGCGACGATCCAGTCCCAGCGCGGCGACTACAACGGCAAGGTGCTGTCGATCCGCCAGGACGACCTGCGCACCCTCGCCGTCATCTACGACCAGTCCCCCTCGGTCCTCACCGAGCAGCTGATCAGCTGGGGCGTCCTGGACGCGGACGCGCGCCGCGCGGTCGCCCACGAGGACAACAGCTGACGCGGAACAGCTGAAGCAGAAACGTGCCGCCGGGCCCCGGGAGTCACCTCGACCCCCGGGGCCCGGCGCTTTTCGTACCCGTAGCCGTACGGCGGGGGCGGGCCGGACGGCGCGTACGCCGAAGGGGCCCGCAGCACGTCGTGTGCTGCGGGCCCCTTCGACTGCCGGGGGACGGAACCAGGCCGTCTCTTCCGGATCCTGGCCGGTCCGAAAGAAACGGCCTAGGCGTCCGCGTCCCGGCGCAGGCGCGGCTTCAGGTCCTTGAAGCGCGCGAGCAGACCGTTGACGAAGGTCGGCGACTCGTCCGTGGAGAACTCCTTGGCGAGCTGCACCGCCTCGTCGATCGCCACCGCGTCCGGGGTGCCGTCCTCCCAGATCAGCTCGTACGCACCGAGGCGGACGATGTTCCGGTCGGCGACGGGCATCCGGTCGAGGTCCCAGTCCACCGCGTAGGTCGCGATGAGCTCGTCGATCCGGCTCACGTGACCCGCGTAGCCCTCGACCAGCTGCATGGTGAACTCGTTGACCGGCGGCTGACGCTCGTCCGAGCGGGCGAGCCGAACCTGGTCCGCGAGGACTTCCTGGACCGAGGTGCCGCGCTGGTCGGCCTCGAACAGGATCTGGAAGGCCCGACGACGGGCCTTGCTCCGGGCGGCCACGGTTAGTCGTTCACCCGGCCGAGGTAGTCGCTGGTGCGGGTGTCGACCTTGATCTTCTCACCGGTGGTGATGAAGAGCGGGACCTGGATCTCGTGGCCGGTCTCCAGGGTGGCGGGCTTGGTGCCACCGGTGGAGCGGTCACCCTGGACACCGGGGTCGGTGTGCTGGATGGTCAGCGTGACGGCGGCCGGGAGCTCGACGTAGAGCACCTCGCCCTCGTGCTGCGCGACGGAGGCGGTGAAGCCCTCGATGAGGAAGTTGGCGGCGTCGCCGACGGCCTTGCGGTCGACGTGCAGCTGGTCGTAGGTCTCCATGTCCATGAAGACGAAGTAGTCGCCGTCCATGTAGGAGAACTGCATGTCACGACGGTCGATGGTGGCCGTGTCGACCTTCACGCCGGCGTTGAAGGTCTTGTCGACGACCTTGCCGGACAGCACGTTCTTGAGCTTGGTGCGCACGAAGGCCGGGCCCTTGCCGGGCTTGACGTGCTGGAACTCGACGACGGACCAGAGCTGGCCGCCTTCGAGCTTGAGCACCATGCCGTTCTTGAGGTCGTTCGTGGAAGCCACGGTTGCGGAATCTCCTGGACTGACGTGGGACCGGGAGGCGTGCGCGCCGCTACAGCGCGAGCAGCTCCTTGGTCGTGATGGTGAGTAGCTCGGGTCCGCCGTCCGCCTCCTGGCGCACGACGAGCGTGTCATCGATCCGGACCCCGCCCCGGCCCGGGAGGTGGACCCCCGGTTCGACGGTGACCGGCACACAAGCGTCCAGTTTACCCATGGCCGCGGGTGCGAGCTGCGGGTCCTCGTCGATTTCCAGGCCCACGCCGTGCCCGGTGAGGGGTGTGGTCGTGTCGCCGTGACCCGCCGCGGCGAGAATCTGCCGGGCCGCGCGGTCGACGTCGCGGTACTCGGCGCCGGGCGCGAGCGCCTCGCGACCCGCCCGCTGAGCGGCGAAGACGAGATCGTACAGCTCGATCTGCCAGTCGGCGGGGGTGGTCCCGATGACGAAGGTGCGGCCGATCTCGCAGCGGTAGCCACGGTAGTTGGCGCCGAGGCACACGGAGAGGAAGTCGCCTTCCTCGACCCGCCGGTCGGTGGGCCGGTGCCCGGCCCGGCCGGAGTGCGGTCCGGTCGCCACGGAGGTGGCGAAGGCCGGCCCGTCGGCGCCGTGGTCGACGAGCCGCCGCTCCAGCTCCAGGGCGAGGTGCCGCTCGGTGCGGCCGACCAGGATCGACTCGAGGAGCTCCCCGAGCGCCTGGTCGGCGATCTCGGCGGCGATCCGCAGACAGGCGATCTCGTCCTCGTCCTTGACGATCCGCAGCTGCTCGACGGCGCAGGACAGATCGGCGAGCCGCAGCCCGGGCGCGACGGAGCCCATCGCCCGGTGCCGGGCGACGGTCAGATGGTGCTCCTCGACGGACAGGGCGTCCGCGCCGGCCTTCCGGGCGAAGTCCACGCCCGCGACCGCCGGATCCCCGCCGCCGGCCGGCAGCACCAGCTGCCGCAGCACCTCGTCCACCCGCCCGTCGGCCGGATCGCCACCGGGCGCGGTGGGGCACAGCAGCACGTCCTCGTCGGGCCCGAGCAGCAGCACGGCCCCGGCGGGCGAACCGCCCGTGAGATAGCGGACATTGGCGGGGCGGGAGACCAGCGCCGCCGGGCTGCCCGCGGCCCCGCACCGGTCGCGCAGCCGGATCCGGCGGTCCGCATACACCTCTGACATGCTCCGAGCCTACGAGCGCCCGGGCGCGGCGGCCTGTTGTGCGGGTCCGACCGGGCAGCCGCCGCGTGGGGGCCGGGCCGGGGCGGCGTACCGAGGGAGTGCTCCGCGGCGGCTACGCCGGGGGCGCGCCGGATATCGCGCGGGCCAGGACCTCGTCCAGGACGCGGGCCGTGGTCTCCACGTCGTACGTGGAGTTGTCGATGATCGGCAGTCCGGAGCCGTACCACCCGGCCATCCGGCCGTGGATCGCGGCGACCTCCTCGTCCGAGAGGCGGCGGTTGCCGCTGCGTTCGGCGTTGCGCTCCAGGACGACGTCCAGGCCGGGCAGCAGCACCACGGGCAGCAGGCCGGGGCCCACGTGGCGCTTCCAGCCGCCGAGGCCGACGACCGGCCAGTCGGGGAAGACGGCGTCGTCGAGGATGCAGGAGATGCCGTTGGCGAGGAAGTTGCGGGCGGCGAAGCCGCAGGTGCGGCGGGCCAGCCGGTACTGGGCCTCGGAGTTCTCGTTCCAGCCGGACTGGGGGTCGGCGAATCCGGAGCAGACCCATTCGCGCACGTCGTCGAGACTGATGTGGGCCGTCGGCACCGGCCGGCGGCCGGCCCAGTGGCGCGCGACGGTCGTCTTGCCCGCGCCGGCCGGGCCGATGAGCAGGACGGCTATGGTCGCGCCGCCGGTGCCGGTCACGGCGGGCGGCACGGTGATGGGACCGGTGACCTGCCCGGTGGCCGGGACACCCTGAGCGCCCGGGGCACCCGGGGCTCCCGGCCCCCCGCCCCAGCCGGGCGGCGGGGCCTGGACGGGCGGCGGACCCATCGGCGGCGCCTGCGGGGCCGGCGGCGCGGGGTGCGCCGGCGGCCCGGGAGGAGCCGGGTAGGGGTGGTGTGCCGGAGCGGGCGGGACGGGCGGGGGGCCGCCCTGGACCCAACCGGTGTGGCCCGCGGGTTCCTGCGGTGGCAGCGGAGCCCCCATTCCGTGCTGCATCCGGTGCCCCACTCCGTTTCCTCCGGCGATGTTTCCGTCGTTGCCGGAACGTTACCGCCCCCGGCTTCCCGAGGGGAAACGGCCGGGGGCGGATCGACGTGCCCGGAGTGGGGACGCGGGGCTCAGGCGTCCAGTTCCTCCGCGAGCGCGCGCAGCGCCAGTCGGTAGGAGCCGATGCCGAAGCCGGCGACGGTCCCGGTGGCCACGGCGGCCACCACCGAGGTGTGCCGGAACTCCTCCCGTGTGTACGGGTTGGAGATGTGCACCTCGATCAGCGGCGCCGTGCGCTGCGCGGCCGCGTCCCGCATCCCGTACGAGTAGTGCGTGAAGGCGCCGGGGTTGAGCACGACCGGGAGCGAGCCGTCGGCCGCCTCGTGCAGCCAGCGGATCATCTCGCCCTCGTCGTTGGTCTCGCGCACCTCGACGTCGAAGCCCAGCTGCTCGCCGAGCGCGCGGCAGGACTCCACGAGGCCCTTGTACGAGGTGGCGCCGTAGATGTCGGGCTCGCGGGAGCCGAGGCGGCCGAGGTTCGGGCCGTTCAGGACGAGGACGCGACGCCGCTCGCTCACGCGGACACCTCGCCGTAGGCCGCGATGAGGACGGCCGGGTCGGGGCCCTCGAGGACGGTCGGCTTGCCGAGGCCGTCGAGGACGATGAAGCGCAGCAGGTCGCCGCGGGACTTCTTGTCGACCTTCATGGTCTCGAGGAGCTTGGGCCACTGGTCGCCGCGGTAGGTGAGCGGCAGGCCGACGGACTCCAGGACGGCGCGGTGGCGGTCGGCGGTGGCGTCGTCGAGGCGGCCGGCCAGCCGGCCGAGCTCGGCGGCGAAGACCATGCCGACGGAGACGGCGGCGCCGTGCCGCCACTTGTACCGCTCGTTCTTCTCGATGGCGTGGGCGAGGGTGTGCCCGTAGTTGAGGATCTCGCGGAGGCCGGCCTCCTTGAGGTCGCCGGACACCACCTCGGCCTTGACCCGGATCGACCGCTCGATGAGCTCGGCGGTGTGCGGCCCGGCGGGAGTGCGGGCGGCCTGCGGGTCGGCCTCGACGAGCTCGAGGATCACCGGGTCGGCGATGAAGCCGGCCTTGATGATCTCGGCGAGACCGCTGACGTAGTCGTGCACCGGCAGCGAGTCGAGCGCGGCCAGGTCGCAGAGCACGCCGGCCGGCGGGTGGAAGGCGCCGACGAGGTTCTTGCCCTCGGCGGTGTTGATGCCGGTCTTGCCGCCGACGGCCGCGTCGACCATGCCGAGCACGGTCGTCGGGACGGCGACCCAGCGCACGCCGCGCAGCCAGGTCGCGGCGACGAAGCCGGCCAGATCGGTGGTGGCGCCTCCGCCGACGCCGACGATGACGTCGCTGCGGGTGAAGCCGGTCTGCCCGAGCGCCTTCCAGCAGTAGGCGGCGACCTCGGCGGTCTTGGCCTCCTCGGCGTTGGGCACCTGGATGGCGACGGCCTCGTATCCCTGCTCGGCGAGGTCCTCGCGCAGCGCCTCGCCGGTCTCGGCCAGCGCCTCGGGGTGGATCACGGCCACGCGCCTGGCCTGGGGGCCGATGAGCGCGGGCAGCTCGCCGAGCAGCTGTCGGCCGACCAGTACCTCGTACGGGTCGGAACCCGCGGAGCCGCCGACCTGGATACGGGTCACTTCCTGGTCCGTCATACGTCCTTCAACTCCAGTGCGTCGAGGATCGCGGCGGCGACCTCTTCGGGCGTGCGGTCGTCGGTGGCGACGACGACGCTCGCGACTTCTTCGTACAGATGGCGCCGGGCGTCCATCAGCTCGCGCCACTGCCGGCGCGGGTTGACGGCGAGCAGCGGCCGGGCGGCGCCGAGGCCGACGCGGCGGACGGCCGCCTCGACGTCCATGGAGAGGTACGCGACGGGCAGCCCTCGCAGCAGGGCGCGGGTGCCCGGGTCGAGCACCGCGCCGCCGCCGAGGGCGAGGACGCCCCCGTGCTCGGCGACGGCCTTGCTCACGGCTTCGCGTTCGAGCGCGCGGAAGTGGTCCTCGCCCTCCTCGACGAAGATGTCCGCGATCTCGCGTCCCTCGGTGGCGACGATGTCCGCGTCGGTGTCCCGGTAGACGGCGCCGAGCCGCTCCGCGAGCAGCGCGCCGACGGTGGACTTGCCGGAGCCCATGGGCCCGACGAGGACGACCAGCGGGCCGGCGGTCACCGGATGTGGAGGTTGTCGAGGTAGGACCGGACGTTGCGACGGGTCTCGGGGACCGAGTCGCCGCCGAACTTCTCCAGGACGGCGTCCGCGAGGACCAGCGCGACCATCGCCTCGGCGACGATGCCCGCGGCCGGGACGGCGCAGACGTCGGAGCGCTGGTGGTGCGCGGCCGCGACCTCGCCGGTGGCGACGTCGACGGTGGCGAGGGCGCGCGGCACGGTGGCGATGGGCTTCATCGCGGCGCGGACGCGCAGCAGCTCGCCGGTGCTGAGGCCGCCCTCGGTGCCGCCGGCGCGGCCGGAGCTGCGGGTGAGGCCGTCCTCGCCCTTGACGATCTCGTCGTGGGCCTGCGAGCCGGGCACGCGGGCGAGCTCGAAGCCGTCGCCGACCTCGACGCCCTTGATGGCCTGGATGCCCATGAGCGCGGCGGCGAGCCGGGCGTCGAGGCGCCGGTCCCAGTGCACGTGGGAGCCGAGGCCGACGGGGACGCCGTACGCGAGGACCTCGACGACGCCACCGAGCGTGTCGCCGTCCTTGTGGGCCTGGTCGATCTCGGCGACCATCGCCTTCGACGCGTCGGCGTCGAGGCAGCGCACCGGGTCGGCGTCGAGCTTCTCGACGTCGGCCGGGGTCGGGTAGACGCCGTACGGGGCCTTGGCGGCGGCGAGCTCGACCACGTGGGAGACGATCTCGATGCCGGCCGCCTCCTTCAGGAAGGAGCGGGCGACGGCGCCGAGGGCGACGCGGGCGGCGGTCTCACGGGCGCTGGCGCGCTCCAGGATCGGCCGGGCCTCGTCGAAGCCGTACTTCTGCATGCCGGCCAGGTCTGCGTGGCCGGGGCGGGGGCGGGTCAGCGGCGCGTTGCGCGCGGAGTTCGCCAGCTCGGCCGGGTCGACCGGGTCGGCCGCCATGACCTTCTCCCACTTGGGCCATTCGGTGTTGCCGACCATGACGGCGATCGGCGAGCCGAGCGAGAGTCCGTGCCGGACACCACCCAGGAAGGTGATCTCGTCCTGCTCGAACTTCATGCGCGCACCGCGTCCATAGCCGAGGCGCCGCCGTGCGAGATGGTCCGCCACCAGCTCCGTGGTGACCGGAACACCGGCCGGAAGTCCCTCAAGGGTTGCAACCAGCGCGGGGCCGTGAGACTCCCCCGCCGTCAGCCAACGCAACCTGCTCAACGATGCTCCTCATGCTCGCGCCTGGGCACTGCGACGGCACGACCTGGGTGCGCGGCCCGGGTCCGCCTCCCCTGATCCTCCCACGTCCGGGCGGTCGATCGATCGCCGGTCCACGGGTCGGGACACATGTCTCACGTGTCGGGTGAGGCTTCCGGCGGACCGGCGGACGCCGCACGCCGCTCACGCCACCAGTCGCGGCAGCGGGTCGCCACGACGTACAGCACGAACCCGCCCCCCAGCGCGATCACCGAATAGCGGAGCCACTCCGGCAGCGCCATGAAGGCGACCCGGAGGAGTCCGCCCACCACGCGGGCGAGGTCACCCGCGACGTCCCACTTGGACGCGAGCAGCACGCCGCCGCTCTCCATGCTCTTCCCCCTGTCGTGCCCGCACCGGGCGCCCCGGATCGGCACCTTGGACGGTGCCTCGGATCAGGCACCTCGGATCAGGTGTCCCGTACCGGCGTGTTCCGGTGTCAGCGCTCGGCGAGCGCCTGCTCCCCCGCCGCCCGCATCGCCGCGAGCGGTCCCGGCGCGCGGCCGGTCATCTGCTCGACCTGGAGCACCGCCTGGTGCACCAGGAGGTCGAGTCCGCCGACGATCTTCCCGCCGCGGGCCGACCAGGCGGCGGCGAGGCGGGTGGGCCAGGGGTCGTAGAGGACGTCGAACAGGGTGCCGGGAGCCTCCGGGACGGCCCCGGCGAGCGCGTCCGTCGTGCCGGCCGGGGTGGTGGCGACGACCAGCGGCGCGGCGAAGGCCTCCGCCGCCCCGTCCCAGGCGGCGATGCGCACGTCGACGCCGAGCCGTTCGCCCCAGCCCCGCATCTCCTCGGCGCGCGCCTCGCTGCGTACGTACGCGGTGACGGGCCCGGAGCACACCCGGGCGAGCGCGGCCAGGGCCGAGGAGGCGGTGGCGCCGGCACCGAGGATCGCGGCGGAGTCCACCTTCTCGACGCCGCGCTCGCGCAGCGCGGCGATCATGCCGGGGATGTCGGTGTTGTCGCCGGTCCGCCGGCCGTCCTCGGTGAACACCACCGTGTTGACCGCCTCGACCGAGGCGGCGGTGTCCGTGATCTCGTCGAGCAGCGGGATGATCGCCCGCTTGAGCGGCATGGTGAGGGAAAGCCCCGCCCACGACGCGTCCAGCTCGCCCACGAAGCCGGGGAGCGCGGCCTCGTCCACCTCGAACCGGTCGTAGGACCAGTCGTCGAGGCCGAGCTCCCGGTACGCGGCCCGGTGCAGCACCGGGGAGAGCGAGTGGGCGATGGGCGAGCCGAGTACGGCCGCCCGGTGTCGTGTACTCACTGCCCCGACTTCTCCCGCTCCTTCTCGTACTCCGCGACGTTCTTGTTGTGCTCGGCGATCGTCACGGCGAAGACCGTCTTGTTCTCGTTGATCGACACGAAGTAGTACCACGGGCCGGGCGTCGGGTTCATGGCGGAGTGGAGGGCGTCGAGCCCCGGGTTGCTGATCGGGCCGGGGATCATGCCCTGGACCCGGTACGTGTTGTACGGGTCCTGGATCTTCCGCAGGTCCTTGACCTGACCGACGTCGAGCGTGCTCTGACCGCGCAGGTAGTTGACCGTGGAGTCGAACTCCAGGCGGCCCACGGTCTCCATGTTGCCGGGCTTGAGCCGGTTGTAGACGACCCGCGCGACCTTGTCGAAGTCGTGCTTGTACTTGCCCTCGACCTGCACGAGGCTCGCGACGGTGACGAGCTCCCACGGGCCGTCGAGGCCGAGCTCCTTCGCCTTCGCGTCGAGGTCGAGCTTGGCGTACTCGCCGTTCGAGCGGGAGACCATCTTGCGCAGGACGTCCTCGGGCTTGGTGCCCTTGGCGACCGGATAGGTCGCGGGGAAGAGGAAGCCCTCCAGCGGGTCCTTGACCTCGGGGTGGTTCTTCGCCCAGTCGGGCAGACCGAGGCTGTTCGCCTGCTTGACGGCGGTTTCCTTGGTGGTGCCCCGTTTGAGGCCGAGGCGTTTGTCGAGCTCGTCGTAGACCCAGGCGTTCCTCTTGCCGGGCGGCAGGACGAAGTTGGCCTTGCTCGCCGGGCTGAGCATCAGCGCGACGGCGCTCTCCGCCGACATCTCCTTCTTCAGCGTGTAGACGCCGGCCTGGATCGTCAGGCCCCTCGGGTTCTTCTGCTGGGCCGAGACGAAGGCGTCGACGCTCTTGACGACGCCGGCCTTCTTCAGGATGTTGCCGATGACGTAGCCGCCGGCGTCCTGCGGGATCTCGACCTGGACCTCGCCGCTTCCCTCGCCCGCGTAGTCGGGCGCGGCGCCGAACTGGCCCTGCCAGAACTTGTAGCCGAAGTAGCCGATGCCGCCGACACCGCCGACGAGGACCGCGGCCACGACCAGGCAGGCCATGCCGTTCTTGGCCTTGCGGCCCTTGTTGCCGCGGCGCTCGCGTCCGGAGCGGGAGCCGCGGCGGCCGCCGGGCTCCTCTTCCTCGTCGTCGTACTCGTCGTAGTCGTCGTCGCGGCCGCCGTCGGCGGCCCGGCGGTCGCGCCGGTCGCGGGTGGCGTCGTCCGAGCCGGTGAAGAAGGGATGGTCCTCCTCCTGCGGCTCCGCCTCCCAGTCGGTCACCGGTTGCGGCGGCACCTGCCGCCGGCCCGGGGGCTGCGGCGGGGGGTACGCCTCGGGGGTGCCGTAGAGGTCGGGCTGCTGGCCGCCGTACGGATCGGCGGGCGGGGCGTTGTACGGCATGGCCGCCTGGCCCGTCTCCCAGTTCCCGTCGTACCGCTGGTCGTACTGCTGGTCATACTGCTGGCCGTACTGCTGTTCGGGATACCCGGGCGTGTCGTAACCACCCGGGTTCCCGTACTGCTGTCCGCCGTACTGCTGGGCGTCGTAACCGTGGGACTGCTGGGGGTGCTGCTGATGCTGCTGCTGGTACATGCCGTCGGCATACGCCTGCTGCTGCCCGTACGGGTCCTGGTGGCCGTACTGCTGCGCCTGCTGCGGGTACTGCTGCTGGCCTTCCCACCCCTGGTCCCCGTACAGCGGGTCCGCGGGGTGCCACGGTTCGGAGCCGGGGCTCCGGCCATACTCAGTCATCGATCCCCAAACAGCCGCGAGGCTTCCGGACGTTCCGCCTCTACGTTGTGCGGCAGCTGTTCGAACACCGCCGCATCGCGCGGAACGTTACCGTATCGCGATCAGATGACCACTTCGACGCCCTCGCCGGGCGGATTACCCGATACCCGTTCGGACTCAAGAGCGTTCTGAAGGATGATCACCGCGGCGGCCTGGTCGATGACCGAACGGCCCTTCTTCGACTTCACTCCCGAGGCCCGCAGGCCCTGGGTCGCGGTGACCGTGGTCATCCGCTCGTCGACCAGCCGGACCGGGACCGGGGCGATGCCCTTGGCCATCTCGCGGGCGAAGGCGCGGACCTTGGTCGCGGCCGGACCCTCCCGCCCGCTGAGCGAGCGGGGCAGGCCCACGACGACCTCGATCGGTTCGTACTCCTCGACGATCTGGCGCAGCCGCCGGTGGGCGGCCGGGACGTCACGTCCCGGCACGGTCTCCACCGGCGTGGCCAGGACCCCGTCGGGGTCGCACGAGGCGACCCCGATCCGGGCGTCCCCGACGTCGACGGCGAGTCGTCGTCCTCGTCGCATCAGACCGTTTCCACCACCTGGCGCTCGACGGCCTCCATGGCCTCGCCGACGGCCTGCGGGTTCTGGCCGCCGCCCTGGGCGACGTCCGGCTTGCCGCCACCGCCGCCGCCGAGGGTCTTGGCGGCCGTGCGGACCAGCTCGCCGGCCTTGAGGCCGCGCTCGCGGGCGGCCTCGTTGGTGGCGATGACCGTGAGCGGCTTGCCGTTGGCCGTGGTGAACAGGGCGACGACGGCCGGGCGGTCGGACGGGATGCGGCCGCGGACGTCGAGGACCAGCTTGCGCAGGTCGTCGGCGCCGGTGCCGTCCGGCACCTGGCCGGTGACCAGGGCGACGCCGCGGATGTCCCGGGCGGAGTCGACCAGACCGGCGGCGGCCTGCAGGACCTTCTCGGCGCGGAACTTCTCGATCTCCTTCTCGGCGTCCTTCAGCTTGCCGAGCATCGTGGAGATCTTCTCCGGCAGCTCCTCCGGGCGGCCCTTGACCAGCTCCTGGAGCTGGGCGACGACCGTGTGCTCGCGGGCGAGGAAGTTGTACGCGTCGACGCCGACCAGGGCCTCGATGCGGCGCACGCCGGAGCCGATGGAGGACTCGCCGAGCAGCTTCACCAGACCCAGCTGGGCGGTGTTGTGCACGTGCGTGCCGCCGCACAGCTCCTTGGAGAAGTCGCCGATGGTGACGACGCGGACCTTCTCGCCGTACTTCTCGCCGAACTCGGCGATGGCGCCCTGACGCTTGGCCTCGTCGATCGGCATGACCTCGGCGTGCACGTCGAGCTCGCGCGAGAGCACCTCGTTGATCTTCTGCTCGACGTCCGTGAGGACGGCGCCGGGAACGGCGTTCGGCGAGCCGAAGTCGAAGCGGAAGCGGCCCGGGGAGTTCTCCGAACCGGCCTGGGCGGCGGTCGGGCCGAGGGCGTCGCGCAGCGCCTGGTGGGTCAGGTGGGTGGCGCTGTGGGCGCGGGCGATGGCCCGGCGGCGGCGCACGTCGATGGCGGCGTAGGCGGTGGCGCCCACGGTCACCTCGCCGACCTGCACCGAACCCTTGTGCACGGAGACGCCGGGGACCGGCTGCTGCACGTCGCGGATCTCGATGACGGCGCCGGAGTGCAGCCTGATGCGGCCGTGGTCGGCGAGCTGGCCGCCGCCCTCGGCGTAGAACGGGGTGCGGTCGAGGACGACCTCGACCTCGTCGCCCTCGGAGGCGGCGGGCGACGGGACGCCGTTGACCAGCAGGCCGACGACGGTGGTCTCGCCCTCGGTGTTGGTGTAGCCGGTGAACTCGGTGGCGCCGGCGCTGTCGGCGATCTCGCGGTACGAGGTGACGTCGGCGTGGCCGGTCTTCTTGGCCTGGGCGTCGGCCTTGGCCCGCTCCCGCTGCTCCTTCATCAGGCGGCGGAAGCCGTCCTCGTCCACGGTCAGGCCCTGCTCGGCGGCCATCTCGAGGGTGAGGTCGATCGGGAAGCCCCAGGTGTCGTGGAGCAGGAACGCCTTGTCGCCGGCGAGGACCGTGCCGCCGGCGGCCTTGGTCTCGGTCACGGCGGTGTCGAGGATGTTGGTGCCGCCCTTGAGGGCCTTCAGGAACGCGGCCTCCTCGGCGAGGGCGACCGTCTCGATGCGCTTGCGGTCGGTCTCCAGCTCCGGGTACTGCTCGCCCATCGTCCTGATGACCGTGTCGACGAGCTCGCCGACGACCGGGCCGGTGGCGCCGAGCAGGCGCATGTTGCGGACGGCGCGGCGCATGATGCGGCGCAGCACGTAGCCGCGGCCCTCGTTGCCGGGGGTGACGCCGTCACCGATGAGCATGACGGAGGTGCGCATGTGGTCGGCGACCACGCGCAGCGAGACGTCGCTGTCGTGGGCCTTGCCGTAGGCGACGCCGGTGAGCTCGGTGGCCTTGTCGATGACGACCTTGAGGGTGTCGGTCTCGTACATGTTCTGCACGCCCTGGAGGATCATCGCCAGGCGCTCGAGACCGAGGCCCGTGTCGATGTTCTTGGACGGCAGGTCGCCGAGGATCTCGAAGTCCTCCTTGCCGATGCCCTGGCCCCGCTCGTACTGCATGAAGACGAGGTTCCAGATCTCGACGTACCGCTCGTCGTTGACGGCGGGGCCGCCCTCGACGCCGAACTCCGGGCCGCGGTCGTAGTTGATCTCGGAGCAGGGGCCGCAGGGGCCGGGGACGCCCATGGACCAGAAGTTGTCCTTCTTGCCGAGGCGCTGGATGCGCTCGGCGGGCACGCCCACGACGTCGCGCCAGATGGCCTCGGCCTCGTCGTCGTCCTGGTAGACGGTGATCCAGAGCTTCTCCGGCTCGAGCCCGTAGCCGCCGTGCTCGACCGAGGTGGTCAGCAGCTCCCAGGCGAGCTTGATGGCGCCTTCCTTGAAGTAGTCGCCGAAGGAGAAGTTGCCGCACATCTGGAAGAACGTGCCGTGGCGGGTGGTCTTGCCGACCTCTTCGATGTCGGGGGTGCGCACGCACTTCTGCACGCTGGACGCGCGCGTGAAGGGCGGCTTGACCTCACCCAGGAAGTAGGGCTTGAAGGGCACCATGCCGGCGGGGACGAGCAGCAGAGTCGGGTCGTCCGCGATGAGCGACGCCGAAGGGACGACGGTGTGCCCGCGCTCCTCGAAGAAGCTCAGCCAGCGGCGGCGGATTTCAGCCGACTCCATCAGTGGTCCTCATTCCGGTTGTACGTCAACGAATAGGTGGTGTCTGGGGTGGTGCGGCCGCCGAGTTCCGGCCTGCGGCGCGGCGCGGGGAGCTCGCGCTCCTGCTCCGCGGGCGGCGGCGCGTCCAGGCCGAGCGCCTCGCCGAGCTCGGCCTCGCGCTGCAGCATGTTCGCCCGCACGTCGAGGGCGAAGCCGACGGCGCGGTCCTTGATCCGGTGCCCCGCCTCGACGGCCTTGTCGGCCGCCTGCGCGGCGAGGCTCTCCGGCGTCAGCTGCTTGAGCTTGCGGTTGACCTTGGTGGTGGCCCACACGCCGGCGGCCGCGCCCGCGGTGAACCAGAACGTACGGCGGAACATCGTGCTCAGCCCTTCTGCTTCCGGCGTCGCGCGGACGGCACGGTACGACCGACGATCACAGTACGCCGGTCGGCCGCGGGCGGCGCGTCCTCGCGGTTGCGGCCCAGCGCCCTGCGCACCCCGTAGCCGAAGGCCGCCACCTTGACCAGCGGGCCGCCGAACGTGGAGGCGACGGTGCCGGCCAGCGCGGAGGCGTTGGAGGTGACCTCCTGGACGTCCGACGCGATGGAGTCGACCCGGTCGAGCTGGGTCTGCGCGGAGCGCACGGCCTGGGAGGCGTCGGCGAGCAGGGGGACGGCCTGGTCGGTCACGTCCGCGACGAGCTTGGTGGTCGCCTTGAGCGTCTGCGCCAGCCTCACCAGCACCACGGCGAGGAAGGAGACGAGAATCGCCCAGAACACGGCCACCAGGATCCCGGCAACCTCACCACCGGTCACTCTGCACCGCTCTCTGCTGTCGTCGGGCCCCGGACGGTCGTCGGACCCGCTGCTGATACGTCCTCCGACCCTATCGCGCCCGGGCTCCCGGGCCGTACCGCATTACCGCTTGTGGGAGGGGAGTTGCGGCGTACCGATTGTACGGAGCGCGCGCGGATGAGTACGCTCCGTGTCCCATGCGACGGAGCAATCTCCCTGCGGAGCTGAACCGGTTCGTGGGCCGGACCGCCGAGCAGGACCAACTGGCCGGGTTGATCGACGAGTTCAGGATGGTCACGGTCGTCGGAGTGGGCGGGGTGGGAAAGACCCGGCTGGCCCTGAGAACCGCCGAGGCACTGCAGAAACGCTACGTCGACGGGGTCCGCCTCGCGGAGCTGGCCGCGCTGCGCGACCCCGGCCTGGTGGCCCACGCGCTGGTCGAGGCGCTGGGTCTGACCGACCACACCGTGCGCGCCCCGCTCGAGGTGCTCCTGGATCACCTCGCGGAGCGGCGGCTGCTGCTCGTGGTGGACGGGTTCGAGCACCTGGCGGAGGAGTGCGCGGGGCTGCTGCGGGAGCTGCTGCTGGGCTGCCCGGGGCTCAGGGTGCTCGCGTCGGGCCGGCGGCCGCTGCGGGTGGACGGCGAGGCGGTGTTCACGCTGGCGCCGATGGACGACGCCGACGCGATGGAGCTGCTCGCCGGGCGGGCGGCGGAGGCGGGCGCGGGCGGGGCCGGGGACCCCGGCACGCTGCGGGAACTGTGCCGGCGCCTGGACGGGATTCCGCTGGCGCTCGAACTGGCGGCGGCGCGGCTGCCGCTGCTGACCCCGGCACAGCTGCTGCGGCGCCTCGAGGACCGGTTCCGGCTGCTCGACGGCGGCCGGCGCGGTGCGCTGCCCCGGCACCAGACGCTGCGGACGGCCATCGGCTGGAGCCACGAGCTGTGCACGCCCGAGGAGCGGCTGCTGTGGGCGCGGCTCTCGGTCTTCGCCGGTCCGTTCGACCTGGAGGCGGTGGAGTACGTGTGCGCGGGCGCCGGTCTGTCCGCGGACCGGGTGCTCGACGTGCTCGGTGAGCTGCTCGCGCAGTCGCTGGTGACCCGCGAGGACACGGCGGCGGGCCCGCGTTTCCGGATGCTCGACACGGTCGGTGCGTACGGGGCCGAGTGGCTGGAGGCGCTCGGGGACACCGAGCGGATGCGCCGTCGGCACCGGGACTGGTACACGGGGTTCGCCACGTGGTGCGAGCTGGAGTGGTTCAGCCCGCGGCAGGCCGAGGTGGCGGCGGCCACGGACGTGGCGCTGCCGAACCTGCGGGCGGCGCTGGAGCTGTGCCTGGAGTCGGCGGAGGACGCCTCGCTGGCCCGGCACCTGGCGGGGACGCTCTGGTTCTACTGGGTGGGCTGCGGGCGGCTGTCCGAGGGACGGCACTGGCTGGACCGGGCGATCGCCATGCCCGCGTGCGGCCCGGCCGCGCTGCATGAGGAGGCGCGCCTGAAGGCGCTGTGGGTGCTGGGTTACGTGGCGATCCTGCAGGGCGATCCGACGGCGGCGGTGGCGGCGCTGCACGAGTGCGGGGAGCGGGCCCGGGCCACCGGGAACGCGCTGGCCGAGGCGTACGCGACGCACCGGATGGGCTGTCTGGCGCTGCTCTCGGACGATCTGCCGGGGGCGGAGGAGCTGATCGGCCGGGCGCTCGACGCGTACGGGGAGATCGGCGAGCTGAACAGCAACGTGCTGATGGGCCAGGTGGAGCTGGCGATGGCGCGGGCGTTCGTGGGCGACCTTCAGGGCGCGGTCGCGCTGTGCGCGGAGGTGCGGGAGGTCTGCGAGGAGCGCGGCGAGCGCTGGACGCGGGCGTACGCGCTCTTCGTGCTGGCCTACGCGGCGCTGACGGACGGCGATCCGGTGTCGGCGCGGGAGCTGCTGACCGAGTGCGTCACGATCAACCACACCTTCCACGACCTGGTGGGTCTGGTGCTCGCGATCGAGCTGCTGGCCCTGGTGACGGTGGTCGAGGGGGACGCCGAGGAGGCGGCGGTGCTGCAGGGTGCGGCGATGCCGGTGTGGCGGTCGGTGGGTCTGCCGCTGTTCGGTTCGGCGCACTTCAACGGCTCGCGGGCGCTGTGCGCACGGCAGGCGCGCGAGGCACTGGGCGGCGAGGCGTACGGGGCCCGGTACGGCGAGGGCGAGCGGCTGTCCGTCGACGCCGCGGTGGACCGGGCACTCGCCGGCCGCCCGGATCCGGCCGGGCGGGACCGGGCCGGGGCGCGGGCGCCGCGGCCGTTCCGGGCCGGGCGGGCGCCGGTCCCGGAGACGCGGAAGCCCGCCGGCTCCCCCACCGGAAAGGGCGGGGAAGCGGCGGGCTGAACACCGCGGGGGTGGTACTACGGCCTGCCGGAGATCAGCGGGCGTAGTACTCGACGACCAGCTGCTCGTCGCAGATGACCGGGATCTCCTTGCGGTTCGGGTCGCGGTCGAGGCGGAAGGCCAGGGCCTTCAGGTTGACCTGCAGGTAGCGCGGGGTCTCGCCCTCGGCGGCGAAGCCACCCTCGCGAGCGACCTGGAAGAGGGTCTTGGCGCGGGACTTCTCGCGGACCATCACGACGTCGTCGGGACGGACGCGGAAGGACGGCTTGTCGACCTTGCCACCGTTGACCTGGATGTGGCCGTGGACGACCATCTGGCGGGCCTGGTAGATGGTGCGGGCGATGCCCGAACGCAGGACCAGGGCGTCGAGGCGACGCTCGAGCTCGACGACCAGCGCCTCGCCCGTCTTGCCCTCGGCCTTCTTGGCGCGGTCGTAGGCGCGGGCCATCTGGCGCTCGCTGATGTCGTACTGGGCGCGCAGACGCTGCTTCTCGAGCAGACGGACCTTGTAGTCCGAGTTCTGCTTGCGGCCACGGCCGTGCTCGCCCGGCGGGTAGGGGCGGGCCTCGAAGTACTTGACGGCCTTCGGCGTCAGCGCGATGCCGAGCGCACGGGACTTCTTGACCTTGGGACGGGACTGGTTCGGCATGAACCAACCTCTCTGCTGTTGCGAATACGGCTTCACCAGGGTTAGGGAGGTCGCAATCCGCAGCCGGGAAACCCGCCGGGTCCACGAGGGACCTGCCGGGCAGCCGCTCCCAGGTCTGGGCACGTACGTGCAGCACGCGAACGACCCACCGCCCGCTCCGGAGTTCCCGGTGGTGGTGGGTTGCCCGCGACACCTTCGAAGGTGCGCGACGCTCCTGGAGACCAGGCCCGAAGGCCGGAGCTCCGGCTGACTGTCCCGCTCTGGTGATGTCGGCCGAAGCCGGACACGGGACGCAGCACTTCCGACGAGTGTACCGGGTCCGCCGGGGCCCTCGTGCACCGAGGCCCTCGGCCCGGGAGGCCGTGGTCCCGGCCGCCTCCCCGGCTCCGTCAGCCGCCCTCGCCCTTCAGCCGCTCCCGAACCTTCTCCACCACGTCCGCGTACCGCGCCTCCGCGCCGTAGCGGGTGGGTTCGTAGTAGCGCTTGCCGTGGACGGCGTCCGGGGCGTACTGCTGGGGCGCGATGGCGCCCGGCACGTCGTGCGGATACACGTAGCCCTGGGCGTGGCCGAGCTTGGCGGCGCCCTTGTAGTGGCCGTCGCGCAGATGCGGCGGGACGGGGCCCGCGAGCCCGGCCCGTACGTCGGCCTGGGCGGCGAAGATCGCGTTCGTCGCCGCGTTCGACTTCGGGGCGAGGGCCAGGGCGATGGTGGCGTGGCTCAGGGTCAGCGCGGCCTCGGGGAAGCCGATCATCGCCACGGCCTGGGCGGCGGCCACGGCGATCGGCAGCGCGTTCGGGTCGGCGAGGCCGATGTCCTCGCTCGCCGAGATCATCAGCCGGCGGGCGATGAAGCGCGGGTCCTCGCCCGCCTCGATCATCCGGGCCAGATAGTGCAGCGCCGCGTCCACGTCCGAGCCGCGGATCGACTTGATGAGGGCGCTCGCCACGTCGTAGTGCTGGTCGCCGTCCCGGTCGTACTTCACGGCCGCCCGGTCCACGGTCTCCTCGACCGTCTCCAGGGTGATCTCGGGCTCCTGCTTGGCGATGGCGGCACCCGCCGCCGCCTCCAGGGCCGTCAGGGCGCGCCGGGCGTCGCCGCCGGCGATCCGGAGCAGATGGGCCTCGGCGTCCTCGGGCAGCGTCACCGCGCCGCCCAGCCCCCGCTCCTCCGTGAGCGCCCGGCGCATCAGGCCCCGCAGGTCGTCGTCGGTGAGCGGCTCGAGGGTGAGCAGCAGCGAGCGGGAGAGCAGCGGGGAGATCACCGAGAAGTACGGGTTCTCCGTGGTGGCGGCGATCAGGGTCACCCAGCGGTTCTCCACGGCCGGGAGCAGCGAGTCCTGCTGGGCCTTGGAGAAGCGGTGGATCTCGTCGAGGAAGAGGACGGTCTCCTTGCCGTAGCCGCCGACGGCACGCCGGGCGCCGTCGATGACGGCGCGGACCTCCTTGACGCCCGCGGTGATCGCGGACAGCTCCACGAAGCGCTTGTTGGTGGCCTTCGACACCACGTACGCCAGGGTGGTCTTCCCGATGCCGGGCGGGCCCCAGAGGATCACCGAGGACGCGCCCGCCGGGCCTCCGCCGCCGTCGCCGACCAGCCGGCGCAGCGGCGAGCCGGGCTTCAGCAGATGGCGCTGGCCCACGACCTCGTCGAGGGTGCGCGGACGCATCCGCACGGCCAGCGGGCTGCTGGCCGGGTCCTTCTCCTGGCGCTCTTCGGCGGCTGCGGTAAAGAGGTCGGGCTCCACGGTCATGAAGCCTAAGTCAGAGCACTGACAGTCCGGACGGCACGGCCCGACCTCAGCTGGTCCAGAAGTCCCACCAGCGGGTCAGGATCAGCATGCCGATGATGCCGACGTGCAGCACCGGCAGGACCCAGGTGAACTCGTCGAAGAAGGTCCGCAGGCCCGAGGGGGCGGGAATGACGCCGCGGCGGACGTTGTGCGAGGTCGTGTACCAGAACATGACGATGGTGGCGACCCAGGCGAGGCAGCACCACAGGCACAGCGCGTTGATCTCGTACAGCGACTGGTACATCAGCCAGGTGCAGAAGCCGACGCCGAACAGCATTCCGGCGTTGAGGCCGAGCCAGTACCAGCCGCGGTAGCGGGCGCCCGCCAGCAGGCCCACGCCGATCGCGACGACCATGGCGTACGTGACGAGGCCGAACATCGGGTTGGGGAAGCCGAAGACCGAGGCCTGCTCGCTCTTCATGATGTTCCCGCAGGACACGATCGGGTTCAGGCTGCACCCGGGCGTGAAGTTCGGGTCCTCGAGCAGCTTGAACTTGTCGATGGTGATGACCCACGCGGCCAGCAGACCGGCGGCGCCGGTGATCACCAGAAGCCAGGCGAAGCCGCGGCTCGCGCCGATGGCGCGGGAGTCCTCCCGCGCGGCGGTCTCGTTCGCGGCCGCTGCTTTCGTCATGTCGTTCTACTCGCTCTTCGTCGATTCGTCGATTCCGCTGACCGGGGCACGAACATTCTGCCGCACACGGTGGCACGGACGACGTGAGCGCGAGGTAAACGGAAGGGCCCGGCCCGCGCCGCGCGCGGACCGGGCCCCTGCCCGTGCTCGTCCCTGTACTCGTCCTCGTACCGGGACCGGGACCGGCTTCGATCAGGCGAGCCGTGCCTTCACCGTCTCGACCAGCTCGTCCAGCGCGACCGCCGTCTGCTCGCCGGACTCCATGTCCTTGAGCTGGACGACACCCTCGGCGAGGTCCCGCTCACCGGCGACGACCGCGAAGCGGGCGCCGGAGCGGTTGGCGTCCTTCATCGAGCCCTTGAGGCCCTTGCCGCCGAAGGAGAAGTCGGCGGCGACACCAGTCCTGCGCAGCTCGGTGATCTTGCCGAAGAGCACCCGCCGGGCCTCGTCGCCGATCGCCACGGCGAAGACGCTGGTGGTGGCCGGGAGATCGAGCTCCACCCCTTCCGCCTCCAGCGCGAGGACCGTGCGGTCCACGCCGAGCGCCCAGCCGACCGACGGCAGCGCCGGGCCGCCGATCATCTCGGACAGGCCGTCGTAGCGACCGCCGCCGCCCACCGCGGACTGCGAGCCGAGACCGTCGTGGACGAACTCGAACGTGGTCCGGGTGTAGTAGTCCAGGCCGCGCACCAGCTTCGTGTCGTCCTCGAAGACGACGCCCGCCGCGGTGATCAGCGCGCGCACCTCCTCGTGGTACGCCTTGCACTCCTCGCACAGGTAGTCCTTGAGGAGCGGCGCGTCGGCCAGCTGCTTCTGCACGGACTCGCGCTTGTCGTCGAGGACGCGCAGCGGGTTGATCTCGGCACGGCGCAGCGTGTCCTCGTCCAGGTCGAGGCCGCGCAGGAAGGTCTGCAGGGCCTCGCGGTAGACAGGACGGCACTCCTTGTCACCGAGCGAGTTCAGGAGGATGCGGTAGTTGCGCAGGCCGAGGGATCGGTAGGCCTGGTCGGCCAGGATGATCAGCTCGGCGTCGAGCGCCGGGTCCTCGGAACCGATGGCCTCGGCACCGACCTGCGAGAAGTGGCGGTAACGGCCCGCCTGCTGGCGCTCGTACCGGTAGTACGAGCCGGAGTACCAAAGCTTGACGGGCAGGTTGCCCTGCTTGTGGAGGTTGGACTCGAGGGCCGCGCGTAGGACGGATGCCGTGCCCTCGGGACGCAGGGCGAGCTGGTCGCCGCCCTTCGTGGTGAGGGTGTACATCTCCTTGGTCACGATGTCGGTGGACTCGCCGACGCCGCGCGAGAAGAGGCTGACGTCCTCGAATCCGGGGGTCTCGACATAGCCGTAGCCGGCGTTCTTCACCTGGGCGGCGATCGTGTCACGCACGGCCAGGAACGTGGCCGAACGCGGAGGGATCAGGTCGTACGTGCCCTTGGGGGCCTTGAAGGTGCTCACGTGGATCTCGTCACATTCCTCGTCGGGGAGCGTCCGCGCTCCCGAGGCCGGCCGCCACCTGCCGCAGATACGGGTTGGTGGCGCGCTCCTGGCCGATGGTCGTCTGGGGACCGTGCCCCGACAGCACCACGGTCGAGTTGTCGAGCGGCAGGCACACGCGGGCCAGCGACTGCAGCATCTCGTCCATGTCACCGCCGGGAAGGTCGGTGCGTCCGATGGAGCCGGCGAACAGCAGGTCGCCGGAGAAGAACACGGAGGGGATCTCCGAGGTCTCCGGCGTCCGGAAGGTCACCGACCCCTTGGTATGACCGGGCGCGTGCGCGACGGTGATGTCGAGGCCCGCGAGCTTCAGCTCGGCGCCGTCGGTGAGCTCGTGCACGTCGTCCGGCTCGCCCACGGTCAGCTCGCCCATGAGGGGCATCCCGATGGAGCGGCCGAGGGCCTTCTCCGGGTCGCTCATCATGTACCGGTCGGCGGGGTGGATCCACGCGGGTACGTCATGGGCGCCGCAGACCGGGACGACGGAGGCGACGTGGTCGATGTGGCCGTGCGTGAGGACCACGGCGACGGGCTTGAGCCGATGCTTCTTCAGCGTCTCCTCGACTCCCTGGGCGGCCTGGTGGCCCGGGTCGATGATGACGCACTCCTCGCCTGCGGCGGGGGCGACCACGTAGCAGTTGGTGCCCCAGGCCCCGGCGGGGAACCCGGCAATCAGCACGATCGTCCTTATTTGTCGTCCGGCATGTGGCTGCGGCGGTGCGGAATGCAGCAGATCAGAGCCTACCGGCGCTGCGTATTCCACAGCCAACCCGTATACGGTACGGGCACATCCGGCCAGGACTGAACAGACGATCGACAAGGAGCGGACCCGGTGGTCAGCAGCGATCAGCGGCGGCGGCAGCTCGCCAGGGAGAAGTACGCGCGGCAGCAGCAGCGGCGTGCGGAGGCACAGCGCAGGACGCGCCGTAACACCGTCATCGCGTCGTCGGTGGCGGTGGTGCTCGCCGCCGGCCTCGCCGTCTGGGCCTCGGTGGCACTGACCGGCGACGACTCCAAGAGCACGGAGGCCTCGCAGCCCTCGGAGACGCCGAGCGCGGCGCCGACCGAGGAGAAGAAGCCCGAACCGGCGATGTCGATCGACAAGAAGGCCACGTACACGATGGCCCTCAAGACGAACGTCGGCGACATCACGGTCACGATGGACGCGGCGAAGGCCCCGCACACCGTGAACTCCTTCAAGCACCTCGCCGACAAGAAGTACTTCGACGGGACGGCGTGCCACCGCCTGACCACCTCGGGCATCTTCGTGCTCCAGTGCGGCGACCCGAAGGGCGACGGCACCGGCGGCCCCGGCTACTCGATCCCGGACGAGAACCTGAACGGCCTCGGCAAGGCCGCCAAGGACGGCATGGTGACGTACCCGAAGGGCACCGTGGCGATGGCGAACGCCGGCCCGAACACCGGTGGCAGCCAGTTCTTCCTCGTGTACAAGGACACCAAGCTCCCGCCGAACTACACCCCCTTCGGCACCTTCGACGCCGACGGCCTGAAGGCCGTCGAGGAGGTCGCGAAGGCCGGTGTCGCGGGCGGTGCCGGCGACGGTGCGCCCCAGAAGAAGGTCACGATCGAGAAGGCCGCCGTCACCAAGAAGTGAGCCGGCGGACCGGGCGATGACGGCCCGGCGACCACACGTGCGCGTGACCGTTGAATTTCGGTCGTGCTGAGTGCGGACAGCCGGGCCGCCGTTCGCCTAGATTGGCGTTGTGCAGCGCAGGCCGTCGGCCGTGCTGTGGAGGGCGGGCGAGACCCGCCGGGAAACCGTGGACGATGCCAGGGGCGGAGCCCCCGCGACGGCATCATGTTGAGGAGGCGCTGTGAGCAGCGACCCGTGGGGCCGCGTCGACGAGACGGGCACCGTGTACGTGCGTACGGCCGAGGGCGAGAAGGTCGTCGGATCGTGGCAGGCCGGCAGCCCCGAGGAGGCGCTGGCCTACTTCGAGCGCAAGTACGAGGGCCTGGTGGTCGAGATCGGCCTCCTCGAGAAGCGGGTGCGGACCACCGACCTGTCGGCCAAGGACGCCACGGCGGCCATCGAGCACATCCGGCAGCAGGTCGACGAGCACCACGCCGTCGGCGACCTGGCCGCGCTGGCCGCCCGTCTCGACAAGCTGACCGAGACGGTGGAGACCCGCCGCGAGGAGCGCAAGGCCCAGAAGGCGAAGCAGGCCGACGAGGCGCGCTCCGCCAAGGAGGCCCTGGTCACCGAGGCCGAGGAGCTGGCGCAGAGCGAGCAGTGGCGCGCCGCGGGCGAGCGTCTGCGGGCCCTGGTGGACACCTGGAAGGGCCTGCCGCGGCTCGACCGGAAGTCCGACGACGAGCTGTGGCACCGCTTCTCGCACGCCCGCTCGGCGTTCTCCAAGCGTCGCAAGGCCCACTTCGCGGCGCTCGACGCGCAGCGCGAGGACGCCCGCAAGACCAAGGAGAAGCTGGTCGCCGAGGCCGAGGCGCTGTCGAACTCGACCGACTGGGGTGCGACGGCCGCCCGCTACCGCGAGCTGATGGCGGACTGGAAGGCGGCGGGCCGGGCCCAGCGCGAGCACGAGGACGACCTGTGGAACCGCTTCCGCGGCGCCCAGGACGTGTTCTTCGCGGCGCGCGGCGAGGTCTTCGCCGAGCGTGACGCCGAGCAGGTCGAGAACCTCAAGCTGAAGGAGGAGCTCGCGGCCGAGGCGGAGAAGCTGGTGCCCGTGACGGACCTGAAGGCCGCTCGTGCCGCCTTCCGCTCCGTCAACGAGCGCTGGGAGGCCATCGGCCACGTGCCGCGCGACGCCCGCCCGAAGGTCGAGGGCCGGATGCACGCGGTGGAGCGGGCGATCCAGGAGGCCGAGGAGGCCGAGTGGCGTCGCACCAACCCGGAGGCGCGGGCGCGCGCCGCGGGTCTCACGGGCCAGCTCCAGGACGCGGTCGACAAGCTCCAGAAGCAGATCGACGCGGCCCGCGCGGCGGGCAACGACGCCAAGGCCGACAAGCTCGCCAAGGAGCTCGAGGGCCGTCAGGCGCTGCTCGACCAGGCTCTGAAGGGCCTGCAGGAGTTCGGCGGCTGAGCCTCCTTTCGCGCCTGAACCGGCGCCGCTCTCGCGGAGGTGGTCGCTCTCCGTCGGGGTTCCTCGATTGATGGCTGATGCGACCGTCAGGAAAAAGGCGGCTTCGGTACGCGAGTACCGGAGCCGCCTTTCGTGCGCGTGCTACGGCCGGCGGGCCGAGGTCACGCGGTAGACGTCGTAGACGCCCTCCACGCCGCGCACGGCCTTCAGGACGTGGCCCAGGTGCTTGGGGTCGCCCATCTCGAAGGTGAAGCGCGAGGTGGCCACCCGGTCGCGGGAGGTCTGGACGGCCGCCGACAGGATGTTGACGTGCTGGTCCGAGAGGACCCGGGTGACGTCGGAGAGCAGCCGGGAACGGTCCAGGGCCTCGACCTGGATGGCGACCAGGAAGACGGAGGACTGGGTGGGCGCCCACTCGACCTCCAGGATCCGCTCGGGCTCCCGGGACAGCGACTCGACGTTCACGCAGTCGCTGCGGTGCACGGACACGCCGCTGCCGCGGGTGACGAAGCCGATGATCGGGTCGCCGGGCACCGGGGTGCAGCAGCGGGCCAGCTTCACCCAGACGTCCTCGACGCCCTTGACGACGACGCCCGGGTCCGAGCTGGAGCGGCGCTTGGTGCGGCCGCGGGCCGGCGGGTGGGTCTCGGCGATGTCCTCGGTCGCGGCCTCCTCGCCGCCGAGGGCCTGGACCAGCTTCTGCACGATGGACTGGGCCGTCACATGGCCCTCGCCGATCGCCGCGTACAGCGAGGAGATGTCGGTGTACCGCATCTCGTGGGCGAGGGTGACGAGCGAGTCTCCGGTGAGGATCCGCTGGATCGGCAGGTTCTGCTTGCGCATGGCCCGCGCGATGGCGTCCTTGCCCTGCTCGATGGCCTCGTCGCGGCGCTCCTTGGAGAACCAGGCGCGGATCTTGTTGCGGGCACGCGGCGACTTGACGAAGCCCAGCCAGTCCCGGGAAGGTCCGGCGCCGGCGGCCTTCGAGGTGAAGACCTCCACGAGGTCGCCGTTGTCGAGGGTGGACTCCAGCGGCACCAGGCGTCCGTTGACGCGGGCGCCTATCGTGCGGTGGCCGACCTCGGTGTGGACGGCGTAGGCGAAGTCGACCGGGGTGGCGCCGGCGGGCAGCGCTATGACGTCGCCCTTCGGCGTGAAGACGAAGACTTCGTTGCGCGAGAGGTCGAAGCGCAGCGACTCCAGGAACTCCGAGGGGTCCTCGGTCTCCTTCTGCCAGTCGAGGAGCTGCCGCAGCCACGCCATGTCGTTGACGGTGTCTTTTTCGGCGTCCTTGCCGGACCTCTTCGGCACGTCGGTGCGCACCTTGGAGGCGCCGGCGACGGCCTCCTGCTTGTACTTCCAGTGCGCGGCGATGCCGTACTCGGCGCGGCGGTGCATGTCGAAGGTGCGGATCTGCAGCTCGACGGGCTTGCCGTTGGGTCCGATGACCGTCGTGTGCAGCGACTGGTACATGTTGAACTTCGGCATCGCGATGTAGTCCTTGAACCGGCCGGGGACCGGGTTCCATCGCGCGTGGACGGTGCCGAGGGCCGCGTAGCAGTCGCGGACGGTGTCCACGAGGACGCGGATGCCGACCAGGTCGTAGATCTCCGCGAAGTCACGGCCGCGGACGATCATCTTCTGGTAGACGCTGTAGTAGTGCTTCGGCCGGCCGGTGACGGTGGCCTTGATGCGGGCGGCCCGCAGGTCGGACTGGACCTCGTCGGTCACTATCGCGAGGTACTCGTCGCGCTTGGGGGCGCGCTCGGCGACGAGCCGGACGATCTCGTCGTACATCTTGGGGTAGAGGATCGCGAAGGCGAGGTCCTCCAGCTCCCACTTGATGGTGTTCATGCCCAGCCGGTGGGCCAGCGGGGCGTAGATCTCCAGGGTCTCGCGGGCCTTCTTCTCCTGCTTCTCCCGCTTGAGGTAGCGCATGGTGCGCATGTTGTGCAGGCGGTCGGCGAGCTTGATGACCAGGACCCTGGGGTCCTTGGCCATGGCGACGACCATCTTGCGGACGGTCTCGGCCTGCGCGGCCTCGCCGAACTTGACCTTGTCGAGCTTGGTGACGCCGTCGACGAGCAGGGCGACCTGGTCGCCGAAGTCGCGGCGCAGGTCCTCCAGGCCGTACTCGGTGTCCTCGACGGTGTCGTGGAGCAGGCCGGCCATGAGCGTCGCCGGGTCCATGCCGAGCTCGGCGAGGATGGTGGTGACGGCGAGCGGGTGGGTGATGTACGGGTCGCCGCTCTTGCGCTTCTGGCCGCGGTGCCAGCGCTCGGCGACCTGGTAGGCCCGCTCGATCTGGCGGAGTGTCGCGGTCTCGATCTTCGGGTCGTTGGAGCGGACGATCCGCAGCAGAGGTTCGAGGACCGGGTTGTACGGGGAGGACCGCTGGACGCCGAGGCGGGCGAGGCGGGCGCGGACCCGGCTCGAGGAGCCGCCGGAGCGGGCGGGCGGGGCCGGGGCGGGCCGGCCGGACGGGGGCGGGGCGGGGGCCGCGGGCCGGGGCCTGGTCTCCGCAGGCGGGTTCTGGGGCGCGGCGGTGCTCGGCGCGGCCTGCTCGGCTCGCTTGTCGGGCTGCGCGGCGGAGAGTGGCTGGGCCTCGTCTGGCAAGAGCGCTCCTTGGGGGTCCCCCCGGACGGGGTCTGGGGGAGGTTCCGGGTCCCCCGGTCAGGCCCGGAAAGGCCATGGTATCGACCTGGAAGCGCCTGTGCTCACGCGCCTGTGGGCTGAGACGCACCTCATGCGCGGCCGTGCCTCGCCGGGTGCCCGTTTCTCGGGGCTGTCCGGAAAACGACGGAGGCGGCCCGGGGAATTCCCGGGCCGCCTCCGTACCAGGTCCGGCGGTGTCCCACGCCGTCCGACGCCGCCGGACGGCACGGACGACGGCTCAGACGGTGATGAGCGCGGTGAGCGGCGCTCCGGCCAGGACGGGCTCGAGGCGGGCCCGGCCCGGCAGGAAGCCGAGCTCCATGAGGACGGCGACGCCGGCGACCTCGGCTCCGGCACGCCGGATCAGCTCGATGGAGGCCTCGGCGGTGCCGCCGGTCGCGAGGACGTCGTCGATGACCATGACGCGGTCGCCCGCGGCCAGGTCCTCGGCGTGCACCTCGATCTCGGCGGTGCCGTACTCCAGCTCGTACGCCTGCCGCAGCGTCGCCCCGGGCAGCTTCCCGGCCTTGCGGACCGGGATGAAGCCGAGGCCGGCGCGGACGGCGACCGGCGCGGCCAGGATGAAGCCGCGGGCCTCCAGGCCGACGATCTTCGTGGCGCCGTGCGCGGCGCACAGTCCGGCCAGCGTGTCGGTGAGCGCGGTGAACGCCTCCGGGTCCGCGAGCAGCGGGGTGATGTCCTTGAACAGCACCCCGGGCTTCGGGTAGTCGGGGACGTCCCTGATGCGACTGAGGAGCAGCTCGTGGTTGCCCTGCGCCTCGGCGGTCATCCGCGCCGTCCGGAGGAACGGCCGCGGCGGCCGCGCTGGCCGACGACGGCCGGCTCGGCGCCGGAGGCGTCGAACGCGTCGCCGGTGTCGAGGTCGTCGCCCTTGGCGGCGTCGGAGGCACGCTTGGCCAGGACGCGCTTCTTCAGGGCCTTCATCGCCGGCTCGCGCTCCTTGAGGTCGGCGACCAGCGGGGTGGCGATGAAGATCGACGAGTACGCGCCGGCCGCGAGACCCACGAACAGCGACAGCGAGATGTCGTTCAGCATGCCCGCGCCGAGGACGCCGCCACCGATGAAGAGCAGACCGGCGACCGGGAGCAGCGCCACGACCGTGGTGTTGATCGAACGGACCAGGGTGCTGTTGATCGAGCGGTTGGCGACGTCGCTGTACGTCCAGCGGGTCTGCTTGGTGATGTCCTTCGTCTGTTCCTTGAGCGAGTCGAAGACGACGACCGTGTCGTAGAGCGAGTAACCGAGGATCGTCAGCAGACCGATGACCGTACCGACCGTGACCTCGAAGCCGACCAGCGAGTAGATGCCGACGGTGATGGTGAGGTCGTGGATCAGCGCGACGAGCGCCGCGAGGGCCATCCGCCATTCGAAGGCGATGGCGAGGTAGATCACCACGAGGATCATGAAGACCCCGAGGCCCGTCCAGGCCTTGGTGGCGATCTGCTCACCCCAGCTGGGGCCGACGAGCTCCGCCGCGATCTTCGTCTCGGGGACGTTCAGGTCCTTGGCGAGCTCCGAGCGGACCTGGTCGGACTTGGCGGTGTCGAGGCCGCCGACCTGGATGCGCAGGGAGCCGTTGCCGAGCTGCTGGACGATGGCGTCGTGGCCGGAGGCCTCTTCCGCGTACTCCGTGGCCTGGCTGACGGAGACGTCCGTCTTCGGGGTGGTGAAGACGGCGCCGCCCTGGAACTCGATGCCCATGTTCAGGCCGCGCACCGCGAGGGCGACGATGGCCGTGATGGTGATCAGGATCGAGAGGCCGTACCAGATACGGCGGTTGCCGATGAAGTCGTAGCCGACCTCACCGCGGTGGAGTCGGGCGCCGAGATCGCCGAGCTTCGACATCTCACGCCTCCTTCGGTTCGACGGGGCCAGCGGCAGGGGCGGACGTACGGCGGGTGCGGCGCAGCGGCGGCTTGGCACCGAGGCTCTTCGGGTCGAGGCCGGACATCTTGTGCCCGTTGCCGAAGAACTTGGTGCGGGCGAGGAGCGTCATCACCGGCTTGGTGAAGAGGAACACCACCACGATGTCGAGCAGCGTGGTCAGGCCGAGCGTGAACGCGAAGCCCTGGACCTTGCCGACGGTGACGACGAAGAGCACCGCGGCGGCGAGGAACGACACGAAGTCGGAGACCAGGATGGTGCGCCGGGCCCGCGGCCAGGCGCGCTCGACGGCCGGACGCAGCGTGCGGCCCTCGCGGATCTCGTCGCGGATGCGTTCGAAGTAGACGATGAACGAGTCCGCGGTGATGCCGATGGCGACGATGGCACCACAGACGGCCGGCAGGTTCAGCGCGAAGCCGATGGCCGGGCCGAGCAGGGCCATGATCACGTAGGTGAGCAGGGCCGAGACGCCGAGGCTGAGGATCGCCACGAACGACAGGCCGCGGTAGTAGACCACCAGGTAGATGATGACCAGCGCGAGGCCGATGGCACCGGCGATCAGGCCCGCCTGGAGCTGCTCTCCGCCGAGGGCGGCGGTGACGGTGTCGACGCTCTGGGTCTCGAAGGACAGCGGCAGGGCGCCGTAGGACAGGATGTTGCCCAGGTCCTGGGCCGTCTCCTGCGTGAAGCTGCCGGAGATCTCGGCGCTGGCGCTCAGCGTCTGGCGCACGGACGGCGCGGAGACGACGTCGCCGTCGAGGACGATCGCGAAGCGGTTCTGCGGGTCCTGCTGCTGCGAGAGCTTGCCGGTGATCTTCTGGAACTTCTTCGAGCCCTCGCCCGTGAAGTCCATGGTGACGATCCACATGCCGCGCTGCTGGTCGAAGACGCCCTGGGCGTCGTCGACGTCCTTGCCGTCGACCTCGGCCGGGCCGAGGAGGTACTTGGACCAGATGCCGGGGGCGTCCTCGCCACAGGCGATGGTGGGCTCGGAGGGCTTGACGCCCTGGCCGACGGCGGCGCGCTGCTTCGGGTCGAGGCAGTTGAGCGTCGCGAACTTCTGCTGCAGGGCCGTGGTGGCGGCGTCACCCGACTGGGTCGGGTTCGGCGTCGAGGACGCCTTCGGCGACGCGGAAGAGGAGGAGCTCGCGGTGGGCGTGGGGCTCGGGGCCTTCAGCGCCTCGCTGACGGCACGGCCCTGGCTGGAGGCGGTGGCCGTCGGGGTGGCGGACTTGCCGTCCTTGCCCTTGTCCGCGGTGGCGCCGGAGGGCTTCGCCGACGGGGTCGCCGAGCCGCTGGGCGTGGCGCTGGGGTTCGGCGCGGGCTGATCGGCCGCGGCGACGGCCAGGACCTGCCGGAAGTACAGCTGGGCGGTGGTGCCGACCTGCTCGCGAGCCTGCTTCTCGTTCGTCCCCTTGGGGATGTTCACGATGATGTTCTCGCGGCCCTGCGTCTGGACCTCGGCCTCGGAGACACCCAGACCGTTGACACGGCGCTCGATGATGCCGACCGCCGTGTTCATGTTGGTCTCGTTGACGGCGGACTCCTGTCCGGGCTCCGCCTTCGCCTTGAGCGTGATCGACGTGCCGCCGGCGAGGTCGATGCCCAGGCGCGGGGTGGTGTGCCCCGACCAGAACATGCCGCCGGTGAGCGCGACCATGGCGATCAGAATGAGTGCCAGGGCGCGGCCCGGCCGGCTCTGGCCCCCCGCCGGCCTTCGGCCCTTCTTCGGTGCTGCCACCTGTCGTTTCTCCCTGTCCAAACCGCCCCCGCGCCGGTTGGGCGGGCGGCGGCCACGAAGTGTGTGTGGGGACCTGCCCCCGCAGACGTGAAACCGGTCCGGGGCGGCGGACGCCTGTGGGCGTCCGCGCCCGCCCCGGGGGCGATTACTTCGCCTCGGTCTCCCCGTCGGCCTTGCCGTCCTTCTCGACCTCGGAGTCCGCCGCGGGAGCGGCGTCCTTCTTGGTCAGGTCGGCCTTGGCCGCCCCCTCCTGGCCCTCGGCGGCGTCCTCGGTGAGCGAGGAGGCGTCGTCCGGAACGACGGTGTCGGTGTCGGTGTCGTCGTCGCCGTGGACGATGCGGTTGTACTCGGAGTCTTCGAGCACCGCACCGATCGCGTTCTTGGCGTAGACGGCGTGCACGCCGGGCGCGACCTCGAGGAGGACGGTCTCGTCGCCGATCTCCTTGACGGTGGCGTACATCCCCCCGATGGTGCGTACGCCGGTGCCGGGCTGCATCTGGTTGCGCATCTCCACCGCCTGCGCCTGCTTCTTCTTGGCAGAGCGGGTCATCAGGAACATGGCCCCGATGAGGACGATGAAGGGGAGGAGGGTCACGAGGTTCACGGGACGGGTTTCCTTCGCACGGTCGCGGAGAAACCGCGGCCTGATCTTCGGGGGTGGGTACGCCGACCAGAAAGGGCGGCATCGGCGGAGTCTAGGCGAGTCCGCATCGATGGAACAACGCCCAGCATCGCACCGTGGTTCCTGACCGGGCGACTATCCGCGCCGTCACCGTCGTCACATCCCGAACAGCCCCGCTTGTCCCTTTCCCCCGCCGGTCCGTCCGCCGCCGCCAGCCGCGCCCGGGCCCGCTGCCTGCGGCGGAACCAGTCCGAGGTGGGTCCAGGCGGCCGGGGTGGCGACCCGGCCGCGGGGTGTGCGGGCGAGCAGTCCCTCCCGTACGAGGAAGGGCTCGGCGACCTCCTCGACGGTCTCGCGCTCCTCCCCCACGGCCACCGCGAGGGTGGACAGGCCGACCGGTCCGCCGCCGAAGAGCTTGAGCAGCGCCTCGAGCACGGCACGGTCGAGCCGGTCGAGACCGCGGCTGTCGACCTCGTACACGCCGAGGGCGGCGGCGGCGACCTCGCGGGTGATCACTCCGTCGGCCTTCACCTGGGCGTAGTCGCGGACGCGGCGGAGCAGCCGGTTGGCGATGCGGGGCGTGCCGCGGGACCGGCCGGCGATCTCGGCGGCGCCGTCGGTGTCGATCTCGACGTCGAGGAGTCCGGCGGAGCGGCGGACCACACGCTCCAGCTCGTGCGGCTCGTAGAACTCCATGTGCGCGGTGAAGCCGAAGCGGTCGCGCAGCGGCGGCGGCAGCAGTCCGGCCCGGGTGGTGGCGCCGACCAGGGTGAACGGGGGCAGCTCCAGGGGGATGGCGGTGGCGCCGGGGCCCTTGCCGACGATGACGTCGACGCGGAAATCCTCCATCGCCATGTAGAGCATCTCCTCGGCGGGCCGGGACATCCGGTGGATCTCGTCGAGGAAGAGGATCTCGCCCTCCTGGAGGGAGGACAGGATGGCGGCGAGGTCACCGGCGTGCTGGATGGCGGGCCCGCTGGTGATCCTGATCGGGGCGTTCATCTCGGCCGCGATGATCATCGAGAGGGTGGTCTTGCCGAGGCCGGGAGCGCCGGAGAGCAGTACGTGGTCGGCGGTGGCGCCGCGCTGGCGGGCGGCCTTGAGGACCAGGTCGAGCTGCTGGCGGACCTTCTCCTGGCCGATGAACTCGCCGAGGTCCTTGGGGCGCAGCGCGGCCTCGACGGCCTGGTCGTCGCCCTCGGCGGCGGCGCCGACCAGCCGTTCGGCGGCGGCGCCGGTGTCCGTCTCGTCGTCCCAGTTCACGTGCTCTGCCTTCGCGGTGTGGTCGGTGCGGTCTGTGGTGCGCGGCGGGCGCCGCGGGGCGGGGAGCCGCCCCGCGCAGCGGCCCTGGTCAGCGGGCCCTGTTCAGGGTCTGCAGGGCCGCCCTCAGGAGCTGCGGGACGGGGGCCGAGCCGGTTTCCGCGATGGCGGCCTCGGCCTGCGGGGCGACGGCCGCGACCGCGTCCTCGGCCTCGCGGCCGGCATAGCCGAGGCCGATCAGCGCGGCGGACAGCTGCTCGGTCCAGGGCGCGGGTCCGGCGGCGACCGCCCGCTGCTGTCCGACGAGCCCGCTGCTGCCGAGCGGGGCGCCGAGCTTGTCCTTCAGCTCGAGGAGGAGTTTCTGTGCGCCCTTCTTGCCGATGCCGGGCACGGCGGTGAGCGCCTTCTCGTCGCCGGTGGACACCGCAAGGCGCAGCGCGTCCGGCGAGTGGACGCCGAGCATCGCCTGGGCCAGCCTCGGCCCGACGCCGCTCGCGGTCTGCAGCAGCTCGAAGACCTGGCGCTCGTCGTCGTCCGCGAAGCCGTACAGGGTCAGCGAGTCCTCGCGGACGACCAGGGAGGTGGCCAGGCGGGCGTGCTCGCCGAGGCGCAGGCCGGCGATGGTGTTCGGGGTGCACTGGACGGCCATGCCCACACCGCCGACCTCGACGACGGCGGTCGTGGGGGCGAGGGCGGCCACCGGGCCGCTGACGAAGGCGATCATGACGTGCGGCCTTTCGAGGCGTGCAGGGCGACGGCCTGCTGGAGGCGGTTCTGGGCGACGGCCTGCTGGAGGCGGTTCTGGGCGGGGGCGCGCCAGATGTGGCAGATGGCGAGCGCGAGCGCGTCGGCGGCGTCGGCGGGCTTGGGCGGGGCGGAGAGCCGGAGCAGCCGGGTGACCATGGTCCCGACCTGGGCCTTGTCGGCGCGTCCGCTGCCGGTGACGGCGGCCTTGACCTCACTCGGGGTGTGCAGGGCGACGGGAATACCGCGCCGGGCGGCGCACAGCATGGCGACGGCGCTCGCCTGGGCGGTGCCCATCACCGTGCGCACGTTGTGCTGGCTGAACACTCGCTCCACGGCGACGAGTTCGGGCTGGAAGCGGTCGATCCACTCCTCGATGCCGCGCTCGATGCCGACCAGCCGGAGGCCGATGTCGGCGTCCGCGGGCGTGCGCACCACGCCGACGCCGAGCATGGTCAGCGGCCGTCCGGCGACTCCCTCGACGACGCCGACGCCGCACCGGGTGAGTCCCGGGTCCACCCCGAGTACGCGCACGGCCGCCCCTCCCTGATCGCAAGTCTGTTTGTGCAGGCTATCGGCTGCCACTGACAACGCAGCGGGCCGGCGGGGTGTGTCCCCGCCGGCCCGCTGCCGAGAAGCCCGCGCGATCAGGCGTCGACCTTCTCCATGACCTCGTCGCTGACGTCGAAGTTGGCGAAGACGTTCTGCACGTCGTCGCTGTCCTCGAGCGCGTCGATCAGCTTGAACATCTTGCGCGCGCCCTCCTCGTCGAGCTCGACCTGCATGGTCGGGACGAAGCTGGACTCGGCCGAGTCGTAGTCGACGCCGGCCTCCTGGAGCGCGGTGCGGACCGCGACCAGGTCGGTGGCCTCGCTGATGACCTCGAAGCTCTCACCGAGGTCGTTGACCTCCTCGGCGCCGGCCTCGAGCACGACCTCCAGGACGTCGTCCTCGGTCAGCTCGCCCTTGGGCAGCACGACGACGCCCTTGCGGTTGAACAGGTACGAGACCGAGCCCGGGTCGGCCATGGAGCCGCCGTTGCGGGTCATGGCGACGCGCACGTCGGAGGCGGCGCGGTTGCGGTTGTCGGTGAGGCACTCGATGAGCACCGCGACACCGTTCGGGCCGTAGCCCTCGTACATGATCGTCGCGTAGTCGACGCCGCCGGCCTCGAGGCCGCCGCCGCGCTTGACGGCCGAGTCGATGTTCTTGTTCGGAACGGACGACTTCTTGGCCTTCTGGATGGCGTCGTAGAGGGTGGGGTTACCGTCCGGGTCGGCACCGCCGGTGCGGGCCGCGACCTCGATGTTCTTGATCAGCTTCGCGAAGAGCTTGCCGCGCTTGGCGTCGATCACGGCCTTCTTGTGCTTCGTCGTAGCCCATTTAGAGTGGCCGGACATCTGCCTGTCTCCTTCGCGTAACCAACTTCTTGAACGAACCCCAGAGATCCTACAAGGATCGGGTCACCTCTCGGCGCGCACCATGTCGACGAACAGCTCGTGGATCCGGTGGTCGCCGGTCAGCTCGGGGTGGAACGAGGTGGCGAGGGCCTTGCCCTGCCGGACGGCCACGATGTGGCCGTCGTGCTCGGCGAGCACCTCGACCTGGGCGCCGACGGACTCCACCCAGGGGGCACGGATGAAGACGCCCTCGACGGGGGTGTCTATCCCGGCGACGGTGACGCCCGCCTCGAAGGATTCGTTCTGCCGCCCGAAGGCGTTGCGGCGCACGATCATGTCGATGCCGCCGAAGGTCTCCTGGCCCGAGCGCGGGTCGAGGATCTTGTCGGCGAGCATGATCAGTCCGGCGCAGGTGCCGTACACGGGCATGCCGCCGGCGATCCGCTCGCGCAGCGGCTCCATCAGCCCGAACAGCGCGGCCAGCTTGGAGATGGTGGTGGACTCGCCGCCCGGGATGACGAGGCCGTCGAGCTCGGCGAGCTCCTCGGGGCGCCTGACGGGCCTGGCCACGGCGTCAGCCGCGGCCAGGGCGATCAGGTGCTCCCGTACGTCGCCCTGGAGTGCCAGGACACCAATCACGGGAGTGGTGCTCATCGGTGCTTACCAGCCCCGGTTCGCGTAGCGCTCGGCCTCGGGCAGGGTGTCGCAGTTGATGCCGACCATGGCCTCGCCCAGGTTGCGGGAGGCGTCCGCGATGATCTTCGGGTCGTCGTAGAAGGTGGTGGCCTTCACGATGGCGGCGGCGCGCTTGGCCGGGTCGCCCGACTTGAAGATGCCGGAGCCGACGAAGACGCCCTCGGCACCGAGCTGGCGCATCAGCGCGGCGTCGGCCGGGGTGGCGACGCCACCGGCGGAGAACAGCACGACCGGCAGCTTGCCGAGCTCGGCGACCTCCTTGACGAGCTCGTACGGGGCGCGCAGCTCCTTGGCGGCGGCGAACAGCTCGTTGTTGTCGAAGCCGCGCAGCTTGGCGATCTCGTTCTTGATCTGGCGCAGGTGGCGGACGGCCTCGACGACGTTGCCGGTGCCGGCCTCGCCCTTGGAGCGGATCATGGCCGCGCCCTCGGCGATGCGGCGCAGGGCCTCGCCCAGGTTCGTGGCGCCACAGACGAAGGGGGTGGTGAAGGCCCACTTGTCGGAGTGGTTGACCTCGTCGGCCGGGGTCAGGACCTCGGACTCGTCGATGTAGTCGACGCCGAGGGACTGCAGGACCTGGGCCTCGACGAAGTGGCCGATGCGGGACTTGGCCATGACCGGGATGGAGACGGCGTTGATGATGCCCTCGATCATGTCCGGGTCGGACATACGGGCCACGCCGCCGTCCTTGCGGATGTCCGCGGGGACCCGCTCCAGGGCCATGACGGCGACCGCGCCCGCGTCCTCGGCGATCTTCGCCTGCTCCGGGGTGACGACGTCCATGATCACGCCGCCCTTGAGCTGCTCGGCCATGCCGCGCTTCACGCGGGCGGTGCCGGTCTCGGGGGACTGCGGGGTGGTGGAAGGCGTGGTGGACACGGGTACCTCACATGTGACAACGGGGTTGACGACAAGAGCGAGGAAACAGGCCACGAGCGGTCCACATCAAGGGCCAATGCGCACCCGGTGGATCGTTTTCACAGGTTACGAAGGCCGATGGGCGTCAGGTAGGACGATCCGCAAGCGCGACAGGCGGTTCATCATCCATTTCGAAGGCCATCGGGAAGGGTGCGTGGCCGGCCAGCCGGAACCAGCGCACCTTCCGGTGCCGGCGCAGCGCCCTGGCGGCCCGCACCGCGTCGTTGTGGAACCGCCGGGCCATGGGCACCCGGCGCACCGCCGCCGCGAGCTCCCCGGCCGCCTCCTCGCCGCCGGGCGCCTCCCGTACCAGCTCCACCTGCTCCGGCTCGCCGAACACCGCGCGCAGCGCCTGGCTGAGCTCGCTCTCCGCGACCTCGCGGTGGTCCTCCTCGGCCTGGCGTGCGGCGTGCGCCGCCTCGTACAGCACGATCGACGCGGCGGGGTCGAGCACGCCGGAGGTGGCGAGCTCCTGGGCGACCGAGGCCCTGCGGAGCAGCTGCGCGTCGAGCGCGGCCCGCGCGGCGTCGATGCGCGTGTGCAGCCGGTCGAGCCGCCCGGCGGTCCAGCTCAGGTAGACGCCGACGAGGATCAGCGCGACGACGGTCCAGATGAGGGTTTCGGTCACGGGCGCACAGGCTACCCGGGCGGCGGCAGGGTCCCTTCCCAGACCTCGTGGCCGTGGGCGAACAGGACGCGGACGTGGCGCCCCGCCGCGAGCTCCCCGATCCGCCCGAGCCACGGGCGGTACGGAGTCCCGAACTCGCGGGCGAAGTCGTACGCCTGCCCCGCGAGCACCGTCAGCCGGTCGCCCTCGTCGAGCACCAGCGACTGGTGGCCCTCGGTGTGCCCGGGCGTCGGCAGCACCAGCACCCCCTTCGCGACCTCGTACTCCCCCTCGGCCTCCTCGTACCGGACGCCCGGCAGCAGGGAGTCGATGGTGTAGCCCCCGGCGAGGGCGGCGGCGAGCTCCTGGCGCTGCACCAGGACGGGGACGCCGGCGAACCGCTGGTTGCCGCCGATGTGGTCGAAGTGCAGATGGGAGTTGACCACGAGGTCGACGCCCCCCGCCTCCACCTCCAACGGCCTGCGCACCGGCCGGTAGTGCGCGTCGGTCTCGGGAGACCCGGTGCCCATGCCGGTGTCGAAGAGCAGGCACCCGCCGTCGTGGCGCACGCGGTACGCGAGTACGGGCTCCTCACGGTCGTGGGGACCGCCCCACTCCGCGGCGGGACGGACGAAGTATCCGAGATCGAGGCGCTCGACGGAGATCATCGTCCCAGGCTGCCACGGCCCGGCCGAGCACGGAACCCGCGCCTTCCTCCGCACCTGAGACTCCGGGCGACGCCGTGACCTGCCGGAAGAGCCGCGTGAAGACCTGGTGAAGGAGATGATCATGAGAGGCTTGGCACGGCTAGCCTGCCCGAATGAAACTCATGTTCGGACGAAGAAGCCGTGTCGCCCGGCTCGCCCTCGGTGCGGCCGTGGCCGCCTCCGTCCTGCTTCCCGCCCAGCCCGCGCAGGCCGCCTCGGGCCTCGACCCGTTCACCGCGAACTTCAAGCTCACCCGCGTGGACGGCGACAAGACGGCCCTCATCGACTCCGCCGAGGCCTCCGGAGTCACCAGGGCGTCCGTCACCGACGTCCTGGGCGCCCGTACCGGACGCCCGGGGCTGTGTCACGCCACCGGTCTGAACGGCGCCCTCAAGCCCGACGGGTTCTGCTGGGACGACAATGACGACCGGTCGAACTACGCCGACGCCGCGGGCGGCTGGATGCCGCAGGGCTTCGCCGGTTCGCATGCCGCCACCGCCGACGGGCTGTACGCGGGCCGGTCCCTCACGGCCACCTCCTGGTACCACGGCACGTACGTCAAGGACCGCACTCCGCCCACCGTCGAGGACTACGCGCGGGTCACCATCGCCGAGTCGGCCGGCGGCCAGGTCGGGTACGGCCACATCGCGCTCGTGGAGCCCATCGCCGGCAACTTCAAGCAGCTCGCGTACCCCTCGCACGCGGACGGCGTCGCCTGGTACGGCAACCGGCTGTTCGTCGCCAACGGCGCGGAGCTCCAGGTCTTCGACCTGACGCGGATGTGGCGCATGACCGACACCACGAGCGCCCTCACCGGCATCTCGGCGGGCAAGACCTCCGCCCGCTACCACCTCTGGGCGATGCCGCTCGTCGCCCGCTACAGCACCGTCAGCAGCGCCGCGGTCGACGCCCTCTCCACGGCCTACGTCAACAACAGCCCCCGCGCCTGCGGGCCGTCGGTCAACAACGAGCTGTGCCTGAGCAGCCTGAGCATCGACCGCTCGGGAGCGACCCCCGCCCTGGTCTCGGTGGAGAACAGGAGCCAGGGCGGCGCCCGCATCGTCCGCTGGCCGCTGTCGACCCTCGGCACCGGCCTGCCCGCCACGGTCGCCTCGGAGACCACGGGCTACACCTCTCCCGTGTGGGGCATCCAGGGCACCGCCACGGACGGCACCACCTACTACATGAGCGGCACCTGCCCGACGTACTGGCCGGGCGGCACCGAGCTCTACTCCTGCATCCACGTGGCCAAGCCCGGCGAGGCGCCGCACGTCCTCACCCAGGCGCCGCAGCTGACCCAGGGCCTGTCCTGGGACCCCCACGCCAAGCGGCTCTGGGGCGCCAACGAGGCCCTGGTGGATTCCACCGGGCCGCGCAGGGTCGTGTTCGACATCGAGCCCGACGCCGGCAAGCCCGTCGACGGCTGGAGCTGGCTCACCAACTTCCACGTGGTGGGCTCCGTCTGCGCGACGCCCCAGGGCAACGGCACCGCCAACGGCACGCCGATCACCGTGTGGACCTGCACGGGATCGGACGTGCAGCGGTGGAAGTACGAGAACGGCCTGATCGTCCACAAGGCGAGCGGCAAGTGCATCACCCCGGAGGGGAACGGCGCCAACACCAACGGCGCACTGCTCACCCTCTGGACGTGCAATCCGGCCAGTGACGTCCAGCGGTTCTCACCGTCGGCCGACGGCAGCGCCGTGAACGCCTACGGCAAGGCCATCACGCCGAAGGGCAACTCCCTGAACAACGGCGTGTGGCTGACCCTGTGGACCCAGGGCAGCCCCACCCCCGACGCCCAGGACTGGGTGGTGAAGGGCTTCTAGGCCGCTTCTTTTCGGATCAGGGCCGGACGACTCGGCCCGGTCCCGCACCCGGTCCCCGGACGCGGACGAAGGGGCCGGCCCTCCCAGGGCCGGCCCCTTCGTCCTCACCCCTTCCGGCAGGGGGAAGCCCCGGGCCCTACAGGCCCAGCCTCGCCCGCAGGCCGCCGCTCGCGCGCTCGTCCGTGGCGACCGAGGCCGCGCCGTCCGTCACCGTCTCGTAGACGGCCAGGATGTCCGCGCCGACGGTCGACCAGTCGAAGCGGCGGACGTGCGCCGAGCCGCGCTCGCTGAGCTCCGCGCGGCGGGCCTCGTCACCGAGGAGCGCGATCGCCCGGACGGCCAGGTCGTCCGCGTCCTCGTTGGCGAACAGCTCGCCCGCCCCGCCCTGGTCCAGTACCTGGGCGAAGGCGTCCAGGTCCGAGGCGAGGACCGGCGCGCCCGCCGACAGCGCCTCGACGAGGATGATGCCGAAGCTCTCCCCGCCCGTGTTGGGCGCCACGTACACGTCGACGCTCCGCAGCAGCCGTGCCTTGTCCTCGTCGCTGACCATGCCGAGGAACTCGACCCTGGAACGCATCTCGCGCGGCAGCGAGGCGACGGCCTCCTCCTCGTCGCCGCGCCCGGCGACGAGCAGCCGGGTGTCCGGCCGCTCGGCGAGGATCTTCGGCAGGGCCCGCATGAGGACCGGCAGGCCCTTGCGCGGCTCGTCGATCCGCCCGATGAAGCCGAGGGTGCCTCCGGACCACTCCTTCTTGGGCTCCGCCCGGGCGAAGAAGTCGACGTCGACGCCGTTCGGGATGACGACCGCGTCGCCGCCGAGGTGCTCGACCAGCGTCCGCCGCGCGTACTCGCTGACCGCGATGCGCGCGCTGATCTTCTCCAGCGCCGGCTGGAGGATCGGATACGCGGCGATCATCGCCCGCGAGCGCGGGTTGGAGGTGTGGAAGGTGGCCACGAGCGGCCCGGTCGCCGCCCAGCAGGTGAGCAGGCCGAGCGACGGCGACGTCGGCTCGTGGATGTGGACCACGTCGAAGGTGCCCTCGTGCAGCCAGCGACGCACCCGCGCCGCCGACAGGAAGCCGAAGTTGAGCCGCGCCACGGAGCCGTTGTACGGCACGGGCACGGCGCGCCCCGCCGACACCACGTACGGCGGCAGCGGCGTCTCGTCGTCGGCGGGCGCGAGGACGGAGACCTCGTGGCCCAGCCTGATCAGGTGCTCCGCGAGATCGCGGATGTGGAACTGGACGCCGCCCGGCACGTCCCAGGAGTACGGGCAGACGATGCCGATCCTCAAGTGCGCTGCTCCCCTTCGCGCTGCTCCTCCACGCGCTCCTCCAGGTCGGCGAGCCACAGCCGCTGCAGCATGTGCCAGTCCTCCGGGTGCTCGGCGATGCCCCCGGCGAAGACGTCGGCGAGGGCCTGTGTCATGGAGGACGTCTTCTCAGCCCGGGTACCTGACTCGGGTACGTCCAGAGGTGCGTGCACCTGGCCCCGCATGACGTCGGTGTCGTCGTACCAGAGCGTCACCGGCAGCAGCAGCGCGCCCGTCTGCTGCGCGAGCATCGCGGGCCCCGCGGGCATCCGCGCCTTCTCGCCGAAGAACGAGACCTCGACGCCGGAGGCGGACAGGTCCCGGTCGGCGACCAGGCAGACCAGGCCGCCGGCCCGCAGCCGCCGCGCCAGCGTGCCGAACGCGGCGCCACCGGTGTGCGGCAGCACCTCCATGCCGAGGGACTCGCGGTAGGCGACGAACCGGTCGTACAGCGACTCGGGCTTGAGCCGCTCGGCGACGGTCGTGAACGGAACGCCCAGCGCGCGGGTCACCCACACGCCGGCGAGGTCCCAGTTGCCCATGTGCGGCAGCGCGAGGATGACGCCCCGGTCGGAGGCGAGGGCGTCCGTCAGGTGGTGGACGTCCTTCGGGTCGAAGCTGCCGGCGGCCCGCTCCTTGCTCCAGGTGGGCAGCCGGAAGGACTCCATCCAGTAGCGCATGTACGAGCGCATGCCGGCCTTCGACAGCTCAGCCAGCCGCTCGGGCGTGGCGTCGGGCACGACCCTGGCGAGGTTGGACTCCAGGCGCAGCACGCTCTTGCCGCGCCGCTTCCACGCCACGTCGGCGATCCGCCGGCCGAGGCCCCTCGCCACCGGCTCGGGCAGCTTCTTCACCGTGGCCCAGCCGAGCCCGTACAGGCCGTCGGTCACGCTGTCCCTGACGCTCACGATGTCGCCTCGCTCCCCCGTGCGGAGGCGTCGGCCTCCGCGGCCTCCCTGCGTACGGTCACGACCCGCTGCCCGAGGGTCACCGCCGAACCGACCGCCACGATCCACAGCGCGATGGGCAGCAGCACCTGGATGCCGGGCACGCCGAACGCGTGGAGCCCGGCGAGGCCGGCCGCGACCAGCGAGATCACCAGCCGTTCCGCGCGCTCGACCAGGCCGTTGACGGCGACCGGCAGGCCAATCGATTCGCCGCGCGCCTTCGTGTAGGAGACCACCTGGCCGCTGGCGAGGCAGAAGATCGCGACCGCGCAGAGCACGTTGTCGTTGCCCCCGCCCGCGTACCAGAGCGCGAAGCCGCCGAAGATGGCCCCGTCGGCGACCCGGTCGAGCGTCGAGTCGAGGAAGGCGCCCCAGCGGCTGGAGAGGCCGGCCTGCCGGGCCATGTTGCCGTCGACGAGGTCCGAGAAGACGAACAGCGTGATGACGATCGTGCCCCAGAAGAACTCGCCGCGGGGGAAGAAGACCAGGGCGCCGGCCACGACCCCGGCGGTGCCGATGAGCGTGACGGTGTCGGGGCTGACGCCCCGACGGAGCAGAAACGCGGCGAACGGTGTGAGGACACGCGTGAAAAACGCACGCGCGTACTTGTTCAGCATGGCCTTGAGGCCTTCCCGAGGTTCGTGGGCCGCGCGGCCCCTACGACCACCGGCTCACCCATCGTAGCCACGCGGGCCCCCGCGGGAGCGGCGGCACCCGCCTGTGGCGTCGGCGACCCCTGGAGGACGGGCACGGCGTGCCCCCTCAGCCGTCCACACGCCCCGCCGCGTGCCCCGCCCCGCCCTCCACGCCCTCCGCGCGCGTGCCTCCTCCCGCCGTCCACACGCTCCGCGCGCGTACCCCTCCCTGCCGTCCCCACGCTCCGCGCGCGTACCCCTCCCTGCCGTCCACACGCCCCGCGCGCGTACGACGTATGGACGCACCATGACGTCGGTGCAAAGCTCGAAGGACAACCGCGGGCGAGTCCCCCGCGCCCGCCCCCCACCTCACCGCCGAGCAGTACGCAGCAGTCGGGAGGAAGAAATCATGGGCGACAAGGCGAACCCCCACTCCGGAGCCGCCGGCAGGGCTCCAACGGCCGACCGGCCCTCGGCCGTACGGAACGTGGTGCTGGTCGGCCACAGCGGATCGGGAAAGACGACCCTCGTCGAGGCCCTGGCGCAGACCGCCGGAGCGGTCAACCGGGCCGGACGGGTCGAGGACGGCGCGACGGTCTCCGACTACGACGAGATCGAGCACCGCCAGCAGCGTTCCGTACAGCTCTCGCTCGTCCCGGTCGAATGGGGCGGCTACAAGATCAACATCTTGGACACACCCGGATACGCCGACTTCGTCGGGGAGCTGAGGGCCGGTCTGCGCGCGGCGGACGCGGCCCTCTTCGTCGTCTCGGCGGCGCAGGAGGCCGACGCGGTGGTCGGCTCGACCCGCGCCGTGTGGGAGGAGTGCGCCGCCGTCGGCATGCCCCGGGCGATCGTCGTCACCCACCTCGACACGGCACGCACCGACTTCACCCGGCTGACCGAGCTCCTCGGCTCCCTCTTCGGCGGCGACGATCCCGACGCCGTGCTCCCGCTGTACCTGCCCGTGCGCGGCGCCGAGGGCGCCGACGGCCACGCGCCCGCCACGGGTCTGGTGGGGCTGCTCACGGAGCGGATCTTCGACTACTCCACCGGCACGCGCCGGGAGGATCCGCCCGACGAGACCCAGCGGCCGCTGATCGCGGAGGCCAGGGCCCGGCTGATCGAGGGGATCATCGCCGAGAGCGAGGACGAGACCCTCATGGACCGCTACCTCGGCGGCGAGGACATCGACCTCAAGACCCTGATCGACGACCTCGAGAAGGCGGTCGCGCGCGGCACGTTCCACCCCGTGCTCGCCGCGGCGCCGGCGACCGACGGCGGGAAGCAGGGCCTCGGCACGGTCGAGCTGCTCGAACTGGTCACCGGCGGCTTCCCCAGCCCGCTCGAGCGCGAGGCGCCGGCCGTGACCACACCGGAGGGCCGGCCACGCCCGGCGGTGACCTGCGACCCGGACGGTCCGCTGGTCGCCGAGGTCGTGAAGACCTCCTCCGACCCGTACGTCGGCCGGATCTCGCTGGTACGGGTCTTCTCCGGCACCCTGCGGCCCGACGAGACCGTGCACGTCTCCGGCCACGGGCTGGCCGACCGGGGCCACGAGGACCACGACGTCGACGAGCGGGTCGGCGCGCTGACCTCCCCGTTCGGCAAACAGCAGCGCACCCTCGCGCACTGCGTCGCGGGCGACCTGGCCTGCGTCGGCAAGCTGGCGCGTGCCGAGACCGGCGACACGCTCTCCGCGAAGGACGAGCCGCTCCTGATGGAGCCGTGGACGATGCCGGAGCCGCTGCTGCCGCTCGCGATCGAGGCGCACAGCAAGGCCGACGAGGACCGGCTCTCGCAGGGCCTCGCCCGCCTGGTCGCCGAGGATCCGACGATGCGGCTCGAACAGAACCAGGACACCCACCAGGTCGTCCTGTGGTGTCTCGGCGAGGCGCACGCGGACGTTGCCCTGGAGCGGCTGCGCGGGCGGTACGGCGTGCAGGTCGACACGGTGCCGCACAAGGTGTCGCTGCGCGAGACCTTCGGCGGCCCCTCGGCCGGGCGCGGCCGGCACGTGAAGCAGTCGGGCGGGCACGGCCAGTACGCGATCTGCGAGATCGACGTGGAGCCGCTGCCGCCGGGCAGCGGCATCGAGTTCGTCGACAAGGTGGTCGGCGGCGCCGTGCCGCGCCAGTTCATCCCGTCCGTCGAGAAGGGCGTACGGGCGCAGGCGGCCCGTGGCGTGGCCGCCGGCTATCCGCTGGTCGACATCCGGGTCACCCTGCGGGACGGCAAGGCGCACTCGGTGGACTCCTCCGACGCGGCCTTCCAGACGGCCGGCGCGCTGGCCCTGCGGGAGGCGGCGGCCGACGCGGCGATCCACCTCCTGGAGCCGGTCGCGGAGGTGGCCGTGCTGGTGCCGGACGAGTACGTGGGCGCGGTGATGAGCGACCTGTCGGGGCGGCGCGGCCGCGTGGTCGGCACCGAGCAGGCGGGCTCGGGCCGGACCGTGGTGCGCGCGGAGGTGCCTGAGATCGAGATCGGGCGGTACGCGGTCGACCTGCGTTCCGTCTCGCACGGCACGGGCAGCTTCGACCGCTCGTACGCCCGGCACGAGGCGATGCCGCCGCACATGGCGGACAAGGTCCGCCAACAGGCGGAGAAGGGCGCGTAGCTGACACGGTGACAGCCGGTGCCGTCCGCCCGACTCCCCTCCGGCGGGCGGCATTCGGCCGACCCCCCGCGCATTCGGCCGACCCCGCACGCTCCGGTGACGCATGCGTCGCCACCCGGTTACGCTGTGGTGCCCAGCTCAGAAGGTGTGCGGGGCGCGGCAGTTGGGAACAGCCCGCACAGGAACCGTGGTGATGGGGGCGGCAGTGACGATCGGCAGTTTCGGACCCGGGGCGCAGGTTCCCCTTCAGGGATCGGACGCACAGACGGCGGCGACCCATGCGCTCGCCTCCGCCGCGTACCGCGACAGCCCGGTCGAGGTGATCCTCGACGCCAACAGCGAGTGGCACAAGTCGACCGTCAAGGAAGGGAAGTGGAAGAAGCTCTTCCGTCCCGACCTCGGCGAGGCCTTCTCCCGCGCCGTCCAGGTCCGCATGCTCGGCGGCGCCCGCAAGCCCCTCATCCAGTCCTTCGGCGCGGACCCCCAGCCGGTGGTCGAGCACTGCCTGGCCGCCACCGGCATCCGCAAGCAGCGCGACATCAAGCTGACCCTGGTCACTTTCCTCTTCGGCGTGCTGTTCCTGCCCGGCCTGCTGATCTGGCTCGGCGTGATCCAGCTGCGCCGGATCGCCGCGGGCTCCGAGAACAAGCGCACCAGCGCCGTCGGCACCGCACTGCTCGTCGCGGCCGGCTTCCTCGCCCTGCTCGTGCTCCTCAAGCTGCCCTTCGACGGGCTGCTGCCGAACTACCTGCGCGCCATGATCGTGGCGCCCGTCGTCGGCTGGTTCCTGGCCCGCCGGATCTGCGAGAAGACCGCGCAGGACCTGCGCGAGCGCTGGACCGCGCTGCTCAGCGGCGGCGGCCTCGGCGCCGCCGTCCCCGAGGCGGTGCCGAAGGACCCGACGGAGAAGACCGCCGAGGAGCTCCGCCTCAACCTGGAGAAGCTGGGCGCCGAGCAGCAGTCCAACGTCGTCTTCTACGCGGGCCCCAAGGGAATACTGGGCATGGGCACCCGCTGGGGCAGCTGGACCCTCGCCGAGGAGCTCGTGCCCCGCGACGGCAAGGAGATCCACGACTTCCGCGCCTGGGACGTCGTCCGCCAGATCCACACCGAGCTGACGCTCCTGGAACGCGGCTCGCTGAAGACCGGCTTCCCCAAGCCGACCGTGAAGCACTGGATCGTCTCGCCGGTCGGCGAGGGCGCCGACGAGGTCGCCCGCCCCGAGGGTGAGAACGTCGTGCACTTCCAGGTGAAGCCGCACGAGATACAGCGCATCTGCAACGACCAGCAGTTCGGCAGCGGGAACCGGCACTACCTGGGGGTCCAGTTCACGCTCTGGGACGGTCAGCTGGTCCTCACCATGATGGTGACGGTCACCTCGCTCCACCACACCCTGCGCGTCGAGGTCACCGGCCACGCCCTCGGCCCGGTGCACGGCCTGTTCACCACGAAGCCGAAGGCGAAGACGAAGGAGGTCTCCAAGACCGTCAGGTTCTGGGAGACCCGGGAGATCAAGCTGCCGCTGACCGACACGGACGACGTCGTGCGCCAGGCGGTCCGCGCGCCGCTCACCTGGTTCCCGCCGGTGCTCGACTTCCTCGGCGGCAAGCTGGTCCTGCCGGAGCCCTTCGGCCTGCGGCACGCCTGGGCCGGCCAGCCCTGGCGGCACCGCTTCATGGCGGACGACGCGATCCGTACGGCGACCCCGGTGCTGCGGGCGGTGCACGCCGCGACCATCAGGGTGCTCGACGATCACGGCGTGGACACCGAGCGCTTCAGCGCCCGCTCGCTGATCCTGAGCGGCGGCATCCAGGACCCCGGCCCGAAGAAGGCCGACCTCTACGACGCGTGAGGCGTCGTCCGCGGAGAGGGCCCCGCGGAGCGGACGCGGATCAGATGCCGGCCGGCCAGGCGTCGGCCAGCATCTTCCGGGTGTCGGCGAGCAGCTGCGGCAGCACCTTGGTGTGGCCGACCACCGGCATGAAGTTGGTGTCGCCGCCCCAGCGCGGAACGACGTGCTGGTGCAGGTGCGCGGCGATCCCGGCGCCCGCGACCGTGCCCTGGTTCATGCCGATGTTGAAGCCGTGCGCGCCCGAGGCGGCGCGCAGCGCGACCATGGCCCGCTTGGTGAACTCGCCGAGCTCGGCCGTCTCGGCCGCGTCGAGGTCGGTGTAGTCGGCGACGTGCCGGTACGGGACCACCATCAGATGGCCGCCGTTGTACGGGTAGAGGTTCAGCACCGCGTACACGCTCGCGCCGCGCGCTATCACCAGACCGTCCTCGTCCGACTTCGACGGGATCGTGCAGAACGGACAGCCGTCCTCGGCACCCGGCCCGGTCGGCTTGTTCTCGCCCTGGATGTACGCCATCCGGTGAGGCGTCCACAGGCGCTGGAACGCGTCCTGCGTTCCCACTCCGATCTGCTGCTCCGGCTCAGTCGTCATGCTGTGCAGCATATTGCTTCGCCCGTTCGGAACGTGTCGCCGGGGCGGAGGATCCATGCAGGGGCCATGCTGATCGGATGAGAGTCAGGCCACCGATCCCGCCCGCGCAGGAGCGCTGGGACCGCTGGATGGAGACCCCGCTGACGGTGACGGCCCTGGTCTTTCTCGCCGCCTACGCGGTGCGGATCCTCGGTCACCATCTGCCCTCGGGCGTGCGCGACCTGTGTCTCGCGCTGACCTTCGCCTCGTGGGCCGTGTTCCTGGTGGACTACGTCGTACGGCTCCGGCTGAGCGGCCTCGGCCTGCTCCGCTTCGTCCGCCACCACTTCCTCGACACGGTGGTGCTGATCCTGCCGCTGCTGCGCCCGCTGCGGATCGTGAGCGTCTACGACCGGATGCAGCGCCGCCACGACCAGCCCCGGCTCACGCTCCACGCCCGGGTCATGGCGTACGCGGGAATGACGGCCGGCCTGCTCGGCTTCGCGGGCGCGCTGACCGTCTACGAGGTCGAGTACGACGCCCCGGGCTCCGCGATCCGGACCTTCGGGGACGCGGTGTGGTGGGCGTGCGCGACCCTGGCGACGGTCGGCTACGGGGACGTGGTCCCGGTGACGCCGCTCGGGCGTCTCACGGCGGTGGGCATGATGGGCTGCGGCCTTGCCCTGCTCGGCGCCGTGACGGGTTCCTTCTCGTCCTGGCTGATCCAGGCGTTCACCCGGGACGACGAGAAGAGGCCCCCGGGGGATTTCCCGGGGGCCTCCTGAGTCCGTCAGGTCGGCGTACGGCGGGCCGTCAGACCTGGACGCGGTCCTCGACGATCTTGGCGATCTTGGCGATGGCCTCGTCGACGGGGACGCCGTTCTCCTGCGAGCCGTCGCGGTAGCGGAAGGAGACGGCACCGTTGGCCATGTCCTCGTCGCCCGCGATGATCATGAACGGGACCTTCTGCTTCTGCGCGTTGCGGATCTTCTTCTGCATCCGGTCCGAGGAGGCGTCGACCTCCACGCGCAGCCCCTGCTTCTTCGCCTTGGCGGCGAACTCCTGCAGGTAGTCGACGTGCGCGTCGCCGATCGGGATGCCGGTCGCCTGCACCGGGGCCAGCCAGGCCGGGAACGCGCCCGCGTAGTGCTCCAGGAGCACCGCGAAGAAGCGCTCGATCGAGCCGAAGAGCGCGCGGTGGATCATGACCGGTCGCTGCTTGGTGCCGTCGGGGGCGGTGTACTCCAGGTCGAAGCGCTCCGGCAGGTTGAAGTCGAGCTGCACGGTCGACATCTGCCAGGTGCGGCCGATGGCGTCGCGCGCCTGCACGGAGATCTTCGGGCCGTAGAACGCGGCGCCGCCCGGGTCGGGGGTGAGCGGGAGGCCCTGCTTCTCGGCGACCTGCTGGAGGACCGCGGTGGCCTCCTCCCACACCTCGTCGGAGCCGACGTACTTCTCCGGGTCCTTGGTGGACAGCTCCAGGTAGAAGTCGGTCAGACCGTAGTCGCGCAGCAGGTTGAGGACGAAGGTGAGCGTCTTGTCGAGCTCGTCCGCCATCTGCTCGCGGGTGCAGTAGATGTGCGCGTCGTCCTGCGTGAAGCCGCGGGCCCGGGTGAGGCCGTGCACGACGCCCGACTTCTCGTACCGGTACACGGTGCCGAACTCGAACAGGCGCAGCGGCAGCTCACGGTAGGAGCGCCCGCGCGCGTCGAAGATCAGGTTGTGCATCGGGCAGTTCATGGGCTTGAGGTAGTAGTCCACGCCCTCGTCGAGCTGCATGGGCGGGTACATGCCCTCGGCGTACCAGTCGAGGTGGCCGGACTTCTCGAAGAGCTTGCCCTTGGTCGCGTGCGGCGAGTAGACGAACTCGTAGCCCTCCTCCTCGTGCCGGCGGCGCGAGTAGTCCTCCATGACCCGGCGGATGATGCCGCCCTTGGGGTGGAAGACGGCGAGACCGGAGCCGATCTCGTCCGGGATGGAGAACAGGTCGAGCTCGTTGCCGAGCTTGCGGTGGTCGCGCTTCTCGGCCTCGGCGAGGAAGTCGAGGTGGGCCTTCAGCTCCTCCTTCGACGGCCACGCGGTGCCGTAGATGCGCTGGAGCATCGGGTTCTTCTCGCTGCCGCGCCAGTAGGCGGCGGCGTTGCGCATCAGCTTGAACGCCGGGATGTTCCGGGTGGTCGGCAGGTGCGGACCGCGGCAGAGGTCCTTCCAGCACAGGTCACCGGTCTTGGCGTCCAGGTTGTCGTAGATGGTCAGCTCGCCGCCGCCCACCTCGACGTTCGCGCCGTCGTCGGTCGACGCGGCGCCCTTGATGCCGATGAGCTCCAGCTTGTACGGCTCGTCGGCGAGCTCCTCGCGGGCGGCCTCGTCGGTCACCACACGACGGGAGAAGCGCTGACCGCGCTTCTGGATCTCCTGCATCTTCTTCTCGATGGCCTTGAGATCCTCGGGCGTGAACGGCTTCTCGACGTCGAAGTCGTAGTAGAAGCCGTCGCGGACCGGCGGGCCGATGCCCAGCTTGGCCTCGGGGAAGAGCTCCTGCACGGCCTGGGCCATCACGTGCGCGGTGGAGTGGCGCAGGATGTTCAGACCGTCCTCGGAGGAGATCTCCACGCCCTCGACGGCATCGCCCTCGGCGAGCTCGTACGACAGGTCCTTCAGCTCGCCCGCGACCCGGGCGGCGATGACGGTGCGGTCGTCGGCGAACAGGGCGCCGGCCGTGGTGCCCGCGCTCACCGTCCTCTCCTCTGAACCTGAGGCGGACCGGACGGTCACACGGACTTCAGACACGGGTGCTCCATACATAGGGGCGCGGGCAGACACGAGGTGCCGGCGCCAACGGTGCGCGGCAGAGACGAGGTGCCGCGCAGCCTTGATCCTACCCGGGGCGCCCCGCCGGCCCTCAGTCGTCGCCGGGCCCGCACGCCTCCTCGAAGAAGTCCGGGTCGCGGAGCGACTTCATCAGCCGGTCCCGTTCGGCGTCGTCCACCTGCACCGGTACGAGGCCGGTGGCGTCCGTCAGGCGGCGGAAGCCGCCGCGGCTCTCCAGGCGGCCGGTGACCCGGACGGGCAGGCCGACGAGGTGGGCGTGGCCGGCGGTGCGGTAGGCCTCCTCGTCGAGGGTGACCCGGACGTGGCCGACCTCGGCGCCGGCGAGGACGCGCAGGCGCACGGTGCCCTGGCCGCGCGGGCCGGAGCGGCGCATGCGGACCACGGCGCCGGTGATCCGTACCGGTACGGCCGGCTCGTCGCGCAGATAGCGGGCGCCGGCCTCGCGCAGCGCCGGCAGGTCGCCGGGCGAGAACTCGACGGGTTCGGGGCGGGCGGCGCAGCCCGCCGGCGTCCCGGCCGCCGGGGACCATGCGAGGGCGATGCTCGCGCCCTCGGTGCCGCGCACCAGCCCGACCAGGGCGTCGGTGAGCTCGCGGCTCACGCCGGCCTCGACGGCGGTGTCGAAGGCCTCCATGCCGCCCGTCGCGCGCCGGTAGTCGACGGCCTCCCGGGCGGCGTACAGCGCGTGGTAGAGCCGCACCGAGACGGCCCGGCCGGGGGTGACGGGCAGGAAGGCGGTCAGGCCGCGGCCGCCCGGCGCCGCGCCCATGACGACGGACTCCAGGGACGCCTGCGCCTGCCGCCGGTGCCGGGCCCCGTGGTAGCCGGCGCGGCCGCGGACGGCGAGGGCGCCGGCGAGCAGCACGCCGCGCGCGGCGGTCCTCAGCTGCTCCTGCACGCTCCAGGGCACCGGCCCGGCCGGGCCCGGCGGCACGTCGCGCCACCAGCGGATCTCGTCGCTGGGGACGGCGAGGCCGGTGAGTACCTCGCGGGCGGTGGGGTCGGCGCTGCGGGCGAGGGCGGTCAGCGCCTCGCCGATGAGGTCCTCGCAGTCGGGGAAGGCGCGGCTCTCCGGTACGAGGAGGCTGGTGCCGCGGCTGCCCGCCGCGGGTCCGGGGGGCGACCAGCGGCTGTAGCGGCCGACGGCGCCGCCGCGGCGGCGCCAGCCGTGCCGGGCGAGCAGCGCACCGAGGACCCGTGGGTCGACGCCGCCCGGGTCGGGTGACTCGGCGGCGTCGGCCCAGGGCCCGACGGGCGCGGCGGGGACGCCGGTCCAGTGGCCGGGCAGTTCGCCGGGGGCGGGGTGCGGCTGGGGCCGGAAGGCGGGCGGGCCGGAGTGGGCGGGCGGGAGGCCCCGGTCGGGGCCGTGACCGGCCCCGTCCTCGGGTTCGTCGGTCGGCCGGTGCATCAGGGTCTCCCTCCCACGCCGACCCGGGCCATGATCTCGCAGAGCGCCCGGTCGTCGAAGATCCGTGCCGTCGGGATGCGCACGGTGGTCCTGCGCCGTCCCGTGACCGGGTGCCCGGCCAGGTTGATCCAGTAGCAGCAGTGGCGCAGGTCGAGCCGGTCGTGCCCGGCGCGCAGCCAGTCCTCCCGGTCGCGCGGCACGAGCATCACGACCAGGATCTTGTGGACCGCGACGGGGGTGCGCGCGAGCTTCACCAGGTGCTCGTTGTCGAGCGTGAAGGCGAAGGACCCGGTCGTGTCCCCGGACGGTCGCGGCGGTAGCTGGTAGGTGCACTTCAGCTGCACCTTGATGGTCACCTCGTCGTCGACGGTGTGACCGGGAGCGCTGTGGCTCACGTGCCAGTCGATGCCGTTGTCCGGAAACGGCTGCGACAGCGAGCAGCCCGCCGCCGCCGCGACCGCGTGGAGGTACCCCACCTGAAGGGTCTCCATGCAGGCGGTGGTGGCGAGTGAGCCGCGCAGCGGTGCTGCCCGCTGGGGCGGCAGCCCATCCGACTCGGGCTGGGCGAGCGCCATGTCAATTCCCTTCCCCGTCACCTGTGTTGTGACCGGTCCGCGTACGGCGCAAACAGCCCGGGTATCAACGATTCGGGCAGGGGGATGGCCATCTGCCGCGCACGTGCGAGGAGTTCGGGGATGACGACGCACTGGTACGAAGGGCCCCTGGCGGCATTCGACACGGAGACCACGGGAGTGGACGTCGAGGCGGACCGGATCGTGTCCGCCGCCCTCGTCGTCCAGGACGCGGCGGGGATGCGGCCGCGGGTGACGCGCTGGCTGGTGAACCCGGGCGTGCCGGTGCCGCCCGGGGCCACCGCCGTACACGGCCTGACGGACGATCATCTGCAGCGCAACGGGCGGTGGCCGTCCCCCGTGATGGAGGAACTGGCCCGGGCGATAGCGGAACAGAGCGCGGCGGGACGCCCGTTGGTGGTGATGAACGCACCGTTCGACCTGACGATCCTGGACCGCGAGCTGCGCCGCCATCGCGCGTCCTCGCTGGCCCGCTACACGGAGCACGTGCCGCTGTGCGTCCTCGACCCGCGGGTCCTGGACAAGCACCTGGACCGCTACCGCAAGGGCCGGCGGACGCTCACGGACCTGTGCGAGCAGTACGGGGTGACCCTGGACGGCGCACACGACGCGGCGGCGGACGCGCAGGCGGCGATGGAGGTCGTCCGGGCGGTGGGGCGGCGGTTCACCGCCCGGCTCGAACGGCTGACGCCGGCGGAGCTGCACACCCTGCAGGCGGTGTGGCACGCGGCGCAGGCCCGCGGGCTGCAGGCCTGGTTCGCCCGGCAGGGCACCCCCGAGACGGTCGACCCGGCCTGGCCGCTGCGTCCGGAGCTGCGGACGGCGGCATGACCCCGCCGGAAACGGCTGAGGCCGGTCCGTCATCTGACGGACCGGCCTCTCCCGGTGGGCGATACTGGGATCGAACCAGTGACCCCTTCGGTGTGAACGAAGTGCTCTCCCGCTGAGCTAATCGCCCGGGCAACGCGTTGAACCATACAGGCCCGACGGGGCTTCGTTCAAACCGGCGGCGGCGAGGCCCGCAGGTGGGCGGCGAGTCCGCGGCGTCCGCCGCGCATCATCAGGGCGTGGTTGGCGCGGAACAGCGGCCGGCCTGGGATGCCGAGCACGCGCATCAGCGGGCTGCGGACCTCGACCTCCTGCTCGTACAGGGCACGGGTGCCGGCGCCCTGCGCGGTGAGGGTCCAGCGCGCCCAGCCGTCCAGGTCGCCGCTCATCCCGACCTCCAGGACGCCGGCGGCCGGGTCGCGGCGCAGGGCCTCGGCGGTGACCACGAGCTCGTACGGGAGGAGGGACCGGAAACGGGCGGTGCCGGTGCCGTCGTCGGCGGGGACGACCTCGCGGACCTGGGGCCACCAGCGCGGGTATTCCTCGCCCCGCTCCAGGACGGCGTAGACGGCGTCGGGCGGCGCGGCGAGCAGCCAGATGCTGCGGAAGCGGTAGCGGCACCAGTCCATGGGCCCAGTGTGGGCTACTCAGGCCCGGATCTGAGTACGCGCGCGCATCCCGTCTCCCTGTGTCCGGCGCCACACTCCGGCTATGGAATCCTCCCTGCCTCCCGCGGAAGAGCTGGTGCTCGTCGACCGCGAACTGGCCCGGCTCGACGCGCGCCGGGCGCAGTTGCTCGTCCGCCGGGACTGGCTCCTGCGGGTGCTGAACGCGCAGCGGGTCGCCGTGCCGGTGCCGCAGCCGCCCGCCCCTGCGCCCTGGGGCACGCCCCGGGCGCCCCGGCCCGAGGCGACGCCGCGCGGCACGCAGAACGTGCTGCTCACGCTGGGCGGGGTGCTGCTGACCGTCGCCGCGCTGGTCTTCACTCTGGTCAGCTGGGGCTCGATGGGCATCGGCGGCCGGTCCGCGGTCCTGGCGGCCGTGACCTCGGCCGCGCTGTCGGCCCCGGTGGTCCTGCTGCGCCGCGGGCTGCGGTCGACGGCGGAGTCGGTGGCGGCGCTCGGCCTGGTCCTGACGGTGCTCGACGCCTACGCCCTGCACCGGGTGGCACTGCCGGAGACAGACGGACCCGGGTACGCGGCGGCGGCGTCGGCGGTTCTCGCGGGTGTCTGGGCGGCGTACGGCTCCGCCCTGGGCCGGCTGCGGATCCCGCTTCCGGCCGCCGTGGCCGCCGCCCAACTGCCGCTCCCCCTCGGAGTGCTGGCCGCCGGCGGCGGTGTCGTCCCCTTCGCGTGGGCGGCGCTCGCGACGGCGGTCCTGGACCTCGTGGCCGTGCTGTGGGCCGGGCCGCTGCCGGTGCGGGTGACGGCGGGCGTGGGAGCGGCCGGCCTGGGCGGCTGGGCGCTGCTCACGGGTCTGTTCCTGTCCTTCGAGACTCCGCTGCGCGGGGCTCCGCTGCTCCTCGCGTGCGCCGCGGTGCTGCTGTTCCTCGCGGTGCGCCACCGCGGCTCCGCGCTCGCCTCCGCCGTGGGAGCGGGGCTCGCGGTGGTCGCCGCGGCGGGCGGCCTGCTGCGGGCCGTCCTGCCGGAGGCCTGGGATGTCCCCGGCTACGCGCTGGGCGGCGTGGTCCTGGCGGCCGGGGCGTGGGGGGCCGGCGGGATCCGGAGCCTCCGCGGGGGCGGAGGTGCCGGGGCCGCCGGCTCCCCGTCGTCGCCGGGTGCGGTGCGGAACGGGCTCGCCCTCGCGGGCGGCGGCGTGCTCGGCCTCGCCGTGGCGTGGGCGGTGCCGCCGGTGGCGGCGGGACTGCTGGGGCCGCTGGCCCGGCGGACGGCGGTGTGGTCGGGCGAGCACTCCGCTCCTGTCCTGACCGGGTATCCCGCGACCGCCTCGCTGGTGCTGTCGCTCGCGGCCGTGGCCCTCGCGGTGGTGCCCCGCGCGTGGGCCCGCGCCGGGGTGCTGCTGCTGGTGTGGGCGCTGCTCACCTCGCTGCCGGTGTCCCTGGAGCTGTCGTACGCGGTGACGCCGGCGGTCCAGCTGGCGGCCACGGCCGGGGCACTGGCGATCGCGGTGCGGCCCGGGGTGCTGCTGCGGGGCGTGGAGCCCTCGGCGGTCGTGGGCCGGCTCGCGTTCGCGTGCGGGCTCGGGTCCGCGGCCGGGGCGGTGGCCCTGGGGCTGGACACGCAGGGGGCGACGTTCGCGGTGCTGGGGGTGCTCGCGGTCCTGTTCGGCGGGGTCGCGGTGGTGGGCGACGGCGCCCGGCGGCTGGTCGGGGCCTGCGCGGCGGTGCTGGCGGTGGCGGGTCTGGCCGGTGCCGGGGCGGCGGCCGCCGGGTTCGGGCCGGCGGTGAGCGGTCTCGTGCTGCTGGCGGTGCCGGCCGGGACGGCCGGCGTCGGCGGGTGGCTGCGGCGGCACCCGGTGGCCGTGGCGGTGGAGGCCACGGGCGCGGCGGTGGGGCTGTGCGCGACGGTCCTCACGGTCGGGCGGCCCGCGCTGCTCGCGCTCGCGCTGGCGCTCGGCGGGGTGGTCGCGGCGGCGACGGCGGTACGGCCCGAGCGGCGCCCGGTCGCCTCGTGGGTCGCGGCGGCGCTGTTCCTGCTCGCCACGTGGGTGCGGCTGGCGGTCTGGGAGGTGACGGCGCCGGAGGCGTACGCGCTGCCGGTGACCGTGCCGGCCCTGGTGGTGGGTGTGCTGCGACGGCGCCGCGACCCGGAGGCCTCGTCGTGGACGGCGTACGGGCCGGGTCTGGCGGCGACGCTGGTGCCGAGCCTCTTCGCGGCCTGGGTCGACCCGCACTGGACGCGTCCGCTGCTCCTGGGCGTCGCGGCGCTCGGGGTGACGCTGATCGGCGCGCGGTTCCGGCTCCAGGCGCCGCTGCTGCTCGGCGGGGCGGTGCTGGCCCTGGACGGGCTGCACGAGCTCGCGCCGTACGTGGTGCAGGCGGTGGGCGCGCTGCCGCGCTGGCTGCCGCCGGCCCTGGCGGGCCTGCTGCTGCTCGCGGTCGGTGCGACGTACGAGCAGCGGCTGCGGGACGCCCGCAGGCTCCGCGAGCGGCTCGGCCGGCTGCGCTGAGCGGCGCCGGGCCGCGGGTCCCGGGGAACGCCGAGGGCCCGGAGACGGTGATCGTCTCCGGGCCCTCGGTCCGGGTGGTGGGCGATACTGGGTTCGAACCAGTGACCTCTTCGGTGTGAACGAAGCGCTCTCCCACTGAGCTAATCGCCCGGGCGCACCGCAAACATTACCCCATGTCAGCGGCCCTCCCGAACCACCTCGGGGTCATTGGTCGATCTTCCACGGCATGACGAAGCCGAACTTCCACAGGTAGATGCCGAGCAGCACGGCGATGATCACCAGACCCACCGTGGTGAGGATGATGTTCCGGCGCCGGACCCTGGGATCGAGGGCCCGCTGGGCGGCCTCGGTGACCTTCCGCTTGGTCCAGCGCAGCACCAGCTGGGCCCAGACGAACTCGGTCGCCCAGATCGCCATGCCCGCGAAGATCACCAGCCAGCCGGGGCCGGGCAGCGGCAGCATCACGATGCCGGCGCCGACGACGGCCAGGCCGACGACGAAGACGCCGACCTGCCAGCTCAGGTGCAGGGTCCGGCGGGCCTTGATGAACTCCGGCGCCCGCGATCCGAGAGGCGCCTCCTCGGTGCTCCCGGAACCGCTCTCCGCCGTGTTCGCCGGCGCGACGTCCGGCTTCTCCGCACCGTTGCCCCCGTTCGCCGCGGACTCGCCGGTGCGCTCGTCACTCTCCGCATTCATGACCCCAACTTACCGGACCGGACCGGCGGGCTGAAATGGCGGTATTACCCAAAGTTACATACGCCCAGACGAGCTACCTGAACGATCACAAAACAGACAGAGGGGTTTACAACGGCACCGTAGGTGGCATGTCGATTTCGCCGACGTGCGAATCCCCGAGCGCACACTGAGCGAAAGGCCCTGGCGCTTATGAACACCACGGTCAGCTGCGAGCTGCACCTGCGCCTCGTTGTGTCGAGCGAGTCATCACTGCCTGTACCCGCGGGCCTGCGGTATGACACGGCCGATCCGTATGCCGTGCACGCCACCTTCCACACCGGAGCCGAGGAGACGGTCGAATGGGTCTTCGCCCGCGACCTTCTCGCCGAGGGCCTGCACCGGCCCACCGGCACGGGCGACGTCCGAGTCTGGCCGTCCCGCAGCCACGGCCAGGGAGTCGTCTGCATCGCACTGAGCTCCCCCGAGGGCGAAGCCCTGCTCGAGGCCCCGGCGCGGGCCCTGGAGTCGTTCCTGAAGCGGACCGACGCTGCCGTGCCACCTGGCACCGAGCACCGACACTTCGACCTCGACACGGAGCTCTCCCACATCCTGGCCGACAGCTGAGCCAGGCCAACAGCCGCACGGCGCCGTCCGACTCGGGGAGACGGCGCCGCGCGGGCAGTCGCGTACCTCCACCATCGGCGCTCCCCACCGCGCAGCCGGCGCGGTGCGGGGCGCCGATGCCCGTTTCCGGGTCGCGCTAGAGTCAGCGCAATTCCGCGGGCGCCCGCCCGCAGCCGGCCAGGGAGCGAATCGTGCTGATCCCCCACGACACCCGGATCGCCCTCGACACCGTCGTCGATCTGATGAACACCGCCCCGCGGGGTGACCGCGACGACGAGCTCGGGGACGTCCAGGCGCTGCAGTCCTTCGTGCACGCCCACAAGATCAGCGACGTGGGCACGCTCGGAGCGGACGACCTGCGCGCCGTGCTCGAGGTGCGCGAACGCTTCACGGCCGTCTTCTCGGCGCCCGACGCCCGGATCGCCGCCACGCTGATCAACCAACTGGTCGCGGGGGCCGGCACCACGCCGCAGCTCACCGACCACGACGGCTACGACTGGCACGTGCACTACTTCGCACCGGGCGCCTCGGTCGCGGACCACCTGGCGGCGGACTGCGGCATGGCGCTCGCCGTCATCGTGGTCGCGGGCGAGCAGGAGCGGCTGCGCCGCTGCGAGGCCCCGGACTGCGGCCGGGCCTTCGTCGACCTCTCCCGCAACCGCTCGCGCCGCTACTGCGACAGCCGCACCTGCGGCAACCGCCTGCACGTCGCCGCCTACCGCGCCCGCCGCAAGGAAGCCGCGGGCTGAGCCCGTCCGGCCTGCCTGCCGCACCCGGCCTCACAGCAGGAAGAGGTCGTGGAGGGCGGCCATGAGCAGCAGACCGCCGATCACCCCGAGGAAGATCATCAGCGGCGGCTGGGAGAGCGCGAACAGGCAGCCGCGCGGCTCGTCGGCGGGAGCGGCAGTGGGGGTGGGGACGGGGTCCCGTGAGGTATCCAGCATCTCGGGGGGATGATGGGGCACGGAGCACCCCCAAGATCCCGCAACACACCCCGCGACACGCCCCGTTCACCCCATCCCGTGGCGGGCGCGACCGAGAAGCGTCAGAACCGGTCAGACGGCGGTCGGATCCCGGTCAAATTCCGTGCTTCTTCAGGATCGCCTCGATGTCGCTGAAGTCCTCGTCGGCCGCCTGCGCCCGCGGCTTCGCCGCCGGACCGCGCTGACCGGCACCGAGCGACGGCGCCGACGCGGACGGCGCCACGGCGGTCCGGCCCTCTCCCCCGGCGGTCTCCTTCCGTCCGGCCCGGCGCCGCTCGATCGCCCGCGTGGACGAGAAGAGCAGCCACGCCGCGCCCAGCACGCCGAAGCCGGCCCAGGCGACCGGGCTGAAGGCCGTCTCCGCCAGCCACTCCACCGCGCCCGTCATCACCAGGCCCAGCGGCACCAGCGCGTACGCGGCGATCCGGGCCGCGGCCAGGAACCGCTTGCGGAAGGCCGTGATCGCGGCGATGCCCAGGCCCGCCGCGGCCACCGCGGAGCAAATGGTCTCGGCAAGCATGCGGTCCTCCTGGTCCCGGCTGATACGTCCCTTCCATCCTGCACCGCCCCACCCCCGCCCGGCCATGCCCCGGGCCCCGGATCAGGGAGATCTCCGGGTCGTCCCCCAGGGACGACCGGATGGGAGACTCTTCCCATGAGTGAGTCCACCACCCCCGCCTCCGCCGTCGTCCTGGAGGCCTGGTTCGACCTGCAGTGCCCCGACTGCTTCAAGGCCCTCGACGATGTCCGCGCCCTCCGCGCGAAGTACGGCGAGCGCCTCGACGTCCAGCTGCGCCACTTCCCGCTGCCCAAGCACAAGCACGCCTACGCCGCGGCCCAGGCCGCCGAGGAGGCCTTCGAGCAGGGCAAGGGCTGGGCGTACACGGAGGCGCTGCTCGCCAGGACCGCCGAGCTCGGCGAGCGCGGCGAGCCGGTGCTCCTGGAGGTGGCGGGCGAACTAGGCCTGGACGCCGAGGAGTTCGACACCGCGCTGATCGACGGCCGGCACCTGCTGACCGTCGACGCCGACGAGGCCGAGGGCAAGGCGATCAAGGTCACCGGCACGCCCACGTACGTCATCGGCGGCGAGCGCCTCGACGGCGGCCAGAGCCAGGACGGCCTGCGCGAGCGCATCGAGGAGATCGCCGACGGCCTGCTGAAGGGCTGACCCGACGACGACCGGCGAGGCGCCGCACGCCCCGAGCCCTTCCGGCGGATCGGGCCGGAGAGGCCGCGGCGGACGCCGCGGCCCCGGGACCCCGAACCGCCGGACCGGCCACAGGGCGTGTCCTCCGGATCCTGCCGGCGTCCCGAGGCCCGCCGCTCCTCGACCCGGCCCGATCCGAAAGCACCCCCTACAGCGTCTTGGCGCTGTTGAGGTGGGTCGTGCGGTAGCCCAGCGACTCGTAGAGCCCGATCGCCGTGGTGTTCCCCGCGAAGACGTGCAGCCCCAGCAGGGTCTCGCCGGCCGCGAGCGCCGCCCGCTCGGCGACCAGCATCAGCCCCCGGCCGTACCCCCGGCCGCGCTGCTCCTCGGCGACCTCGACCTCGTACACGAAGCCCGTCCACCGCTCCGGCTCCAGCTCGATCCGGCCGCTCCACAGATAGCCGACCACCCGCTCGTCCCGCACGGCCGCCATCACGGTGACGCCCGGCGTGGCCAGGCCCTGGGGCAGGAAGCGGCGGCGGCTGTCCTCGGCCTTGGCGCGCGCCTGTTCCTCCGGCACCCCGCGGTCGATCCAGCTCCGCGCGAAGGCGTCCATGGAGCGCGCCGACCACTCGGCGAACTCCTCCTCCGTCACCGGGCGGTGGACGAAGCCCTCCGGCAGCGCGGGCGGCTCGGACGGCAGCTCCTTGAGCATGTTCCGGCTGCGCTCGGTGTAGCCGAGCGAGGCCGCCATCCGCATCGCTCCCGGCGCGTCCGTGGGCACCGAGATCCGCACCTGGTTGCAGCCCCAGGAGCGCAGCACCTCCTCGGAGGCGAGCGCCGCCACCGTGCCCCGGCCGCGGCCCCGGTCCGGTGCGTCGACCCGGAGGTCCGAGATCACGCCCAGAGCGGCCCCGAAGCCCGGATCCGTGGCGAGGTGGACGGAGCCGACCCGACGGCTGTTCACGCAGATGTCGTAGGTGCGCGAACGGCCGCCGTCGGCGGACTGCTGAAGCGGCTCGGAGGGCCGCAGGGTCGTGGTCATCACTGGTGTTCTACCCACCCCGCCGCCGTCCGTCATCAGGATTTGCGCGGCGCCGCTCAGCCGAGCCGCGGGTCCCGGTCCTGCGCCGCGCGCTCCTCGAAGACCCGCATCGCCTTGGCCGTGACCGGCCCCGGCGCCGCGGCGAGCTGCCGGTCGTCCACGCGGTGCACGGCCTGGACGTCACGCAGGGTCGAGGTCAGGAAGATCTCGTCGGCGCTCTCCAGGACGTCCAGCGGCAGGTCGGTCTCCTCGGCACCGGTCCACTCCACCGCCAGGGCGCGGGTGATGCCGGCGAGGCAGCCGGAGGCGACCGGCGGGGTGAGGATGCGGCTCTCGACCACCACGAAGACGTTGGAGCCGGTGCCCTCGCAGAGCCGGCCGACCGTGTTGCCGAACAGCGCCTCCGAGGCGCCCCGCTCGTGGGCCCGGGCGAGCGCGACGACGTTCTCGGCGTACGAGGTGGTCTTCAGGCCCGCGAGGGCGCTGCGCTCGTTCCGGGTCCAGGGGACGGTGATCACGGCGGTGGAGTCCGGGCGCCGGCTCGTCTCGCCGAGGGCCACGACGAGGCTGGGGCCCGCGTCTCCGCGCTCCGAGCCGAGCGGCGAGAGGCCGCCGGTGTACGTGATGCGGAGCCGGCCGAGCTCCACCGGGTTGGCCTCGAGGACGGCGGCGCAGGCGCGGCGGACCTCGTCGAGGTCCGGGTCCGGCAGGCCGAGACCGCGGGCGGAGCGGGTCAGCCGCTCCAGGTGGAGGGTGAGCGCGAACGTTTCGCCACGCTCGGCCTTGACCGTCTCGAAGATGCCGTCGCCGACGGTGAGACCGTGGTCCAGGACGGACACCCGGGCGGTCTCCGCGTCGTGCAGTCCGCCGTTGACCCAGAGTTTCATCGAGATATGGCCTTTCCGCTCGCCTCGTACGCGCCCGACGCTATCGCGACCAGACGGGCGGCCTTGAGCTCGGTCTCGGCCCATTCGCGCTCGGGGTCGGAGCCCCAGGTGATGCCGGCGCCGGTGCCGAAGCGGAGCATGCCCTCGGCACGGTCGATCCAGAAGGTGCGTATGCCCACCGCCAGCCCGGCCGTGCGCCGGTCGGCGTCGACCCAGCCGATGCCGCCGCAGTAGGGACCGCGCGGAACGGTCTCCAGGGCCTCGATGATCCGCAGGGCGCTGGACTTGGGGGCGCCTGTCACGGAGCCGGGCGGGAAGGTCGCGGCGAGCAGGTCGCGCCAGCCGGCCCCGGCGCGCAGTTCGCCGCGCACGGTGGACACCAGGTGGACGAGGCCCGGGTGGGGTTCGACGGCGCACAGCTCGGGCACGGTGACCGAACCGGTGGCGCAGACCCGGCCCAGGTCGTTGCGCACCAGGTCGACGATCATCACGTTCTCGGCGTGGTCCTTCTCCAGGAGGTCCTCGGCCGTCCTGCCGGTGCCCTTGATCGGACCGGACTCCACGGTCGCGCCCGCGCGGCTCAGGTACAGCTCGGGAGAGGCGGTGGCGATCTCCACGCCGTGCGCGGGCAGCCGGACCGTTCCCGCATAGGGGGCGGGGTTGCCGCGGGCGAGGAGGGCGGTGAGCGCGTCGACGTCGGCCCCGGCCGGATCCGGCAGCGGCGCGGACATCACCCGGCAGAGGTTGGCCTGGTAGACCTCGCCGCGCGCGATGTGCTCGCGCACGCGGCGCACGCCCTCCGTGTACGCGGCGCGGTCGAGCGAGGACGTCCAGTCGCCGGCCGCCGGTCCGCGCCAGGCGCCCGGGACGGGCGCGGGGACCGGGTCGGGCCGCACGTCACCGAAGCGCGCGCAGGTCAGCCGGCCCTCGAAGTCGGCGACGACGGCCCAGAAGCCGGACGAGTCCAGGGCCTCGGGGTCGTGGGTGACGTCCCGGAGATCGGTGGCGAGGAGGCCGCCGAAGCGGGCCAGAGGAGCGAGGGAGTGCACATGGCGAGTCTAGGGCGGCGAGGGCGACCCGACCGGTGGGAGCAGTGGGACGGGAGGACCCGGAGGGACGGACGCGGCCGAGGGGGCGGAGGAGGCGCCGGGAGCCACCTCGGGAACACGTGGAGTGAACGCCGTACGAACGCTCCCGAACCCGTCGGCGCGGGTGCAGGTCAGCACGCTGCGGAAACGCGTTTTTGTGCTGGCCCAGGAATCCGCTAGAGTTCAACACGTCGCCGGGACGCGCAAGCGAAACGGAAACGACAAGCGGACGTGGCTCAGTTGGTAGAGCATCACCTTGCCAAGGTGAGGGTCGCGAGTTCGAATCTCGTCGTCCGCTCGATGTGGGGGATCATCCCGAACCCCCGTATTCACTCCTGGTGGAGTGGCCGAGAGGCGAGGCAACGGCCTGCAAAGCCGTCTACACGGGTTCAAATCCCGTCTCCACCTCCAAGGACGATTAGCTCAGCGGGAGAGCGCTTCCCTGACACGGAAGAGGTCACTGGTTCAATCCCAGTATCGTCCACTGGACCTTCGGGTCCTGGATCTTCGGATCCCCCGCGCGATTAGCTCAGCGGGAGAGCGCTTCCCTGACACGGAAGAGGTCACTGGTTCAATCCCAGTATCGCGCACGCAGTACCCGCACCCTCGGGTGTGCCCGCGCGATTAGCTCAGCGGGAGAGCGCTTCCCTGACACGGAAGAGGTCACTGGTTCAATCCCAGTATCGCGCACCAGACAGAGCCCCCGGCCGTTCAGCGGCCGGGGGCTTCTTCGTGTGCGTCGTGTGCGGACAGGCCCCCGGAGGGGCCCCCGCTCGGCGTCAGGAGGAGAAGAGCATCCGCCCGAAGCCGCGGTGGTGGCCGCCGTGGTGACCGTGGCCGCCGTGGTGCGGGGCGCCCCAGGCCGGGGCCGCGGGCTGCGCCGGGTAGGCCTGCGGGGCGGGCGGGGCCTGCACCCACTGCGACTCCAGGCGGGTCAGCGCCTCCAGCTCCCCGTAGTCCAGGAAGATGCCCCGGCAACCGCTGCACTGCTCTATCTGCACGCCGTTGCGGTTGTACGTGTGCATGGGCGCGTGACACTTCGGACACTGCATGCGGACTCAACTCCCTGCCGTTCGAATGGTGCTCTCACCTTAGGGGGACGCCGGCGGAGCCAACTCGGTTCGGAGCGATGCGATTCGGGCGCAGGTGTCGATCATCACCTGCTCCACCTCGTCCAGCGGGCGGCCCTCCGCGGTGGACTTCGCGAGGGCGAGCGCGGAGGTCTGGACCGTCAGGGCGCGGGCGGGGATGTCGAGGCGGGCCCAGGGGTCGCCGCCCGGGCTCGTGGTCGCCGGGCCGCCGGCCGACTCGTACGCGGCGAGGAAGCGGGACCAGACGTCGGGCGCCAGCAGGCCGGCCGCGAACCAGGCCGCCGGGCGCGCCAGGTCCCAGGCGGGGTCGCCGACGCCGAGGTCGTCGACGTCGATCAGACGCCAGGACGGTTCCGGTCCGGGCCGCCCGAGCCGGACGAGCTGCCCCAGGTGGAAGTCGCCGTGGCAGAGGGCCCGGGGCGCCGGGAGGTCGGGGAGGGTGCGCCAGGCGCGGAGCACCGTGGCCGTGGCCGGATGGGCGGGGGCCGCGCGCCGCATGCGGTCCACGGCGAGCGCCGCCTTCTCCGGAGCGCGCATGGCGGGGAGCCCCGGCGGGGGCGGGGTCCGGTGCAGGGCGGCGAGCAGCCGTGCGGCCTCCTCCCAGGGTGCGGCGTCGGGCGCGTCCGGGTCGACCGGCGTGCCGTAGGGCCAGGCCGTGAGGAGGCGGTCGTCGAGTTCCGCGCGCGGCCCCGGCAGGGGTGCGAGGAGGACCTGCGCCAGGCCGGGCTCCGCCGCGAGCGAGACGCGCGACCGCAGCTGCTGCCGGTGGCCCTCCGGCGCGTGCGCCTTCAGGACGAGGCCTCCGTGCCGTACGACCGTGCCGTCGTCCCGGTCGGCGAGCAGGGCCACCGGGCAGCGGCAGGGCGGGGCCTCGGCGGGGTGCGCGGCCTCCCGCGCGAGCGCGTGCAGCTGTACGAGAACGGTCTCCTCCACGCGGGGAGCCTACGCGGGGCCGTGCGCGGGGCGCGGGGGCGGCCCGCACAGGGCGGAAGGGGGCCGTGGCCGGGCCACGTGCGCGGGTCGCGTCGGGTCTCGTCGGGCCGCGCCACGGCGGGGCCCGCCGCTTCGGGTCCGGGCGGGTCGGGCCGCGTCGGGCGCGGCCCGCTTCAGGTCCGGTCGCGCCGCTTCGGCTCCGGTCGGGTCGCGCCGCGTCGGGTCCCGTCCGGTCGAGGGTCGCGCACGTCGGGTCGGCGTCGTACTCCGCCGGTCGGGAGGTCCCGGCCCGGAAAAGCGCGAGGGCCGGTCAGCTCCCCAGCTGACCGGCCACACGCTGCCGTCCGCCGCACCCCCGTCCCCACGGGGTTGATTGGCCGGATGTCCCCGACCCGGGCCGCTCTCCCGGGTCCGGAGCGCCGCTCAGCGCCCCAGCATCACGCCCACGGACGACGCCTGAGTGACCACCGCGTCCCAGCCGCCGAAGACGACCACGAGCAGGGCCGCGAGAGGGAGGACCATGGCGGTCGCCACCAGCGGGTGACGGCGGCTCGAAGGGCGGGTGTTCAACCGCGGGGCCGGGTACGCCATGGTTCCTCTCCTGTCGTGTCGGACGCGGCGGGTGCGGTGACCTCGGGGGACGAGTGCTGCACCCGCCGCTCGACAACCAATCTAGGCAGCGGCGGGCCCCTGGGCGTCCTGCCTGCGTACCGGCTTCCGGGCCTCCCGGAGGATGACGGCCGTCCGCTCGGCGTACTCCCCTGGGTGGAGACGGCCGCCCCGGAGTGGGGGTCTTCCCTGAGGGGACGGCCGGGGTCCGGCGGAAGATGACCGGGCGATGGCCACAGCACGGCCGGAGGGAGTCCGGGTGGCCGGAGGTGAGACCCCGGAGACGGTGCGTGACGTCGCTCACGTTTGGCGCGGGCGACCGGGGTGTCGGGACGACGGATCTCCAACGTCCTTGATATGAGGGAGTGTTGGCGAGTGGCGTGACTGACCCCTCCTCAAGTGTCCCCCTCAGCACTGACAATCGATGCGGCGACGAGGGCGCGGCCTGTGAGCACGCCGGGGCGGGGCTACGTAAGCTGTGCCACGTCGAACGGACGAGGGGACGGACATGGCGATGATGCGGCTCCGGCGCGAGGACCCGCGGATCGTCGGGTCGTTCCGGCTCCACCGCAGGCTGGGCGCCGGCGGGATGGGAGTCGTGTACCTCGGCTCCGACCGGCGCGGGCAGCGCGTGGCGCTCAAGGTGATCAGGCCCGACCTGGCCGAGGACCAGGAGTTCCGGTCCCGGTTCGCGCGCGAGGTGTCCGCCGCCCGGCGGATCCGCGGCGGCTGCACCGCCCGCCTCGTGGCCGCGGACCTGGAGGCCGAGCGCCCCTGGTTCGCCACCCAGTACGTGCCCGGGCCCTCCCTGCACGACCGGGTCGCCGAGGAGGGTCCGTTGCGGGCCTCCGACGTCGCGGCGATCGGCGCCGCCCTGTCGGAAGGGCTCGTCGCCGTCCACGAGGCCGGTGTCGTGCACCGCGACCTCAAGCCGTCGAACATCCTGCTCTCCCCCAAGGGACCCAGGATCATCGACTTCGGGATCGCCTGGGCCACCGGCGCCAGCACCCTCACCCACGTCGGCACCGCCGTCGGCTCGCCCGGCTTCCTCGCGCCCGAGCAGGTCCGGGGCGCGGTCGTCACGCCCGCCACGGACGTCTTCTCGCTCGGCGCCACCCTCGCGTACGCGGCGATGGGCGACTCCCCCTTCGGACACGGCAGTTCGGAGGTCATGCTCTACCGGGTGGTGCACGAGGAGCCGCATCTGCACGGCGTGCCGGACGCCCTCGCCCCACTCGTCCGGGCCTGTCTCGCGAAGGACCCCGAGGAGCGGCCCAGCACCCTCCAGCTGTCCATGCGGCTCAAGGAGATCGCCGCGCGGGAGGCCCAGGGCCTGCCCGCCGCCGCCCGGCCGCCCGGTCCTCGGGAGCGCGTCGAGGAGCGCGGCGCCGTCCGGCCCACGGAGCGGTACACGGAACGGACGACCGAGCGCACGACCGAGCGGTCCGTGGAGCAGGGCGGGGAGCGGCAGCCGGCCGCGGACCGGCCCACGGGCGGCCAGGACCGTCCGGGCGCCTCCCGGCCCTCCGCCTCCCGGCCGTCCTCGTCCCGTACGGGCGGTGGCTCGCGCGGGCAGCAGTCGCGCACCGGCACCCGGCCGGGCACCCGGTCCGGGGGCCGCTCCACGTCCACCGGTCGCCGGCCCGCCAACCCGAGGCTGCTGCGTCAGCGGCTCTTCGTCTTCGTGGTCGTCACGCTGGTCGTCGCGCTCGGCATCGCGGCCGCGCAGGCGCTGCAGGGGTAGCCGGAGCCGCCCGGGCAGCGGAGCGGGCCGGGCGGGGTCCCGAGCCTCCCGCGGGGGCGGCTGGGTCAGGGCTGCGGCCGACGCCCGTCACGGCGCAGAAGCCACGGCCTCGGGCAGCCGCTCATCATCGCGGCGAAGCCACGACTGTGGGCAGCCGCTCGTCACCATGCAGAAGCTACGACTGCGGGCGGCCGCTCGTCACCGCGTAGAAGGCGACGGCCGCCGCGGCGCCGACGTTCAGCGAGTCCACGCCGTGCGCCATCGGAATGCGCACCCACTCGTCCGCCGCGCGAAGCGCCTGCGTCGACAGGCCCTCCCCCTCGGCGCCGAGCATCAGCGCCACCCGGTCCAGCTTGTGCGGCGCCGCGTCGTCGATGGAGGCGGCCCGGTCCGCCGGCGTGAGGGCGAGCAGCCTGAAGCCCGCCTCCCGTACCGCTTCCAGGCCCCGGGGCCAGGTCTCCAGGCGGGCGTACGGGACCGAGAAGACCGCGCCCATGGAGACCTTCACGGAACGCCGGTAGAGCGGGTCCGCGCAGTCCGGGGAGAGCAGCACCGCGTCCATGCCGAGCGCGGCGGCGCTGCGGAAGATCGCGCCGATGTTGGTGTGGTCGTTGACCGACTCCATGACGGCGACCCGACGGGCCGTGGCCAGGAGGTCCGGCGCCGTCGGCAGGGGCTTGCGCTGCATCGAGGCGAGGGCGCCGCGGTGCACGTGGTAGCCCGTGACGCGCTCGGCGAGGTCCGGCTGCACCGCGTACACGGGCGCCGGGACCTCGTCGATGACGTCGCGCATGACGTCCACCCACTTGGCGGAGAGCAGCATCGACCGCATCTCGTAACCCGCCTGCCTGGCGCGGCGGATGACCTTCTCGCCCTCGGCGATGAACAGCCCCTCGGCGGGCTCGCGTCTGCGGCGGAGCTCGACGTCGGTCAGTCCGGTGTAGTCGCGCAGACGCGGGTCGTCGGGGTCGTCGATCGTGATGAGTTCGGCCACGGGGTGATACTGCCTTGTCCTGGGGGTGGTGCCAATGCGTGCGGGGCGCTCTGAGGGCCCGCACGGGAGGATCGGGGGCCCTGTCAGCGGGTCCTTCAGGGGGTCCTAGGCGAGCGGCTTGTCCGGGCCCTCGTTCACCACGTCGCCGATGACGATCACGGCCGGCGGGCGGACCTCCTGGGCCCTGACCGTCTCCGCCACCGTCGCGAGCGTGGCGTCCACGCGGCGCTGGGTCGCCGTGGTGCCCTCCTGGACCAGGGCCAGCGGGGTGTCGGGCGACTTGCCGTGGGCGATCAGCGCCTCGGCGATCTTGCCGATCTTGTCGACGCCCATGAGGATCACCAGCGTGCCCGTGAGCTTGGCGAGCGACGCCCAGTCCACGAGGGAGCGCGGGTCGTCGGGCGCCACGTGGCCGCTGACCACGGTGAACTCGTGGGCGACGCCGCGGTGGGTGACCGGGATGCCGGCCGCGCCCGGGACCGAGATCGAGCTGGAGATGCCCGGGACCACCGTGCACGCGATGCCCTCGGCGGCCAGCGCCTGGGCCTCCTCCATGCCGCGGCCGAAGACGAACGGGTCGCCGCCCTTGAGGCGGACGACGGACCTGCCCTTCTTGGCGTGCTCGATGAGCGCGTTGTTGATGGCCTCCTGGGCCATGAAACGGCCGTACGGGATCTTCGCCGCGTCGATCACCTCGACGTGCGGGGGCAGTTCGCTGAGCAGGTCGCGCGGGCCGAGGCGGTCCGCGATCACCACGTCCGCCTCCGCGAGGAGCCGACGGCCGCGGACCGTGATCAGGTCCGGGTCGCCGGGGCCGCCGCCGACCAGGGCGACGAACGGGGTGCGGGCCCGGCGCGCGGGCGCCGCCAGGGAGCCGTCGCGCAGGCCTTCGACGACCGCGTCCCGGACGGCCGCCGAGCGGCGCGGGTCGTGACCGGTGAGGACCGCGACCGTCACGCCCTCGCTGTGGCCGGTGGCCGGGGTCCAGGCGGTGGCCGCCTCGGCGTCGTCGGAGCGGACGCACCAGGTCTTGGTGCGCTCGGCCTCGGCGGAGATGGCGGCGTTCGCCACCGGGTCCGTGGTGGCGACCAGGGCGTACCAGGCGTCGGCCAGGTCGCCCTCCTGGTAGCGGCGCTTGATCCAGGTGATCTCGCCCGTCTCGGCCATCGCGTCCACGGAGGGGGTCGCGGAGGGTGAGATCAGGGTGACCTCGGCGCCCGCCGCGATCAGGGCGGGAAGACGGCGCTGCGCCACCTGGCCACCGCCGAACACGACGACACGGCGGCCGGCGAGGCGGAGTCCGACGGGGTAGGCGGGGTGCTCGGCGTGGTCGGCCATGGTGCGGGCGGCTCCTCTGGAGGCGGTGCTTGGCGCACCTCACGATATCGGTGACCTGCGGGTTTCACTGTGTGACGGATGTCCCCTCGGCCGAGCGCCGTCGGTCGGGTGCGTGGGGCACGTTCCGGGCCCGCATTCGGGACTGCATGACTGGCGGAGCGGATCCGGTGCCGGAAATGCCGAACGTCCTTGTTCCGCACCACAGATCACGCTTGACGTCCCGAACACGGGACCCTCCGCGTCCCCCACCTCCCGCCGGTGGGGGCGGGGGACGCGTCGTCGTTCTCCTACTTCTCCGTGACGCCCGCGGAGTCGAAGGTCGCCACCTCGTGCATCGCGCGGGCGGCACTCTGGACCACCGGGAGGGCGAGGAGGGCGCCGGTGCCCTCGCCGAGGCGGAGGTCCAGGTCGACCAGCGGGCGCAGGCCCAGCTTGTTGAGGGCCGCGACGTGGCCCGGCTCGGCGCTGCGGTGGCCCGCGATGCAGGCCGCGAGGGACTCGGGTGCGATGGCCCGGGCCACGAGCGCCGCGGCGCCGGTGGAGACGCCGTCGAGGATGACCGGGGTGCGGAGCGAGGCCGCGCCCAGGATCAGGCCGACGAGCGCCGCGTGCTCCAGGCCGCCGAGGGCCGCGAGCACGCCGATCGGGTCCGCCGGGTCCGGCTTGTGGAGGTCGAGCGCGCGCCGGACGACGTCCACCTTGCGGGCGTGCATCTCGTCGTTGATGCCGGTGCCGCGGCCGGTGACCTCGGCCGGGTCCACACCCGTGTAGACCGAGATGAGGGCGGCGGACGCGGTGGTGTTCGCGATGCCCATCTCGCCGGTGAGCAGCGCCTTGTTGCCGGCGGCCACGAGGTCGCGGGCGGTCTCGATGCCCACCTCGATCGCGGCGATCGCCTCCTCGTGGGTCATCGCCTGGCCGATGGTGAAGTCGGCCGTGCCCGGGCGGACCTTGCGCGGCAGGAGACCGGGCGTGGAGGGCAGGTCGGAGGCCACGCCGACGTCGATGACGCAGACCTCGGCGCCGACCTGGTTCGCGAACGCGTTGCAGACCGCGCCGCCGCCGAGGAAGTTCGCGACCATCTGGCCGGTCACCTCCTGCGGCCAGGCGGTGACGCCCTGGGCGTGCACGCCGTGGTCGCCGGCGAAGATCGCGACGGCGGCCGGCTCCGGGATCGGCGGCGGGCAGACCCGCGAGAGGCCGCAGAGCTGCGCGGAGATGATCTCCAGCATGCCCAGCGCCCCGGCGGGCTTGGTCATGCGCTTCTGGCGCTCCCACGCCTCGCCGAGCGCCTTGGCGTCCAGCGGGCGGATGTTGGCGACCGTCTCCTGGAGCAGGTCGTGCGGCTCCTCGCCGGGCAGGGCGCGGCGGCCGTACGTCTCCTCGTGGACGACCCAGGACAGCGGGCGGCGCTTGGACCAGCCCGCCTGCATCAGCTCGGGCTCCTCGGGGAACTCGTCGACGTAGCCGACGCAGAGGTACGCGACCACTTCGAGGTGGTCGGGCAGGCCGAGGGCGCGGACCATCTCGCGCTCGTCGAAGAAGCTGACCCAGCCGACGCCGAGGCCCTCGGCGCGCGCGGCGAGCCACAGGTTCTCGACGGCGAGCGCGGAGGAGTACGGGGCCATCTGCGGCTGCGTGTAGCGGCCGAGGGTGTGGCGGCCGCCCCGGGTCGGGTCGGCGGTCACGACGATGTTGACCGGGGTGTCGAGGATGGCCTCGATCTTCAGTTCCTTGAACTGCTTCGCCCGGCCCTTGGGGAGGGACTTGGCGTACGCCTCGCGCTGCCGCTGGGCCAGCTCGTGCATGGTCCGGCGGGTCTCGGCGGAGCGGATGACGACGAAGTCCCACGGCTGCGAGTGGCCGACGGACGGTGCCGTGTGGGCCGCTTCCAGGACGCGGAGCAGGACCTCGTGCGGGATCGGGTCGGGACGGAAGCCGTTGCGGATGTCGCGGCGCTCGCGCATGACGCGGAGCACCGCCTCGCGCTCGGCCTCGTCGTAGCCCGGGGCGCGCTCCCGCGGCTCTTCCCCGGCGGCCGGTGCCTCGACCGGTGCCTCGACCGGTGCCTCGGCGGTTGCCTCGGCCGGTGCTTCTTCGGCGGCCTGCGGCGCGTCCGGCCGGGGCTCCTGCTCGTGCTGGGGCCGGAGCTCCTCGGCCGCGGAGGCTTGGGGTGCCTCGGGTGCCTCTTCCGGCTGCGGCTGGCCCGTGCCGTCGGGGACGACCGGGATCTCCTCGGCGGCGACCTCGACCGGGGCCGGGGCGGCCGCCACCGGCTCCTCCGGGGCGGGCACGGGCGCGGGCTCCTCGGCCGGGGCCTCCGCGACGGGCGCCTCGACGACGGCGGGCTCCACCACGGGCGCCTCGACGACGGCGGGCTCGACGACGGCGGGCTCCACCACGGGCGCCTCGGCGACGGGGGCCTCGGCGGCCACTGCCTCGGCGGTGACCGCGGGCTCTTCGACGACGGCCTCGGCAACGGGCTCGACGGCGGCCTCGGCCTGGCCTTCGGCCTGCACCTCGGCGGGGACCCCGGCCGGGACCTCGGCCGGGACCTCGACGGCCGGCTGCGGCTCCTCGGCCGGGGCCTGGGCTTCCGGCTCCGCCTCGCGCGGGGCGGGCACCGGAGCCGGGGTCTCCATGACGACGGCTTCCTCGGCAACGGCTTCGGCGGCCGCTTCGGCCGCGGCGTCCGGAGCGACGGCTTCCTGAGGGGCGGGCTCCGGAGCGACGGCCTCCTGGGGCGCGGCCTCCTGAGCGACGGGCTCGGCGGCCGGAGGCTGCTCGGCCACCGGCTCCTCCACGGCCGCCGCCTCCACGACGACCGGGGCGGGAGCCGGCTGCGGCTCCTCGGCCGTGGCGGACGCCTGGGCGTCGGGGTCGGAGGCCTCCGCCACGAGCGGCTCGGCGGCGGCCACGACGGGCTCCGCGATTGCCGGCTGCTCCTGCGCCGCCACCGGCTCGGGCGCCGGCGTCGGGGCCAGGTGCGGGGCGGACGGGAGGGAACCCTCGACCGGGACGAACTGGGCGACCGGCGGGACCGTTTCTGCGGGGGCCTGGGCCTGGTGCTCCTGCGGCTGCGCGGTCCACGGCACGGCGCCCTGCGGGGCGGTCTGCTGGTCCGGCTGCGGCACGTCCAGGTACTCGGGTCCCGTGGTGGGCGGGCCCGGGGTGCGGACGGGCATCGGGGTGGGCGCGGTCGCGGCGACCGGGGCGGGCTGCGGGACCGGGGCGGCGGCCGGGCCGCGGTCGGCGAGCGAGCGCACCACGCCACCGGTGGCGTCCGGGAGGGGCGGGCCCATGTGCAGCGGGCGGCGGGCGGGCGGCGGGGTCGGCGCGGTGGCGGGGCCGGGCATGCGGACCGCGCTCAGGTCGACGGAGCCGGAGTCGCGGCCGGCCGCCTCGTGGGCGCCGGTGTCGAGGATGCCGGGCTCGTAGCCGTGGTCGGCGACGGGCTCGTGCGGGACGCCGTGCGCCGGGGTGGCGTGCTGGGGCACCGGCACGCCCTGCGGCGGGGTCGCGGTGACCTGCTCGATGGGGGCGGTCAGCGGGTCGACGACCGGGGCCGCCGGGGCGGGCATGGCGACCGGGGGCGCGGGCGCGACGCCCGGCTGGTGCTCGCTCCAGGCGCCCTGGGCGCCCGGCATCAGGAGCAGGTCGTCTTCCTCGGCTGCGTGCTCGGAGGGGTCCAGGAAGGTGTACGCGCCCGGCGCGGGGATGCCCGGCTGCTCGACCATGCCTGCGTTCTCCGGCAGCCCCTCGCCGGGGACCTGGCCGGTGTCCGTCATGCTGCGTACCCCTCGCCCATCGGTTGTGCTCCTTCAGACCTTCGCCCGTCAACAAGAACGAGCTCGCGCGCCGCGCGGCACGTGAGGACGCGCGGACACCCATGCATTGTCGCGGCCTTCGGCCATCCTGGCAGGCGGATCCGCCACGGTTCGCTGTGGACTGCGCCACGTCGCGCCGTCCCCCATTGCTCCGTACCACATCAGCGGCCCAATGGGGCCACTACTTCCGGACATTGGCGAACAAACCACCGAACGTCCGGGCGCGGTACAACAATCGGCCAGCCTACCCCGCCCCGCGGGCGGCGCGATCACGGGTGGGGCTGCTCAGGCCCTGCGGCCGGCCAGCAGGAAGACCACGGAACGGTCGCGTTCCGTCCAGCCCGCGGGGTCGAGGCCCACGGTCTGCAGCAGCGCGCATTCGACCAGGTAGCCGCCGTCGGCCAGGGCCGCTCCGATCGCCTCGGCCTCGTCGCGGGTGGCGGCGTGCGCGACGATCCGCTCGGGCCTGCGGTCGGTGCAGGCGGTGACGACGGGGACTCCCCCGCCCCCGATGCGTACGACGTCGGGTTCGGGCAGGCGTTCCAGGACGTGCGGGGCGCGGCCGGGTACGGCCTGGAGCTGGACGCCGGCGGCGCGGGCGGCGGCCTCGGTGCGGGCGCAGGCGCCGGGGTCGGTGTCGACGGCGATGACGGCGGCGCCGAAGCGGGCGGCGTCCACGGAGAAGGCGCCGTCGGCGCAGCCGATGTCCCAGACCAGGTCGCCGTCCCGGGGGCCGAGCCGGGCGAGTTGGGCGGCGCGCAGGGTGGCGTCCTGGCCGGCGTGGCCGCCGGTCTCGTCGGCGGGCAGGGCCCAGCCGCGGGTGGCGGGGGTGTCGTGGCCCATGAGCCAGCCGCCGGTGGAGCTGCCGCCGATGACGAGGACGACGTTGGGGTCGCGCCAGGCGTGGTCGGCGGCCTTGTCGGAGGTGACGACGGTGACCTGTTCGCGTTCGGTGCCGAGTTCCTCGCAGATGACGAAGGTGCGGTGGATCCCGTCGAGGAGCAGGGCCAGTTCGGCGGGGCCGGCGCCGGGCGAGGTGAGGACGGCGACCTTGGGGTGGGCGCGGCAGACGTTGACGGCGCGGCGCAGGGTGCGCTGGTGGGCGACGACGATCCGGGCGTCGTCCCAGGGCATGCCGGCGCGGGCGAAGGCGGCGGCGACGGAGGAGACGGCGGGGACGACCTCGACCTCGAGGCCGTGTTCGGGAGCGCGCAGGGCGCGGACGACGCCGAAGAAGCCGGGGTCTCCGTCGGCGAGGACGACGGCGGTGCCGCGGTGGCCGGCGATGCGCCGGGCGGCGAGGTCGACGCTGCCGAGGCGGACGCGTTCGGCGCCGGCGGGGACCTCGGGGAGGGCGAGGTGGTGGGCGGCGCCGGCCACCAGGGTGGCGGCGGCGAGCGCGGACCTGGCCGCCGCGGTGAGGGGCGAGCCGTCCCAGCCGATCACCGTGACCCGGTCGGCCATGTGTGTCTGTCTCCCTGGGAGTGTGTGCAGGTCGGGGGCGGTGCCGAGCCTACCGGTGCGGTCAGCTCCAGTCGGCGTAGGTGGACAGTCCGGCCTCGGCCATCTGGTCGGCGACGCCGTCGAGGTCCTCGGGGAGCAGGCTCCAGACAATGAGGTCGGTGCGGAACTCGGCCCACTCGCCGGTCTCGGTCTGGCTGCGCGCTATCCAGGCGTTGCGGAGCACGCCCTCGCTGATGCAGCCGATCTTCTGGGCGACCTGCTGGGAGGCGGTGTTGTCGGCGGCGGTGCGCAGTTCGAGGCGTTCGAAGCCGCGGTCGCCGAAGAGCCACTGGGCGACGGCGAGGACGGACTCGGTGGCGTATCCCTCGCCGCGGGCCCAGGGCGCGGTGACGTAGGCGACCTCGGTGGCGCGGGTGCGCCAGTTGGTGCCGTGGAGGTGGACGGTGCCGACGAGGCGCTGGGTGAGGAACTCGGTGACGGCGAAGACGATGCCGCGGCCCTCGGCCCGTTCCGCAGGAGCGATCCTGCGCACCCATTCCTCGGCGTTCGCGTGTGTGTACGGGTGCGGGACGGAGGTCCAGGCGACCACGAGCTCGTCGTTCATCATCTCCGTGAACGCGGGGATGTCGGCCTCTTCGTACGGGCGCAGCACCAACCGGTCCGTGCTGATGGAGATGGACGGGAAGGTCGTAGTCATGCGCAACTCCATACGTGAAGACCGTGAACGCACAGCATGCAGCATGCGGTGTCCGCCGCGCATGCGCGGGTCAGCCCGAAGGCCCCGGGCGCCGGACGGGGCGCGCGGGGCCTTCGGGCGGGAAGGACCGTGCTGCGGGGCCTACTTGGCGGGGGTGCCGAAGGCCGGGATGACCGAGCCCTTGTAGGTGTCCTCGATGTACTTCTTCACCTCGGGCGAGTTGAGGAGCTTCACGAGCTTCTGCACGCGGGCGTCCTTCTCGTTGCCCTCCTTGACGGCGAGGAAGTTGGCGTACGGGTTGTTCTCCGCCTTCTCCAGGACGAGGGCGTCCTTGGCCGGCTCGAGCTTGGCCTCGATGGCGTAGTTGCCGTTGATGACGGCGGCGTCGACGTCGTTCAGGGCGCGGGGCACGGTGGCGGCCTCCAGCTCCTTGAACTCCAGGCCCTTCTTGTCGGTGATGTCGGAGAGCTTGGCGTCGGTGCCGACGCCCGCCTTGAGGGTGATGAGGCCGTTCTCGGCGAGCAGGTGGAGGGCGCGGCCCTCGTTGGTGGTGTCGTTGGGGACGGCGATGGTCTGGCCGGCCTTGATGTCCTTCACCGACTTCAGGCTCTTGGAGTAGAGGCCGAGCGGCTCCAGGTGGACGTTGACCACCGGGACGATGTGGGTGTTGTTCTTCTTGTTGAAGTCGTCGAGGTACGGCTTGTGCTGGAAGAAGTTGGCGTCGACCTGGCCGGTCTCGGTGGCGGTGTTCGGCAGGACGTAGTCCGTGAACTCCTTCACCTCCAGCTTCAGGCCCTCCTTCGCGGCGAGCTTGTCCTTGACGTAGTTGAGGATGTCGGCGTGCGGCGTCGGGGACGCGGCGACGACGAGCGCCTTGTCGGCCGAGCCGGCCGCGTCCTTGGAGGAGGACGGGTCGGACGAGGTGCCGCAGGCGGTGAGGCCGAGGGCGAGGGCGGCGGTGGCGGCGATGCCCGCGGTGAGCTTGATGTTGTTGCGCACGAAGAGTGCCTCTTTCCGGTGGAGCGGTGTGTTCGCCTGGACAACAAGTCCGGGCTCTTCTTCGGGTTGCGAAGTCTGGGGTGCCGTCAGGCGGTGCCGTCGGGCGGTGCCTTCACGCGGTGCGGCCGCGGCGGGCGAGCAGGCGGACGACGCCGTCGCCGATGAGCTGGACGACGGTCACGATCACGACCAGGACGACGACGGTGACGAGCATGAAGGTGGTGTCGAAGCGCTGGTAGCCGTACGTGATGGCCTTGGAGCCGAGGCCTTCGCCGCCGACCGCGCCGGCCATGGCCGAGTAGCCGATGAGCACGATGACGGTGGTGGTGACGGCCGATACCAGGGAGGGCAGGGCCTGCGGGAGCAGCACCTTGCGGACGATGGTGGGGATGCCGCCGCCCATGGCCTGGACGGCCTCGACGAGCCCGTGGTCGACCTCGCGGATCGCGGTCTCGACGAGCCGGGCGAAGAACGGGATGGCGCCGATGGCGAGCGGCACGATCATCGCGGTCGGGCCGATGAAGGTGCCGACGACGAAGGTGGTGAAGGGGATGAGGGCGATCAGCAGGATGATGAACGGCAGCGAGCGGCCCACGTTCACGATCGCGCCGACGACCTTGTTCACCGGGCGGTTCTGCAGCAGTCCGCCCTTGTCGGTGAGGACGAGGAGGATGCCGAGCGGGAGTCCGCCGAGCACGGTGACGACGGTGGCCCACAGGACCATGTAGAGGGTGTCGACGGTGCCCTGCTCGAGCAGGGGCTGCATCTCGGACCAGGTCACTTGGCACCTTCCTTCACCAGCGCGGGCGCCTGGGCGGGCACGGGCCGGTCCTGCTGTTCGACGACCTCGACCTGGAGGCCCTGCTCGCGCAGGAAGCCGACCGGGACGACGTTCTCCTCGTAGTTGCCGGGGAGTTCGATGCGCATGCGGCCGATCTGCCGGTCGCCGACGGTGTCCATGGCGGCGCCGAGGATCGAGATGTCGATGTTGTACGTACGGGAGAGCTGGGAGATCACCGGCTGGGTGGCGGTCTCGCCGTGGAAGGTGACGTCCACGACCGTGCGGCCGGGCGCGGTGGCGGCGCCGCTGACCGGGAAGAGTTCGGCGGCGAGCTGCGAGCCGGGGGTGGCGAGCAGTTCGCCGACGGTGCCGGACTCGACGACGCGGCCGTGCTGCATGAGGGCGGCGGAGTCGCAGATGGTCTTCACGACGTCCATCTCGTGGGTGATGAGCAGGACGGTGAGGCCGAGCTGCTGGTTGAGGTCGCGCAGCAGCTGGAGGATGGAGCGGGTGGTCTCCGGGTCGAGGGCGCTGGTGGCCTCGTCGGAGAGCAGGACCCTGGGCTTGCCGGCGAGGGCGCGGGCGATGCCGACGCGCTGCTTCTGGCCGCCGGAGAGCTGGCCGGGGTAGGCCTTGGCCTTGTCGGCGAGGCCGACGAGGTCGAGGAGTTCCAGTGCGCGGCGGGAGCGTTCGGCGCCGGAGACGCCGAGGATCTCCAGGGGGAGCTCGATGTTGTCCTTGACGGTGCGTGAGGACAGCAGGTTGAAGTGCTGGAAGACCATGCCGATGCGGCTGCGGGCGTGGCGCAGTTCCCGGCCGGCGCGCCGGCCCTTCCCGGCGAGGGCGGTGAGGTCGACGCCGTCGACGGTCACGGTGCCGGAGGTGGGGCGCTCCAGGAGGTTCACGCAGCGGATGAGCGAGGACTTGCCGGCGCCGCTCTGGCCGATCACGCCGAAGACCTCGCCTTCGCGAACGTGGAGGTCGACGCCGTCCAGAGCGGTGACCTGGCGGCCTCGCGACTCGTAGACCTTGGTCAGGCCCGAAGTGGTGATCACAGGGTTTCCGTCACTGTCGAGTGCGCGGCGCATGGGTCCGCCGTGCACGGCATTCGTCTTTCGGACAGTCAGGCGCAGGGCGGCTGGTCGCGGCGGTGGGCCGGGAGGCAGCGCGTGCGCGGGGCGGGCACGGTCCGGCGCCGGAAAAGGCGGGCGGATCGGCTCGGCCGTCGGGTCTCGCTTCGGGGCGCGAGGCTCTGGCGGGGGCCCTCAGTTGGCGCACATTCGACACGTACAACGAGCACCGGGCGTCTGGTTCGCCTCGGTCGCAAGGGTGCGGCTGCTCGTCGTGGTCATGGCTGCAAGTAAAGCATGCAAACGTGCGAACGAAAGGCGGCTGTCCGAATAGCGGACATTGCTGAGACGCCATGCGGACAGGCCGGGGCGGCGCGGGACCTGGGAAGAGGCGGCCCTGACCGTGGTGGAGCGGAGCGCGGAGCGGTCGCCGGGCTGTGGCCAAGGCCACGGTGCGCGGGGCGGGGGCCGCGCGCATCGGGCCATTCGGCCCGTAATACCCTCGGGCGCATGCTTGACGCCCTGACGGTCGCGGTCTCGGTGGCCGCGCTCGCCCTCGCCGCCTGGTGCGGCTTCGCCGCTTACCGGAACCAGTCCACCAAGGACTGGCACTTCATCGGCATGGCCGTGGTGACCTTCCTCGCCCTGGTGCAGCTGGTGGTCGGCATCGTGCAGCTGGTCCGCGGCGAGAAGGCGGAGGAGGGCACCACGATCTTCGTCGCCTATCTCCTGGGCGCGATGTGCGCGGTGCCCGCGGCCGGGCTGCTGTCGCTGACCGAGCGCAGCAAGTGGGGTTCGGCGACGGTGGCGGCCGGCGCCGTGGTGCTCGCGGTGCTCGAAGTGCGTCTCTACGACATCTGGACGGTGGGCTGACCATGACCGCGACCGAGAGCGAGACCGGCAGCGGAAGCGGGACCCGGAGCGAGACCGGCGGCGCCGGGGCCGGCCGTCTGGTGAAGGGGCCGGGCCTGCTCGTGGTGTGGCTGTACGGCGTGATGTCGGTGGGCGCGGTCTCCCGCTCGGTGTTCCAGATCGCCACCGAGTTCGACCGGGCGCCGCTGGCGTACAGCCTCTCGGCGGTGGCCGCCGTCGTCTACGCCTTCATCACGTACACGCTGGTGCGGGGCGGCGAGACGGCCCGCAGGGCGGCGCTGGTGTGCTGCGCCGCCGAGCTCGCGGGCGTCCTGGTCGTCGGGACGTGGACGCTGGTCGAACCCTCGGCCTTCCCGGACACGACGGTCTGGTCCCAGTACGGGTACGGCTACGTCTTCATCCCGGTGCTGCTGCCGCTGACCGGCATCTGGTGGCTGCGGCGCTCCCGTACCGCCTGAGCCGCGGCGGCCCGTCCGGCCCTGATCCGGAGGAGAGGGCCTGGATCCTGTCGTCACACTCCCGCGTGCCCTCCGGGCGACGAGGGGAGTTCGACGACAGGACCTAGAGCGCGGCCACGACGAGGGCGAGGGCACCGCAGGCGTCGAAGACGCCGCACCATTCCGACCACTGCCGGGGTGCGATCCGGGCCTTCACGAAGTGCACGGCGTCCCACACGGCGTGGCCGAGCCAGCCGGCGGCCAGGACCAGCAGGGCGAGGGTGCCGTCCACGGTCACGGCCAGGAGGGAGACGGCGGCGAAGCCGACGAGACCGGCGAGCTGGACGGCGAGGACGCGCGGGGGCCGCAGTTCGCCGCGGAGTGAGCCGAAGAACAGGTAGAACAGCGGCATCGCGGCGAGGACCGCCGCGAGGAACCCGGGCGCGGGAAGGCCGTCGAGGAAGGTGAGCGCCGCCAGCGCCAGGGCGATCAGCGTGGGCCAGCGGTGCGCGGGCGTGTGCATCGGGTGCCTCCCGGGGACGTGCCTGTGTGGGCGGTGCGACGGCGACCGGACGGGCGGGGCCGTGCGGGTGAGCGCGGTGGGACCACTGTCCCCGTCGGGCGAGCCGCCGGGGAGCGGTGTGCCGCCCCGGTGTCCGTTCCCTTGGGGTAGCCGTCCTTCCGGCATAGGGTCGGGCGCATGGCGGAACGGCTCATGGTGGTGGTCGGCTACGAGGCGGCCGAGCTGTTGGACATCGCGTGCGTGACCACGACCCTGGCCATGGCCAACGGGATCGGCGCGCCCGCGGTCCCTTACCGGGTGCTCCTGGCCGGTCCGGGCGGCGGGCCGATGGTCTGCGGCTCCGGCCTCGTCCTCGGCAGCGAGCGGTCGCTCGAACGGCTGACCGGCCCCCTGGACACCCTGATCGTCTCCGGCGGCACGGGCTTCGAGCGGGCGGCGGCGGACACCCGGCTCGTCGGGCACGTGCGACGGCTGGCGCGGGAGAGCCGGAGGGTGGCGTCGGTGTGCACGGGCGCGGGAGTGCTGGCCGCCGCCGGGCTGCTCGACGGCCGCCGGGCGACCACGCACTGGCGGTTCGCGCGGCAGCTCGCCGAGCGGCATCCGGAGGTCGTCGTGGACCCGGCCCCCATCTACGTCCGCGACGGACACGTCTACACGGCGGCGGGGGTGACCAGCGCGCTGGACCTCACCCTGGCCTTCGTCGAGGAGGACCACGGTCCGGAGCTGGCCCGCCAGGTCGCCCGCGACCTCGTGGTCTATCTGCAACGGCCTGGGAACCAGGCGCAGATGAGCCTGTTCACCGCGACTCCGCCGGCCCGTGACGACATGCTCCGGGGGCTGGTCGAGCACATCGCGGCCCATCCGGACGACGACCTGAGCACACCGGCGCTCGCCGCCCGGGCGGGAGTGACGCCCCGCCATCTGACCCGTCTGTTCACGGAGCAGCTGGGCCGGGCGCCGGGCCGCTACGTGCGGCAGGCCCGCACGGAGGCCGCCGCGCAGCTGCTGGCCTCGACGACGCTGCCGATGGCCGGGGTCGCGGCGCGCTGCGGGTTCGGCAGTGCGGAGGCGCTGCGGCAGGCGTTCACCGAGCGGTTCGGGATCGCCCCGTCCCGCTACCGGGCGGCGATGCGGCCCGCCTGAGGAGGCGGGCCGCCGGGAGCGGGCGGGGCGGGGTCGTCAGGCGGCCTTCTCCAGGGTCACCAGGGTGAGCCGCGGGCCGACCTCGCGGACGGCGACCTGCGCGTAGCCCTTGCTGCGGTAGAGCCGGAGGTTGCCCTCGCTGCGGTGGCCGGTGAAGAGCTGGAAGCGCTTGGCGGCCGGGGCGGGCTCGGCGGCGTAGTGGCCCTCGATGGCGTCGAGGAGCCGGCCGCCGATGCCGTGGCGCTGCATGCGCGGGTGGACGATGAGCTTCGCGATCCGCACGGTGCCGTCCTCGTCGAGCCGGCCGCGCACGGAGGCGACGATCTCGTCGCCGAGGCGGGCGACGAAGGCCCGGCCCTCGGTCAGCTCGGCGCGCAGGGCGTCCAGCGACTGGGTCAGCGGCTCGATCGACCAGTCCTGGTAGATCTCGGCCTCGCGCTGGTAGCAGAGGTACTGCAGCTTCAGGATGCTCTCCGCGTCCTGCGTCGCGTTCGCCGCTGAGATGGTCACGCTCATGCCCATGTGCGCATGCCTCCCGCTCATCTGGTCCGCCGTGGGTCTACGGCACCCTTCCCCGCGCGCCCGCGCCGGGAACCTCCGCAGCCAGCATTCTGCGCAGGCATCCCAGGCAACGGGAACGCATCGGCCCCAGACTCCCCTGTGAGATACCCAACGCCCCTGCGATTTCCCGGTAGGTGGGGTCGTCGGGATGGAGCATCGCGGTGAGCAGCCGCGGGCAGTGGCCGGGTGTGCGGCGGACGGCGGCGCGCAGGGCGCGGCGGCGCTCGGCGACGAGGGCGTGGCTCTCGGGCGAGCGCCCGGCCTCGTGGGCCGGTTCGCCGTGGTAGGGCCGTTCGCGCAGGCGGGCCCGGCGCGCGCGGCGGGCCTCGGTGCGTACGGCGCGGCGCAGCCATTCTGCGGGGCGCTCGGGGGCGCCCTCCTCCTGGAGGTGCTCCAGGAGCCGCAGCCAGACGGCCTGTTCGAGGTCTCCGGCCTCGACGCCGGCGGCCGGCGCCTCCGCCCGGGACTCGGCGGCGAGCAGCGGCGAGAGGGTGGCGAGCAGGGTTTCGCGGGAGGTCATGACCGGCACGATGCGGGGCGGACCGGGCCCGGTTGCGGACCCGGCCCCAAACCACCCGGTCGGGGGTACGGGCCGGACCACGCGGAGGGCCGGACCACGCGGGGGGCTGGGCCGCGCGACCAGGCCCGGCCGCACGAGCAGGGCCAGGCCGCACGACCAGGACCGGCCGCGCGAAGAGGGCCAGGCCGCACGACCCGGCCAGGCCGCACGGCCTGGGCCGGCCGGGCCGGGTGGGCAGGTCCAGTCCGGCGGATCGGGCCGGGCAGGACCTGGAGGGGTCAGCGGTCGCGGAAGTCCGCCGCCGCGAGCAGCGCCGTGTCGGCGTTGTCGGAGAAGATCCCGTCGATCCCGGTCGCGAAGAACCGCTTGAGGGCGCCGAAGGCGTCGCCGTACGCGTTCGGGTCGGTGCCCCGCCGGTACTCGGCCGGCAGGAAGCCGTTCTCGTTGCGCTGGGTGTACGGGTGGAGGATGAGGCCCTCGGCGTGCGCGTCGCGCACCAGGGTGGTCTCGGTGCCGAGCCGGCCGCTCGCGTCGCGCGGCAGGATCAGGTCGAGGGTGGGGCCGATGCCCTGGGCGTACGAGGCGATCCAGCGCAGGCCCTCGGGCTTCACGAGGTCGGCGACGGTGCGCGGGTCGCCGGCCTGGACGAAGTCCCAGGGGCGGCTGCTCGCGGCGGAGAGCAGCACGACGCGCGGGGAGTCCACGAGGCGGGCCAGGCGCTGGATGCTGCCGGGCTCGAAGGACTGGAGGAAGACCGGGGAGTTCGCCCGGTGGCGGCCGTAGCGGCGCAGGAGCCCGGCGAGCCGCTCCTCGAGGCCGAGGCCGAGGGAGCGGAAGTAGGTGGGGTGCTTGGTCTCGACGTGCAGCCACACCTCGCGGCCCCGGCGCCGGCCCTCCTCCTCGGCCCAGCGCAGCACCTCCTCGAAGGTGGGGACGGTCCAGCGGCCGTCGTAGAGGGTGTTCTCCTGGCGGGTGGCCGGAATCCGCTCCTTGGCCCGGAGGGTCTTGAGCTCGGCGAGCGTGAAGTCCTCGGTGAACCAGCCGGTCAAGGGGGTGCCGTCGACGGTCTTGGTGGTGCGGCGGGAGGCGAACTCGGGGTGGTCGGCCACGTCGGTGGTGCCGGTGATGTCGTTCTCGTGGCGGCAGACCAGGTGGCCGTCCTTGGTGGGGACGAGGTCCTGCTCGACGACGTGGGCGCCCATGTCGAGGGCGAGCTGGTACGAGCCGAGGGTGTGCTCGGGGCGGTAGCCGCTGGCGCCGCGGTGGGCGATGACCGTGGGGACGGGGAGCGAGCGGTAGCCGTGCCCGTGGCCGGAGCCGCGGGCGCCCGGGTCGGCGGCGACGGCGGACTGCACGGCCTGCGCGGTGCCTCCGGCGAGGACGGTCGAGCCGCCGAGGACGGCGGCTCCTGCGGCTCCGAGGACGGCTCGTCGGGCCGGGGTCCGGCGCTCGGGCTGTGTCATGAACACTCCTTCGATGGTGATGTCCCGCGTGATGTCCCGCACCTGTCAATGACGGTCCCGACGCTAGGCAAAGAGCCCCTACGAACGGCAGACCTGCGGGGAACATGGCGGAAACACACGTCAACACCGCGTATCCACTCCGTGAACCCGATGTGCGACGCGCCGTGACCCGCGAGTATCGTCGCGATCTGCACTTGTCGGCTCCGCACGAGCCGCCCGCCCGACACCGGAGGAACCGTTGTCCCGTCTCGCGATCATGAAGGCCACCCTCGGTCCGGTCCTGCGCCTCATGTTCCGCCCACGCGTCGAGGGCGCCGAGAACGTCCCGGGCACCGGGCCGGTGATCCTCGCGGGCAACCACCTGACCTTCATCGACTCGATGATCATGCCGATCTGCCTGGACCGCCAGGTGTTCTTCATCGGCAAGGACGAGTACGTGACGGGCAAGGGCTTCAAGGGCCGGCTGATGGCCTGGTTCTTCACCAGCGTCGGCATGATCCCGGTGGACCGCGACGGCGGCCGCGGCGGTGTGGCCGCGCTGATGACCGGACGCCGGGTGCTGGAGGAGGGCAAGATCTTCTCGATCTACCCGGAGGGAACCCGCTCCCCCGACGGCCGTCTGTACCGGGGCCGCACCGGCATCGCCCGGCTCACCCTGATGACGGGCGCGCCGGTGGTGCCGTTCGCGATGATCGGCACCGACAAGGTCCAGCCGGGCGGTGCGGGCATCCCGCGCCCGGGCCGGGTGACGGTCCGCTTCGGCGAGCCGATGGAGTTCTCCCGCTACGACGGCATGGACCGCGACCGGTACGTGCTGCGGGCGGTGACGGACTCGGTGATGGCGGAGGTCATGCGGCTGTCCGGCCAGGAGTACGTGGACATGTACGCCACCAAGGCGAAGGAAGCCGCGTAACGCTCGTACGCGCGAAGGGCGCCCCCGGTCGTCGGGGGCGCCCTTCGCGCGTACCGGCGCGCGTCAGTGCTCGACGCCGTCGGCCAGCTTCTGGCCGCGCAGCAGGAACCAGGCCGCGACCGCGGTCGCGAGGAGGACCGCCGCGCCGACGCCGGCCGCGATGCGCAGGCCGTCGACGAAGGCGTCCTGGGCGGCCGAGACCAGCGCGCCGGCCTGCTCGGGGGCGAGGCCCGCGGAGGCCTCGACGGCGCCGCCGAGCGAGTCGTGGGCCGCGGCAGCGGTGTCCGCCGGGATGCCGGCCGGGGCGGGGAAGCCCCGGTAGACGCCGGTCACGATGGAGCCGAGGACCGCGATGCCGAGGGCCGCGCCCAGCTCGTACGCCGTCTCGGAGACCGCGGACGCGGCACCGGCCTGCTCCCTGGGGACGCTGGACAGGATCACGTCGGCGGTGACGGTGAACGCGAAGCCCGCGCCGACGCCGACGACGAGCAGGCTCACCCCGAGCAGCGGGTAGCCGGTCGCCTGCCCGAGGGTGGTGAGCGCCGCGAGGGCGAGACCGATGGCGGCGAGACCGCCGGTGACGACAGACCGCACGGAGAAGCGGCGGGCGACGTTGCCCGCGACCAGACCGGCCGTCACCGCGCCGACGGCGGCGGGCAGTTCGGCGAGCCCGGCCTCGAGCGGCTGGCGGCCCTGGACCAGCTGGAAGAACTGGGACAGGAAGAACACCAGGCCGGACAGGCCGAGGATGGTCAGGAGATCGGCGAGGACGGCGCCGGAGAAGCCGCGGTTACGGAACAGCCGCATGTCCAGGAGCGGCGCCGGCAGCCGGAGCTGGCGGCGGACGAACCAGGTCAGCGCGCCGGCGCCGAGGACGGCGGCGCCGGCGACCTCCACGGTGACGCCGTGCGCGGCCAGTTCCTTGACCGCGTAGACGACGCCGATCATGCCGATGAGCGAGAGGCCGACGCTGGGCAGGTCCCAGGGGCCCGGGTCCGGGTTCTTCGACTCGGGGATGAGCCTGGCGCCGACGAGGACCAGGACGGCCATGACGGGCAGGTTGATGAGGAAGACCGAGCCCCACCAGAAGTGCTCCAGCAGGAACCCGCCGACGACCGGGCCCACGGCGGCACCGGCCGAGGCCATGGCGCCCCAGATGCCGATGGCGAGGCTGCGCTCGCGCGGGTCGTGGAAGAGGTTGCGGATCAGCGCGAGGGTGGAGGGCATGAGGGTGGCGCCGGCGACGCCGAGCAGGGCGCGGGCCACGATCATCATCTCGGGGCTGGTGGCGTAGGCGTTGAGCACGGAGACGGCGCCGAAGGCGACGGCTCCGGTGAGCAGCAGCTTCTTGCGGCCGATGCGGTCGCCGAGGCTGCCCATGGAGACCAGCAGACCGGCGATGACGAAGGAGTAGACGTCGCCGATCCACAGCAGCTGGGTGCCGGACGGCTTGAGGTCCTCGGAGAGGAAGGGCGTCGCCAGACCGAGTACCGTGGCGTCGACCGCCACGAGCAGCACGGCCAGGACGAGCACGGCGAGGGCGAGCCACCGGCCGGGACGGCGCACGCCCTCGGTATGGCTCTCGTGCTGCTTCGCACTCGTGATGCTGTCGGTGATCACTTCTCCACGCTCCTGCGCGCTCCGCCGAGCAGCAGCTCGGCGATCATGTACTGGAAGTCCTTGGCGGCGACCCGCCCGTCGGTGACGGCCCAGGCGCACGCGCCGACGAGCCCGTAGAAGGCCTCGCTGAGCCAGGCGGGGGTCAGGTCGATCCGGAAGACGCCCTCTTCCTGGCCGCGCCGGAAGAGCGCGGCGATCCGGGCGTCGAGGCGGGCCCAGCCCTCGTTCTGCTGGTCGCCCTCGAAGAGCTGGTTCTCGGTGACGAGGAAGGCCAGCAGCGGCGCGACGGGCTCCGAGGCGCCGATCAGCCGGCGTACGGCCTCGTCGGCCGGTCCCTCGTCGATCCGGGCCGCGTCGAGCGCGGCCTCGGTCTCCTCGATGCACATCTGCTCGAGCGCCCGCACCAGCGCGTCACGCCCGGCGAAGTGCCGGTGCAGCGTGGCCCGCCCGATCCCGGCGGCCCGCGCGACCTCGTCCATGGTGGCGGTCGCCTTGCGGGAGAGCAGGGCTGCGGCGGCGTGGAGCACCTGGGTGCGGTCGACTGACATGAGACGACCATACACCGAATGAGACATCAATGTCTCATTCGAAATTTTGATGCCTCACTGGAGGCACGGAGGAATGCTGTGAACATGACGAAGCCGCTGCTGCTGATCGACGTGGACGGCCCGCTGAACCCGTACGCCGCCCAGGCCGAGCGCCGGCCCGAGGGGTATGCGACCCACCGGATGCGCCCGGGCGGCTGGTTGGAGACGAAGCCACTGCGCGTCTGGCTCAACGCGGACCACGGCCGCGAGCTGCGCGCGCTGGCGGAGGCGTACGAGCTGGTGTGGGCGACGACGTGGAAGGGCGAGGCGAACGACTGGATCGGGCCGCAGCTCGGGCTGCCCGAGCTGCCGTTCATCGACTGGCCGAAAATGCACGGGGCCGCCCCGCGCGGGACGTTCTGGAAGACCCAGTACATCCTGGAGTACGCGCAGGGGCGGCCGTTCGCCTGGGTCGACGACGACATCACGTCGTACGACCACGAGTACGTGGAGCGGAACCACCTCACCGCCGCCCTGCTGCTGCACGTCGATCCCCGGCTCGGACTGCTCCGGCCGGACTTCGACGCGCTCGCGGACTGGGCGGCGGCGCTGTAGGAACGGGATTCAGTTCTTGGCGGTGGCCCAGGCGTGCTGGATCACCAGGTCCGCCTTGACCTCGACCAGCTGGGCGGCGACCGCCGAGGGGGCCGTGCCGCCCCGGCCGTTGCGGGAGGCGAGGGCGCCGGGGACGTTGAGGACCGTGCGGACCTCAGGGGTGAGGTGCTCGGAGATCTTGGCGAACTGCTCGTCCGTCAGGCCGTCCAGCTCCTTGCCCTCCGCCTCGGCGACCTTGACGCACTCGCCGGCCACCTCGTGCGCGACCCGGAACGGCACGCCCTGCTTGACCAGCCACTCGGCGATGTCCGTCGCGAGCGAGAAGCCCGCCGGCGCCAGCTCCTCCATGCGCTCCCGGTTGACCGTGAGCGTGGCCATCATGCCGGTGAAGGCGGGCAGCAGGACCTCCAGCTGGTCGCAGGAGTCGAAGACCGGCTCCTTGTCCTCCTGGAGGTCCCGGTTGTAGGCGAGCGGCAGGGCCTTCAGCGTCGCCATCAGGCCGGACAGGTTGCCGATGAGCCGGCCGGACTTGCCCCGGGCCAGCTCGGCGATGTCCGGGTTCTTCTTCTGCGGCATGATCGACGAGCCGGTGGAGAAGGCGTCGTGCAGGGTCACGAAGGAGAACTCCTTCGTGTTCCAGATGATGATCTCCTCCGCGATCCGGGAGAGGTTCACCCCGATCATCGCCGTGATGAAGGCGAACTCGGCGACGAAGTCCCGCGAGGCGGTGCCGTCGATGGAGTTGCCCGCCGAACCCCGCTCGAAGCCGAGGTCCTTGGCGACCGCCTCCGGGTCGAGCCCGAGCGAGGAACCGGCGAGCGCGCCGGAGCCGTACGGCGAGACGGCGGTGCGGGTGTCCCACTGCCGCAGCCGCTCGGCGTCCCGGGAGAGCGACTGCACGTGGGCGAGCACGTGGTGGGCGAAGAGCACCGGCTGGGCGTGCTGGAGGTGGGTCCGGCCCGGCATGGCGACGTCCGGGTGCGCCTCGGCGAGGCCGACGAGCGCGTCCTGGAGGTCCGCGATCAGACCGCCGATGATCCGGGCGTGGTCCCGCAGGTACATCCGGAAGAGCGTGGCGACCTGGTCGTTGCGCGACCGGCCGGCCCGCAGCTTGCCGCCGAGCTCGGCGCCGAGGCGCTCCAGCAGACCCCGCTCCAGGGCGGTGTGGACGTCCTCGTCGGCGATGGTGCCCACGAAGGAGCCGCCGGCGACGTCCGCCTCCAGCTGGTCGAGGCCGGCCAGCATGCGGGTCAGCTCGTCCTCGGTGAGGAGTCCGGCCTTGTGCAGCACGCGCGCGTGGGCACGGGAACCGGCGATGTCGTACGGCGCGAGCCGCCAGTCGAAGTGGACGGACGCGGACAGCTTCGCCAGGGCCTCGGCGGGGCCGTCGGCGAACCGGCCGCCCCAGAGCCGGACGTCACCGTTGTTGCTGCTCACAGCTGCTGCTCCTCAAGACTGTGGATGTACGACCGCCTCCCCGCGCACGGGACGGGGAGGCGGCTGTCGAACGACGTGCGGTCAGGCGAGGTCACGCTTCGCCGCGATCTTCGCCGAGAGGGCGAAGATGTCGATGAAGCCCTGGGCCTTCGACTGGTCGAACGTGTCGCCCGTGTCGTAGGTGGCGAGGTTGAAGTCGTAGAGCGACTCCGCGGACTTCCGGCCGGTGACGACGGCACGGCCGCCGTGCAGGGTCATCCGGATGTCGCCGGTGACGTGCTGGTTGGCCTCCTCGATGAAGCCGTCCAGGGCACGCTTCAGCGGGGAGAACCACAGGCCGTCGTAGACGAGCTCGCCCCAGCGCTGCTCGACCTGCCGCTTGTAGCGGGCCAGCTCGCGCTCGACGGTGACGTTCTCCAGCTCCTGGTGGGCGGTGATCAGGGCGATCGCGCCGGGAGCCTCGTACACCTCGCGGGACTTGATGCCGACGAGACGGTCCTCGACCATGTCGATCCGGCCGATGCCCTGGGCGCCGGCCCGCTGGTTCAGCTGCTGGATCGCCTCGAGGACGGTGACCGGCCTGCCGTCGACGGCGACCGGGACGCCCTCCTTGAAGGAGATGACGACCTCGTCGGGCTCGCGGGTGACCGCCGGGTTCTGGGTGTACTCGTAGATGTCCTCGATCGGGGCGTTCCAGATGTCCTCGAGGAAGCCGGTCTCGATGGCGCGGCCGAAGACGTTCTGGTCGATCGAGTACGGGGACTTCTTGGTGGTCGCGATCGGCAGGTTCGCCTTCTCGGCGAAGGCGATGGCCTTGTCGCGGGTCATCGCGTAGTCACGGACCGGGGCGATGCACTTCAGGTCCGGGCCGAGGGCCTGGATGCCGGCCTCGAAGCGCACCTGGTCGTTGCCCTTGCCGGTGCAGCCGTGGGCGACGATCGAGGCGTCGTGCTTCTTCGCGGCGGCCACGAGGTGCTTCACGATGGCCGGCCGGGAGAGGGCCGAGACCAGCGGGTAGCGGTCCATGTAGAGGGCGTTGGCCTTGATCGCCGGGAGGCAGTACTCGTCGGCGAACTCGTCCTTGGCGTCCGCGACCTCGGCCTCGACCGCACCGCAGGCGAGCGCGCGCTTGCGGATGACGTCCAGGTCCTCGCCGCCCTGGCCGACGTCCACGGCGACGGCGATGACCTCGGCACCCGTCTCCTCGGCGATCCAGCCGATGGCGACGGAGGTGTCCAGGCCGCCCGAGTAGGCGAGTACGACGCGCTCGGTCACGGGTTTCTCCTAACCTTCCAACCACTGATGGGTATAACTATGCAGTCCTCCGTATGTTTTGTCAACGCGCTCTCGAGCGGGCTCCGCAGCCGACGGAAAACCGCAGGCGGGAGCGGGCACGCGAGCCGTAGCCTCCGTGCATGACGAGCGAGGAGAAGCCGCTGGACGCGGCGATACGAGGGCTCGCGCGCGGGGGCGCGCTCGCCCGGGCCGTGGAGCTCTGGCGCCCGGGGTCCTGGCTGGAGCTGGACGAGCGCATCCGGTCCGGATACACGTGGCGGGGCATGGGGCGTCCGACGCACCCGTGGCTCGCGGAGCGCGGGCGCCCCACCGTCCTCCGGGCCCTCCTCGGCAGCCCGACGCCGAGCGAGGCGGAGCTCGCCCTCGCCCTGTGCGACGGCGACGGCCGGATCCGCGCGGCCGCACTCCCCCACGCCGCCGGGCGCCCCGCCGTCCTTCCCCTGGTCGCGGTCCGCACGGCCGACTGGGCCGCTCCGGTACGCGACGAGGCCCACGCCGTTTTGGCCGGCGCCCTGCCCGGTGCGGACGCCGGCACCCTCGCCGTCACCGCCCCCGTCATCCTGCGGCTGCGGGCCCGGCTTCGCGGCGGCACGGCGACCGCGCTCCTCGGGGAGGTGCTGCGCGCCGCCCCGCCGGCCACCGTCGCCGCCCTGCTCCTGAACCGGGACCGGGCCACCCGGCGGTTCGCCCTCGACGTCGGCGTCGAGCGGGGACTCCTCACGCCCGCCGAACTGGCCGGACTCGCCGCCTACGACACCGACGTCGTCGTCCGGGACAAGGCCGCGTCGGCCGCGCTCGCCGCCGGCGTCCCCGACGAGACGCTGCCGGTGCTGCTCGCCGCCCGCTCCGGCACCGTGCGCTCGGCCGGTGTCACGGCACTGCGGAAGGCCGGGCGGGCAGCCGAGGCGGAACCGTCCCTGTACGACCGTTCGGCGCTGGTCCGTGCCTGCGCCCGCTGGGTCCTGCGCCAGGACGGCCGCGATCCCCTGCCCCTCTACCGGGCGGCCTGCACCGGTCCGGCGACCGTGCCCGGCCGGGCGCCGCTCGGACTCGCCGAGTGCGGGGACCGGAACGCCGGCCTCCCGGTCCTCTGGGAGCTGACCGGGCACGCGCACCCGCTGGTCCGCTCCTCCGCCGTCGCGGGCCTGCGCGTCCTCGAAGCCGCGGACCACGACCGGCTGCTCGCCCTGCTCAACGACCCCGCGCCCGGTGTCGTACGGGAAGCGGCGCGGGCCCTGCTGCCCTGGGCGGACCGGTTGCCGGAGGACGAACTGGTGCGGCGCACCGGGCCCGGCCGGCCGGTGACGGTGCGCGTCCGCGCGCTGCGGCTGCTGCGTGCACACGGCTCGGCCGCGTACGAGGAGACGGCCCGGCGGCTCGCCCGGGATCCCGACCCGGAGCTGCGCACGCGGATCCGCAGGACCCTCGGGATCGGGGAGGCCGTGCCCCGCCCGGCGGAGGCCCGTTCACGGCTGTGGCGCACCTGACCGGACCGCCGGACACCCGGTCGGCTCCGGAGCGCACTCCACCACCAGAATGGGCGTCATGGGTAAGACATACGAACGTATCGACGGACGTCTCCGTGCCTTCATCGAGGACCAGCCCGTCTTCTTCACCGCCACCGCGCCGCTCGCCGGGGACGGCCACGTCAACCTCTCGCCCAAGGGCCGCAGGGGCACGCTGGTCGTCCTCGACGAACTGACCCTCGCCTACGTGGACTTCGGCGGCAGCGGCGCGGAGACCGTGGCCCATCTGCGCGAGCCGGGCAACGGGCGGATCACGCTCATGTGGACCGCGTTCTCCGGGCCGCCGACCGTCGTGCGGGTGCACGGCACCGGCGAGGTCGTGTTCCGCGACGACCCGCGCTTCGCCGAACTCTTCGCCCGTTTCCCGGCGGAGGCCGTCGAGGGCCAGGGCGGCGTGCGGGCGATCGTCGTGGTGCACGCCCGACGGGTCAGCGACGCCTGCGGGTTCGCCGTTCCGCTGATGGACTACCAGGAGGAGCGGCAGCTGCACGCGGACTACTTCAACCGCAAGACGGAGGAGGAGTTCGACGCGTACTGCGCGCGCAAGGTGGCCACCAGCCTCGACGGACTGCCCGCGATGCCGCTCCCGCTGCCGCCGCTCCCCCGCCCGGCCCAGTAATCTCGCGGCCGCCCCGCCCGGCGCCTAGCGTCGCGCCATGCGCATCCTTCTCGCACTCGGGGCCCTGGCCGCGTCGCTGGCCGCCGCGCCCGCACCCGTACCGCTCCCGGAGCGGATGGCGGACACCGGCGGCGGCTCGCAGCTGATCACCGCAGAGGCCGCGGATCCGGCCGCCACGACGGGCACCGTCACCTGGTGGGACCGGCGCGGCCGGCGGTGGGTGAAGGCGGGCTCGGCGCCCGCGAGGTTCGGTGCGAAGGGGCTCGCCGAGGGCGCGACCCGGCGGCAGGGCACGAACACCACGCCGACCGGCCTGTACGGACTGCCGTACGCCTTCGGGACCGAGCCGGCGCCCGCCGGTACGGCCTACCGCTACGCGCGGGTGACCGACCGGTCCTGGTGGTGCCAGGACAACGGGTCGCGGGCGTACAACCGCTGGGTGGAGGGGCTGCCTCGGGACTGCCGGGCCGCCGAGTCCGAGCACCTGGTCGCCTACCGCGCGCAGTACGCGCACGCGCTGGTGATCGGCTTCAACTACGACCGTCCGGTGCGGGGGCGCGGCGCTGGGATCTTCCTGCACGTGAACGGGCGCGGGGCGACGGCCGGGTGCGTGTCCGTGCCGGCGGGCGCGATGCGCCGGATCCTCGCCTGGGCCGATCCGGGGCGCGGGCCGCACATCGCCGTCGGCACGCGGGGCGGGCCGACGGCGATCACGCGGTACTAGGCCGTCTTCCGGAACAGGGCCGGACAGGCCGCGGACCCGGCCGGTATCCGGAAGGGACGGCCTGGGCGGTCACCCGCCGGGGGTTCAGCGTTCCTTCTGCGCGAGGCGCAGCAGGTGGTCGGCGAGCGCCTGCCCGCCGACCGGGTCACGGGAGATGAGCAGCAGCGTGTCGTCGCCCGCGATCGTGCCGAGGATCGCGTGGAGTTCGGCCTGGTCGATGGCCGACGCGAGGAACTGGGCGGCGCCCGGCGGGGTGCGGAGCACCACCAGGTTGGCCGAGGCCTCGGCGGAGATCAGCAGTTCACCGGAGAGGCGCCGCATGCGCTCCTCCTTGGCGGACTCCCCGAGCGGCGCCTGCGGGGTGCGGAAGCCGCCCTCGCTGGGCACGGCGTAGATGAGCTCTCCACCGGTGTTGCGGATCTTCACCGCGCCGAGCTCGTCGAGGTCGCGGCTGAGCGTCGCCTGCGTGACGCTCAGCCCGTCGTCGGCGAGGAGCTTGGCGAGCTGGCTCTGCGAGCGCACCGGCTGCCGGTTGAGGATGTCGACGATCCTGCGGTGGCGTGCGGTGCGGGTCTGCGGAACGGACGGCCCGCCGTGCTCGTTCTCCTGCGCGTCGGTCATCGTCGTCTCATTCTCCGGTTCGTCCTTGCCCGTTCGCCTCGTCCAGGACTCCGGGCAGGGCCCGGAGGAAGGCGTCCGCGTCGGCGTCGGTGAGGACCAGCGGAGGCATGATCCGTACGACATCGGGGGCGGGCGCGTTCACCAGGAGGCCGGCGTCCTGGGCCGCCTGCTGCACCTGGGGTGCGAGGGGCCCGGTGAGCACGATACCCAGCAGGAGGCCCGCACCACGGACGTGGGAGACCAGCGGGTGGCCCAGGGCCTCGATTCCCTGGCGCAGCCGCTCCCCGACCGCCTTCACGTGGTCGAGGGCCGCGTCGGTGCCGAGCGTGTCCAGGACGGCGAGGCCGGCGGCGCAGGCGACCGGGTTGCCGCCGAAGGTGGTGCCGTGGTGGCCGGGCGAGAAGAGCTCCGCGGCCGCGCCGAAGGCGACGGTCGCGCCGAGCGGCAGCCCGCCGCCGAGTCCCTTGGCGAGGGTCACGACGTCCGGCTCGACGCCTTCGTGGGCCTGGTACGCGAACCAGTCGCCGCACCGGCCGATGCCGGTCTGCACCTCGTCGAGGACGAGCAGGGTGCCAGTGGCGCGGGTGATCTCCCGGGCGGCCTTGAGGTAGCCCGGCGGCGGGACGACGACGCCGTTCTCGCCCTGGATCGGCTCGATGATCACCAAGGCGGTGTCCTCGGTGACCGCGGCCCGCAGCGCCTCCGCGTCCCCGTACGGGACGTGCGTGACGTCGCCGGGCAGCGGCAGGAAGGGCGCCTGCTTGGCGGGCTGGCCGGTGAGCGCGAGGGCGCCCATGGTCCGGCCGTGGAAGCCGCCGTCGGTGGCCACCATGTGGGACCGGCCGGTGAGCCGACCGATCTTGAACGCGGCCTCGTTGGCCTCGGCGCCCGAGTTGCAGAAGAAGACCCTGCCGGGCCGGCCGAAGAGGCTCAGGAGCCGCTCGGCGAGCGCGACGGGCGGCTCGGCGACGAACAGGTTGGAGACGTGGCCGAGGCTCCGGACCTGCCGGGAGACGGCCTCGACGACGGCCGGGTGGGCGTGGCCGAGGGCGTTGACGGCGATGCCGCCGACGAAGTCGAGGTACTCCTTGCCGTCGGCGTCCCAGACCCTGGCGCCCTCGCCGCGGACCAGCGGCAGCCGGGGCGTGCCGTAGTTGTCCATGAGGGCGCCCTGCCAGCGCTGGGTCAGCTCGGTGTTCCCGGTCACTTCTCCCCCTGGTCGTTCGTGCCGTCCGGCACGACCATCGTGCCGATGCCCTCGTCGGTGAAGATCTCCAGCAGGATGGAGTGCTGGACCCGGCCGTCGATGACGCGGGCCGTGGTGACGCCGTTGCGCACGGCGTGGAGACAGCCCTCCATCTTCGGGACCATGCCGCTGGAGAGTTCGGGCAGCAGCTTCTCCAGCTGGCTCGCGGTGAGCCGGCTGATGACCTCGTCGCTGTGGGGCCAGTCCTCGTAGAGGCCCTCGACGTCGGTCAGGACCATCAGCGTCTCGGCGCCCAGCGCAGCAGCGAGTGCCGCAGCCGCCGTATCAGCATTGACGTTGTAGACATGGTCGTCGTCCTGGGAGCGGGCGATGGAGGAGACGACGGGGATGCGTCCGTCGTCGAGGAGTGCCTGGATGGCGCCGCTGTCGATGGCGGTGATCTCGCCGACCCGGCCGATGTCGACCTGTTCGCCCTCGATGAGCGGCTGGTGCTTGGTGGCGGTGATGGTGTGGGCGTCCTCGCCGGTGATGCCGACGGCGAGCGGACCGTGCCGGTTGAGCAGGCCGACGAGCTCGCGCTGGACCTGGCCGGCGAGCACCATCCGCACGACGTCCATGGCTTCGGGCGTGGTGACCCGCAGGCCCGCCTTGAACTCGCTGACCAGGCCGGCCTGGTCGAGGGCGGCGCTGATCTGGGGCCCGCCGCCGTGCACCACGACCGGCTTGAGGCCGGCGTGGTGCAGGAAGACGACGTCCTGGGCGAACGCGGCCTTGAGGTCCTCGTCGACCATGGCGTTGCCGCCGAACTTGATGACGACGGTCTTGCCGCGGTGCCGGGTGAGCCAGGGCAGCGCCTCGATGAGCGTCTGGGCCTTGGGGAGCGCGGTGTGCTTCCGCGTGGCGTTGGTCATGACGAGTAGGCGCTGTTCTCGTGGACGTAGTCGGCGGTGAGGTCGTTGGCCCAGATGACGGCGGACTCGGTGCCGGCGGCGAGGTCGGCGGTGATGACGACCTCCCGGTAGCGCATGTCGACGAGCTCGCGGTCCTCGCCGACGGAGCCGTTCCGGCACACCCAGACGCCGTTGATGGCGACGTTGAGCCGGTCCGGCTCGAAGGCGGCGGAGGTGGTGCCGATGGCGGAGAGCACCCGGCCCCAGTTGGGGTCCTCGCCGTGGATGGCGCACTTCAGGAGGTTGTTGCGGGCGATGGACCGGCCGACCTCGACGGCGTCGTCCTCGGTGGCCGCGTTGATCACCTCGATGCGGATGTCCTTGCTGGCGCCCTCGGCGTCGCCGATGAGCTGGCGGGCCAGGTCGGCGCACACCTCCTGGACGGCCTGGGCGAACTCGTCCTGGGCCGGGGTGACGCCGGCGGCGCCGGAGGCGAGCAGCAGGACGGTGTCGTTGGTGGACATGCAGCCGTCGGAGTCGACCCGGTCGAAGGTGAGGCGGGTGGCCTGCCGCAGCGCGGCGTCGAGGCCCTTGGCGTCGACGTCGGCGTCGGTGGTGAGGACGACGAGCATGGTGGCGAGGCCGGGAGCGAGCATGCCCGCGCCCTTGGCCATGCCGCCGACGGTCCAGCCGTCCTTGCCCGCCACGGCGGTCTTGTGGACGGTGTCGGTGGTCTTGATGGCGATGGCGGCCTTCTCGCCGCCGTGCACGGAGAGCTCGGCCGCGGCCTTCTCCACGCCGGGCAGCAGCTTGTCCATGGGGAGCAGGACGCCGATCAGTCCGGTGGAGGCGACGGCGACCTCGCCCGCGCCGGTGTCGGTGCCGCTCGCGCTGAGGACCTCGGCCACCTTCTCGGCGGTCGCGTGGGTGTCCTGGAAGCCCTTCGGGCCGGTGCAGGCGTTGGCGCCGCCGGAGTTGAGGACGACGGCGGTCAGCTCGCCGTCGGCGAGGACCTGCTGGGACCAGAGGACGGGGGCGGCCTTGACACGGTTGGAGGTGAAGACTCCCGCGGCGGCGCGGCGCGGCCCGGTGTTGACCACGAGGGCCAGGTCCGGGTTGCCGTTCTCCTTGATCCCGGCCGCGATGCCCGCGGCCGTGAATCCCTTCGCTGCGGTGACACTCATGGAGCGACTCCCATCGTGGAAAGTCCGGTCGTCTCGGGAAGTCCGAGGGCGATGTTCATGCTCTGCACCGCGCCGCCGGCGGTGCCCTTGGTGAGGTTGTCGATGGCGCTGATCACGATGATCCGGTTCGCCGCCGGGTCGTGGGCGACCTGGAGCTGGACCGCGTTGGAACCGTAGACGGACGCCGTGGCGGGCCACTGCCCCTCGGGGAGCAGGTGGACGAACGGCTCGTCCGCGAAGGCCTTCTCGTACGCGGCGCGCAGGGTCTCGCCGGTCACGCCGGGCCTGGCGGTGGCCGTGCAGGTGGCGAGGATGCCGCGGGGCATCGGCGCGAGGGTGGGCGTGAAGGAGACGGTGACCCGCTCGCCCGCCGCCGCGCTGAGGTTCTGGATCATCTCGGGGGTGTGGCGGTGGCCGCCGCCGACGCCGTACGGGGACATGCTGCCCATGACCTCGCTGCCGAGCAGGTGCGGCTTGGCGGCCTTGCCGGCGCCCGAGGTGCCGGAGGCGGCGACGATCACGGCCTCGGGTCCGGCGAGCCCGGCGGCGTAGGCCGGGAAGAGCGCGAGGGAGACGGCGGTGGGGTAGCAACCGGGCACCGCGATGCGCTTGGACCCCTCCAGCGCGGCGCGGGCGCCCGGCAGTTCGGGAAGGCCGTACGGCCAGGTGCCGGCGTGCGGGGAGCCGTAGAAGGCCTCCCAGTCGGCCGGGTCCTTCAGCCGGAAGTCGGCGCCCATGTCGACGACGAGGGTGTCCGGACCGAGCTGTTCGGCGACGGCGGCGGACTGGCCGTGCGGCAGGGCGAGGAAGACGACGTCGTGCCCGGCGAGGGCCTCGGCCGTGGTCTCCTCCAGGATCCGGTCGGCGAGCGGCAGCAGGTGCGGCTGCAGTCCGCCGAGCCGCTGGCCGGCGTTGGAGTGGCCGGTCAGGGCGCCGATCTCGACACCGGGATGGGCCAGGAGGAGGCGCAGGAGCTCTCCGCCCGCGTATCCGCTCGCGCCCGCGACTGCTGCTCGTACCGTCATCGAAACCCTCCTCATGGATGGCATGACTATACGCATGAGCGCAGTTTTATGCAAAGCCCCTCCCGTGAAGCGGTGACACTCGGTCGAACGCGTGCCACTCGGGGTCAGGCCGCCGCCCCGGTCGCCGGGTCCGGACCATGCCGCCGCGACCCGCTACCCGGCCAAGGGCCCGCCACCGTGTCACAACCGCGCGCCCCACGACGTCAATTCTGTGCACCGCCCGCACCGACCGCACCCGCACCCGCACCCGGCATGCACAGGAGTGACACCCATGGACGAGGAGACCTTTCTGCCCGCGCGGCCCGCCGGGGATCCGGCGCGGGACCGGGCCGTCGTGGACGTGTTCCTGAGCGCGGTGCACCACCGGGACCCGCGCGTGCTCGCCGCCGTGCTCCATCCCGAGGTGGTCGCCCGCTCGGAACACGGAACGGCCGTCGGCGCGCCCGCCGTCGCCGACGGAGCCGCGTCCGCGCTGTCCCGGCACGCGGGACGCGCGGCCCGTCCGGCCCTGGTCGGCGGAGCGCTCGGGGCGGTCGCCTTCGACGACGGACGACCGGTCACGGCGGTCGTGTTCACCCTGCGCGAGGGACGGATCGCGGAGCTCGCCATCACCACGGGCGAGGACCGTGTACGGGCCCTCGGCCTGCGGTTTCCCGAGCAGTGAGGGGCCCGCGGGGAGCGGCCGGACCCCTCCTGCGGGAAATCCGGATGCGTCCGGCCGGCGCCCTCCCCTAGCCTGGAGCACATGTCCACGCCCCGAATTTCCTAGCCAAGGACCCGCTTCCACGCCACCCGTGTGTCCTTGAGCTTGTTCGGAGCGTAATCCCATGATCACCGTTCGCGGTGCCGACGTGCGCGTCGGCGCCCGCCTCCTCCTGTCCGGAGTCTCCTTCCACATCGCGCCCGGCGACCGCGTCGGGCTCGTCGGCCGCAACGGCGCCGGCAAGACGACCCTCCTCCACACCCTGGCCGGGCTGCGCGCGCCGGCCGCCGGCAGCGTGCTGCGCACCGGGCCCGTGGCGCACCTGGCGCAGGACTCCCGCGCCGCCGATCCCGACGTGACCGTCACCGACCGGATCCTGTCCGCGCGCGGCATGGACGTCGCCGTGCGGCGCCTGCGCGAGGCCGCCGAGCGGCTCGCGGAGCACGCCGACGACCGCGCGATGGACGCGTACGCGCGCGCCGAGGCCGCCTTCGAGGCCTGCGGCGGTTACGCGGCCGAGGCCGAGGCGGCGCGGGTCGCCGCGGGGCTCGGGCTGCCCGCCGAGGCCCTGGCGCGGCCGGTCGGCACACTCTCCGGCGGGCAGAAGCGCCGCGTCGAGCTGGCCCGGATCCTCTTCGCCGGGCACGGCCGCGAGGGCACGCTCCTGCTGGACGAGCCGACCAACCACCTCGACGCCGACTCGGTCGGCTGGCTGCGCGGCCACCTCGCCGCCCACCAGGGCGGCCTGGTCGTCATCAGCCACGACCTCGACCTGATCGGGGCCACCGTCAACCGGGTCTTCCACCTCGACCCGCAGCGGGCGACGATCGACGTCCACAACACCGGCTGGGCCGCCTACCTCACCCAGCGGGAGGCCGACGAACGGCGCCGCACCCGCGAGCGCGCCAGCGCCGAACGCAAGGCGGCGGCGCTGCACGCGCAGGCGGACAAGATGAAGGCCCGCGCCTCGACCTCGGTCACCGCCCGCAGCATGGCCCGCCGTGCCGACCGGCTCCTGGAGGGCCTGGAGGACGTGCGGCGCGCCGAGCACGTGGCGCGGATCCGGCTGCCGGAGCCCGCGCCCTGCGGCCGTACGCCGCTCGGCGCCGTCTCCCTGACCAAGGGCTACGGAGGCGGGCGCCCGGTCCTCGACGGCGTCGACCTGGCGGTGGACCGGGGCTCGCGGCTCGTGGTCCTCGGCCTCAACGGCGCGGGCAAGACGACCCTGCTGCGACTTCTCGCGGGCCGGGAGGCCCCGGACTCCGGCCGCGTCGTGCACGGCCACGGCCTGCGCGCCGGCTACTTCGCCCAGGAGCACGAGACGCTGGACCCGGACCGCACGGTCCGGGAGAACCTGGCCCTGGCCGCCCCGCACCTGACGGACGGCGAGGTCCGCCGCGTCCTCGGCGCCTTCCTGTTCCGGGGCGACGACGCCGACAAGCCGGCCGGGGTCCTCTCGGGCGGCGAGAAGACCCGGCTCGCGCTCGCGGGCCTGGTCCACTCCGGCGCGAACGTGCTGCTCCTCGACGAGCCGACGAACAACCTGGACCCGGCCTCGCGCGACGAGGTCCTGGCCGCCGTCGGCACGTACCCGGGCGCGATCGTCATGGTCACGCACGACGAGGGCGCGATCGACGCGCTGCGCCCGGAGCGGGTGCTGCTGCTCCCGGACGCGGAGGAGGACCTGTGGAACGAGGGCTACCGGGAGCTGGTCAGCCTCGCGTGACGTCCTGGCGGGCGCGGTCCGGCCCGCCGGCCCGCTTCACGGCTCTGAGGACCACGAACTTCGGGTCGCTCGCGACGAGTTCGCTGTTGCCGAAGATCCGCCGCAGGGTGACGTGGTAGCCGAGGTGCCGGTTGCCGACCACCCACAGCTCCCCGCCGGGCCGCAGGGCCCGGCGGGCGTCGGCGAACATGCGCCGCGCGGTGTGGTCGGTGGTGGCCTGGTGGCTGTGGAACGGCGGGTTGTTCAGCACGAGGTCGACCGAACCGGGGGCCGCGTCCGCGAGCCCGTCGCCCACCGTGAACTCGGCCTTCCGTCCCTCCCCCGCGTGGGTGCGGAAGTTCTCCTCGGCCGAGGCGACGGCCTGGTAGGACTCGTCCGTGAACAGCAGCTCGGCCTCGGGCTCGGCGAGGGCGACGGCGAGCCCGACGACGCCGTTGCCGCAGCCGAGGTCGGCCACGCGCGCCGCTCCGATGCCGGTCGGCAGGTGCTTCAGGAAGAACCGCGTGCCGATGTCCAGCCGGTCGGCGCAGAACACACCCGCCTGGTTGACGACCGTGCGGCCGGCGAGCCCGGCCGGCGCGTCGCCCGGCAGCGCGTACCGCAGCGGCCAGGGGTTCGCCGCGGGCTCCCCCTGTCCGCCCGTGGCCGCCGGCGTCGTGTGGATGAGCCGGGCCTTCTTCACGGCCAGCGACGTCCGCGTGGGTCCGAGGATCCGCTCGAACAGCTCCAGCGTCGAGGTGTGGATCTCCTTCACCATGCCGGTACCGACGATCACGGTGTCCTCGTGCACGGCGGGAGCGAGCCGGTGCAGCTGGTCCTCCAGCAGCGCGAGGCTCTTGGGCACCCGTACGAGCAGCACGTCGACCCGGGCGGGCGGCGGGTCCTGGGTGGTGAGCAGCGTGACCGCGTCAGGGGCGGCGCCCGAGCGGGCCAGGTTCTCCGCCGTGGCGCTCCGGCCCAGGTACGAGTCGGAGATCTGCGTCAGCCGTCCCGCGCCCGTCCCGGAGCCGGCGTCGGCCCTGGCCGCGGCGAGCGCGGTGACGAGCGCACCCCACCGGTCGCCGACCACGGCGACGGTCCCGGACAGGCCGGTGCCGGACTCGGCGAGGTGGTTCAGCAGGTACTCGTCCGCCGCGTCCCAGGCGCGCAGCGGGTCGCGCGGGTCGGCGGGGAAGCGGGTGAGCGGGAAAGTGCCCCATGACGTGGTCAGACGGTTCATCGTGCCACCAGGCTAGCCGGTCAGGAGACGGCCGCCGCCAGCTGAAGGTGCCACAGTCCGGGGCGGCCGGTGAGGGTGACCGTGGACAGCGGGCGCACGTCGACGTTCCAGTACGTGGCGGGCGGGGCCTTCAGCGCGTAGACGAGGGCGGCGCGGACGACGGCCGGCTCGGCGACGGCGACGATGGCGCCGTCGTCCGCGGGCCGGGTGTCGAGCCAGCCGCCGACCCGCGTGATGAACGACAGAAGCGTTTCTCCGCCGTGGGGCGCGGTGCGTGGATCGGTGAGCCAGGCGTCCACCGCCGCGGGTTCGAGGGCGGCCACCTCGGCCAGCGTGAGGCCGCGCCAGCGGCCCATGTCGCAGTCGCGGAGGGCCGGCTGGGCGAGCGGCGCGTAGCCGAGGGCGGTGCCGGTGGCGCGGCTGCGGGGCGTCGGGGAGCAGTAGCGCAGCTCGGCGGCACCGAGCGGAATCAGCCGCGGCGCGGCGAGCTGCACCTCGTACCAGCCGGCCTCGTCGAGCGGCCGGTCGTCGTCGAAGCGTTCGGCGAGCAGGGAGGAGCTGCGCGCCGCCGCGACGAGCGTGACCCGAAGACCCATGGCCGCGATCGTGAGGCCGGTGGCCCCGCAGGTCAAGGGGTCAATGGCAGGGTTGCGCGAGGGTCTTGCTCACTGCTGTCCGAGTGCCATCCACTTGTCCGGATTCTGCAGTGGCGTGAAACCGACCTTCTCGTAGACGCCGTGCGCGTCGGCGGTGGCGAGCATGATGCGGCGCAGCCCGTACGGCTCGAGGTGGTCCCGGACCGCGACGACGAGGGCGGTGCCGAGGCCGGTGCCGCGGGCGGGCCGGTCGACGTAGACGTCGCAGAGCCAGGCGAAGGTGGCGTAGTCGGTGACGACCCGGGCGTACGCGGCCATGTCGCCGCTCTCGCGGTCATAGGCGCCGAAGTTGAGGGAGCCGGCGATGGCCGCGTCCTGCTTCTCCCGAGGTCGGCCCATGGCCCAGTACGCGTCGGTGGAGAGCCAGAGGTGGACGCGGGCGGCGTCGACTCGGGCCGGGTCGGCTGAGATCTCGTACGCCCCGTGCATGACGGCGGCGTCCGAGGCGGCGGTGTCGGTCATGGCGGCAGGCTGCCAGGAGCGCCGTCCCGTGTCAGGCGAATTTGCCGGGGGCGAGGGCGGGGCGCGCGGCCGGTCCCGGAGGGCCTGCGGCGCGCCCGGCGCGTCACCCGGTGAGCTCGTCGACGGCCGCGCGCAGCCGCCGCACGCCCTCCAGGATCTCCGTACCGCCCGCGACACCCGCGAAACTCAGCCGGATGTGGCCGGCGGGCGGTTCGGCGCAGAAGTAGGGCCGGCCGGGAGCGGCGGCGACTCCGGCGCGCAGCGCGGCCGGGAGCAGCCCGGCTTCCGGGAGGGTGTCCGGGAGCCGGAGCCACAGGTGGTAGCCGCCGGAGGGGATGTGCGGCAGGGCGAACTCGGGCAGGTGGTGCGCGAGGGCACCGGTCATCGTGTCGCGCCGGCTCTTCAGCTCCTGGGAGACGGCGCGCAGGTGACGGTTCCAGGCGGGCGAGCCGACGAGTTCGAGGGCGGTCTCCTGGAGGGGCCGGGGGACGAAGAAGCTGTCGACGACCTGGATGGCGCGGAGGCGTTCGAGGACGGGTCCGCGGGCGGCGAGCGCGCCGACCCGGAGGCTCGCCGAGGTGATCTTGGTGAGGGAGCAGACGTGGACGACGACGCCGTCCGGGTCGTCGGCGGCGAGCGTTCCGGGCAGCGGGCCGGCGTCGGCGTGGACGAGGCGGCGGGCGAAGTCGTCCTCGACGACGAAGGCGCCGGCGGCGCGGGCGATGCGGACGACGGCGGCCCGGCGCTCGGCGGCGAGCGCGGCTCCGGTGGGGTTCTGGAAGAGCGGCTGGCACACGAACACCCGGGCACCGGTGGCGCGGAAGGCCGCTTCGAGCAGCTCGGGCCGGACGCCGTCGGCGTCGGTGGGCACCGGCACCGGCCGCAGCCCGGCGGCGCGGGCGACGGCGAGCATGCCGGGATAGGTGGGCGATTCGACCAGGACGGGGGTGCCGGGCGGGGCGAGGGCGCGCAGGGCGGTGGTGATGGCGGACTGGCCGCCGGCGGTGATGAGGACCTCGGCGGCGGTGACGCTGCCGCCTATCTCACGGGCGAACCACTCGCGCAGTTCGGGCAGTCCGTCGGTGGGCGGGCGGCCCCATGCACCCGGCCTGCGGCCGGCCCGGGCGAGGGCGGCGGCCAGGGCGCGCTCGGGCTGGAGGGACGGGTGGAGGTAGCCGCCGTTGAACTCGACGACTCCGGGCGGCGGCGCGGAGAGCGTGACGAGGACGCCCGAGGCGTCGACGGCGCGCGGGACGAGTTCGGTGGCGGTGTCGGCGCTGAGGGCGAGCTCCTGCCAGGAGGTGTCACCGACGGCGGGAGCGGCGGTGCGCGGTTCGGCGCGGTAGGCGCCGGCGCCGGGGCGGGTGACGACGAGCCCTTCCGCGGCGAGCTGGGCGAGCGCGCGGGTGACCGTGACCGGGGAGACGCGATGACGCTCGACGAGCACCCGGCTCGACGGCAGCTTCTCTCCAGGTGAGTAGCGGTCAAGCTCTGCTCTCAGACTGTTCGCCAGTTCAGCGACACTGCTAGGCTCGTGCATGACAGCACAGAATAGCGCTACTACTCCGAACACGATAGCGGTCGCCACTGCCGGAAGTCCGGCCGCCGCGACGGACGTGCGGAGCGCTCCCGCTCCGGCCGCGCAGCGCGGCACCCTGCTCGCCGCTCTCGGAGTGGTCTCCTTCTCGCTGACCTTCCCCTCGACCGTCTGGGGCCTGGAGAGCTTCGGCCCCTGGTCGCTCGTCGCCGTCCGCTCGGTGCTCGCCGCCCTCATCGCGGGCGCCTTCCTGCTCGGAGGCCGGGTGCCGCTGCCGCAGCGGCGCCACTGGGCGGGGCTCGCGGTCGTCGCGGGCGGCGTGGTGGTCGGCTTCCCGCTGCTGACCACGCTCGCGCTGCAGACCTCCACCACCTCGCACGCCGCCGTGGTCGTGGGCCTGCTGCCGCTGACGACGGCGACCTTCGCCGCGGTCCGTACCGGTCGCCGCCCGTCCCGTACGTTCTGGATCGCGGCCGTGTCCGGAGCGGTCGTCGTGCTCGCCTTCACGCTCCGGCAGAGCGGGGGCGCGCTGTCGACCGGCGACCTGTACCTGTTCGGGGCCCTGCTGGTGTGCGCCGCCGGCTACACGGAGGGCGGACGGCTCGCCCGGGTGATGCCGGGCTGGCAGGTGGTCGGCTGGGCGCTGGTGCTGTGCCTCCCGCTGATGACGGTGGGCGCGGCCGTGTCCCTGTCGTACGAGCCGGTGCACGTCACCGCGCACGGCATCGCGGGCCTGGTCTGGGTGGCCGCCGGATCCACCTTCTTCGGTCTGTACGTCTGGTACCGCGGCATGGCCGCGATCGGCATCCCACGCGCCAGCCAGCTCCAGCTCGCCCAGCCGCTGCTCACGCTCTTCTGGTCGGTCACCGTGCTCGGCGAGGACCTGACCCCGGCGGCGCCGGTGGCTGCCGTGGCGGTGCTGGTCTGCATCGCCGTGACCCAGCGGGCGAAGAGCTGAGACCCAGGTCACAATGGCAGACGTAGGCTCGTCAACAGGACGAGCCGGGGACGAAACCGGCCGCGAGGAGGTCACCCCGATGCGTGCGAGCGTGGGCGACAAACTGCTGGTGCACGGCCGGACCGTCGGTCAGCACGACCGTACGGCCGAGGTCCTTGAGGTGAAGGGCGAGAACGGTGCTCCCCCGTACCGCGTCAAGTTCGATGACGACGGCCACGAGGCCCTGATGTCGCCGGGCCCCGACACCGTCGTACGCCACCACCTGGAGACCGGGGGCCAGTGAGCCCCCGGGCCGCAGCTCCACAGGACACTTCCGGGAAGCGACGGGGCGTCAGACGTCGGCGAGGACGGCGGTGAGCGCGCCCAACGGGTCCTTGGCGACCTCGCGGGCCGCGAAGTAGCAGTGCCCGCCGACGCCCGGATAGCCGCGCGCGAGTTCCACGTGGCGCGCCAGCTCCCCCGGGTCCTGCCACGCCGCCGGCTGGGCGGGGTCGCCCACCTTGTACAGCGCCTCGCCGATGTAGAGCCGTACGCCGGTGCCCTGCACGGTCCGCTCCCACCACGGCACGAGCTTGGCGTAGTCGGTGGCCGGGAAGCCGATGTTCCAGTAGAGCTGCGGGATCACGTAGTCGATCCAGCGCTCGGTGATCCACCGCCGGGTGTCGGCGTACAGGTCGTCGTAGGTCTGCAGGCTCGTGGTGTCGGAGCCCGCGGGGTCGGTGCCGGCGTTGCGCCAGACGCCGAAGGGGCTGATGCCGAAGGCGACGCCGGGCTTGACCTCCTTGATCCGCTCGGCCATCTCGGAGACGAGCAGGTCGGTGTTGTTCCGCCGCCAGGCGGCCCGGTCGGCGAACCCCGCCCCGTGCCGCGCGAAGGCCTCGTCGTCGTCCAGGACCTGCCCCGCGACCGGATACGGGTAGAAGTAGTCGTCCCAGTGCAGGGCGTCGATGTCGTAGCGGCGTACGGCGTCGAGCATGGCGTCCTGGACGTGCCGCCGGACCTCGGGCAGGCCCGGGTTGTACAGCAGCCGCCCGTCGTAGGTGAGTGCCCACTCCGGGTGGAGCCGCACCGGATGCTTCTCGGCCAGTCGCGCCGGGTCGGCGTGGCTCGCGACGCGGTACGGGTTGCACCAGGCGTGCAGCTCGAGGCCGCGCGCGTGCGCCTCGGTCACGGCCGTCCCCAGCGGGTCCCAGCCCGGGTCGGCACCCTGGACCCCGGTGAGGCACTGGGCCCAGGGCTCGTACCGCGAGGGCCACAGGGCGTCGGCCGAGGGGCGGACCTGGAACAGGACGGCGGTCATCCTGCGCCGTACGGCGAGGTCGAGCAGGCGGAGGAGCTCGGCGCGCTGCGCGGCGGCGGTCAGTCCGGGCCGGGAGGGGAAGTCGCGGTTGGCGACGGTGGCGATCCACATGCCGCGGAACGCGGCCCCGGCGGTCCCGGCGGCTTCCGCGGGTTCAGCGGCCTCCACGGCTTCCGCGTCCTCCAGGGCCTCCGCGTCCTCCACGGGCTCCGCGGCCCCGGCGGGCCTCCCCGCGAGACCGAGACCGAGGCCCGAGAGCGCGGCCCCGGCTCCGGCCATGAACCCTCTTCTACCGATCGGCGGCATTTGTCACCCCTCGCTATCGGATACGTCACAGCCCATCGGACAGCATGCCCCGTCCAGAACGATCGATCATCGGTCGTGTCGGGAGTAACGTCGTGGGGTCGAGGCGGACGCACCGGAATCACACGGGCCCCCGCCGCCAGCAGAGAGCGAAAGGCACGAGGTGACGGACTCCATGGCCGACATTGAGCGCATCGGAGTGGTCGGCTGCGGCCAGATGGGCGCGGGCATCGCGGAGGTGTGCGCCCGCAGCGGTCTTGACGTGAGGGTCGCCGAGACCACCGGCGAGGCGCTGGAGATCGGCCGCACGCGGCTCTACAACTCGCTCGCCAAGGCCGCCGAACGCGGCAAGATCAGCGAGGAGGAGCGCGACGCGACGCTCGCGCGCCTCAGCTTCACCACCGACCTGGGCGAGTTCGCCGACCGCGACCTCGTGATCGAGGCGGTCGTGGAGAACGAGCAGGTCAAGACCGAGATCTTCCAGGTCCTCGACCAGGTGGTCACCCGGCCGGACGCCATCCTGGCCTCCAACACCTCCTCCATCCCGCTGGTGAAGCTGGCGGTGGCGACCTCCCGCCCCGACCAGGTCATCGGCATCCACTTCTTCAACCCGGCGCCGGTGCAGAAGCTGGTCGAGCTGATCCCCGCCCTCACCACCTCCGAGGGCACGATCAGCCGGGCCCAGCTGTTCGCCGAGAAGACCCTCGGCAAGCACGCCATCCGCGCCCAGGACCGCTCGGGCTTCGTGGTGAACGCGCTGCTCGTGCCGTACCTGCTCTCCGCCATCCGGATGTTCGAGTCGGGCATCGCGAGCCGCGAGGACATCGACAACGGCATGGAGTTCGGCTGCGCCCACCCGATGGGGCCGCTGAAGCTCTCCGACCTGATCGGCCTGGACACCATCGCCTCGATCGCGGACTCGATGTACGCCGAGTACAAGGAGCCGCTGTACGCCGCTCCGCCGCTGCTCCAGCGCATGGTGGACGCCGGCCGTCTCGGCCGGAAGACGGGCTCGGGCTTCTACCCGTACTCCTGAGCCTCCCCCGACTCCTGAGGAGCGCTCTCCGCCGTTCCTCAGGACCGGCGCTCCGGCGCCACCGGACGGCCCGTACACCGCACAGGTACGGGCCGTCCGGCCTTTTCCGCTCCGTGCCCCGCCGTCACCCCAGCCGCAGGTGGTGCAGCATGAGCAGCCCGGCCGCCATGTTCGCGGCCGGGACCTCGCCGCGGGCGATCATGTCGGGGACGAGCTTGAGCGGTACCCATTCCAGGCGCGAGGACTCGAAGGCGTCCTGCGGCGGCCCGGTCCAGGTGGCGTCCTCGCTCCAGTAGAGGTGGTGGCGGGCGTCGGTGAGGCCGTTGGAGGGCTCGACGGTGAGCAGCGGGCGCAGCGGCCCGGGGCGCCAGCCGGTCTCCTCCTCCATCTCGCGGGCCGCGGCGGCCTCGATCTCCTCGCCGTCCTCGACGACCCCGGCGGCCAGCTCCCAGCCCCAGCTGTCGGTGATGAAGCGATGGCGCCACAGCAGCAGGACCTCGTCGGCGTCGTTGACGGCGGTCGCGGCGGCGACCGGGCGTAGCCGGATCAGATAGTGGTCGAGCCGGCGGCCGTCGGGGAGTTCGACGTCCGCGAGATTGACCCGGAACCAGCGGTTCTCATAGACCGGCTGTTCACTTAGTTTCGTCCACTGCACGTTTTTGCCACCTTCCGACAGGTCGGTGATTACTTGGTGGCAATATCGCAGCAGGCGCCAGGTCGCAAGGAAACGCTCACAGGGGCACGCGCAGCGCACTGTCGACGATTTCGGCCGCCCGGCGCGCCTCCACGCCCCCGCTCGCGAGCAACTGCTCCCGCACCAGCCGGAGCCGGTCCCGCAGCCGCCGGGACTCCATCCCGCGCGCCTGCTCGGTCATCTCCTCCGCCGTCCGCGCCGCCCGGTCCGGCTCCCCCTGCCGCAGCTCGATCTGGCACAGCATGGCGAGCCGGTGCACCCGCCCCCGGTCGTGCGCCGGAGTCCCCACCGCCGCGGCCGCGTGCTCGTGGGCCGCCGCGAGTTCACCCAGACTGAGCAGGGCCTCTGCGACCTGCACGTTGACCAGGCCCGGCTGGACGTAACCCGTCTCGGCCGGCTCGCTTCCCGGGCTGATCCGCTCGGCCTCCGCCTCCGCCCGCAGGATGCAGGCGAGAGCCGCGGCGCCGTCGCCGAGATGCGCGTACGCCTTCGCCTGCATCGCCGTCAGATCGGCGGCGAGCGCGGGCGTGATCTCCCGTCCCGCCGAGCGCAGCGCGGCCTCCGCGAACGCCACGGCCTGCCGGTACTCCCCCATGAACAGCGACTGGTTGACGAGCAGGGCGACCACGTAGGCACCGAGGCCACGGTCGCCGCTCGCCTTCGCGAGCCGTAGCGCCTGGTGGAAGTAGCGCTGGGCGAGACCCTGGGCGTCGGAGTCGTACGCGCAGATCCCGGCCACGGCCACCAGGCCGCCGGCCGCCCGGTGCAGCCGCCGCCCGAGCGCGTCCCCGTACGCGCCGCGCAGCAGCGGCGCGGTCCCGGTGCCGAGGAAGCCGACGATCCGGGCGCGCGTCGCCATGCCGCCGGCCTTGCGGTACATCTGCTCGTAGTGGGCGCGGGCGGCGGTGAGCATCGAGACGTCGGCGGCCGAGACCCGGGTGCGGCCCTCGTGGGAGACGTCGACGTCCTCCGGCGGGTTCTCCCACTCCCACACCGGCATCACCGCCGGGGTCCCGGTGACCGCCTGTGCGCCGAGGACGTGGGTGCGCCCCTGCTCGTCGGAGCGCCACAGGGCGGTGGCCCGGTCGACGAAGCCGGAGAGCGGTGTGCCGGGGGCGGGAAGCAGCGTGCCGGGCACGCCGAGTCCGATGTCGTCGAGGGTGACCGGGCGGCGCAGCCGGCCGGCCAGCACTTCGCAGATCAGGTCGGGCACCTGGCCGCGGGGCCGCTGGCCCTTCAACCAGCGGGCCACCGCGGTGTGTTCGTAGCGCAGCGCGAGGCCGCGGGCCCGGCCGGCCTGGTTCACCCGCGTGGCGAGGCCGGCGTTCGAGATGCCCGCCTCGGCGAGCAGGGCGCCGAGGAGGGTGTTGTGCTGAGGCATGTGCTGCATGGGACCGCTCCGGTGATTCGGTGCGCTCAGACTAGTGAAAAGGACGCTTTCGCACGGGGTGTGAACGAAGTGCTCGTTCTTCCCTTCCGTGCGCGCTGTCGAAGTCGCCCCGGTACGGGTTGACTTGGGTCTCTCGCCGAAGGGCGAGGACCGGGCCGCCGGCTCCCCCTCGTACAGTGCGGTCGCCCGGTCGCATGCGCCGTCCGTGCTGTTGATCTGCCCGACACTCCGTGGCAGCACGGACGGCGCCGGCCAACTGCCCATCCCTGTCTCACTGGTTCGGACGCTAGTGCGGGGAGGGCGCGGGCCGGGTACGGCGCAGCCCGGGTTCGGCGGGCTGCGCCGGTACCCGCACCCGGTCGTTGCGGACGACGAGCAGCGCGACGTCGTCGGCGAGCCGGCCGCCCGTGTGGCGCAGCAGCGCCGCGTGGACCCGCCGCACGAGCACGGCGGGGGCCTCGCGCGCCGCCCCGGCGAGGACGGCGGGCAGCGGGAAGAACCGGCCCCGGTGGTCCCGGGCCTCCTCGGCGCCGTCGGTGTGGAGCACCAGCGTCTCACCGGGCAGCAGCCGGGTCGCGGGGTACGGCACGAGTTCGGCGGGCAGCGGGAAGGCACCGAGCGGCGGCAGCGGCTCGCCTACGGGCACGGGTTCGACGCGGCGGCCGCCGATCCGGTACGGCCCCGGGTGCCCGCAGTCCAGAACCTCGACGAGACCGTCCGGACGGATCTCCAGGAGCAGCAGCGTCACGAACTCCTCGGCCGCGGGATGCTCGGGCGCTCGCCCGCCCCTGGCCGGGTGCTCCTCACGGGCCCGCTCGCACAGGTGCCGTCCGAGGGCCCGCTCCAGCCTCCTGAGCACACCGGCGAGTTCGGCCTCGTCGTGCGCGGCCTCGCGGAAGCTGCCGAGGAGGGCGACCACCGCCCCGAGCGCGGCGAGCCCGTGCCCCCGCACGTCGCCGATCACGATTCGCACGCCGTACGGCGTGGCCACCGCCTCGTACAGGTCGCCGCCGACCACGGCACCCCGGGACGCCGACAACTGTCCCGCGGCGACCGCGAGCCCGTCGAGCCGCGCGGGCGGCGGCCGCAGCAGCACCTGCTGCGTCGCCTCGGCCACGGCCCGCACCCGCACCAGTTCCCGCTTGAGCCCGCACCGCACGCCGAGCACGATCCCGAGCCCGACCGTCAGGAAGACGGCACTGGTGGCGATCCGCATCGGCAGCCCGGGCTCCCGGGCCAGCGGACACCACAGCCGCCAGGCGACGGCCACGACCCCCCACACCACCGGGACCAGCAGCGGAGCCGTCCGCCGAAGCCAGGAGCCTTCGGCAACCAATGACCTGTCACGGAACATCCACGGCCCTTCCCGAGGCCCGCCAGCGCCCGAAGACCCTGCGGCACACAGGCCCGCCCCTGTGGCCGGGTCGATTCTCGCGGGGCCGGAGGACCTGGCGGAACACCCGCCGGAGATCTCACCCGAAGGAGTGAGCAACCGTACGGGAACCCGCACGGGAGTGCGGAGGGCCGGCGCACGCGAAGGGGCCCTGCCCCGGGCCGTCGCCCGGGGCAGGGCCCCTCGCTCGCTACGCGCCGTACGGCGTCGCCGTCAGGCGCCGCGCAGGACCGCGCCCGTGTGCTCCGCCGCCATGGCGACCGCGGCGTCGCGCGCCGCGGTGGCCTCCTCGACCGTCAGGGTGCGGTCGGGGGCGCGGAAGCGGAGGGCGTAGGCCAGGGACTTCTTGCCCTCGCCGGTCTGGTCGCCGGTGTAGACGTCGAACAGGCGGATGGACTCCAGCAGTTCGCCCGCGCCGCCGGCCAGGTAGTACTCGACCATGGCGGACGGGACGTCCTTGTCGACGACCAGGGCGACGTCCTGGGTGGCGACCGGGAAGGCGGAGATGCGCGGGGCCTTCAGCGGGCCCGCGCTCGCGCGCTCCAGGACGTCCAGGTCCAGTTCCATCGCACAGGTGCGGGCCGGCAGGCCGAGGGCCTTGACCACGCGCGGGTGGAGTTCGCCGCCGTGGCCCGCGAGGGTCTTCACGCCGTCGATCACCACGTGGAACGCGGCGCAGCGACCGGGGTGCCACGGGGCGTGCTGGTCGGCGTCGATCAGCAGCTCCGCGCCCGCCTCGGCGGCCACGGTGCGCGCCGCCTGGATCGCGTCGGCCCAGTCGGCCGGGCGGCCCTTGCTCCACCAGCCGGCCTGCTCGCGCGCGCCGGCCAGGACGACCGCGACGCGGCGCGGCTGCTCGGGCAGCGCGGCGTTGACGCGGGCGATCTCCTCGTCGGACGGACGCCCGTCGACACCGAGGCGGACGGCCACGGCCGGCTGGTCCTCGGTGGGCCGGAAGACCAGGCCGGTCTCGAAGAGCGCCAGGTCGTGGCTGCCGCGCCCGTCGTTGCGGCGCAGCGCGCCCAGGAGGCCCGGCAGCAGCGTCGTACGGAGCGCGGGCTCCTCGTCGGAGAGCGGGTTGACCAGCTTCACGACCCGGCGGCGGGCGTCGTCCGCGTCCAGGCCGAGCTGGTCGAAGACCTGCTCGCCGATGAAGGGATAGTTCAGCGCCTCGACGTAGCCGGCGCCGGCGAGCGCGCGGCCCACCCGGCGGTGGACGCGCTGGCGCTCGGTGAGGCCGCGGCCGGCCGGGGGCTTGGGCAGCGTGGAGGGCAGGTTCTCGTAGCCCTCCAGGCGGATCACCTCTTCGGCCAGGTCGTTCGGCACGTAGAGGTCGGGACGCCACGACGGGACCGTGACGACGAGCTCGTCCTGGCCGTAGACGTCGCAGCCGATCTCCTGGAGACGGCGGACGACGGTCTCGCGGCCGTAGGCCACGCCGGCCACCTTGTCGGGGTGGTTCGCCGGCATCGTGATCGTGTGCGGCGCGGACGGGGCGATGACCTCGGTCACGCCGGCCTCGGCGGTGCCGCCCGCGAGGAGCACGAGCAGGTCGACCGTGCGCTGCGCGGCCGCCGCGGCGGCCTGCGGGTCGACCCCGCGCTCGAAGCGCTTGGAGGCCTCCGAGGACAGCTTGTGGCGGCGGGCCGTGCGCGCGATCGAGATCGCGTCGAAGTGCGCGGCCTCGATGACGACCTCGGTGGTGCCGACGAGGGCGCCGGTCTCCGGGTCGGCGACCGGGTCGGCGATCTCCGTGTCGGCACCGCCCATGACGCCCGCGATGCCGATGGGGCCGCGGTTGTCGGTGATGACCAGATCCCCGGAGTCGAGGACGCGCTTGGCACCGTCGAGCGTGGTGATCTTCTCGCCCTCGGCGGCGCGGCGGACGCCGATGGGGCCGTCGACGCGGCTGCGGTCGTAGGCGTGCAGCGGCTGGCCGAGCTCGATCATCACGTAGTTCGTGACGTCCACGGCGAGCGAGATCGGACGCATGCCGGCCTTCTGGAGGCGGCGCTGCATCCAGATCGGCGAGCGGGCCTCGGGGTCGAGGCCGACGACCGTGCGCGCGACGAAGCGGTCGCAGCCGACCGGGTCGGCGACCTGGACCGGGTAGCCGTACGCGTTGGGGGCGGGCACGTCGAGCAGCGCCGGGTCGCGCAGCGGCAGGCCGTAGGCGATGGCGGCCTCGCGGGCGACGCCGCGCATCGACAGGCAGTAGCCGCGGTCCGGCGTGACGGCGATGTCGAGGACCTCGTCGTAGAGCTCGAGCAGCGCGGTGGCGTCGGTGCCGACCTCGTGCTCCGGCGGCAGCACGATGATGCCGTGCGAGCCGTCGTCGCCCATGCCGAGCTCGTCGCCCGAGCAGATCATGCCGCGGGAGACCCTGCCGTACGTCTTGCGCTCGGCGATCCGGAAGTCGCCGGGCAGCACGGCGCCGGGCAGGGCCACGACGACCTTGTCGCCCTCGGCGAAGTTCCGGGCACCACAGATGATCTCCTGCGGCTCACCGGTGCCGTTGGCCTGACCGACGTCGACGGTGCAGAAGCGGATCGGCTTCTTGAACTCGGTCAGCTCCTCGATGGTGAGGACCTTGCCGACCACCAGCGGGCCGGTGAGGCCCGCGCCGAGCTGCTCGACGGTCTCGACCTCGAGGCCTGCCGAAATGAGCTTGGCCTGCACGTCACGGCCGGTCGCGGTCGCCGGCAGGTCGACGTACTCCCGCAGCCAGGAAAGCGGGACCCGCATCAGATCTCCATCCCGAAGGGCCGGGTGAACCGGACGTCACCCTCGACCATGTCTCGCATGTCTTCGACGTTGTGGCGGAACATCAGCATCCGCTCGATGCCGAACCCGAAGGCGAATCCGCTGTACTTCTCGGGGTCCACACCGCAGGCGACGAGCACCTTCGGGTTGACCATGCCGCAGCCGCCGAGCTCGATCCAGCCCTCGCTGCCGCAGGTGCGGCAGGGACGGTCCGGGTTGCCGACGGACTCGCCGCGGCAGACGTAGCAGAGCATGTCCATCTCGGCGGACGGCTCGGTGAAGGGGAAGAAGTTCGGGCGGAGCCGGGTCTTCATGTCGGGTCCGAAGAGCGCCTGGACCATGTGGTCCAGGGTGCCCTTGAGGTCGGCCATCGTGAGGCCCTCGTCGACGGCCAGCAGCTCGATCTGGTGGAAGACCGGGGTGTGGGTGGCGTCGAGCTCGTCGGTGCGGTAGACGCGGCCGGGGCACACCACGTAGACCGGGGGCTCCCGGTCGATGAGGGTGCGGGCCTGCACCGGCGAGGTGTGGGTGCGCAGCACGACACCGGACTCGTCGCCCGTGGTGCCCTCGGGGCCCTGGACGAAGAAGGTGTCCTGCATCTGCCGCGCCGGGTGGTCCGGCACGAAGTTCAGGGCGTCGAAGTTGAACCACTCGGCCTCGACCTCGGGGCCCTCGGCGACCTCGTAGCCCATCGACACGAAGACGTCGGCGACGCGCTCCATGAGGGTGGTCAGCGGGTGCCGGGCACCGGCCGGGATCCGGTCGTACGGCAGGGTGACGTCGACGGCCTCCTCGACGAGGACCCGGGCGTCGCGCTCGGCCTCCAGCTCGGCCTGGCGGGCGGCCAGCGCCTTGGACACGGCACCGCGGGCCTGGCCCACGATCTTGCCGGCCGCGGCCTTGGCGTGCGGGGGCAGGGCGCCGATCTCCCGGTTGGCGAGCGCCAGCGGCGAGGTGCCGCCGGTGTGCGCGGTCTTCGCGTGGGCGAGCGCGTCGAGGTCGCCTGCGGCGGCGAAGGCGGCGACCGCCTCGTCCCGCATGCGCTCGATCTCTTCCGGTTTCAAGGCCTCGACCTCGACCGGGTCGTACGACTTATTGGGTGCCGACATCTCTTCCCGTGCTTCCGTTGGCTTGGCTGGGCGGCCCCGAGCTCGACGTCAAGGGCGCAAACGTGCCAAAGGACGAGTCTAACGGGGCGCGGGGACGCGAATGAGCCCGTGGGCCGTCCGACCGGCTCCCGACCTCGTACGGTCTCGTCAGGCGAGACGCGCGTACGGGTCAGAGGAGGTGTGCCGGGGTGCCGACGGGCAGGATAAATCGGAACTCGGCCCCGCCACGGGGACCGCGTCCGACGGTGATCGTGCCGCCGTGGGCCTCGACGACGCCCTTGACGATGTAGAGGCCGAGCCCGGTGCCGCCGCGCTTGCTGCCCCGCCAGAAGCGGGTGAACACGCGGCCCATCGACTCCTCGGGGATGCCGGGGCCTTCGTCGCTCACGGTGACCTCCGTCCCCTTCTCTCCGTCGCTGGTGGCCGTGGTGGGTGCCACCTCGATGGTGACGGTTCCCTCGCCGTGGCGCACCGCATTTTCGAGCAGGTTGCCGAGGATCTGGTCGATCTTGTCGGGGTCCGCCCACAGCTCGGGCAGGCCCGGCCTGACCCGGACGAAGAAGCGGTCGGGCGACTGGCCGCCGGTGGTGTGGGCGTGCACGTGCCGGCCGACGGCGGCGGCGATGTCCACGGGCTGACGGCGGACCTCCAGGCGCCCGGAGTCGATCCGGGAGATGTCGAGGAGCTCGGCGATCAGCCGCTTGATGCGGCCCGCGTCGGCGTCGACGGTCTCCAGCATCAGCCGCTTCTGGTCGTCCGTGAACCGATCCCACTTGTCGAGGAGGGTCGCGGTGAAGCCCTTGACGGAGGTGAGCGGCGAGCGGAGCTCGTGCGCGACGGTGGCGATGAGCTCGGCGTGGCTGCGCTCGGTGCGCCGGCGCGCCTCGGTGCCGCGCAGCGAGACCACGACCCGCCGCACCGGCCCGCCCGGCCGGGCGCGGACGTAGCGGGCGGAGACGAGCACCTCGCGCCCGCCGGGCAGCAGCAGGTTGCGCTCGGGCTGGCCGCGCCGGGTGGCGAGACCGCCGTAGGGGTCGGTCAGCGCCCACCAGCGGCTGCCCTTGAGGTCCTCCAGCGGCAGCGCCTCGTCGAGCGGGCGGCCGAGCGCGCTGGCGGCCGGGACGGCGGTGATGCGGCCGGCGGCGGCGTTGAAGCAGACGATCCGGCCGGTCTCGTCGGCGACGACGAGACCGTCGGGCAGGTCGTCGGGGTCGATCCCGGGGCCGTCGGCGAAGCCGATGTCGGCGGCGGGGCCGGGGCCGGCGTCGGATCCGCCGGCCGGGCAGCCGTCGCTCTCGCACGAGGGGGCGGCCGCCTGCTCCGGTACGGGCGGGGGCGCGGGCTGCTCCGGTACGGGCGCCGGTGGCGCCTCCGGCGCGTGCGGCGCGGCGCTCCGTGCCTGTGCGGGACTGCCCGTGCCGACCGTCATCCCCGTAATCCCACCCCTCCGTGTACCGCAGTGGGCCCCGAGAGCGTCACCCTACTAGGTCCTGTCGTCAAACTCCCGTCGTCGCCCGGAGGGCGGCCCTGCGGCGTCAGGTGCGTGCTCTCGGCGTGCCGGGCGCAAGGCCTCGTACGGGACGTACTCGGGCTTGTGCCCGGTGCGGCGAGAGCGCGTGCATGGCGTCGCGGGGCAGGCGGGAGTCTGACGACAGGGCCTGGGCGGGCGGGCCCTGTGGAGGTCTCAGGAGGTGGTTCGGGGGCGTTGGGCGCGCGCGGAGGCGTAGAGGCACACGGCGGCGGCGGTCGCGAGGTTGAGGCTCTCGGCCTTGCCGTGGATCGGGACGCGGACGACGGCGTCGGCGAGGGCCCGGGTCTCCTCGGGCAGCCCCCAGGCCTCGTTGCCGAAGACCCAGGCGGTCGGGCCGCCCATGGTGCCGGCGTCCAGCTCGTCGTCGAGGTCGTCCTCGCCCGCGCCGTCGGCGGCGAGGATCCGCACGCCGACGCCCTTGAGGCCCTCGACGGCCTGCTCCACGGGCACGCCGACGGCGACCGGGAGGTGGAAGAGGGAGCCGACGGAGGCGCGCACGGACTTGGGGTTGTACAGGTCCACGGAGGCGTCGGTGAGGATCACGGCGTCGGCGCCCGCGGCGTCGGCGCAGCGCAGCACGGTGCCGGCGTTCCCGGGGTCGCGGACGTGCGCGAGGACGGCGACCAGCTTGGGCCGGGCGGCGAGGATGTCCTCGAACGGCGAGTCGAGGAAGCGGCAGACGCCGACGAGGCCCTGCGGGGTGACGGTCTGGGAGACCTCGGCGAGGACGGCGTCGGAGGCGTGGTGGACCCGGGCCCCGGCGGCGCGGGCGGCGTCGACGATCGTGGCGTAGCGCTCGGCGGCCTCGACGGTGGTGAACAGCTCGACGAGGGTCGGCTGTCCGGTGCTGCCGCGGTGCTCGACGGCCTCGCGGACGGCCTGCGGGCCCTCGGCGATGAAGAGGCGGTCCTTGCCCCGGAAATTGCGCTTGGCGAGCCGCCGGGCGGCGACGACGCGCGGCGAACGCGGGGAGATCAGCTCGGGGGTGGACATGTGCCTGCGGCTCTCTGACTCTCGACGACGGCTCGATGACGGCAGCGGTGGGGCGTGAGGACCTGTCCGGCCCTGATCCGCCGGACGGGCCCCTACGGCGGTCAACGCGCCGGACCCGCAGGCGCGAGGCCTGCGGGTCCGGGCAGAAGTACTGCGACCTGGAAGATCAGGCGGCGGCCTTCGGGGCGTTGACGTCGGCCGGGAGGGCCTTCTGCGCGACCTCGACCAGCGCGGCGAACGCGTTGGCGTCGTTGACGGCCAGCTCGGCGAGGATCTTGCGGTCCACCTCGATGTTGGCGGCCTTCAGACCCTGGATGAGGCGGTTGTACGTCATGCCGTTCAGGCGGGCAGCGGCGTTGATGCGCTGGATCCACAGCTGACGGAAGTCGCCCTTGCGCTTCTTGCGGTCGTTGTAGTTGTAGACCAGCGAGTGGGTGACCTGCTCCTTGGCCTTGCGGTAGAGGCGCGAACGCTGACCGCGGTAGCCGGAGGCCTGCTCGAGGATCGCCCGGCGCTTCTTGTGGGCGTTGACTGCCCGCTTGACGCGTGCCACTTCTTAACTCCTTGTAGCGGGGCCGTGGTGTGTTCACACGACCCGGAAAACGGATGGGTCCCGGTCTGTGCCGGATGCCCTCGTCGGACGAGGACGGGAGATCAGATCAGATGCCCAGCATCTTCTTGATCTTGGCGGAGTCACCCGGGGCCATCTCGGCGTTGCCCGTGAGGCGACGCGTCAGCTTGGACGACTTGTGCTCGAGCAGGTGGCGCTTGCCGGCGCGCTCCCGCAGGATCTTGCCGGAGCCGGTGACCTTGAAGCGCTTCTTGGCACCGGAGTGCGTCTTGTTCTTCGGCATAGCGCCGTTATCTCCTCGTCAGTGGCGCTCCCCCGGTGCGGACACCGGACAAGCAGGAGCGTCAATTCTTCGTTTGGTGGTTCCGGGCGGAACCCTGGGGCTGCCGGTGGGGCAGCCCCGCGGGATCACGCCTCGGCGTTCTCGGCCGACGTGTCGGCCGAAGCCTGCTCGGCCGGGGCCTCCGCGGCGGCGGAACCGCCCTGGCGTTCGGCCTTGCGCGCGGCCTGGGCCTCGCGCGCCTCGGCCATGGCCTCGGTCTTCTTCTTGTGGGGACCGAGAACCATGATCATGTTCCGGCCGTCCTGCTTCGGGTTGGACTCGATGAAGCCGAGCTCCTGTACGTCCTCCGCGAGGCGCTGCAGCAGTCGGTAACCGAGCTCCGGGCGGGACTGCTCACGACCACGGAACATGATCGTGATCTTGACCTTGTCACCCTGCTTGAGGAACCGGACGACGTGACCCTTCTTGGTGTCGTAGTCGTGCGGGTCGATCTTCGGCCGGAGCTTCATCTCCTTGATGACCGTGTGCGCCTGGTTCTTGCGCGCCTCACGGGCCTTCATGGCCGACTCGTACTTGAACTTCCCGTAGTCCATGAGCTTGCACACGGGCGGACGGGCGTTCGCCGCGACCTCAACCAGATCGAGGTCGTACTCCTGCGCGAGCTCCAGGGCCTTGGCAAGGGGGACGATGCCCACCTGCTCGCCGCTGGGGCCGACAAGACGCACCTCGGGAACGCGAATCCGCTCGTTGATGCGGGGCTCGGCGCTGATGGATCCTCCTCGGTAGCACCACGCGACCGCCTCGGCGGACGGACACGTCACGGTAGAACTGTCAGGACCAACCGAGCGGGTGCACGAAAAATGCCCCGGACGGGACACAGGCGGGGCTCCATGAAACCGGAGCACCGCCGCGAGCCATCGCGGGGCGCACATCGGGCGGCTCCATCGTCCGTACGGAACGATGGATGCCACCTGACCGGTGACCCGCCGCCCCTCAAGGGCAGCCAGGTGGGAGATCGGAGCCTCCACTTGTGGGCCGGGCACGTAGGTGTCCGGCCGGTCGTTACACAAGGTTAGCAGGACCCGCCGGTCGGCGCGAACCGTACGTCGGCTTATCGTGTGGGCATGAGCGAGACGCCCCAGAACGAGTCCCACGAGTCCCCCGACTTCGCAGCCATGACCCGCGACATCGCGGAGGTCCCGGCGGTCGAGGTGATCGTGACGGTCGCCGTCAACCTGATGAGCGCCGCCGCCGTGAAGCTCGGGCTCACCGAGGAGGGCGACGACCACAAGGACCTCGACGAGGCCCGCAAGCTGATCCACGCCCTCGCCGGTCTGCTCGACGCCGGTGTCACGGAGATCTCCTCCTTCCACGCGGCCCCGCTGCGCGACGGCCTGAAGTCCCTCCAGCTGGCCTTCCGCGAGGCCAGCTTCGTCCCGGACGAGCCGGGCCAGGGCCCGGGCGAGAAGTACACGGGCCCGGTTTACGGCTAGGTCCCGTCGCCGAACTCCCGTCGTCGCCCGCGGGGCAGGCGGGAGTTCGACGCCAGGGCCTGGGTCCGACCGCCCCTCCGGCCCGACAGGGCCGGGGCGGAATCAGTTCCTTACGTAGAAGGGCTCGCCGGGAGGCGTCGCCGAGGCCGGCAGCAGTGCCAGGTCGAGGCCGCGCACCAGGCGGGCCCTCAGTGTTTCGTCGGCGGCCAGCGCGCGGGCCACGCGCCGGGCGGCCTCCGCCGGGTCCGCGTCCTCCGCGAGGACCAGCGCCAGGGTGCCGTCGGCGGCGCCGGGGCCCAGGTGGGCGCGGAGCACCGTCGGCTCGGCGGCGACGGCGGCCCGGACCGCGTCCCGCACCGCGGGGTCGTCCAGCGGGTCCGCACTGCTGCGGCCCTCGGCGAGCGCGAGCAGCGCGGAGCCGGTCACCTGGTACGCCACCGGGCCGGCCAGGTCCAGGACCAAGGTGTCGGCCTTCTCGTGGACGAGGGCCGCGAGCGCCTGCTGCAGCGGGACGGCGACGGGCCGGGCGGCCGGGTCCCACAGGTGCAGCGAGGCCATCGAGGTGAACGCGGGCAGCGCCCGGCGGTCACCTGCGGTCAGCGTCGGCACCGCCATGTCGCTGGTCTTCTCCTGCTTGAGCCCGGTCTCCGGGTCGATCTCCACCTCGCCGAGGACGGCGACGACGGGGACGAGCAGCCGGGCGCCGCGCAGCGCCTCCAGGACCGGCCCGTGGGCGGTTCGGTCCTCCGCCCAGGCCGCGAGGGCCGCGGCGAGCCGCGGGTCGGCGGAGCCGTCGTCGGAGGAGAAACCGGGGTCGGGGATGTTCTTGAGCGCCACGCCCCGAGCCTAACCGCCGCCTTCCGGGCCGGATGACCAGGGCCGACCGGACCTCAGCGGGTGCGGCCGCCGCGCCAGAGGGCCACCGCGGCGGCCAGGAGGACGACGCCGGCCCCGCCCGCGAGCGGCGCGAGGATGCCGACGGGGTGCGACTCCTCCGCGGCGGGCTGCGGGCCGGGGCCGAAGTAGCGCCCCGTCCAGCCCGCGACGGCGGTCTTCGGGTCGGCGCCCTTCAGCTTGCCGCCGGCCTTGATCGCGGCGGCGGGGTCGACCGTGCCGTAACCCTTGTCGTCGCTGCGCCCGCCCTTGGGCCGGCTGCGCGCGGTGTCGACGAGCAGCTGCTTGATCTGGGCGGGGGTGAGGTCGGGGTGGGCGGAGCGGACGAGCGCGACGGCGCCGGAGACGAAGGCGGCGGCCGCGCTGGTGCCCCAGCCCTCGTAGTAGCGGCGGTCGGGGTCGGCGATGACGATGTCGACGCCGGGGGCACTGACCGTGGCGTACCAGCGGCTGGTGGAGAAGGAGGCGTGGGTGCCGTAACGGTCGACGGCGGCGACGGCGATGACCCCGGGGTAGGCGGCGGGGTACGAGATGTGGTCGCCCTTGTCGCCCCCGTTGCCCGCGGAGGCCACGACGGAGACGCCCTTGGCGAGGGCGTACTGGACGGCGGCGTCCTCGCCCGCGTCCGGGTGGGCCGACTCGGAGTCGTCGCCGAGGGAGAGGTTGATGACGTCGGCGCCGTGGTCGGCGGCCCAGCGGATGCCTTCCGCGAGTGCGGTGCCCCGGGTCTTGCGGGCCTTGTCCCGGGCCTTGTCGGTGCCTTCGAGGATGACGCGGACGGGCAGCACGCGGACCTTCGGGGCGATGCCGAGGACGCCGTCCTGGCCGCCCGGGCCGTGGCCGTGTCCGGCGATGATGCCGGCCATGGCGGTGCCGTGCCTGGCCCAGGCGCGGTCGCCGCGCTCGGCGCCGAAGCCGACGAGGTCGGTGCCGGGCAGGACCGAGCCTTCGAGGTCGGGGTGGCTCGCGTCGACGCCGGTGTCGAGGACGGCGACGGTGACGCCCTCCCCGCGCGTGGTCTGCCAGGCCTTGCCGGTGTGCAGGGCTTCGAGTCCCCACTGACGGGCGCGGATGGTGTCGGCGTACGCGGGCGTGGTGGTCGCCGGCAGGACGGCGAAGGCGGCGGCGAGGAGCGCGACGGCGGCTCGGCGCGGGGCGAGGCGGGCGGTACGGCGGACGGCCGGGCGGAGGGTCACCGCTTGTCCTCCTCGACGGCGGCGGCGACGGTCGCGCGCAGGGCTCGTTCCACGGCCTCGGCGGCGCCCTTGGCCTCGTGGCCGAGGCCGGCCTGGGCGACGGCGGTCGTGCGCTTGGGCTTCATGGCGCGCTCCGCGGCCTCGGGCTCGGCGACGACCCGGCCGTCGGCGAAGCCGGAGACGGCGGTGACGACCACGGGCAGGTCGGGCAGGACGTGCCGCCACCAGCTGGCCCGCTGGCGGTCGCCGAAGCGGGCGGCGACGGTGCCGGGCGCGGAGAGGGCGGGGGCCGGTTCGTCGGCGGCGCGGGAGCCCAGGGTGCGCATGGTGGCGGGATCGGCCTGGGTGAAGACGAGGGCCACGGTGACGACGTGGGAGGAGGTGGCGTCGGTGTAGGTGGCGCGCAGCACCCGGTCGCAGCCGACGGCGCCCAGGGCGGTGTGGAGGGCCCGGGGCAGGGCGGTGGGCGTGCAGGGCGCGTCGGGGGCGACGACGATCCGGCTCCAGGTGCGCGTCGCGCCGCCGGGACCGGCGTCGGGGCCGGAGAGGGTGCGCGGGAAGAGGGTGTCGACCGGGGCGTCGTGCCAGAGCGCGCGGGCGCGGCTGAAGCCGGGCGGTTCGGCGGGTTCGCCGGCGCCGGTACCGGCGAGCACGGCGCCGGTGAGGGCGCCGCCGACGAGCCCGAGGGCGAGCACGGCACAGACCGCGGCCGCGACGACCCGGCCGGTGCCGCGTTCCCTGATCGGCCGGAGCCGGGTGGTGGTCTCGACGGGGGTCTCGGCGGGCGCGCCGCCGCGCAGGGCCCACGGGTCGTACGCGTACGCCGGAGCGGGGCGCGGGGCGCCGCCCGGCGGACCGGCGGGCGTGGGATGGCCGCCCCGCACCGCCCCGGGGCCGGCGGGCCGGGCCGGAGCGGGGTGCGCAGGCGTGCCCTGGCGCGGGGCGGCGCCGACGGGGCCCTGCCGGTCGTCCCGTACGGGCCGGAGCCGGGTGGTGGTCTCGGTGGGCGCCTCGGCCCCCGGGGCCGGCCGCACGGGCCGCGCGGACGGGGCCGGCTGCTCGGGCGGCAGCGGCTGTGCGACCCGGCGAGGCCGACCGTCACCGGCGGGACGGGCCTGCGGGGACGCCGGGGGCGCGGAAGCGACGGGAGCCGCCGGCGCCGGAGGCTCCGGGGGCAGCAGCGCCTCGGTGATGCGGGAGACGGGGCGCTCCGGCGCCGGCGCGGGCTCACGGAGCGCGGGGCGCTCCGGCGTCGGGGAGGACACCGCGAGCCCAGGGGGCGTGGACGGCGTCGGGGCGTCCGGTCGCGGGCTGGCGACGGCCGGGGAAGGCGTCCGGGGTGCGGGCGCGGACGACGCCGAGGCACCCGGCCGCGCGGAGCCCGCGGCAGGGTAGGTCGCCCTGGGTCCGGGCGCGGACGGCGTGGGGGCGTCCGGTCGCGGGGTGCCGGCGGCCGGGGAAGACGTCCGCGGCGCGGGCGGCGTCGGGGCGTCCGGTGCCGCCGGGGCCGCGTGGTCCGCGCGGGGCCCGGCGGGTGCCGAGAGCGGGCGGTGCGGCGGTGGCGTGGCGGGCTCCGGCGGGAGGAGGGCTTCGGTGATGCGGGACATCGGGCGCTGCGGCTCGGTGCTCATCCCCGTCCCCCTGGTCGTTCCGTGAAAGCAATGGCCGCCACTCTACGGTCTGTTCCCCCTGGTGCGGGAACCCAGGGGCTACCCACCCGTAAACCCGTCTGGCAAGCTCGGCCCATGACTCCCCGTGCCGCCGACCGCGCCCGGTACGACCGGGCCACCGCCCACCTCGACGCGCCCCTCGCGGTCGTCGATCTCGAGGCCTTCGACGCGAACGCCGACGATCTGGTCCGCAGGGCCGGGGGCAAGCCGGTACGGGTCGCGAGCAAGTCGGTGCGGTGCCGGGCGCTCCTGGAGCGGGTGCTGGCGCGGGACGGGTTCGCGGGCGTGATGTCCTTCACCCTCGCCGAGTCGCTGTGGCTGGCCAGGGCCGGGGTCGAGGACGTGCTGCTGGCCTATCCGTCGGCCGACCGGGGCGGGTTCGCCGAGCTCGCGGGTGACGCGAAGCTGGCGGGTGCCGTGACGGTGATGGTCGACGACGTGGCCCAGCTCGACCTGATCGAGGCCTCTCGGGCGGGCGGCACGGAGGAGATCCGGATCTGTCTGGAGCTGGACACCTCGCTGCACCTGCTGGGCGGCCGGGTGCGGATCGGGGCCCGGCGCTCACCGCTCCACGAGCCCGCGGAGCTGGCCGATCTCGCCCGTTCGGTCGCCCGGCGGCCCGGTTTCCGGCTGGTGGGCCTGATGGCCTACGAGGGTCACGTGGCCGGCGTCGGGGACGCGGTCGCCGGCCGGCCGCTGCGCTCGCGGGCGATCCGGCTGATGCAGTCGGCGGCCCGCAAGGAGCTGGCGGCGCGCCGGGCGGCGGTGGTCCGTGCGGTGCGCGCGGTGGCGCCGGAGCTCGAGTTCGTGAACGGCGGCGGCACGGGCAGCGTGCAGCACACCGCTGCCGAGGACGCGGTGACGGAGATCGCGGCGGGCTCGGGGCTGTACGTACCGCGGCTCTTCGACGACTACACCTCGTTCTCCGGGCGCCCCTCCGCGCTCTTCGCCCTGCCCGTCGTGCGCCGCCCCGGCGTGGGCGTGGTGACGGTCCTCGGCGGCGGCTATCCCGCGTCGGGCGTCGCCGGGCGGGACCGGCTCCCCGTCCCGTACCTGCCGGAGGGTCTGCGCTACGACCCGCAGGAGGGTCCGGGCGAGGTCCAGACCCCGCTGCTCGGCTCGCCCGCCGACGACCTCCGCATCGGCGACAAGGTCTGGTTCCGCCACGCGAAGGCGGGCGAGCTGTGCGAGCGCTTCGACACGCTGCACCTGGTGGAGGGCGACCGGGTGACGGCCGCCGTCCCGACGTACCGGGGTGAGGGGCGGACCTTCCTCTAGACGGTCTCCCGTCTAGAAGACGGAGTCCTGCTGGTCCGGTACGACGCTGCCGTCGGCGCGCCGGACCGGCCCGGCGGTGCCGTCGGCGGTGGTGTACCCGGTGGTGGCGCAGGGGTAGGGGGTGGTCCTGCGCTGCTTCGGCTCGATGAACATGGGGTTGACGATCCATCGGCCGTCGCGGTTGTCGTAGGCCCGGCACATCAGCTCGTTCTTGTTGCGGTTGAGGACGAGCCGGAGGCCGGTGGCGTCGCGCAGGAAGGAGACGTCGGTGTCGGAGTCGCCGGCGGCGAGGACCTGGCGGCGGTCGGCCGGCTGGACGCGCTCGGCGGCGGCGCCGTGGACGCCGAGGATCTCCTGGTTGATCCAGCAGCGCTTGCCGTCGATGTAGGTGATCATCCGGTCCTCGCCGTCGCGGACGCTGCCGCAGCCCTGGAGGTGGCTGGTGAGGCGGCCGTGCTCGGTGGTGTTGCGGATGCCGAGGGTGTGGGAGGGGTCGATGCCGACGCCCTCGGCCCAGACGTCCACGACGGGCTCGGGCGAGGCGGAGACGATCCACACGTCGAAGCCCGCGTCCCGGAGGGCGCGGATCAGGTCGCGCTGCTGCTCGTAGTAGCGCACCCAGCCGGTGACCCGGGCGGTGCCGACCTGCTGGGTGGCGCCCTGCGGTGCGGCGAGGTTCTCGGCGCGGGCGGCGGCGGCGAAGGACCGGACCTCGCGGCCGGTCCAGCCGCGCAGGAGCTGGGCGAGCCAGGCGTACTGGGGTTCCATGCGGCGGTGGTCGTGGCCGGCGAACGCGGTCCTGCCCGTGCTCGTGGCGCCCTTTCCGTACACGGCGAGGATCTCGTCGGCGCAGCGCGTGTCGGTGGAGGTCGGCAGGGTGCGTCCGCCCGTGGGGCAGGCGCTGCCGAGGGCGGTGGCGGCCTCGGGGGTGAGCCAGCGGCTGGTGGTGGTCCAGTCGCCGTGGCGCGGGGGCCGGATGCGGTCGTTGCGCAGCAGCCAGTAGAGGGTGGCGTCGCCGACGTCGTTCTTGATGACCGTGTTGTCCCAGTCGAAGACGGCGAGGGGCTTCTTCGCCCTGGCGCCCTTGTCCTGACAGTGGTCGGCCATCAGGCGCTCGATGCGGGCCTGGTTGTCGCCGTACCAGCCCTCGGAGACGTTGAGCGTCGGGCAGGCGGCGGGCCTGGCCGTGGCGCCGGGCGCCGGGAGGAGCGCGGTCGCGGCGACGGCGAGGGCGGCCGCGGCGGCGTACGTGCGGAACGTGCTGTTCATGATCACACCTCTCTTTACGCACGACAGCCGGGCGCCTTGCGACGCCCGGCTGCGTGGGGTGGGGGTGGGTAGGGGGCGGCGGTGGTGAGGTCCGCAGCGGCGTCCTACAGCGGCGTCACGTACGCGCCGGAGATGCCGCCGTCGACGAGGAAGTCGGTGGCGTTGACGAACGAGGAGTCGTCGCTCGCGAGGAACGCGACCGCGGCGGCGATCTCCTCGGCCTCGGCGAACCGGCCGACGGGGATGTGCACCAGGCGGCGCGCGGCGCGCTCCGGGTCCTTGGCGAACAGCTCCTGGAGGAGCGGGGTGTTGACCGGGCCGGGGCACAGGGCGTTCACCCGGATGCCCTCCCTCGCGAACTGCACGCCGAGCTCGCGGGACATGGCGAGCACGCCGCCCTTGGAGGCGGTGTACGAGATCTGGCTGGTGGCCGCGCCCATGATGGCGACGAAGGACGCGGTGTTGATGATGGAGCCCTTGCCCTGGCGCCGCATGTACGGCAGGGCGGCCTTGCAGCACAGGTAGACGGAGGTCAGGTTGACGTCCTGGACGCGCTTCCAGGCCTCCAGGCCGGTCTCCAGGATGGAGTCGTCGTCGGGCGGCGAGATGCCGGCGTTGTTGAAGGCGATGTCGACGGAGCCGTAGGTGTCGAAGGCGGCCTTGAAGAGGTTCTCGACGTCCTCAGGGTCCGTGACGTCGACCTTGACGAAGGTGCCGCCGATCTCCTCGGCGGCGGCCTTGCCGGCCTGCTCGTCGATGTCGCCGCAGACCACGTTGGCGCCCTCGGAGGCGAGGCGGCGGGCGGTGGCGAGGCCGATGCCGCTGCCGGCGCCGGTGATGACGGCGGTGCGGCCGACGAGCCGGCGGCAGATGTTGGCTTCAGTAGTCATGCGGTTCAGGCCTCCGTGCTGATGAAGACGTTCTTGGTTTCGGTGAAGGCGGTCAGGGCGTCGGGGCCCAGCTCCCGGCCGAGGCCGGACTGGCCGAAGCCGCCGAACGGGGTCCAGTAGCGGACGCTGGAGTGGGAGTTGACGGAGAGGTTGCCGGCCCGGACGGCGCGCGAGGCGCGCAGCGCGCGGCCGATGTCGCGGGTCCAGATGGAGCCGGAGAGGCCGTACGGGGTGGCGTTGGCGAGCCGGATCGCGTCGGCCTCGTCCTCGAAGGGCAGGACGACGGCGACGGGCCCGAAGATCTCCTCGACGGCGCAGGGCGCGTCCTCGGGGACGCCGGTGAGGAGGGTCGGCGGGAACCAGAAGCCGGGGCCTTCGGGTGCCTTGCCGCGGATGGCTTCCGCGTGCTCGGCGGCGTCCGTCACGTACGCCCGTACGCGGTCGAGCTGGGCGCGGGAGATGAGCGGGCCCATCTGGGTGCGCTCGTCCAGCGGGTCGCCGACGACGATCTCCTCGATGGCGGGGGTGAGGAGCTCCAGGAACCGGTCGTAGACCGGACGCTGGACGAGGATGCGGGTGCGGGCGCAGCAGTCCTGGCCGCTGTTGTCGAGGAAGGCCATCGGCGCGGCGGCGGCGGCCGCCTCCAGGTCCGCGTCGGCGAAGACGATGTTGGGGCTCTTGCCGCCGAGTTCGAGGGTGACCCGCTTCACCTGGTCGGCGGCCTTGGCCATGATCTGCTTGCCGACCCGGGTGGAGCCGGTGAAGACGACCTTGGCGACGCCGGGGTGGTCGACGAGCGCGGCGCCGGCGACCGGGCCCTCGCCGGGCAGGACCTGGAAGAGGTGCTCGGGAAGTCCGGCTTCCAGGGCGAGTTCGGCGAGGCGCAGCGCGGTGAGCGGGGTGGTCTCGGCGGGCTTGAGTACCACGGCGTTGCCGGCGGCGAGGGCGGGTGCGGTGGCCCAGGCGGCGATCGGCATGGGGAAGTTCCAGGGCGCGATGACGCCGACGACGCCGAGGGGTTCGAGGATGGTGATGTCGAGGCCGCCGGGGACCGGGATCTGCCGGCCGTTGAGGCGCTCGGCTCCCCCGGCCGCGTAGTCGAGCAGGTCGCGGACGTTGCCGGCCTCCCAGCGGGCGTTGCCGAGGGTGTGGCCGGCCTCGCGGACCTCCAGGAGGGCGAGTTCCTCGACGTGGGCGTCGACCACGGCGGCGAAGCGGCGCAGCGCGCGGGCCCGGTCGGCGGGTGCGAGCGCGGCCCAGGCCCGCTGGGCGCCCGCGGCCCGTGCGACGGCGGCGTCGACGTCGGCCGGGGTCGCGGCGGGGACGGTGGCGACGAGCTCCTCGGTCGCCGGGTTGAGGACGTGCAGTTCGTGCGGCAAGTCTTTCCTCACATGCGTTCGAAGGAGCGGCGCAGTTCCCAGTCGGTGACGGCGGCGTCGTACGCGTCGAGCTCGACGCGGGCCATGTTGCGGTAGTGGGCGACGACCTCGGCGCCGAAGGCGGCCTTGGCGATCTCGCTGTTCTCCCAGAGTTCGGCGGCCTCGCGGAGGGTGGTGGGGACGTGCGCGTAGTCGGCGGTGTAGGCGTTCCCGGTGCAGGCGGGCGGGAGTTCGAGGCGCTGCTCGATGCCGTACAGGCCGGCGGCGACGAGGGCGGCGACGGCGAGGTACGGGTTGACGTCGCCGCCGGGCACCCGGTTCTCGAAGCGCATGGAGCGGCCGTGGCCGACGATCCGCAGCGCGCAGGTCCGGTTGTCGTGGCCCCAGGCGACGGCGGTGGGCGCGAAGGAGCCGGGCTGGAAGCGCTTGTAGGAGTTGATGTTGGGCGCGTACAGCAGGGAGAAGTCCCTGAGGGCGGCGAGCTGTCCGGCGAGGAAGTGCCGCATGACGTCCGACATCCCGTCGGGTCCGTCTCCGGCCATCACGTTCACGCCGTCACCGTTCTGGAGGGACAGGTGGATGTGACAGGAGTTGCCCTCGCGCTCGTTGTACTTGGCCATGAAGGTGAGCGAGCAGCCCTCCTGGGCGGCGATCTCCTTGGCGCCGGTCTTGTAGACCGCGTGCTGGTCGCAGGTGATCAGGGCCTCGTCGTACTTGAAGGCGATCTCGTGCTGGCCGGGGTTGCACTCGCCCTTGGCGGACTCGACGGTGAGCCCGGCGGCGGCCATCTCGTTGCGGATGCGGCGCAGCAGGGGCTCGACGCGGCCGGTGCCGAGCACCGAGTAGTCGATGTTGTACTGGTTCGCCGGGGTCAGCCCGCGGTAGCCCGCGTCCCAGGCCTGTTCGTAGGTGTCCTTGAAGACGATGAACTCGAGCTCGGTGCCGACGTGGGCGGTGTAGCCGTGGGCGGCGAGCCGGTCGAGCTGGTGGCGCAGGATCTGGCGCGGGGCGGCGACGACGGGGCCGCCGTCGTTCCAGACGAGGTCGGCCGTCACCATGGCGGTGCCCTCGTTCCAGGGGACGCGGCGCAGGGTGGAGAGGTCGGGGCGCATGGCGAAGTCGCCGTAGCCGCGGTCCCAGGAGGACATCTCGTAGCCGTCGACGGTGTTCATCTCGGTGTCGACGGCCAGAAGATAGTTGCAGCCCTCGGTGCCGTGGTCGAGCACCTCGTCGAGGAAGAACGGTGCGGCGAACCGCTTGCCCTGGAGCCGGCCCTGCATGTCGGGGAAGGCCAGGACGACGGTGTCGATCTCGCCGCTCGCGACGAGCGCGCGGAGCTCGTCGACGGTGAGCGGGGGTGTGCGGTCTGCCACGGGATTACTCCTCCTTCGGCCTGCCGGGAGCCATAAGGTATTGCGAAGAACCATTGCTTGGGAAGGGGAAACGACGAGGTGGCCAGTACGAGTGAATCGGCGGACCGGCTGACGCCCGTGCTGCGGCCGGTGCGCGCGGGCAACGGTTTCGAGGAGGCCCTGGAGCAGATCCTCCAGGTCGTGCGGCTGGGCCTGGTGCCGGGCGGGGAGCGGCTGCCGGCCGAGCGGGAGCTCGCCGACCGGATGGGCATCAGCCGGGTCACGCTGCGCGAGGTCCTGAAGGTGCTGCAGGAGCAGGGCCTGGTGGAGAGCAGGCGCGGACGGTACGGCGGAACGTTCGTGCTGCAGCGCCCGCAGACCGCAGACGAGGCGGAGCTGCGCCGCCGGATCGCGGCCGTCGACATGGAGGACACGCTGCGCTTCCGCGAGGTCCTGGAGGTCGGCGCGGCCGGCCTGTGCGCGGCGCACGGCCTGGACGAGGAGGGCGCGGAGCGGCTGCGGGCGGCGCTGGCGGCGACGCACGACGCGCCGCTCGGCGACTACCGGCGCCAGGACACCCTGCTGCACCTGACGCTCGCCGAGCTGTCCGGCTCGCCGACGCTGACCGCGCAGTACGCGGCGGTGCGGGCGACGGTCAACGACCTCCTGGACTGCATCCCGCTCCTGGTCCGCAACCTGGAGCACTCGCAGCACCAGCACACGGCGCTGGTGGAGGCGGTGCTCGAGGGGGACGCGGACGCGGCGCGCGAGGTGATGCGGGAGCACTGCGCGGGCACGGCGGCGCTGCTGCGCGGCTTCCTCACCTGAGGGGCCGGGCCGGCGGGCGCGTCCCGGGGCCGCGCGTAACCCGAAAGTAACGCAGGGGACTTGCGCTCTCCGCCCGACGGCCGCAAAGGTATGGCACCAATCCATTGGGCCCGTAGCGGGGAGCTGAGCGCTGCCATGACGCTGGAAGACACCTCAGGCACCACAGGAAACACCCACGCCCCCGACGACTACCTGGAGCGGCGCACCCTGCGCCGCGGCAGCGCGGGCTGGCTGCTGCTGACCGGGCTCGGCGTCGCGTACGTCGTCTCCGGCGACTTCTCCGGCTGGAACATCGGCCTGTCCAAGGGCGGCTTCGGCGGTCTGGCGATCGCGACGGTCCTCATGGGCGCGATGTACGCCTGTCTGGTCTTCTCGCTCGCCGAGCTGTCCGCGATCCTGCCCACCGCCGGCGGCGGCTACGGCTTCGCCCGGCGCGCGCTCGGGACCTGGGGCGGCTTCCTCACCGGCACCGCGATCCTCATCGAGTACGTGCTCGCGCCGGCCGCCATCTCCATCTTCATCGGCGACTACGTCGAGTCCCTGGGCCTGTTCGGCCTGGAATCGGGCTGGCCGGTCTATCTGGTCTGCTTCGCGCTCTTCATCGGCATCCACCTGTGGGGCGTGGGCGAGGCGCTGCGCTTCAGCCTGATCGTCACCGCCGTCGCCGTCGCCGCGCTGCTCGTCTTCGCGCTCGGCGCGCTCAGCGACTTCCACGTGGACGGCCTGAACGACATCCCGGTCGACCCGACCGCCACCGGCGCCAACTCCTGGCTGCCGTTCGGCCTGCTGGGCATCTGGGCGGCGTTCCCGTTCGGCATGTGGTTCTTCCTGGGCGTCGAGGGCGTGCCGCTGGCCGCCGAGGAGGCCAAGGACCCGGTGCGTTCCATGCCGCGGGCGCTCGCCCTGTCCATGGGCATCCTGGTGGTCCTCGCCGTGGTGACCTTCTTCGCGGCGACCGGCGCCCGCGGGTCGGCGGCCGTCCAGGAGGCCGGAAACCCGCTGGTGGTGGCGCTGCAGGGCGACGGGGAGCCCACGGCGCTCAGCCGTTTCGTCAACTACGCGGGCCTCGCGGGCCTGGTCGCCTCGTTCTTCTCCCTCATCTACGCGGGCTCGCGCCAGCTGTTCGCGCTGTCCCGGGCCGGCTACCTGCCGCGCTTCCTCTCGCTCACCAGCCGCCGCAAGTCGCCCTACCTGGGTCTGCTGATCCCCGGCGCCATCGGGTTCGCGCTCGCCGCGGGCACCGGGAACGGGGCGCGGATGCTGAACATCGCGGTGTTCGGCGCCACCATCTCGTACGCCCTGATGGCGCTCTCCCACATCGTGCTGCGCCGCCGCGAGCCGGGCCTGGCCCGCCCGTACCGCACTCCGGGCGGCGTCGTGACGTCCTCGACCGCCTTCGTCCTCGCCCTCTCGGCCCTCGTGGCGACCTTCCTGGTGGACAAGGACGCGGCGTTCATCGCACTCGGCGTCTACGTGATCGCGCTGGCCTACTTCGCGTTCTACAGTCGCCGTCACCTGGTGGCGAGCGCGCCCGAGGAGGAGTTCGCGGCGCTCGCCGCGGCCGAGGCGGAACTCGAACGCTGACCGACCCTGCTTCCCGACCCGGAGGACCCCGTGCCCAAGCCGCTCATCGGTGTGACGACCTATCTGGACCAGGCCCGCTGGGGCGTGTGGGAGCTGCCCGCGGCGCTGCTCCCGGCCGCGTACCCCCGGCTGGTCCAGCGGAGCGGCGGCCTTCCGGCCATGCTGCCCCCGGACGATCCTTCCGTGGCGGCGGAGACGGTGGCGCGCCTGGACGGGCTCGTGATCGCGGGCGGTGCGGACGTCGAGCCGGTACGGTACGGGGCCGAGCCCGACCCGCGTACCGGCCCGCCCGCCCGGGCCCGGGACGCCTGGGAGCTGGCCCTGATCGGGGCGGCCCTGGACGCGGGGGTGCCGCTGCTCGGCATCTGCCGCGGCATGCAGCTCCTGAACGTGGCCCTCGGCGGCACCCTCGTCCAGCACCTGGACGGCCACACGGAGGCGGTCGGCGTGATGGGCAGCCACCCGGTCTCGCCGGTGCCCGGCACCCGCTACGCCACCCTGGTCCCGGAGCGGACCGACGTCCCCACGTACCACCACCAGTGCGTCGAGGTCCTCGGCAAGGACCTCGTCGCCTCGGCCCATGCCGCGGACGGCACGGTCGAGGCGATCGAACTCCCCTCCCCCGCCTGGGCGCTGGGCGTCCAGTGGCACCCGGAGATGGGCGAGGACCTGCGCGTGATGCGGGCCCTCGTGGCGGCGGCCGTCAGGCGCTGATCCGCCGGCGCGTCAGCAGGGCGTACAGCAGTCCGGCGAGGAGCATGCCCACGGGCATCGCGAGGTCGACACCGCCGAGGGCCCGGGCGATGGGGCCGGTGTAGGCGGTGTCGACGCACAGCGCCGCCACGGCACCGCCGCCGAGCACCGCGACGGCACCGGCGGGGTGGACCCCGGCCGCGTACCAGAAGGGGCTCGCCGGGCTCTCGTCCATGAGGGCGGCGCCGTCGTACCGGTTGCGGCGCAGCCAGATGTCGACCGCGTACACGGTCATGGCCGGACCGAGCAGGACGACGGTCAGCTGGAGGACGTTGCTGACGGTGTCCAGGAAGTTGGAGACCAGCAGCGCGTACAGCGTCAGGGCGACCGCCACCGCGCCGTCGACGAGGACGCTGCGGGAGCGCCGGATCCGCAGTCCCACCGCCTGGAGGGCGAGGCCGGCGCTGTACGCGGTCATCGCGTTGATCGCGACGGTGCCGAGCACCAGGGCGAGCAGGAACACGGGTCCGAACCAGCCCGGCAGCATCGACTCGAGCGCGGCCTGCGGATCGGTCATGTCGACGACGGTGGCGGCGAGGGCGCCGAGCGAGCAGACCGCGACGCTGGGCAGGAATCCGCCCAGGGCGGTCCAGCCGACGACCGCCTTCGCCGAGGCCGTACGGGGCAGGTAGCGCGAGAAGTCGGCGCTGGTGGTGTACGAGAGCGGGCCGGCCGCGATCAGCGTGACGCCCCCGATCACGGTGGCCCACAGGTCCCCGCCGCTCAGCGAGGCGTCGGGCACGTAGCCGAAGTCCGCCTTCAGCAGGACGACGTAGGCGACGACGCCGAAGACCGCGGTCAGGGCGATGGTGATGGGCAGGTAGAGCCGCACGATCAGCCCGTGGCCGTACACGCCGATGGTGAGCGTGACCCCCGCGACGACGAGGACGACGACGATCTTCACCGGTGTCGAGGCGTCGAGGCCTGCCTTCTCCACCAGGGCGAACGCGGCGCCGGCCGCCGCCGCCAGATTGAGCGCGAAGTAGCAGACGGAGATCATCCAGCCGGTCACGGCGTTGTTCACACGGTTGCCGCGCACGCCGTACATGGCCCGGGTGATCACCTCGCTGGGGGCCCCGGCCGCGGGTCCCGACATCGCGAGCACGCCCGTGAGCAGCCAGAACAGGTTGCCGACCACGATCACCGCGAACGCCTGGGCGAGGCTGAGGCCCATCAGGACGAGGGCGCCCCCGACCACCAGGCTCAGGTAGTTGACGTTGGCGGCGGCCCAGATGGCGAAGAGCTCGCGGGGATGTCCGTACCGCTCCTCGTCGGGGATGTGGTCGATGCCGTGCGACTCGATCCGAGTGGGCCGGTCACTGTCGGGAGCCGGGGTGGACCGGGGTCTCGAAGCGGGGGTGCTGGATGCCATGCGGCCCTCCGGGAGAGCGTGTCGTGCACACCTGGTTGCTTATTGGTCGCACACTCAATAGCATCGCCCCCATGTCGTCAAGCGTCCAGCGCAAACGAGTTCGCAAGTCCCCCGAGGCACGCCGGGCGGAGATCGTCGAGGCGGCCGCCGCCGTCGCCCTCACCGAGGGACTGGAGTGCGTCACCCTCCGCCGCATCGCCGAGGAGCTCGACGTGCGCCCCGGTCTGATCAGCCACTACTTCCCGTCCGCGGAGAACCTCGTGGCCGAGGCCTTCGGCACCGCCGCCACCGGCGAACTCGACGCCCTGCTCCCGGCCGACCGCCCCGACGGAACGCCCACCCAGTACCTCGCGCGCTACTTCGTGCTCTCGCAGGGCGAGGCCTACGACGACATCAGCCGCCTGTGGATCAACGCCCGCCACCTCAGCCGCTACCGCCCGCTCCTCCAGGAGCGGGTCCACGAGCAGGAGCTGGCGAACGACGAACGCCTGGAGGGCCTCATCCGCGACGGCGTGACGAGCGGCGAGTTCCGCACCCCCGACCCGCACGTGACCGCGATCCAGATCCTCGTCGTCCTCGACGGCCTGGGCGCCCACGCCAACACGGCCCGCGAGAACCGCCCCGAGGCGGTACGGCGGATGGCCGTGACCACGGCCGAACGGGAACTGAACCTGCCCACCGGCACCCTGGACCACGCGGCGCGGTCACTCCCCACTCCCCTCCTCCCCCACTGACCCCTCCCAGGAGCTCGTGTGCGCACCCGACTCGTCCTGTCCTCCGCCCGGCTGCTCGATCCCGGCACCGGCACCTTCCTGCCGGAGACGGCGCTGGCCGTGTCCGAGACCGGACGGATCGCCGCCCTGGGCGACGACGGGGAGATCCGGGCCCTGGCGGCCGGCGACACCGAGGTGATCGACCTCAAGGGCGCCGTGGTGACCACCGGCCTGGTCGACGGCCACCTCCACCCCGTCACCGGCGCCGAACTCACCCACGGCCTCGACCTCTCCCACTGCACCGACCTGCACGGCGTCCGCGACGCGCTCGCGTCACAGACCCGGCGCCTCGGCCGCGGCGACTGGCTCTTCGCCTGGGGCCTGGACCCCAACGTCTTCGGCGACGAACCCGTCTCCAGTGCCCCGTTCGACACCGTCCTCGACGGCGTCCCGGCCTTTCTCCTCCTCTTCGACGCCCACTCGGCCCTCGCCAGCCGCCGCGCCCTGGAACTCGCCGGCGTCGACGGCCCGCGCGTCTTCGACCAGGCCTCCGCCGAGGTCGTCTGCGACGAACGGGGCCGCCCCACCGGCCTCCTCCAGGAGGACGCCGCCTGTGAACTGGTCGAACGCGTGGCACCCCGGCCCACCCACGCCGAACGCCGCGACCGCCTGTCCAAGGCCCTGTACGCCATGGCCGCGGCGGGCCTGACCGGCGCCCACGTCATGGACGCCAACGGCGACTCCCTCGCCCTCCTGTCCGAACTGGACGAGACGGGCGGACTCCCGCTCCGCCTCCGCGTAGCGCCCTGGTGCCAGCCCGGCACCGGCGCCGACGGAATACGGGAACTGATCGACCTGCAACGCGAACGCGGCCGCCTGTGGCGCGTGGACGGCGTCAAGCTCTTCATGGACGGCACGATCGACAACGGCACGGCGTGGCTGGAGCGCCCCGACTGCCACGGCGAGTCCACCCACGCCTTCTGGCCCGACCCGGCGGCCTACACCCACGTCATCGGCGAGCTCGCCCGCGCCGGAGTGCCGACCGCCACCCACGCGATCGGCGACGCGGCAGTACGCCACGCCCTGGACGCGATCGAGAAGCACCGGAGCACGGTCCGGCACCGCATCGAGCACATCGAGACGGTCCCGGACGACACGCTGCACCGCTTCGCCGAGCTGGGCGTCATCGCCTCCATGCAGCCCACCCACTGCTGCGACTTCACACGCGCCGACCACACCGACAACTGGTCCCGCCGGCTCGGCGAGGAGCGCGCCTCCCGCGCCTGGCGCTGCCGCGACCTGTGGGACTCGGGGGCGACCGTGGTCCTGGGCTCGGACTGGCCGATCGCGCCGTTCCCGCCGCTCACCGTCATGGCGGGCGCCCGCCACCGCCGCCCGACCCGCGACCTGACCCGGCCGCCGCACGGCCCCGAACAGGCCCTGACGCCACTGGAGGCACTGCGCGGCATGACGGTCAACGCGGCCTTCGCGGCGAACGAGGAACACGAGGCGGGCCGCCTGGCCCCGGGCCACCGCGCGGACCTCACGGTTCTGGCGGACAACCCCCTGACGACACCGGCGGCGGACCTGCCTGGGGTACGAGTCCTGCTGACGACGGTCGACGGCAAGGTGACGCACCGCGCGGAGGAGACGGCCTGAGGAAGAGGGCGGACGGGAGCGGGGGCCGTGGAGGGGCCCGTGTCCGGGACGTAAAGCGTGATTTGTGGCGCGGAAGAAGGCCGTTCACCGCACGAGTGACCAGCTCCGCGCCGTAAATCAGGCAGTCCCGGACACGGGCCCCGGAACGGCCCCCGCGGACCACCCACCGCCCCAACGGCCGGGGCGTACCGGCGCACCGAGGGCCCCGGCGGCCCCGCGCAGCAGCGGCCTGCCCGCCCACGGGCGCGCCAGGTCACACCCCAGGGTCACCCTCCACTGCGCGTCAGCGACAGCAGATCCCGAGCCGGCCCCGTCGGCCGGTGCCCCGCCGGCCACACCGCCCGCAGATCGCGCCGCAGCAGCACCCCCGCCACCGGCACGGCGACCAGCCGCCGCGAGGCCAGTTCCTCGGCCACCGCCAGCTCGCTCAGCACGGCCGGCCCCGCCCCGCTCACCGCCGCCGCCTTCACCGCCGTCGTCGACGCCAGCTCCAGCAGCGGCTGCGCCAGCCCCCCGTAGCCGGCCAGCGCCGCGTCCAGCACCTGGCGCGTCCCCGACCCGCGCTCCCGCAGCACCAACGGCGTCGCCGCCAGCTCCGCCGGGTCGAGCGCCCGTCCGCGCCGCGCCCACGGGTGCGAGGGAGCGGCGACGACGGCGAGCCGGTCATGGGCGATGACCGCCCCGTCCAGCCCCTCCGGCACGGCCAGCCCCTCCACGAACCCGAGATCGGCCTCGCCGCCGAGCAGCCGCTCCGCGACGACCGTCGAGTTCCCCGCGAGGAGCGACACGGCGGTGTCGGGCCGCTCGGCCCGCAGCGCGATCAGCCATCCCGGCAGCAGGTACTCGGCGATCGTCATCGAGGCCGCGACCCGCAGCCGCGAGTCCCGCCGCCCCCGCAGCGCCTGGACGCCCGCGTCGAAGGCCTCGGCCGCCTCCACGATCCGCCGCGCCCAGTCCGTGACGAGCGCCCCCGCGTCCGTCAGCCGGGACCCGCGGGGCGACCGGTCGACCAGGGCCACCCCGAGCTGCCGCTCCATCGACCGGATGCGGCTGCTCGCCGCGGGCTGGGTGATGCCGACCTCGCGTGCGGCCCGGCCGAGGCTGCCGTGCCGGGCGACGGCGAGGAGCAGTTCGAGCGCGCCGAGGTCGGGCACCCGGTGGGACAGAAGGCTGACGACGTCGCTCGGCTCGCTGCTCATAAAGCCAGCTTATGCCCTCATAGTCACATCACCCCTGGTGGGGGCCCTGCGCCCGCGAGAAGGTCGAGTCATGGCAACGCTCGCACCTTCCCGTCCGGCCCCCCTCGCCACCACCCCCGGCGTGCGGTGGGCCCCGGTCCGTCACCTCGGCCCCAACTGGTACGCCTCCGTGATGGGCACCGCCATCATCGCCAACGCGGGAGCCACCCTCCCGGTGGACGTGCCGGGCCTGCGCACCGCCTGCGCCGCCGTCTGGGCCCTCTCCTTCGCGCTGCTGCTGACGCTGCTCGCCGCCCGCGCCCTGCACTGGACCCACCACCGCGACCAGGCCCGCGCCCATCTCCTCGACCCGGCGATGGCCCCGTTCTACGGCTGCCTCGCCATGGCCCTGCTCGCGGTCGGCGGCGGAACGGTGATCGTCGGCAGGGACTGGATCGGCCTGCCCGCCGCGGTCGCCGTCGACGCCGTGCTGTTCACGGCGGGCACGGCCATCGGCCTCGTGGCCGCCGTGGCGGTGCCGTACCTGATGGTCGCCCGGCACCGGATCGAGGGCGCCTCTCCCGTGTGGCTGCTGCCGGTCGTCGCCCCCATGGTCTCGGCGGCGCTCGGGCCCCTGCTCCTGCCCCACCTTCCCGCCGGACCGGCCCAGCAGACCTTCCTGATCGCCTGCTACGCGATGTTCGGCATCAGCCTGCTCGCGACCCTGGTGATGCTGCCCCTGGTCTTCGGCCGCCTCGTCACCCACGGCCCGCTCCCCCTCGCCCTCACCCCCACACTGTTCCTGGTCCTGGGCCCGCTGGGCCAGTCGACGACCGCGGCGAACAAGTTCGCCGACGCCGCGTCGGCCGTGCTGCCCGAGCCGTACGCCCACGGCTTCGCCGCCTTCGCCGTGCTCTACGGCGTCCCCGTCATGGGCTTCGCCCTGCTGTGGCTGGCCCTGGCCGGTGCGCTCGTCGTGCGGGCCCGCCGCCGGGGCATGGGCTTCGCGATGACCTTCTGGGCCTTCACCTTCCCGGTCGGCACCTGCGTGACGGGCGCCGAGGGCCTGGCCCAGCACACCGGTCTCGCCGCCTTCCGCTGGCTCGCGGTCGGGCTGTACGTCCTGCTGGTCGCCGCCTGGCTGGTCGCGGCCGGCCACACCCTGCGCGGCCTGGTCAGCGGCTCGCTGCTCGCAGGGCCCGGGCGAGTGACCGCGGAGCCTCGGCCAGTGACGGCCCGTACCACGTGAGGTGACGTCCGTCGACGAGCGCGGCGACGGCCCCGGGGAACGCCTCGGGGCCGTCGTCCCGCGTGAAGCGGTAGGGCTCGTCGGGCAGGACGACGAGGTCGGGCGCGGCGGCGTTCAGCTCCTCGACCGGCACGCGCGGGTAGCGCTCGGGGTGCCCGGCGTAGAGGTTGCGTACGCCGAGGCGGGCGAGCAGGTCCCCGGCGAAGGTGTCGCGCCCGAGCACCATCCAGGGCCGGCGCCAGATCGGCACGACGGCGGTGCGGAGGGGCTCGCCGCGTCCGGCGACGGCGTCGGCAGCGGTGGCCCACGCGGCCTCGGCGGCGTCCAGCCACTCCGGCCGCCCGACCACGCCGCAGGCGTCGAGCACCCGGGTGAGCTCGGCGAAGGCCTGGTCGAGGGTGCGGATCTCGGTGACGAGGACGTCGAGCCCCGCGGCCCGCAGGGCGTCCAGGTCCTGGCCCCGGTTCTCCTCCTCGTTGGCGATCACCAGATCGGGCCGCAGCCGGGCGACGGCATCGGTGTCGGGGTTCTTGGTGCCCCCGATCCGCGCGACGGAGTCGCCGAGGCCGGCGGGGTGGCTGCACCAGTCGGTGACGCCGACGAGAGCACCGGACGCGGAGACGGCGACCGCCTCCGTCAGCGAGGGCACGAGCGAGACGACCCGCATGCCGCGCGTCGCCGGAGGCCGACGTACGGTCCTCATCCCTCCTCGGCCTCGATGTGGTCGGCGACGGAGACGAACACGAGACGGGTCGCGGGCGCGGTGGCCCGCCACCGGTGGCGCACCCCGCCGGACAGGTACAGGGTGTCGCCGCTGCCCAGCCGGTACGCGCGGCCCTCGGCCTCGACCTCGACGGCACCGTCGGCGACGTACAGCAACTCGTCGTTGCGGTGCAGGAATTCGCGTCCGGCGTCCTGCTCGCCGGTGAACTCCAGGGCCTGGAGCTGGTGCCTGCCGCGGACCAGCGGCCGTACGCCCGGCGGCATGTCCCACAGCTCCTCGTCGGAGCGGACGACGTCGACGGTGCGCGCCGCCTCGGCCGCGGCGAGGAGTTCGGCGGCGGTGGTCTCCAGGGCCTCGGCGACCAGCTGGAGGGAGCGGTCGCTGGGGCGGGCCCGCTCGTTCTCGACCTGGCTGAGGAAGGGCACGGACAGACCGCTGCGCCGGGCGACGACGGCCAGCGTGAGCTGGAGTGCCCGTCGGCGCCTCTTGACGGCCGCGCCCACGCGCAGTGACTCCTTGTCGTCCATGTCGGCCACCTCCCTCGTGTCGCTCGCGTCGCCCGTGTCACTCGCGGCGTTCGTGGTCTCGTACTGGTCGGTTACCTGAACCTTACGCAGCTTTGGTCCCGGGTTTCGCGTCGTGGCGAAAAGGGGTGGTCGCCGAACACGTTCGGCGACCACCCCTTTTCGGAGCGAATTCGGAACTTTCGCGAGTCCAGATCCAGCCGGGCTCTACTGCGGGGCGAGCCGCTCCGCGAGACCCGGGTTCCGGTCGAGCCAGGTGCGGACCGCCTCCTGCTCCTTGCCCTTGCCGGTCTCCTGGATGACGGCCTCGAGGCCGGTGAGCTCCTTCTCGCTGAGCTTGAAGCCCTTCAGCCAGGCGCCGACCTCGGGGTTCTCGGCGGCGAAGCCCTTGCGGGCGAGGGTGTGCACGCCGTCGCCCTTGCCCCAGCTGCCCTTGGGGTCCTGGAGCTTCTTCAGGTCGTAACCGGAGTAGGCCCAGTGCGGCGACCAGAGGGTGACCACGATCGGCTCCTTCTTGTCGTACGCGCGCTTGAGTTCGGCCAGCATGCCGGGCGTCGAGCCGTCGACGACCTTGTACTCGCCCTCCAGGCCGTAGTCCTTGAGGACCTTGTCCTTGAGGATGCCCATCATTCCGGCGCTCGGCTCGATGCCGACGATCCGGCCCTTGAACTGCCCGGCCTTGCCCTTGAGGTCGGCGAGGCTGTTCACGTCCTTCATGTACGAGGGGACGGTGAGTTCGAGGGAGGTGGGACCGTACCAGGAGCCGAGGTCCTCCAGCTTGTTCCGGTACTTCTCCCAGTACTGGGCGTGGGTGACGGGCAGCCAGGAGTCGGTCTGGAAGTCGATCTGTCCGCCGGCGAGCCCGGTGTAGAGGGCGCCGGCCTCCAGCTGCTTGGCGTCGACCTCGTACCCGCGGCGCTCCAGGAGCTCCTTCCAGAGGAAGGTGGAGGCGATGCCCTCGTCCCAGGGGATGTAGCCGAGGCTGATCTTCTTGCCGTGGCCGGTGTTCTGGCCGGCGGCGGTCGTGGAGGAGCCGCCGCTGCCGCCGAGGAAGCCCATGCCGCCGGCGACGAGCGCGAGGATCACGACGCCGACGAGGGCGGTGACGGGCTGCGGGCGGTGGCCCCAGACCTTCGCGCCGGCGCGGGCGGCCCGCGCGGCGTGGGCCTTGGCGGCGGCACGCCGGCCGAGCGGGGAGACCTGACGGCCGAGGGCGCCGGTGATCCGGTCCAGGTACATGGCGAGGATGACGATGGAGATGCCGGCCTCGAAGCCGAGGCCGATGTCGACGTTGCCGATGGCGCGGTACACGGCGCCGCCGAGTCCGCCGCCGCCGACCATGCCGGCGATGACGACCATGGACAGGCCGAGCATGATCACCTGGTTGACGCCGGCCATGATCGTGGGCAGCGCGAGCGGCAGCTGGACGCGCAGCAGCGTGTTGCGCGGGGTGGTGCCGAAGGCCTCGGCGGCCTCGACGAGTTCGCCGTCGACCTGGCGGATGCCGAGCTCGGTCATCCGCACGCCGGGCGGCAGGGCGAAGACGATGGTGGCGATGATGCCGGGGACGACGCCGACGCCGAAGAAGATGATGCCGGGGATGAGGTAGACCATCGCCGGCATGGTCTGCATGAAGTCCAGGACCGGGCGCAGCACGGCGCTGACGGTCTTGGAGCGGGCGGCCCAGATGCCGAGCGGTACGGCGATCACCAGGGTGACGAGGGTGGCGACGAGCACGAGGGAGAGGGTCGACATGGCGTCGTCCCACAGCTCGATGGAGTCGACGAGGGCGAAGCCCACGAAGGCGAGGACACCGGCGGTGAGGCCGCGCAGCCACCAGGCGACGACGGCGAGGATGCCGGCGAAGAGCAGCGGCTGGGGCGCGGACAGGACGGCGTCGATGCCGTCGTAGAGGCCGGTGACGACGCTGGTGACGGCGTCGAACAGCCAGGAGAACTGGGCCTGGAGCCAGTCGACGGTGTTGTCGACCCACTGGCCGAGGGGAAGCCTAGGCATGGGTGGTCACCTCCTTCTCGCCGTCGGCGGCCGGTTCGACGGCCGCTCCGGGCGTTCCGGTCGCTCCGGACGCTCCGGCGCTGGGCGCTCCGGCGGGCGTGCCGGTCGCTCCGGCGAGGGTCCCGCTCGCTCCGACGGGCGTGCCGGGGCGGAGGTCGGCGTCGAGGCCGCCCATGACGCCGAGGAGGCGGTCCTGGGCGACGACGCCGAGGACGTCGCCGGCGGCGTTCTCGACGGCCACGGGATGCAGGGAGCGCGCGGAGACGGTGCACAGCTCGGCGAGCGGCGTCTCGGGCGCGACGGCCCGGCAGCCGCAGCCGGGCGGGCAGTCGCCGGGCTCGACGGTGCCGGCGGTCATGACGGCGGCGGCGGTGAGCACCCGGGTGCGGTCGACGTCCTGGATGAAGGAGGCGACGTAGTCGTTGGCGGGGCGGACCAGGATGTCCTCGGCGGTGCCGAGCTGGACGATCCGGCCGTCGCGCATGACGGCGATGCGGTCGCCGAGGCGCATGGCCTCGTTGAGGTCGTGGGTGATGAAGACGATGGTCTTCTTCAGCTTCTGCTGGAGGACGAGCAGCTGGTCCTGCATGTCGCGCCGGATCAGCGGGTCGAGCGCGCTGAACGACTCGTCCATGAGGAGCAGGTCGGCGTCGGTGGCGAGCGCGCGGGCGAGGCCGACGCGCTGCTGCATGCCGCCGGAGAGCTCGTCGGGCCAGGACTTCTCCCAGCCGGCGAGTCCGCACAGCTCGAGGGCCTCGGCGGCGCGCTTCTCACGCTCGGCGCGCGGGACGCCCTGGACCTCCAGGCCGTACGCGGCGTTCTCGAGGACGCTGCGGTGCGGGAAGAGGGCGAAGTGCTGGAAGACCATGCTGATCTTCCTGGACCGGACGTCGCGCAGCTCGCGGTCGGAGAGCGCGGTGAGGTCGCGGCCGTCGAAGAGGACCCGGCCCGCGGTGGGGGTGAGCAGACCGTTGAGCATCCGCAGCAGGGTGGACTTGCCGGATCCGGACAGACCCATGACGACGAAGATCTGGCCGGGGTCGACGGTGAAGGACGCGTCGATCACGGCCGCCGTGGTGCCGTCGGCACGCAGGGCGTCCCGGTCGGCGCCGGTTTCGGCGAGCTTGCGGACGGCTTCGTCGGGTCGTCTGCCGAACACCTTGTACAGATGGTCGGCCTGGAGCCTGGACACATACACCTCACGGGTAGCAACGAAAAACGGCCCGCCACCCCCGCAGCAGCCGGGCCGTGGAGCGGGGCGGGATCTGCCCGCGCGCCCGTCACGCACGGGAATTCGTCCGTGGTCCGGATGTTCGTCCGGATCGTTGAATCCCGTACCGGGTCCGCTCCGGGCTCGCGCCTGCCCTGGCTTTCCGGGAGCAAACGCGAAGGTGACGCGTGTCACGCGTGCGGGACGGTGTTGTCGGCGGGGTGCGGCATGATCGGGGTGTGACGCGACGCCTGATGCTCCTCGACACCGCCAGCCTCTACTTCCGCGCGTACTTCGGCGTGCCGGACTCGGTCCGGGCGCCGGACGGGACGCCGGTCAACGCCGTCCGCGGGCTGCTCGACTTCATCGCCCGGCTCGTCCAGGACCACCGCCCGGACGACCTGGTGGCCTGCTGGGACGACGACTGGCGGCCGCAGTGGCGGGTGGACCTGATCCCCTCGTACAAGGCGCACCGGGTGGCCGTGGAGACCCCGACGGGTCCGGACGTCGAGGAGGTCCCGGACACGCTGTCGCCGCAGGTGCCGGTGATCGTGGAGGTGCTCGAGGCGCTGGGCATCGCACGGGTCGGGGCGGCGGGCTTCGAGGCGGACGACGTGATCGGCACGCTGACGGAGCGGGCGGCCGGCCCGGTGGACATCGTCACGGGCGACCGGGACCTGTTCCAGCTCGTGGACGACGCGCGCGGGGTGCGGGTGCTGTATCCGCGCAAGGGCGTGGGCGACTGCGACCTGGTGGACGAGAAGTTCATCCTCGCGAAGTACGGCGTGCGGGCGGAGCAGTACGCGGACATGGCGGCGCTGCGCGGTGACACGAGCGACGGCCTGCCCGGCGTGAAGGGCATCGGCGAGAAGACGGCGGCGCAGCTGATCACGGAGTACGGGGACCTGGCGGGCGTGCGGGCGGCGGCGGTCGACCGGACGTCGCGGCTGACTCCGGCGAAGCGGCGCGGGATCGTGGAGGCGGCGGAGTACCTGGACGTGGCGCCCACGGTGGTGCGGGTGGCGCGGGACGCGCCGCTGCCGGAGTTCTCGGCGGCGCTGCCGTCGGAGCCCCGGGACCCGGAGGCGCTGGCGGGTCTGGTGGAGCGCTGGGGACTCGGCGGGGCGGTGGGCCGGCTGCTGCCGGTCCTGACGCGCTGAGCCGGGGGCTCCTGCGCGCTGGCTCGGGGGCTCCTGTGCGCTGAGCCGGGGGCTCCTATGCGCTGGCTCGGGGGCTCCTGTGCGCTGAGCCCTGGCGTTGGCGCGCTGAGCCGGGGGGCTTGTGCGCTGAGCCCGTGGCGCTGGCGCTGGTGGCTGCGCCCGGGTCCTGGAGCCCGAGCCCGGGGCCGCAAAGGCCTTGTGGGCCGGAGCCCGGCCGGGATGCTAACTTAGGTAAACCTAAGTAATCACTGGGAACGGGAGACCGCCGTGGCAGAACAGCCCGCACGCAAGGCACCGAGGGCGCACGAGGCCCAGGTGGTGCGCACGGAGCGGATCACCCCGCACATGGTGCGCCTGGTGCTCGGCGGCCCCGGGCTGGACGCCTTCGAGATCGGCGAGCACACCGACCACTACGTGAAGCTGCTCTTCGCGCCGGAGGGCGTGAGCTACCCGGAACCGTTCGACATGGAGCGGATCAGGGCCGAGTTCCCACGGGAGCAGTGGCCGACGACCCGGACCTACACGGTGCGGGCCTGGGACCCGGTGCACCGCGAGCTGACCGTCGACTTCGTGGTGCACGGCGACGAGGGCCTGGCCGGGCCGTGGGCGGCGCGCGCCCGGGCGGGCGACACGATCCGCTTCCTCGGCCCCGGCGGTGGCTACGCCCCGGACGAGGCCGCCGACTGGCACCTCCTCGTCGGCGACGAGAGCGCCCTCCCCGCGATCGCGACCGCCCTGGAGCGGCTGCCGGCGGGCACGAAGGTGCACGCCTTCCTGGAGGTCGCGGACGCCGCGGAGCAGCAGAAGTTCGCGACGGCGGCCGGGGTGGACGTCACCTGGCTGCACCGTGGCGCCCGCCCGGTGGGCGAGGCGCTCCTGGAGGCCGTGCGCGGCCTGGACTTCCCGGCGGGTGACGTGCACGCCTTCGTCCACGGCGAGGCCGGCTTCGTCAAGGAGCTCCGCCGCCACCTCCGCCTCGACCGCGAGGTGCCGCGCGAGCGCCTGTCCATCTCGGGCTACTGGCGCCTGGGCAAGACGGACGAGGCCTGGCGCGCGATCAAGCGCGAGTGGAACGAGCAGGTGGAGCGCGAACAGGAGAACTGACGCGCGCCGCACACCCGTCGAAGGGGTGCTCCCGGTTCCGGGAGCACCCCTTCGCGGTCCGTGACGACGGGCAGTTCAGGTCACGGGCAGCCCGGGCCCGTGCCGGGGTTGGCGCAGACGTCGGTGCCGGGGCCGCCGTTGTTGCTGTTCGTGCCCGGGCCTCCGTCGAGGTCGTCGTTGCCGGCGTCGCCGAAGAGGAAGTCGTCGCCGAGGCCGCCGGTCACGGTGTCGTCGCCCGGGGAGCCGTGGAGGACGTCGTCACCCGCGCCGCCCGCGAGGCGGTCCCTGCCGGGCCCGCCGGTGATCGAGTCCGCCCCGGGGCCACCGCACACGAGGTCGTCGCCCCCGAGGCCGTTGACGGTGTCGTTGCCGCCGTGGGCGAGGATGACGTCGCGTGCGGGCGTCCCGTTGATCTGGTCGTCGCCCGGGGTGCCGATGATGGTGGGCTGTTCGCCGAAGCAGGTGACCGCGCCGACGGTGGTCGTCTCCGTCGCGGTGTCGTTGGCCGGGGCCGGGTCGGAGACCGCGCCGGCCACGCCCGCCGTGTCGGCGACGACGTCCTCGGTCGTGGCCGTCGCGGTGATGGTCCGAGCGGCGCTCGCTCCGGCGGTGAGGGTGCCGATGTCACAGGTGACGACGTCCGGAGTGGTACCGGCCGCGGTGCACCCGGGGGACGCCGAGACGAACTGGAGCCCGGCCGGGAGCGTGTCCTGCAGGACGACCCCCTCGGCCGTCTGCGGGCCGTTGTTCGTCGCGGTGAGCGTGTAGGTCACGTTCTGCCCCTCCACGACGGGATCGGAGCCCGTGTCGGACTTCGCGACGGCCAGGTCGGCGTCGGTGAGGTGGAGGTGCCCGATGAAGCCGGTGGTCTCGGCGAACCAGATGTCGTCGTCCGGGCCCTTGGTGATGCCCCAGGGGCCGGACTCCGACGAGGACAGAGGGAACTCGGCGATGACGCCGGACGTGCTGATCCGCCCGATCTTCCCGCTGTTGCGCTCGGTGAACCACAGGCTGTCGTCCGGCCCGGCGGTGATGTCCTGGGGCTGGGGTGGGAAGCCGTTCGACGGCAGGTCGAACTGCGTGATCGCACCGGCCGTCGTGATCCGGCCGATCCGGTTGTCGCCGAACACCGTGAACCAGAGGTTCCCGTCGGGCCCGGTGGTGATGTCGGTCGGACCGCCGCCGCCGGGGACCGCGAACTCGGTGACGGCGCCGGACGGGGTGATGCGGCCGATGCGGCCGGCGCCGATTTCGGTGAACCACAGGTTCCCGTCCGGCCCGGTGGTGATGGCGGACGGCTGACCGGAACCGGCGGGCAGCGGGTACTCGGTGAGAGCGCCGGCAGTGGTGATGCGGCCGATCCGGCTGCCGTTCTGCTCGGTGAACCACATGGCCCCGTCCGGGCCGGCGGTGATGCCGGTGGGTTCGACGAACTGCTCGGGGAGCGGGTACTCGGTGACCGTGCCGTTCGTGTCGATCTTCCCGACCCGGGAGTCGAAGTGCTGCATGGTGAACCAGACGTTGCCGTCCGGGCCGGTGGTGATGTCGAAGGGAGAGCTGAACTCGGGCAGGGGGTACTCGGCGATGAGGGTGCCCGTCGGGCTCATCCGGCCGATCTTGTCGCCGACCGCCTCGGTGAACCACAGGTTGCCGTCCGGGCCGGTGGTGATGCCGACCGGCGTGCTGGGGTTGGTCACGGGGTACTCGTCGATGCCGACGGCGGCATGGGCCGGGGCCCCGGCGGCCAGAGGAAGCACCGCGGCCGCCAGAACGCTGCTGAGCAGCGCCGCGAAACCGCGCCGACGGCGGGGTTTCGGCCGCCGTGGCGTCCCTGGGTCCGGCGCGTCGAGGGGCGTGGGAGGCATGGGCGAGTTCCTTTCGGTCGTGTCGGAACGCGCCCGTCGTACCAGAGCCCGATCGTTTCTGCGGATGCGACGGCACCCACGACGCGCCGGACACCCACCCGCATTTCACCCGACCGGAGCTCCACCGCAGGCCCGCGAGCCTCAGACCCAGAGCCCCGGTACACCCAAGACCCCGCCGACCCGCCGACCCGCCGACCCGCCGACCCGCCGACCGGTAGCCCTGCCGACCGGTAGCCCTGCCGAGCCGTAGCCCTGCCGACCGGTATTCCTGCCGAGCCGTAGCCCTGCCGACCTGCAGACCCGCCAACCGGCAAACCCGCAGACCCGCCGCCTCGCAGCACCATCAGAGCGGTAATGCCGCAGCGCCGTAAGCCGTGACGCCGTAGGGCCGTCGAGCGGATTCACAGGGCGCCCATCGCTCCCCGAGCCGGCCCTCCCCGAGCCGGCCCTCCCGAGCCGGCCGGTCCTTCCCGAGCCGGCTCCTTCCAGAGCCCCGTCCTCCCCGAGCCGGTCCGCCTGCCGGTGGTCGCCTAGCACCTGACGGTGGTCGCGTCGGACGCCTGACGGTGGTCGCGTCGGACGCCTGACGGTGGTCGCGTCGGACGCCTGACGGGGGTCGCGTCGGACGGCTGACGGGGGTCGCATCGGGCGCCTGACGGTGGTCGCGTCGCGCCTAGCGGCCGGTGCCGAAGACGCGGCGTGAGGCCTCGATGTGGGCGAGGCGGCGGAGGGCGGCGAAGACCGCGTCGCCGAGGACCGTGCCGATGACCACGCTCTCGACGAGTTCCTCGCGGGCGACGTTCTTGGCCACGTACTCGACGTCCACCCGGGCCACGCGTTCCGCCGCGTCCGCGTACTCCTCGAGGATCGCCTCGGCGAATCCGCCGTGGCCGACGTTCTCCAGGGCGGCGATGGCGACCGCGAGGGCCTCTCCGGCGGGGGCGTCACGATGGGAGAGCCAGGCCCGGCGGTCGATCAGGTCGGCGACCGTGGCACGGGCGGCGACGAGGGCGTCGCCCGGCTCGTCGCCGGCGCCCTCGTAGCGCGGCACCACGTTGTCGGCGGCGGCGCCGAGCATCTCGTGAAGCGGCCGGTCCGGGTCGTCGACCGCGGCGACGACCTCGCGCACGGCGGCGACGGACAGGCCACCGACGTCGATCATGGCCCGGATCAGGCGGAGCCGCCGGACGTGCGACTCGTCGTACGAGGCCTGGTTCGGACTCGTGAGCTGCCCGGCGGGCAGCAGCCCCTCCCGTACGTAGTACTTGATCGTCGCCACGGACACCCCGGTCCTCCGACTCAACTCTCCGATTCGCACCGCGTGTTCACCTTTCCGGTCGCGCTATGGCCTTGCCGACCCGCCTCCCATCATAGATAGTGGGACTATCAGATAGTGGCGAGTGCCACTATCCATTCCATCCCACGGGGGGATCTCATGTCCTCAGCGTCATCAGCGTCATCGGCGCCCCAGCTCCGCACCCTGCACCGGCCCCTGGTCTGGTTCACCGCCTCGATGGTCCTGCTCGCCCTGGTCTCGGCCGGCGGGCTCCTCCTGGACGACCGGGTGCTGGTCGGCGCGCCCATCTGGGCCAAGCCGTTCAAGTTCTCGGTCTCCTTCGTGGCGTACGCGCTCACGCTCGCCTGGATGCTGTCCCTGTTGCCCGGGGCACGCGCACGGCGGGTCGGCTGGTGGGCCGGGACCGTGCTCGCGGCGGCCAGCGCCGTCGAGATGGTCCTCATCACCGGCCAGGTGGTGCGCGGCCGGCAGAGCCACTTCAACGGCGAGACGGCCTTCGACGCTGCGGTCTTCCAGCTCATGGGCATGACGGTCGTCGTCCTCTGGCTGGCCGCGCTGGTGATCGCCGTCCTGCTCCTGCGCGCCCGCATCCTGGACCGCGCCACCGCCTGGGCCGTCCGGCTCTCCTCGCTGATCGCGCTGGCCGGCGCCGCGGTCGGCTTCCTCATGGTGCGACCGACGCCGGAGCAGCTCGCCCAGGACGACCCGCCGGTCACCGGCGCGCACAGCGTGGGCGTGCCCGACGGCGGCCCCGGCATACCGCTCATCGGCTGGTCCACCACCGGCGGGGACCTGCGCATCGGCCACTTCTTCGGGATGCACGCCCTCCAGCTGGTCCCGCTGCTCCTGTTGCTGCTCGCCGCCCTCGCGCCGCGCTTCGCCCGGCTCGCCGACGACCGGGTCCGGCTCCGGCTGACGCTCGTCGCCTCCGGCGCCTACGCCGGCACCTTCGTCCTCGTCACCTGGCAGGCCCTGCGCGGTCAGCCGCTGCTCTCCCCCGACGCCCTCACGCTCGCCGCGGCCGGCGCCCTCGCCGTCCTCACCGTCGCGGCCACCGCGCTGGCGCTCCGCACCCCGCACCTTCCCGTTTCCGCCGACCGTCAGGAGCTCGCGGCATGACCGGCTTCCTCTTCGAACTCACCTTCTTCCTCGCGGCACCGGTCTGGCTGCTGATGATCTTCGCGCCCGGCCGGAGCATCACGGACCGCGTGGCCGCCTCGCCGCTGACCGTCCTCCCGGTACTCGCGCTCTACCTGGTCCTCGTGGCCCCGGTCCTCCCGGAACTCTGGACGGCGGTCAGCAGCCCGGACATCGACCACTTCCGCGACCTCACCGTCCTCGCCAACGGCGCGAGCGCGGTCTGGGCCCAGATCATCGCCTGGGACCTCCTCCTGGGCCAGTGGATCTACCGCGAGGGCCGCCGCCTCGGCCTCTCGCCCTTCCTCATGGGCCCCCTCCTGGTCCTCACGATCCTCCTCTCCCCGTTCGCCCTCCTCCTCTTCCTCCCGATCCGCGCGGCCCGCCGTTCCCGCACGGAACGCCCCGGCACCTCCGCCCGACCCGCCCCCGCCGCCCGCCTGTAGCCTCGCCCCATGCGACAGGAGGACCGGGCCGTCGGCGCCGTACTGGGATCCGCCGTCGGGGACGCGCTCGGGGCGCCCTTCGAGTTCGGACTCCCCGGAGTGTTCCGGGAACGCTTCCCCGACGGCACGGGCGAGATGTGCGGGGGCGGCGGCTGGGAGCCCGGGGAGGCCACGGACGACACGCAGATGGCCGTACTCGTCGGGGAATCGCTCCTCGAACGCGGCGGGCTCGATCTGCCGGACATGTTCGACCGCTTCCGCCGCTGGGCCGCCGCCGGACCCAAGGACATCGGCCTGCAGACGGAGGCGGTGCTCCTCGGCGGCGATCCGTGGGACAGCGCCGCGGCCCTGCACTTCCAGCTCAACGGCCGTGCCGCGGGCAACGGTTCGCTGATGCGGGCCGCCACGTCGGCCGTCCGCTTCGCCTCCGCCGGCCGCGCCGCCACCATGGACGCGGGCCGGCGGATCGCCGCCCTGACCCACGGGGACGCGGCCGCCTGGGAGGGCACGGCGGTGCTCCACGAACTGGTTCGCGTCGCTCTCCTCGGCGAGGACCCGCTCGCGGCCGTGCCCGACGCGCTCGGCGACGTCGCGGAAGGCCACCGGGAGCGGTGGACGACCGTCCTCGCCCCGGGCTGGCGGCCCGAGGAGGCCACCGAGTTCAACGGCGCCGTCTGGCCCTGCCTTGGCTCCGCCCTGTGGGCCCTGCGCACCACCACCTCGTTCGAGCAGGCCCTCGCCGCCGCCGTCGACCTCGGCGGCGACACAGACACCGTCGCCGCCGTCACCGGCATGCTCGCCGGCGCGGTGTACGGACCGGACGCCGTCCCGCCCCGCTGGACCGCCGCCCTGCACGTGCCCCTGCCGGGCTTCGGCGACCGGGTCCTGTGCGCCGAGGACCTGCGCGACCTGGCGCGGGCCCTGACCCGCCAGGGCTCCTAGGCACTGTCTTCCGGACTGCCGGCGTCCCGGCCTGATCCGGAAGACGCGCCCTCAGCCCAGCCCGCTCGATCCGGAGGACAGACCCCGCCCGGTCCGTCCCCGATCCGCCCGACAGGCCCTATGCCGCTCCGTTTCCGACCCGGAGGACAGGCCCTACGCCCGGCTCCATTCCCGATCCGGCCGATAGGGCCTACGCCCACTCCATCCCCGACCCGGCCGACAGGCCCGGCGTCCGCTCCAACCCCGATCCGGCCGGCAGGACCGGCCCGGTCCTCCCCGCTCCGCCCCTGATCCGGCGGACCCGCCTCAGCCGCGCGCCCGCACCGTCGCCAGGACGTCACGGTCCGGCTGGAGGGTGAGCCCCGGCACCGGAAGGATCTCCTCGGCGGTGACGTCCAGCCGGAAGCGGCGGGCCAGTACGGCCAGGATCAGGACCGCCTCCACCATGGCGAAACGGGTGCCGAGGCAGACGCGGGGGCCGCCGCCGAAGGGGTACCAGGCGTACTCGGGTATCTCCTCCGCCTCCTCGCCCTCCTCCGGCGTCAGCCAGCGCTCGGGGCGGAACTCCAGCGGGTCCCGGTACCAGCGGGCGTCGCGGTGGGTGGCCCACTGGCTGCTCCAGACCCGGGTGCCGGGCGGAACCGGGGCGCCCCCGAGCACGGCGCCCTCCTTCGCTATGCCGGTGAGCAGCCAGATCGTCGGGTAGAGCCGCAGGGTCTCCTTCACCACGGCCTGGGCGTAGGCGAGTTCGGCGTAGTCGTCGAAGCCCGGGTCGCGGTCGCCGAGCACCCGGTCGAGCTCCCCGCCCAGGGCCTCGGCCGCGCGCGGGTTGCGGGAGAGGAGGTACCAGGCCCAGACGAGGGTGGAGCTGGTGGTCTCGTGCCCGCCGATGTAGAGCGTGACGGTCTCGTCGCGGATCTCCCGGTCGGAGAGGTGCGCCCCGGTCTCGTCCTGTGCGGCGAGCAGCCGGCTGAGCAGGTCCGGGCGCTCGGTGTCGCCGTCGCGGTGACGGGCGACGACCCGCGCGACCTCGGCGTCGATGACGGCGGTCGCGCGCTTGATGCGGGCCCGCCCGGGCGTGGGCACCCAGTCGGGCAGTATCGCGCCGATGCCGCTGAACTCGGCGCCGATCTCCTTCTGGGCGACGTCCATGGCACGGCCGATCGCCTCGGCGTCGGCGGCGGTGTCGACGCCGAAGATGGTGCGGACGGCGATGAGCTGGGTGAGGGCGGCCATCTCCCTCTTGATGTCGACGCGCTGCCCGTCGGTCCAGCGCCCGGCGAGGTCCACGGCGCACTCGGCCATCGTCGCGGCATACGACTTGACCTGACGCGGTCGCACCGAGGGCTGCACGAGGGAGCGCTTGCGCCGCCAGTCGGCGCCCTTGGAGACGACGACACCCTCGCCGAGCAGCGTGCGGAAGGCGATGCCCAGGTCGGGCTGGTCGAAGGTCCGCTCGACCTCGGTGAGGAGTTCGCCGATGGCCTCGGGATGGGCGATGAACAGGGCGTTGGTGCGGCCGAAGCGCCAGCGGACGAAGTCCCCGCGCTCACGCAGCCGTTCGAAGAAGGCGAGGGGGTCCTTGCCGAACTCCGGCAGGTTGCCGAGGAAAGGGATGCCCCGGGGGCCCGGGACGGTCTTCCGTCCGTCCGCGGTCGCGCCGGCGACGGCGGACGGACCGGCGTGCGTGGTCAAGTGCGGTTCCCCCCTGCGGAATTGCTCCACGATCTCGTTCTGCTGTACGAGTTCATGGAAGCGGAAGGAACCGACACTCCGCCACCCCTGTGGAAAACCCTTGTCAGTTCACCGTCAGTCCCGGTGGGCTCAGCCCACCGAGCTGTAGGCGACGACGCCCCTGAGCAGGGAATCCACAGCCTTGCGGGCGTTCTTGGCGACCGTGCTGTTCTCCTTCGGCGCGGCCGCCGCGATCTGCCCGAGCACGTCGATGACCTGCTTGCACCACCGGACGAAGTCACCCGCGGGCATCTCGGCCTCGCGCAGCACCTCGTCGAGCCCCTTGTCGGAGGCCCACTGGTAGGCGGCCCAGGCGAACCCGAGGTCGGGCTCGCGCTGGCCGACGCCCTCCGTCTGGTGGAGCTTGAACTCCTCCTCCAGCGCGTCGAGCCTGCCCCAGATCCGCACCATCTCGCCGAGTGCGGCCTTCGCCCTGCCGGTCGGCAGCTTCGGCGCGACGGCGTCGTCGGACTGCCGGGCCTCGTAGACGAGCGCGGAGACGCACGCGGCCAGTTCGGCCGGGTTGAGCCCCTCCCACACGCCTTCGCGCAGGCATTCGCTGGCGAGCAGGTCGAGTTCGCCGTAGAGCCGGGCGAGCCGCTTGCCGTTGTCGGTGACGTCGTCGCCGCGCAGGTAGTCGAGCTCGGTGAGGAGCGCGACGATCCGGTCGAAGGTGCGGGCGATCGTGTTGGTGCGTCCCTCGATCCGCCGCTCCAGCTGCTTGGTGTCGCGCTGCAGCCGGTGGTAGCGCTCGGCCCAGCGGGCGTGGTCCTCGCGCTCGTCGCAGCCGTGGCAGGGATGGGCCCGGATCTCGGAGCGCAGGCGTGCGATCTCGCGGTCGTCGGCGGCGGCCGAGCGTCCCTTGCGGTGCCGCTCGGGGTTGATGTGCCCGGCCTTGCTGCGCAGCGCGGAGGCGAGGTCGCGGCGGGACTGCGGGGACCTCGGGTTGAAGGAACGCGGGATGCGCATCCGCTCCAGCGGTTCGACCGGCACCGGGAAGTCGATGGAGGCGAGCCGCTTGACCTGCCGCTCGGCGGTCAGGACCAGCGGACGCGGCCCGTCGTGGTGCTCGAAGCCGCGGTGGCCGTTGGTGCGGCCCGCCGGGACGCCGGGGTCGAGGACGAGCGCGAGGCCGGCGAACTTGCCCGTCGGCACGTGGATGACGTCGCCGGGCTTGAGCCGCTCCAGGGACGCGGCGGCCTGGGCGCGGCGCTGCGCGGCGCCCTGCCGGGCCAGCTCGGTCTCGCGGTCCTTGAGCTCGCGGCGGAGCCGCGCGTACTCCTCGAAGTCGCCGAGGTGGCAGGTCATGCCCTCCCGGTAGCCCTCCAGGCCCTCCTCGTTCCGCTGGACCTGGCGGGAGATCCCGACGACCGAGCGGTCGGCCTGGAACTGGGCGAAGGAGGTCTCGAGCAGCTCGCGCGAGCGGTGCCGGCCGAACTGGTCGACGAGGTTGACCGCCATGTTGTACGAGGGCTTGAAGCTGGAGCGCAGTGGATACGTCCGGGTGCCGGCGAGTCCGGCCAGGTGGCCGGGGTCCATGCCGCGCTGCCAGAGCACGACCGCGTGGCCCTCGACGTCGATGCCGCGGCGCCCGGCCCGGCCGGTGAGCTGGGTGTACTCGCCGGGCGTGATGTCGGCGTGCTGCTCGCCGTTCCACTTGACGAGCTTCTCCAGGACCACGGAGCGGGCCGGCATGTTGATGCCGAGCGCCAGGGTCTCGGTGGCGAAGACGGCCTTGACGAGGCCGCGGACGAACAGCTCCTCGACGACCTCCTTGAAGGTCGGGAGCATGCCGGCGTGGTGGGCGGCGATGCCGCGCTCCAGGGCTTCCAGCCACTCGTAGTAGCCGAGGACGTGGAGGTCCTCGGTGGGGATGGCGGCGGTGCGCTCCTCCACGATCTCGCGCACGCGGGCGCGGCCCTCGTCGTCGTTGAGCCGGAGGCCCGCGTAGAGGCACTGCTGGACGGCGGACTCGCAGCCGGCCCGGCTGAAGATGAAGGTGATGGCGGGCAGCAGGCCCTCGGCGTCGAGGCGCTCGATGACCTCGGGCCGGCCGGGCGTCCAGATGCGGGAGCGCTGGCGGCGCTCACGCTCGCGGTCGGCCTCGCGGATCATCTTGCCCCGGCGCCGGTCGCGCGGGTTGTACGTGCGCGAGTTCTCGGTGCGGGCGAGGCGCAGCAGGTCGGGGTTGACCTCGCGGCGGGAGGCGCCGCGGCCGCCGTGGTCGGTCTCCTCCTCGAAGAGGTCGTACATCCGGCGGCCGGCCAGGACGTGCTGCCAGAGCGGCACGGGGCGGCTCTCGGAGACGATCACCTCGGTGTCACCGCGGACGGTGTCGAGCCAGTCGCCGAACTCCTCGGCGTTCGACACGGTCGCGGAGAGCGACACCAGGGTCACCGATTCGGGGAGGTGGATGATCACTTCCTCCCAGACGGCGCCGCGGAAGCGGTCGGAGAGGTAGTGGACCTCGTCCATGACGACGTAGCCGAGGCCGGACAGCGCCTGCGACCCCGCGTAGAGCATGTTGCGGAGGACCTCGGTGGTCATGACGACGATCGGGGCGTCACCGTTGACACTGTTGTCGCCGGTGAGCAGGCCGACCTTCTCGTGGCCGTACCGCTTCACGAGGTCGGCGTACTTCTGGTTGGAGAGCGCCTTGATGGGCGTGGTGTAGAAGCACTTGCGGCCCTGCTGGAGGGCCAGGTGGACGGCGAACTCGCCGACGATCGTCTTGCCGGAGCCCGTGGGCGCGGCGACGAGCACGCCCTTGCCCGCTTCGAGAGCCTGGCATGCCTCGATCTGGAACGGGTCGAGACCGAAGTCGTACATCTCGCGGAAGGGGGCCAGCGCGGTGGCCTGCTCCGCGTTGCGGGCGCGGGCAGCTGCGTACGCTTCGGCTGGTGTGAGGTCCTCTGTCATCTTGTTGTCGAGCCTACCCGCCCCCTCTGACAGTGACGCGATCTTTATCGAGGCGCTGGGGACGGGGCCGGAACGCGCAGGTCCCCCGGGCGGAGCCCGGGGGACCTTGCAGGATCGGTGAAGGATCAGGTGATGTCGTCGTACCCGTTCAGCCGGTGCGACCTGGCGCCGTCCGACTCCCCGGTGGCCTGCTCGGGCAGGGCCCGGGCGGCGCTGACGGTCTCGACCTGACCGACGGCCTCGGGCGTGAGGTCCAGGTGCGAGGCCTCGTCGTCGCCGAGCTCGGCGTCGGGGTTGTTGCGCCGGCGCCGCTTGTCGTTGAGGAGCGAGAAGCCGACCGCAGCCAGGTAGAGGACGGTGATCGGGCCGGCCAGGGCGAGCATGCCGATGGGGTCGGTCGTCGGGGTGATGATGGCGCCGAAGACGAAGACGCCCATGATCACGCCGCGCCACCAGCGGGCCATGCGCCTGCCGCTGAGCACTCCGGTGAGGTTCAGCATCACCAGGACGAGCGGGAGCTCGAAGGCGAGCCCGAAGACCAGCACCATGCGCAGGGTGAAGTCGAGGACGTCGGCCAGCGAGAGGATGTTGGCGGAGCCCTCGGGCGTGAGGCTGATGAGCACCTTCACGCTGATGGGAAGGATGAGGTACGCGAGGTAGGCGCCGGCCGCGAAGAGCGGGACCGCGGCGCCGACGAAGGCGTACGTGTACTTCTTCTCCTGCTTGTGCAGGCCGGGCGCGATGAAGGCCCAGAGCTGGTACAGCCAGACCGGGCTCGCGACGACGAGGCCGGCCACGAGGCTGACCTGGATCGTCGTGCTGAACGGGGCGATCAGCGTGTTGAAGGAGACGACGGCACAGTTGCCGCCGTCGCCCATGGTCCCCTCGGCGCACTTGGGCACCGACTTCGTCAGGAACACCATCAGGTCCTCGCTGTACACGAGGGCGACGACGGTCACCGCCGCGATGGCCAGCAGGCCCTTCGCGAGGCGGTTGCGAAGTTCACGCAGGTGCTCCACGAGGGGCATCCGGCCCTCGGGATCCTTCTCCTGCTTGCGGGCAGACTTGAGCAACCCACGTCCTCATCTCGTGCGGCGACCGCCGCCCTCGGCGGCGGCCGCGGCGGACCGGGTCAGCGCTTGGTGGTGTCGGTGGGCTCGGTCACGGGACGCGAGCTGGTCACGTCGCCGGGCGCGGCCTGGATGGTGCGCGGCGCGGCCTGGTCCTGGGGCGCGGGGTGCGGCGGGTCGGCCGGGGCGCTCTGCTGGTCGTCGGACTTCATCGCCTTGGCCTCGCTCTTGAGGATGCGGGCGGACTTGCCGAGCGAACGCGCCATGTCCGGGAGCTTCTTGGCGCCGAACAGCAGGATGATCACGACGAGGATCAGAATGATCTCGGTGGGGCCGAGCCTACCCATAGCTGTTTACCTTCTTCACCGAGGCGACATTGGAGTGCGTGCCCGGCCGGTCGGACATGCGTCCGGCCACCCGCGCTGCAAGCGATCGTAACCCGCAGGAGTAAACGGGCGGCAATGGCCTTGCATACTCCGGATTGCGTACCGCGCGGGTGCGCGGCCGGACTTCCGCGCAGCGTGCGGGGCGAATTCAGCGCAGGGTCTCGCCCGTTCGCGCCAGGTCGGCGGCCGCCTTTTCGAGGTCTTCGGCGGCCTGGTGGATGCGCTGTGTGGTGCGGGCCACTTGACGGCCGAGGCGCTGGGCCTCCAGGAACACCTTGATGCCGAGGATGCCGAGGACGGCGATGCCGAGGAAGCCGAGGGCGATGGCGAGCATGGGCCAGAACATGTGCCGAGCCTAGACGCTGCCGGGGCCCGGCCGTCGGGCGGTGGCGGCCGGCGCTTCCGCCGGTGGCGTGCGGGCGCCGGCCCCGTGGCGTGTCAGCCGGTGGTGTGCAGGCGCAGGGTGTTCACGCCGCCGCCGGTGAGGAGCTCGACGATCCGCTCCCCGGCCGGCTTGCGGACGGCGCTGCCGCACTCGGGGCAGGTGAAGGAGTAGAAGGTGGTGCGGCGGCTCGCACCGATGGCGAGCCGCAGGGCGCCCGCGGAGAGTTCGAAGCGGGCGCGGCAGTCGGGGCAGGCGGCCTTGAAGGTGACCGGGGCGACCGGCGCCGTAAGGGCGGACATCGCGGACATTTCCCTCAACTCTCCCCACTGCGGTACGGGTACGGTCCCACTGGGAACAGCGTCCGGTCCCCCCGGAACGTCACGTTCCCCCTGCTGTTCAGCCCTCGTACGCGGCCAGTGCCGCCGCGGCGGCCTCGCGGGCGCTGTCCGCGAGCTCCTGCGGGGCGACGATCCGCCCGTCGCTGCCGAGCCGCAGCGCCAGCCGTCGCAGCGAGGCGGGCGCCGGGGTGCGCAGCGTGATCCGCAGCCCGCCGTCGGGCAGCTCCTCGGCCCGGTCGTGCGGGTAGTACTCGGCGACCCAGCGGCCGCCGGGCCCGACCTCCACCACGACCTCGGGGTCCTCGGCGGACGGCTGCACCAGCCCCTCCGAGAGGTCACGCAGCTCGATCTCCGGCGGCGCGGCGTGGTCGTCCAGGATCCGGATCTCGGCGACCCGGTCGAGCCGGAACGTGCGGCGCGCCTCGGAGAGCCGGCACCACGCCTCCATGTACGTGTGGCCGACGGCGAAGAGGCGGATCGGGTCCACCTCGCGCTCGGTCAGCTCGTCACGCGCGGGCGAGTAGTAGCGCAGCCACAGCCTGCGCCGCTCGGAGATGGCCCGGTCGACCTCGGCGAAGACACCGCCCTCGGACTCGAAGGTCACCGAGAGCCGGGAGCTGGCCCCGGCGGCCTCGCCGGCCGCCGCCTCCAGCTTGGCGGTGGCGCGCAGCAGCGCCTCGCGGTCGCCCTCGCGCAGCCCGGGCAGCGTCGCCACCGCCCGCGCCGCGACGAGCAGGGCGGTCGCCTCGTCGGCGGCGAGCCGCAGCGGCTCGGCGACGTCGTCGGGGTTGTGCCACCAGATCCGGTCGCCGTCGGTGTCGATGTCGAGGAGGTCGCCGCCCCGGAAGCTGGTTCCGCACATGGGCAGCACGTCGAGGTCCGAGATCAGCTCGTCCTCGGTGATCCCGAAGGCGCGGGCGACGTCGGCGACGTGCGCGCCCGGGCGCTCCCGCAGATAGGTGACGAGGGAGAGCATGCGCCTCGTCTGGTCGATGGCGTTGGCGGCCATGGTCGTTCCTTCCCCCTCAGCCCTTGGCGACGGCGCGCAGCCGCTCCACCACGTCGGCCCGCAGGTCCGCGGGCTCCAGGACGACCGCGTCCGGCCCGAACTCCACGAGCCAGGCGTCGAGGCCGTGCCCGTACGGGATCTCCAGCTCGTCCCAGCCGTCCGGGCCCTCGGTCACGGCCAGCGCGCGGGCCCGCAGCGGATAGCCGCAGCCGGCCCGCAGCCGGATCCGTGCGGATCGCGTGGCGGTCTCGCCCGCCCAGCTCTCGACGGTCTCGCGGACGGTGACGACGTCGGGCACGGGCGCGGTGAAGGCGCCGGCCCGGGAGCGCACCTTGCCGGTGATGCGGGAGAGCCGGAAGACCCGCTCGGCGCCGCGGTCCCGGTCCCAGCCCGCGAGGTACCAGTGGCCGCGCCAGCACTCCAGGGTCCACGGCTCGACGTGCCGGGTCTCGGGGCGGGCGGCGGTGGCCTTGCGGTAGTCGAAGACGACCGGCCGGCGGTCGCGGCAGGCCAGCATCAGCGGCTCGAAGGCGGCCTCGTGCACCGGGATGCGCGGTTCCAGGGCGCTGTGCTGGGAGTCGTACGAGTCCTCCGCCTCCGGCATCCCGGCGGCGCGCAGCTTCTGCAGGGCGCCGCTCGCGGCGCCCGCGAGGCGTGCCTGCTGCCAGACCTTGGCGGCGAGGCCGAGGGCGGCGGCCTCCTCGGCGTCCAGGGTGATCGGCGGCAGCCGGTTGGAGTCACGGCGGGCGAGGTAGCCGGTCTCGCCGTCGAGGTTCTCGACGGTCTCGATGACCAGGCCGAGCTCGCGCAGGTCGTCCTTGTCACGCTCGAACATCCGGTTGAAGGCGTCCTCGCCGGTCGCCTCCATGTAGGCCTCGATGGAGCCGCGGAGCTCCCGCTTGCTCAGCGGACGGCGGGTTCCGAGCAGGCACAGCGCAAGATTCATCAGCCGCTCGGCCTTGGCAATCGCCATCGACGCCCCGCACCCTCTTCTGCCGGATTGACTTCTCGGACGTCCGACCGTACCGCCCCGGGGTGTCCGGACAAAAGCCGGGCCGGGACGGGGACAGCACCGAGGGCCCCCGCCGGGGAGGCGGGGGCCCTCGGGTCCGGACGAAGGGCCGGATCAGACCTTCTTCACGTCCACGAGGTCGCAGACGAAGATCAGGGTGTCGCCGGGGCCGATCTTGGCGCCCGCGCCACGGTCACCGTAGGCCAGGTGCGCGGGGATGATCAGCTGGCGGCGGCCGCCGACCTTCATGCCCTGGACGCCCTTGTCCCAGCCCTGGATGACCATGCCGACACCGAGCTGGAACTGGAGCGGGGTACCGCGGTTCCAGGAGGAGTCGAACTCCTCGCCGGACTCGAACAGCACACCCACGTAGTGGACGTCGATCAGGTCGCCGGCCTCGGCTACCGGACCGTCGCCCTCCCAGATGTCCTTGATCTCCAGGTCGGCCGGCGGCTCGCCGCCCGGGAAGTCGACCTCGGGCTTCTCGATGCTCACTGCAGTGTGCTCCTCAGAAAACTTACGAACCGCGCAGACGATGATCTGCGCGACCTGGACAGTCTTACACCTTCGCCAGGATGTCGACGGCGAAGACGAGGGTGGAGTTCTTCGGGATGCCCTGCTGCTCCTTGTCGCCGAAGGCCTCGGACGGCGGGGCGACGATCAGGACCCGGCTGCCGACCTTCTTGCCGACGAGGCCGTCCTTCAGGCCCTTCAGGGTCAGCTGGCTGAGCGGGAAGTTGGCGGGCTTGCCCTGCGTGTACGTCGAGTCGAAGACCTTGCCGTCCTTCCACAGGGCGGCGACGTAGTTCACGACGACCGTGTCGGTGGCCGCTACGGTCTCGCCCTTGGACTCCAGGACGTAGTTGGAGACCAGCTTGGTCGGCGGGTCGACCTTGGGCACGGTCAGCGAGGGCTGCTTGCCGTCGGTGTTGGTGCCGACCTTGGGCAGGTCCTTGTTGTCCTGCGCCACCTCGGTGCCGGTGGCGGACTTCGGGATGGTGACGGCCTTCAGGATGTCGACCACGAACACCAGGGTCGCGTTCGCCTTGATGTCGCCCTGGCCCTGGGCACCGTAACCGAGCTCCGGCGGGATGCCGATCTCGACGCGGCTGCCGACCTTCTGGCCCTCCAGGCCCTTCTCCCAGCCCTGGATGACCTGGCCCTCGCCGAGGGTCAGCGAGAAGGGCTGCTTCCGGTCGAAGCTGTTGTCGAAGGGGGTGGTCTCGTCCCACTCCTGACCCAGGTAGTTCACCGAGAGCGCGTCGCCCTTCTTGGTGACCGCGCCGTCGCCCTCGCTGATGACGTTGACCTTGAGGGCCTTCGGCGGGTCGCCCACGCCCTTGGCGAGGGTCGGCTTCTCCCCGAACTTCTCGCCCGCGGTGATGGCGGGAAGCCCGTTCTTCATCGAACCGGAATCGGAGCCCGTCTCGTCGCTGCCGCACGCCGCTGTGGTGAGCAGCAGAAGCGGGACGACGAGCAGGCCGGCAAGTCGGCGCACTAGTTCCTCAGATCTCAGACGGCACAGTAGTTGTCCGGACACTCTAGGGGACCACTCTGTGATGCCGTCGGCCCCGCACGTGAAACGTGCGGGGCCGAGGTGCGACCGCCTCCGGAGCTGTGCCGGTCCTACATTCCGGCGATCAGCTTTTCCACCCGGTCGTCGACCGAACGGAACGGGTCCTTGCACAGCACGGTGCGCTGCGCCTGGTCGTTGAGCTTGAGGTGGACCCAGTCGACGGTGAAGTCCCGGCGCTGCTCCTGGGCGCGCCGGATGAAGTCGCCGCGGAGCCGGGCCCGGGTGGTCTGCGGGGGCACCGACTTGCCCTCGAAGATCTTCACGTCGTTGCAGACCCGCGCCGCCTGGCCGTTCTTCTGGAGCAGGTAGTACAGGCCGCGCCGGCGGTGGATGTCGTGGTACGCGAGGTCTATCTGGGCGACCCGCGGGTGCGACATCGTCATGTTGTGCTTGGCCCGGTACCGCTCGATGAGCTTGTACTTCATGACCCAGTCGATCTCGGTCTCGATGCGGTCGAGCTGCTCCTCCTCGATCGCGTCGAGCGTACGGCCCCACAGTTCGAGGACCTGGGCGACGGTGCCGCTGCGGATCCCGCGGCGGTCGACGAAGTCGGCGGCCTTCTCGTAGTACTCCCGCTGGACCTCCAGGGCGGAGGCCTCGCGGCCGCTGGCGAGGCGGACCTTGCGCTGGCCGGTGATGTCGTGACTGACCTCGCGGATGGCCCGGATCGGGTTCTCCAGGGTGAGGTCGCGCATCACGGTGCCCGCCTCGATCATGCGCAGCACGAGGTCGGTGGCGCCGACCTTGAGCAGCATGGTCGTCTCGGACATGTTGGAGTCGCCGACGATGACGTGGAGCCGCCGGTAGCGCTCGGCGTCCGCGTGCGGCTCGTCACGGGTGTTGATGATGGGACGCGAGCGGGTGGTGGCGGAGCTGACGCCCTCCCAGATGTGCTCGGCGCGCTGGGAGACGCAGTAGACGGCGCCGCGCGGGGTCTGCAGCACCTTTCCCGCACCGCAGATGAGCTGGCGGGTGACGAGGAACGGAATGAGGATGTCCGCGAGCCGGGAGAACTCTCCGTGGCGGGCCACCAGATAGTTCTCGTGGCAACCATAGGAGTTTCCGGCGGAGTCGGTGTTGTTCTTGAAGAGATAGACGTCGCCCGCGATTCCCTCCTCGTGCAGGCGGCGTTCCGCGTCGACGAGGAGTCCTTCGAGAATGCGCTCGCCCGCCTTGTCGTGGGTGACCAGTTCGACCACGTTGTCGCATTCGGGAGTTGCGTATTCCGGATGCGAACCCACGTCCAGGTACAGGCGGGCGCCGTTCCGCAGGAAGACATTGCTGCTGCGGCCCCATGACACGACACGGCGGAAGAGGTAGCGCGCCACTTCGTCAGGAGACAGTCGGCGCTGTCCCCTGAACGTGCACGTGACGCCGTACTCGTTCTCCAGCCCGAAAATGCGGCGGTCCATGTCTGAACATTACGCCTGAAGGCCCGAGCTGAAACCGGGTTCGACGGCCCCGTTTCGATCATTTTCCGATGAGTGCGTGTTCTTTTCGGCCGACCCGGCCCCGGCCCCGCCGTCCGCGGCACCCCCGCTGACGGCGTGTCGCGACCCTGTGGGCGGGCCGAGTACGCGGCCGGTCGCGAGGAGCACGAGGAAGGCGACGACTCCGCCGACGCCGGCCACGGCGAAACCGGCCGGGGTCCCCGCCAGTTCGACGGCGGGCCCGGAGACCGCCGAGCCGAGCGCGGCGCCCACACCGAAGGTGGTGACGAGCCAGGAGAACGCCTCCGTGACCGTGCCGCGCGGCGCGTGCCGGTCGACCACGATGAAGGCGCAGGCGATGGCGGGAGCCAGGAACACCCCGGAGAGGGCGGCGAGGGCGGTCATGGCGGCCGGCCCGGGCACCAGCAGCAGCGGCAGGTAGCCGAGCGCCAGCAGCAGCACCAGGACCCGCAGCCGCCGCTCGGGCGCACCGGCCCACTGACGGGCGCCGTAGGCCACGCCGCCGACGAGGGCGCCGAGGCCGAGGGCGGCCATCAGCCAGCCGTACACGGCCTCGTTGCCGCGGTCGTCCGCGTACGCGACGGCGGCGACGGTGATGGAGCCGAGGGCGAGACCGACGAAGAAGAACGAGGCGAGCAGCGCCAGGAGTCCGGGCGAGCGGAGCGCGCCCAGCCAGTGCGCCTCGCGGGGCGCCGAGCGCCAGGCGCGGGAGGGCTTGGAGACGACGACCGACAGGGCGCCGAGGACGCCGAGCAGGTTGATGACCAGGAGCGCGGAGGCGGGCGACCAGAGCGACACCAGCAGGGTGAGCAGCAGCGGCCCGACGGTGAACATGACCTCCTGGGCGACCGCGTCCAGCGCGTACGCGCGGTGGACCCGGTCCTCGCGGCCCAGGACGCTCGGCCACAGGGCGCGCAGCCCGCCCTCCAGTGGCGGGGTGAAGAGCCCGGCGACCAGGACGGCCGCATAGGCGAGCCACAGGTTCCCGATGCCGGTGACGGCCAGGGCCGCCATGCCGAGGGCGGAGATCACGGCGGCGGGGAGCTGGACGCGGGGCTGGCCCTTGAGGTCGACGGCACGGCCCAGCAGGGGCTGTCCGACGGCGGTGGCGAGACCGTAGGCGGCGATGAGGCCGCCGGCCAGGCTGTAGCTGCCGCCCTCGGCGCGGGTGAAGACGGTGATGGCGACCGGGCCGGTGCCGTTCGGCAGCCGGCCGACCAGGGTGCCGGTCAGCAGGCGCGCGGCGTGCGGGGCACGCAGGATGTCGAGATAGCCGCCGCTCGCCCTGGCCTCGGTGGCCATGATCGCTCCCCTCCCGGGGCCTCCGCCCGAGGTTTTACGTATAACGTCCGGAGTCATACGTACCATGACGACAGCACGGCGGTCCACCCCGCGTGCCCGATCCGTTCCCGACCCGGAGGCTCCAGTGCACACGCCGGAACAGCCCGCCGCCACTCGGCCCACCAGCCGGGACGTCGCCCGGGCCGCCGGAGTCTCCCAGGCCACGGTCTCCCTCGTCCTGGGCGACAAATGGCGCGGCCGCGTCTCCGAGCGCACCGCCGAGTCGGTCCGCACCGCCGCACAGCAGCTCGGCTACCGGCCCAACCTCGCCGCCCGCAACCTGCGCCTCGGCCGCACCCGCACCGTCCTCCTCGTCGTCCCCGCACTCACGAACGAGTTCTTCGCCCACGTCTACACCGGCGCCGCGGCCGAGGCCGCCCGGCACGGCTTCGGCGTCGTCCTGTACCCCTCCCCCGACGGCATCGGCCCCGCCAAGGACCCCTTCGCCTCCGCACCGGCCTCCCTGGACGGCGTCATCGCCTCCTCCATGGCCACCGACGCCCTCAAGGCCTTCCAGGGCACCGACCTGCCCCTCGTCATGCTCGACAGCGACCCCGCCGACCGCAGCGCCGCCGCACACGTCAACCTCGACGTCGCCGACGGCATGCGCCGGGTCACGAGCCATCTGCTCGGCCTCGGCCACCGCCGCTTCCTCCACCTGGCATCAGCGGTCCCGTCCTGGACCTTCGACGTACGGGCCGCCGCCCTCGCCGAGGCCCTGCACGGAACGGAGCTGCGCACCGCCCGCGCTCCACTGAACGTCGCCGACGCGCGGGAGGCCGCCAACCTGGCGCTCACCGCCCCCGGCGCCCGGCCCACCGCGGTGATCTGCGACGACGACATCCTCGCGGCCGGCGTCCTCAAGGCCGCTCGCCGGCTCGGCCTGCGGATCCCGGAGGACCTCTCGGTCACCGGCTTCGACGACATGGCCCTCTCGACCGCGCTGGAGCCGGAACTCACCACCGTGCGACTGCCCGCGGAGGAGTTCGGCGGGCGGGGCATGACCGCACTCCTCGCCGCCCTCGCCGGCGAACGGCCCGAGCCGGTCGAACTCCCCGTCGAACTGATGGTCCGCGGCTCCTCGGGCCCCGCTCCGGCCGTCTGACCGCACCGGAGAGCGAGGACCGCACCCCGGACACGACGAACACCCGGATACGGCGGACCGCACCCGGGTACGACGAACACCCGGATATGGCGGACCGCACCCGGGTGCGACGAAGGCCCCGACCCGCCGCAGCGGACCAGGGCCTCGAACGCCTGACGACGGAACCTCCTCCGCGGCCTACTCCTCCGCGGCCTCGTCCGACGGGTCGTCCGTCTTCGCCACCGCCGCGTCGTCCGCCTCCAGCAGCCGCTTCAGCTGCCGGCCGACGATCCGCTTGAACTTGCGCTGCTGCGGACGCGTACGGTCCAGGACCGCCACCTCGAGGCGCTCCGCGGGGATCTCCCGCTCACTGCCGTTGGTGTCCCGGGACAGCGCCTGCACGGCCAGCTTCAACGCCTCGGCGAGCGACATGCCGTCGCGGTGCCGCTGGTCCAGGAAGGAACTGATCTGCTCCGCGTTGCCACCGACCGCGACCGAGCCGTGCTCGTCCACGATCGATCCGTCGTGCGGCAGCCGGTAGATCTGGTCACCCTCCGGCTCCGCTCCGACCTCGGCGACGACGAGCTCCACCTCGTACGGCTTCTCACCCGCGCTGGAGAAGATCGTGCCCAGCGTCTGGGCGTACACGTTCGCCAGACCACGGGCCGTGACGTCGTCACGGTCGTAGGTGTAACCCCGCAGATCGGCATAGCGCACACCACCGATCCGCAGGTTCTCGTACTCGTTGTACTTGCCGGCGGCGGCGAAACCGATCCGGTCGTAGATCTCGCTGAACTTGTGCAGCGCGCGGGACGGGTTCTCGCCGACGAAGACGATGCCGTCGGCGTACTGGAGGACGACGAGACTACGGCCGCGGGCGATGCCCTTGCGGGCGTACTCGGCCCGGTCGGCCATGGCCTGCTGAGGTGAGACATAGAACGGCGTGGACACCGGCTACCGTCCCTTTCTTCTGGGCTTCAACAGAGGTCGACGAGTGGTCAGAGCAGAGCGGCGCGCGGCCCGTCGGGCTGCTCCAGACGCCGCTCGGTGACCGACCGGGCCAGCTCGGAGGACTCCGCCTCCGTGAGCCTGCGGAAGCCCTCGTCGGTGATGACGGTGACGATCGGGAAGATCCTGCGCGCCAGGTCCGGGCCGCCGGTCGCCGAGTCGTCGTCCGCCGCGTCGTACAGCGCCTGGACCACGAGCGTGGTGGCCTGCTGCTCGGTCAGGTCGTCCCGGTAGAGCTTCTTCATCGACCCGCGCGCGAAGATCGAGCCCGAGCCGGTGGCGGCGTAACCGTGCTCCTCGGAGCGGCCGCCGGTGACGTCGTAGGAGAAGATCCGGCCCTTCTCCTTGCCCTCGTCCCAGCCCGCGAAGAGCGGCACGACGGCCAGGCCCTGCATGGCCATGCCCAGGTTGCTGCGGATCATCGTGGACAGGCGGTTGGCCTTGCCCTCCAGGGAGAGCGTCGCGCCCTCCACCTTCTCGAAGTGCTCCAGCTCCAGCTGGAACAGCTTCACCATCTCCACGGCGAGGCCGGCCGTGCCGGCGATGCCGACCGCGGAGTACTCGTCGGCCGGGAACACCTTCTCGATGTCCCGCTGCGCGATCATGTTCCCCATGGTCGCCCGCCGGTCACCGGCGAGCACGACCCCGCCGGGGAAGGTCGCGGCGACGATGGTCGTCCCGTGCGGCGCCTCGACGATCCCCTCGGGAAGCTTCCGGTTGCCCGGGAGCAGCTGCGGCGAGTGGTCGGAGAGGAAGTCCATGAAGGAGGACGAGCCCGGCGTCAGGAAGGCTGCCGGTAGACGCCCTGTGCTACGAGTGTTGGGTTCCACAGGTTTCCTTCCACGTAAGCGGCTGCACGCCTGATGACGTCCGGCCGATCCTTGAGTTGCCCCAGCGCCGCGTTGCAGCTGAAGCACAGCACGCCTCGGACCTTACCCGTCCGATGATCGTGATCCACATGCTCCGCCGGACCGTCCTGGCAGATCACGCAGACACCGCCCTGGCTGGCGATCATCTGATCGCGTTCGGCTTCAGTGATGCCGTACTTCCGCTTGAAGTAGCCGGCCCGATTGCGCTGCCCCCGGCACGCCCGGCAGTAGCTGGACCAACCATCCGAGCTGGTCTTGTTCCGCTCCCACTCGGAGTGCGGCTTGATCTCTTTGCACTGCGGGCACCGCTTGTGGCCAGACGGCACGGGCACCTTGACCCGCACCGTCCGCCCCGCCGCCTCCTGGCGCGCCTTGTAGTGCGCGGCCTGACACTCTCGGCAGTACGCCTGCAATCCGTCCCGCATCGCGCGGTTGCCAGCGAAAGCGTCTTTGGTTTGGACCCGTCGACAACGCGAACACCGCTTCATGCCTTGCGGCACCGAATTGACCACGAGCCCCCCACTCGCCTTCGATTCGAAGGTCAAATGCCCTTACTGGCCACCCTTTTGCACGAACGACCGCACGAAGTCCTCGGCGTTCTCCTCCAAGACGTCGTCGATCTCGTCCAGGACGGAGTCCACGTCGTCGCTCAGCTTCTCCTGGCGTTCCTTGAGGTCGGAGCTCGCCTCCGCCGTGGTCTCCTCGACCTCTTCGGTGGAACGCGTCGCCTTCTGCTGTCCGCCGCCGGTGTCCTTGGTCGCCATAAACCTCACCCCGCTCGAATCGGCCCGCTCGTGTGGGTCTGTACAAGATCCGACCCTACAAGCCGGGACTGACATCGGCCCTGTAGTTTCCGCAACGTCCGGGCACTGGTCTCATGATTCCCAGTGCCCGGGCATTTCAGCCGCCTCAGCCGCCGGAAAGGACGCGGACCAGTTCCTCGGCCGTCCGGCAGCGGTCCAGGAGTTCCTTCACGTGGTTCCGGGTACCCCGGAGGGGCTCCAGGGTCGGGACGCGCTGGAGCGAGTCGCGGCCCGGGAGGTCGAAGATCACCGAGTCCCAGGACGCGGCGGCCACGTCGTCCGCGTACTGCTCCAGGCAGCGGCCGCGGAAGTAGGCCCTGGTGTCCTCAGGAGGGCTCGTCTCGGCCCGTTCCACCGTCGGCTCGTCCAGGAGGCGCTTCATGCGCCCTCGGGCCACCAGACGGTTGTACAGGCCCTTCTCGGGGCGTACGTCCGCGTACTGGAGGTCCACCAGGTGCAGCCGGGCGGCGTCCCAGTCCAGGCCGTCGCGCCTGCGGTAGCCCTCCATGAGCTCCCGCTTGGCGATCCAGTCCAGTTCGCCGGCCAGGCTCATGGGGTCGTTCTCGAGCCGGTTGAGCGTGTCCTCCCAGCGGACCAGGACGTCCTTGGTCTGCTCGTCGGCGTCCGAGCCGTACCGCTCGTCCACGTACTTCCTGGCCAGCTCGAAGTACTCCATCTGGAGCTGCACCGCGGTGAGTGTCCGGCCGCTGCGCAGCGTGATCAGGTGCTGGAGGGTCGGGTCGTGGGAGACGTGGTGGAGGGTGCGTACGGGCTGGTCGACGGCGAGGTCGACGGTGATGAAGGCGTCCTCGATCATGGAGAGGACGAGCGCCGTGGTGCCGAGCTTGAGGTAGGTGGAGATCTCGGAGAGGTTGGCGTCCCCGATGATCACGTGCAGGCGCCGGTACTTCTCGGCGTCGGCGTGGGGCTCGTCGCGCGTGTTGATGATGGGGCGCTTGAGCGTGGTCTCCAGGCCGACCTCGACCTCGAAGTAGTCGGCGCGCTGGCTGATCTGGAAGCCGTGCTCGCGGCCGTCCTGGCCGATGCCGACGCGGCCGGCGCCGGTGACGACCTGGCGGGAGACGAAGAACGGCGTCAGGTGGCGCACGATGTCCGAGAAGGGGGTCTCCCGCTTCATCAGGTAGTTCTCGTGCGTGCCGTAGGACGCGCCCTTGTTGTCGGTGTTGTTCTTGTAGAGGTGGATCGGCTGGGCGCCGGGCAGCTGGGCGGCCCGTTCGGCGGCCTCGGCCATGATCCGCTCGCCGGCCTTGTCCCAGAGGACGGCGTCGCGGGGGTTGGTGACCTCGGGGGCGCTGTACTCGGGGTGGGCGTGGTCCACGTAGAGCCGGGCGCCGTTGGTGAGGATGACGTTGGCGAGGCCGATGTCCTCGTCGGTGAGCTGGCTGGAGTCGGCGGCCTCGCGGGCGAGGTCGAAGCCGCGGGCGTCCCGCAGCGGGTTCTCCTCCTCGAAGTCCCAGCGGGCGCGGCGCGCCCGGTGCATCGCCGCCGCGTAGGCGTTGACGATCTGGGACGAGGTGAGCATGGCATTGGCGTTGGGGTGCCCCGGGACGGAGATCCCGTACTCCGTCTCGATGCCCATAACGCGCCGTACGGTCATGCGGCCCTCCTTGCCCGGCGCCGACCCCCGCACTGTGCGTGATTCGGCGGTACCCACGAGCCTAGAGCGGCCGCGCGCGTACGGGGAGATCGAATGCGATTGGGTGAGTGGAAAGCGACGGCTGCGGATGCCCGGTTTCCGGACATCCGCAGCCGGTGCGCGTCACTACAGGTACTGTCCGGTGTTGGCCACCGTGTCGATGGAGCGGCCGGTGTCCGCGCCTTGCTTTCCGGTGACGAGGGTGCGGATGAAGACGATCCGCTCGCCCTTCTTTCCGGAGATGCGGGCCCAGTCGTCCGGGTTGGTGGTGTTGGGGAGGTCCTCGTTCTCCTTGAACTCGTCCACGCAGGCCTGGAGGAGGTGGGAGACGCGGATGCCCTTCTGGTCGTGGTCGAGGAAGGCCTTGATGGCCATCTTCTTGGCCCGGTCGACGATGTTCTGGATCATCGCGCCGGAATTGAAGTCCTTGAAGTAGAGGACTTCCTTGTCGCCGTTGGCGTACGTGACCTCGAGGAAGCGGTTCTCCTCGGATTCCGCGTACATCTGCTCGACCACGGACTGGATCATTCCGTGGGCGGCGGCTTCCTTGGATCCGCTGTGCTCGGCGAGGTCGTCGGCGTGCAGCGGGAGCGAGGCCGTGAGGTACTTGGCGAAGATGTCCTTGGCCGCTTCCGCGTCCGGGCGCTCGATCTTGATCTTGACGTCGAGCCGGCCGGGTCGCAGGATCGCGGGGTCGATCATGTCCTCGCGGTTGGAGGCGCCGATGACGATGACGTTCTCCAGGCCTTCCACGCCGTCGATCTCGGCGAGCAGCTGGGGGACGATGGTGTTCTCCACGTCCGAGCTGACTCCGGAGCCGCGGGTGCGGAAGAGGGATTCCATCTCGTCGAAGAAGACGATGACGGGGGTGCCCTCGCTCGCCTTCTCCCGGGCACGCTGGAAGACGAGGCGGATGTGCCGCTCGGTCTCGCCGACGTACTTGTTGAGGAGCTCGGGGCCCTTGATGTTCAGGAAGTAGGACTTCCCCGCGGGCTGGCCGGTGACCTCGGCGACCTTCTTGGCAAGGGAGTTGGCGACGGCCTTCGCGATCAGCGTCTTGCCGCAGCCGGGCGGGCCGTAGAGCAGGATGCCCTTGGGGGGCCGGAGTTCGTGCTCCTTGAAGAGGTCGGGGTAGAGGTACGGGAGCTCGACCGCGTCGCGGATCAGTTCGATCTGGTTGCCCAGGCCGCCGATCTTGTCGTAGTCGACGTCCGGGACCTCTTCGAGGACGAGTTCCTCGACCTCGCTCTTCGGGATCACCTCGTAGACGTATCCCGACCTGGGTTCCAGGAGGAGGGCGTCGCCGGGGCGGATGGTGATGTCGAGGAGGGGTTCGGCGAGCCGCACCACCCGCTCCTCGTCGGTGTGGCCGATCACCAGGGCGCGCTCGCCGTCCTCGAGGATCTCCTTGAGGGTGACGATGTCCCCGGCGCGCTCGAACTCCATGGCCTCGACCACGTTGAGCGCCTCGTTGAGCATGACTTCCTGGCCCCGCCTGAGCTCGTCGAGCTCGACTCCGGGGCTGACGTTCACCCGGAGCTTGCGGCCCCCGGTGAAGATGTCGCACGTGCCGTCCTCGTTGGCCTGCAGGAAGACACCGAAGCCGGCCGGCGGCTGGGCGAGCCGGTCGACCTCCTCCTTGAGGGCCACGATCTGGTCGCGGGCCTCACGGAGCGTATTGGCGAGTCGCTCGTTCTGAGCGGACACGCCGGCCAGGTTCGTCTGCAGCTCGACGATCCGCTCCTCGAGAATCCTCGTGTGACGCGGAGAGTCGGCGAGCTTGCGGCGCAGGACGGCGATTTCCTGCTCGAGATAGGCAACCTGGCCGGCGGGGTCCTCAGACCCCCGCCCCGGCCGGATGCCGCGGTTGATGTCGTCGTCGTGGGCTGCCACGGTCCTCACCTCCTCCAAGGGGAGCTGGACGCTTCCTGACCCTACCTGGGTGGGTGATGATTGAAACCCCTAGATCAAAAAGACTGTGGGGTGTGTCCGATCTTCACCCTTGCGCTTCCCCTCACGCCAGGGGAATACCCACCGGGGGGCGCGGCAAAAGCGCCCGGTTGTATCGTCGTGGGGGGTCAACACCCGTCAGGGTTTGCCCGACTTACCGACGCGAAGAAGAAACGGCAGGAGATATGACCGTGCAGCACGAGGCCCCGGCGGCGGGCGCCGACGAGGCGCTGGAGGTCTGGATCGACCAGGACCTGTGCACCGGGGACGGGATCTGCGCGCAGTACGCTCCCGAGGTCTTCGAGCTCGACATCGACGGGCTCGCGTATGTGAAGAGTGCGGACGACGAGCTGCTGCAGGAGCCGGGGGCGACGACGCCGGTGCCGTTGCCGCTGTTGCGGGACGTGGTGGACTCCGCGAAGGAGTGTCCGGGCGACTGCATCCACGTGCGCCGGGTCGGCGACGGCGTCGAGGTGTACGGGCCCGACGCGGAGTGACGGTGTGGTGACGGGCCTGTGGGCCCGGCCGGTCAGACCGCGCGTGCCTGGTTCTGGGCGGTGCGGACGAAGGTTCCGCCCTGCCAGCGCCAGCTGACCTGTTCGTGCTGGTCGGGGCAGCAGCTGGGGACGTCGGGGGTCGAGTAGCCGAGCAGGGTGGCGTGGACCGCTCCGCCGCTCACGGTGAAGCCGCTGACGTTCTTCTGCTGCGAGGGTTCGACGAGGGTGGCGACGACGCGTGCCGCGGGTGTGCCGGTTCCCTTGCCGTGGGTGAGGACGTAGATGCCGCTGGGCGGCGTGCCGGAGCCGGCTTCGCAGTGTACGACTGCGACGGTTTCGGGGTTTCCGTCGCCGTCGAGGTCGCCGGTGGCCCGCTGGGCGATGGTGCTCGGGTTTCCGCCGCATTCCAGGGGGAAGCGGGCGGTGTCGGCGTCGGGGGCGGGCCGTGGGGCGGGTGCGCCGTGCGCGCCGGCGGCTCCGGCGGGGTCGGGCTGGAGGAGGCCGGCGAGGGCGACGACCGCGGCCATGGCGGTGGCGGTGGTCAGCCAGTGCACCGGGCGGGCGTGGGTGTGCGCGAGGTCCGTGACGGCGGAGGTCTGCACGCGAGAAGTCTCCTGTGAGGGTGGTGCGGAAGGAGTTGCGGGCATCGTGCCACACGTCACAGGAGTGCGGAACAGGCGGGGTCGGCTCCGGCGTTACGGGCCGGCGCGCGGCGTGACGGGGGGGCGCGCGGGTGGTACGGCCGGACGGCTCGGCCCGACCCGGCGCGCTCGGCTCGGCCCGACCCGCCGCGCTCGGCTCGGCCCGACTCGGCTCTGCTCGGCCTGACTCGGCCTGACTCGGCTCTGCTCGGCTCCGAACATGAGGGTGCCGCCGTCGACTTCCGCGCCCTGGGGCGGGAACTCGGCGGCGGCACCGTTGCGTTGTCGGGGCGTCAGCCCTGCGGGGGCGTCAGCCCTTGTTGGGGCCCTCGTAGTCCTCGCCGTAGGCGCCCTTGGCGGGTCGGCGGCGGCGCATCGGGGGCTCGACGCCGTCCGCGAGGCGGCGGGCGGTGACGAGGAAGCCGGTGTGACCGATCATGCGGTGGTCGGGGCGCACGGCCAGACCCTCGACGTGCCAGTTGCGGATCATGGATTCCCAGGGCTGCGGCTCGGCGTAGCAGCCGAACTCGCGGATGGACTCCACGGTGCGGGCGAGCTGCGTGGTGGTGGCCACGTAGCAGCACAGGATGCCGCCGGGGACGAGCGCCTTGGAGACGGCCTCCAGGCATTCCCAGGGGGCGAGCATGTCGAGGATGACGCGGTCGACGTCGGTGTCGGACAGGTTGTCCTGGAGGTCGCCGACGGTCAGCTGCCACGCGGGGTGGGGGCCGCCGAAGTAGCGCTCGACGTTGCCCTTGGCGATCTCGGCGAAGTCCTCGCGGCGCTCGTAGGAGTGCAGCATGCCGCTGTCCCCGATGGCGCGCAGCAGGAAGGAGCTCAGCGAGCCGGAGCCCACACCCGCCTCGACGACGCGGGCGCCGGGGAAGATGTCGGCGAAGGCCAGGATCTGCCCCGCGTCCTTGGGGTAGACCACGGCGGCGCCGCGGGGCATGGACAGGACGTAGTCGGGGAGCAGGGGGCGCAGCGCAAGGTAGGCGACGTTTCCCGTGGTACGGACAACACTGCCCTCGGGAGCACCGATCAGCTCGTCGTGCGGGAAGGACCCCTTGTGGGTGTGGAAGTTCTTCCCGGCCTCGAGCGTGAACGTGTAGTGGCGTCCCTTGGGGTCGGTGAGCTGGACCTGGTCCCCGACCTTGAAGGGCCCGCGACGGCGGGCGGCACCGGTCGGTTCGGACATGTGAACAGGGTACCGGTGTTACGAGGAGGGTCGTGCCATGGCCTTGACGAAGGCCTTCTCGACGTCGGCGGTGGACAGCACGCCGTAGATCTCGCCGGTCTCCTCGACGACCAGGTATTCGGTGGCCGGACTGGCGCGGAGGTGGTCGAGGAGGGGCTGGCCGGTGAGTTCGGCGGGGACCTTCATGCCGTCGACGAGGTCCTGGGAGAGGGCGCTGACGGCGACCCAGGGGCGGCGGTGCTGGGGGACTGCGGCGATGGCGGTCTCGCGGACGATCCCGGTGGGTGCGCCGTGGCCGTCGACGACGACGAGGGCGCGGGCGCCGGCGTCGTTGGCGCGGCGGAGGGCTTCGGAGAGCGGGGTGGTGGGCTCGACGGGGATGGCGCGGCGGGTGAGGGCGCGGGCGCGCAGCTCGGGGAGGTGTTCGCGCAGCCGGGCCATGCGGAGGCTGTTGCCGGCGCCGGTCCAGATGATCGCGGCGAGGATCGCGGCGAGCAGGGCGTCGGTGACGGTGGTGAAGCCGGAGATGTCGTCGGGCGAGTTGCCGAGCCAGCCGGTGCGGGTGAGCAGGGGCAGTCCGATGAGGACGGTGACGGCGAGGGCGCGGCCGACCCAGGCGGCGGCGACGGTGCCGCTCATCGGGTTGCCGGTGATCTTCCAGACGACGGCGCGGAGCATCCGGCCGCCGTCGAGGGGCAGGCCGGGCAGCAGGTTGAAGACCGCGACGATCAGGTTGGAGATCATCAGTCCGCCGAGCAGTACGCCGGGCACGGTGCCGGGCTCGACCGCATAGAGGCTGAGGTAGAAGAGTCCGGCGAGGACGAGGGAGAGCAGCGGGCCGACGAAGGCGAGGACGAACTCGCGGCCGGGGGTCTCGGTCTCCTTGTCGATCTCGGAGACGCCGCCGAAGAACTGGAGCTGGATGCGGCGCACCGGGAGTTTGAAGCGGAGCGCGGCGAGGGTGTGGGCCAGTTCGTGGACGAGCACGGAGGCGTAGAAGGCGATGGCGAAGAACAGCGAGACGAGGTAGCGGGCGGCGCCGAGTTCGGGCAGGACGCGCTCGATCTGGTCGCCGAAGACCCAGGTGATGAGGGCGGCGACGAGGAACCAGCTGGGCGCGACGTAGACGGGCACGCCGAAGGGGCGGCCCATGAGGATGCCACCGCCTGGCTCCTCGGTCCGCTGCGGCTTGGACTCGTCCTGGTTCACGGGTTCCTCTCGTCGCCGGGCCGCTCGGCCCGCGCACTCGGTCGCGGTTCGATCATGCAGCGCGACGGGTCCTGCGTCGATGGTATTCCGCGCGCGCCCGTCGGGTGGATCAGGGTCGGACGGGCACGGACTGTCGGTGGCGCGCCGTAGGGTCTGTGTCATGAGTACGAGCGAGCAGCCGCCGGTGGGCGCCGTGGAGGCACGGCCGCCCGTGTCGCTGTCGCCTTCGCGGGCGAGCGACTTCATGCAGTGCCCCCTGCTGTACCGGTTCCGGGTGATCGACCGGCTGCCGGAGAAGCCGAGCGCGGCGGCGACCCGCGGCACGCTGGTGCACGCGGTCCTGGAGCGGCTGTTCGACGCGCCGGCGGCGGAGCGGACGGTGCCGCGGGCGAAGGCGCTGATCCCGGGGCAGTGGGACCGGCTGCTGGAGTCGCGTCCGGAGCTCGCCGATCTGTTCGCGGAGACCGCGGAGGGTCCTGGGGGCGCCGCTGACGCGTCGGACACGGATCCGACGGAGCCGCGCGCCGAGAAGCTCGCGCGGTGGCTGTCGGAGGCGGAGGCGCTGGTCGAGCGGTGGTTCACGCTGGAGGACCCGACGCGTCTCGAGCCGGCGGAGCGCGAGCTGTTCGTGGAGACGGAGCTGGCGTCCGGGCTGCGGCTGCGCGGGGTGATCGACCGGGTGGACGTGGCGCCGACGGGCGAGGTGCGGATCGTCGACTACAAGACGGGCAAGGCGCCGCGCCCGGAGTACAGCGAGGGCGCGCTGTTCCAGATGAAGTTCTACGCGTTGGTGGTGTGGCGGCTGAAGAACGTGGTGCCGCGCCGGCTCCAGCTGGTGTACCTGGGCAGCGGCGACGTGCTGACGTACGACCCGGTGGAGGCGGATCTGCTGCGGGTGGAGCGCAAGCTGCACGCGCTGTGGGAGGCGATCCGGCTGGCGACGGAGACGGGTGACTGGCGGCCGCGGCCGACGAAGCTGTGCGGCTGGTGCGACCACCAGGCGGTGTGTCCGGAGTTCGGCGGCACTCCCCCGGTGTATCCGCTGCCGGTGGTGCCCGCGCGCCCGCCGGAGTCCGCGGAGTAGCCCCAGGGCAGAATGGATCACGTCCAGCCCACGCCGTGAAGGAGTTGTCCGTGGCTATCCGCGTCCTACTGGTCGACGACCAGCCGCTGCTGCGCACCGGTTTCCGGATGATCCTGGAGGCCGAACAGGATCTGGCGGTGGTGGGCGAGGCCGGGGACGGCCTGCAGGCTCTGGACCAGGTGCGGGCGCTGCAGCCCGATGTGGTGCTGATGGACATCCGGATGCCGCGGATGGACGGGGTGGAGGCCACGCGGCAGATCACCGGTCCGGGCCGGGACGGCCCGGCGAAGGTGCTGGTGCTGACCACGTTCGACCTCGACGAGTACGTGGTGGAGGCGCTGAAGGCGGGGGCGAGCGGTTTCCTCCTGAAGGACGCCCCGGCGCACGAGCTGGTGCAGGCGATCCGGGTGGTGGCGGCGGGCGAGGCGATGCTGGCGCCGTCGATCACGCGCCGACTGCTCGACAAGTACTCGGCGCACCTGCCGTCGGGCGACGAGCAGGTGCCGGACACGCTGAACACGCTGACCGACCGCGAGGTAGAGGTGCTGAAGCTGGTCGCGCGCGGTCTGTCGAACGCGGAGATCGCGGCGGACCTGTTCGTCAGCGAGACGACGGTGAAGACGCACGTCGGTCATGTGCTGACGAAGCTGGGCCTGCGGGACCGGGTGCAGGCGGCGGTCTACGCGTACGAGAGCGGTCTGGTGCGCCCGGGCGCGCAGTGAGTCACCGGGGGTACGGGTGAGGGCCCGGTGCGCTGCGTGCGCGCCGGGCCCTCGTCGTGCCGGAGGAGCCGTCAGCCCTTCTTGATCTCCCAGAAGCGGAAGACGGTGGAGGCGTCGAGGGTCCACTCGAGGCCGGTGACGCCCTCGCGGGCCACCGCGTACTGCTTGCCCTGCCACAGCGGCAGCAGCGGGAGCTCGTCGGCGACGAGGTCCTGGACCTTGGTGTACGTGGAGCCGGTCTCGGACCGGTCGGGGGACGCGGCGACGGCCGGCAGCAGCTCGCCGGTGATCAGGGCGTTCTCGTAGCGGTTGCCGAGGACGTTGTCGTCGCCGAAGAACGGGGAGGTGAAGTTGTCGGCGTCCGGGTAGTCGGGGACCCAGCCGCGGACGTACACGCCGTACTTGCCGGCCGCGATGTCCTTCTCGTACTTCTCGAAGGAGACGGACTCGACCTTCGCGTCGAACAGGCCGCTGGCGTTGAGCTGGGTGGCGATGGCCTCCATCATCTGGTCGGTGGAGGGGCCGAAGCGGTTCGGCGTGGACCAGAGGGTGAGCTTGACCTTGCCGGTGATCCCGTCCTTGCGCAGCGCGGCCTTGGCCTTGGCCTTGTCGGGCTCGCCGTAGGTGTCGAAGAACGAGGTGGAGTGTCCGGCGATGCCGGCCGGGACGATGGAGTACAGCGGCGTCGCGGTCGACTTGTAGACGTTCTGGACGAGCGCCTCGCGGTCGACGAGGTGGGCGATGGCCTTGCGGACGCCGAGCTTGCCGACGACCGGGTCCTTGACGTTGAAGACCATGTGCTGGACCTCGGCGCTGGAGCCCTGGACGACCTGGATGCCCTTGTCGCCCTGGGAGTTCTCCAGGGCGGCTATGTCGTCGGCGGACAGGCCTCGGTAGGCGACGTCCACGTCGCCGTCCGAGAGGGCCTTGGCCAGGGCCTCGCGGTCGCCCTGGTAGAGCTTGAGCGTGACGCTGCCGTTCTTCCGCTTGGCGTTGCCCTGGTAGGCGCTGTTGGCGCTGAAGACGGCCTCGGTGTCGCTGATCGAGTCGAGCTTGTACGGGCCGGAGCCGACGGCCTTGCCGTCGGTGCGCAGCCCGTCGGCCTGGTACTCGCGGTGGTCGACGATGGAACCGGCGCCCGAGGCGATCTTGCTGGGGAAGGTGGCGTCGGGAACCTTCAGCTTGAAGACGACGGTCTTCTCGTCGGGGGTCTCGATGGAGTCGATCGAGGAGAGCAGCGGGGCCGGGCCGTTGGGGTCGGCGATCTTCAGGGCGCGCTCGAAGGAGAACTTGACGTCCTCCGAGGTGAGCGGATTGCCGTTGGAGAACTTGAGGCCGTCGCGCAGGGTGCAGGTGTAGACCTTGCTGCCGCCGGAGAAGCCGCACTTGTCGGCCGCCTCGGGCTCGGGCTCGGAGGCGCCCTTGGGGAAGGCGAGCAGGGACTGGAAGACGTTGTTGAACAGCAGCCAGGAGCCGGGGTCGTAACCGGCGGCCGGGTCGGTCGCCATGATCTCGTCCGACATGCCGACGCGCACGGCGGACCCGGAGCCTCCGGAGTCACCGCCCTGTTCGGTGCCGCAGCCGCTGAGCAGGGTCGCGGCCAGGCCCGCGGCGAGCGGGGCGGTCAGCCACTTGTTGTGTGCCTTCACAGAACTTGCCTCTTGATCTCTTGCCAGGCCGGCCGCGCAACCGCTGCGCGGCCGGTACAACGAAGGGGTCAGGCGGTGCCGCGGCCGAGCTCCCACAGGAGCAGGTCGGAGGAGGTGTTGAGCGACCACTCGACGCCGGTGATGTCGTCGCGGGCGGCGACGTACTGCTTGCCCTGCCACAGGGGCAGGACGGGGACGTCCGTGGCGACGATCTTCTGGATCTGCTCGAAGACCGGGGCGGCGGCCGTGCGGTCGGCCTCGCGGCGCGACTGCGGGATCAGCCGGTCACGGACGGACTGGTTGACGTAGGGGGTGTTGAGGAAGTTGTCGCTGTCGAGGAACGGAGCGACGTAGTTGTCCGGGTCCGGGTAGTCGGGGAACCAGCCGAGGCCGTAGACGGCGTAGTCGCCGCGCTTCTGGGCCGGGCGGAACTTGGACCATTCGGTGCCCTGGACGCGGGCGTCGAAGAGCTTGGTGGCGTTGAGCTGGGCGCGCAGCGCCTCGAACTCGTCGGCCGTCTCGGCGCCGTAGTGGTCGGTGGTGTAGTGCAGGGTGACCGGCACGGGCGTCTTGACGCCGGCCTCGCGCAGCAGCTTGGCGGCCTTGGACGCGTCGGGCTCGCCGTAGGTGTCGATGAACGAGGTGGCGTGGCCGGTGACGCTGGAGGGGATCAGCGAGTAGAGGGGCTCGGCGGTGGGGCCGTAGACCTTGTCGATCAGCTTGCCGCGGTCGACGACGGAGGCCATGGCCTGCCGGACGGCCTTCTCCTTGACGGCGGGGGCCTTGGTGTTGAAGGCGAGGTAGCGGATCTCCAGACCGGGGACCTCGGTGAGGTCGATGCCCTCCTGGGGCTTCTCGGTGAGTTCCTTGATCTGCGGCTGCGACATGGCGCGGCCGGCCATGTCGATGTCGTCGGAGCGCAGCGCCTTGTCCATGCCGTCGGCGTCGCCGAAGGTGCGCAGTTCGACCTTGTCGTTGCGCAGGGTGATGTCGCCCTGGTAGCGGGTGTTCTTGGTGAAGACGAACTTCGTCACCTTGTCGCCGTCGCGCTCGGCCTTCATCGTGTAGGGGCCGGAGCCGTCGACGTCGAAGCCCTCGCGCAGCGACTTGCCGTCGTACTTGTCCTTGCTGAGGATGCCGGCGACGGGCGTGGAGAGCTTGTACGGGAAGGTCGCGTCGGGCGTCTTGAGGTGGAAGATCACCTCGAGGTCGCCCTTGGTCTCGACGGTGTCGATGTTGGCGAGGAGCGCGGCGGTGCCGTTGTCGGACTTGATGGCGAGGACGCGCTCGACGGAGAACCTGACGTCCTCGGCGGTGATCGGGGTGCCGTCGGCGAAGGTGAGTCCCTCGCGGAGCTTGCAGCGGTAGCTCTCGCTCTCCTTGTCGGAGAAGCCGCAGCTCTCGGCGGCCTCGGGGACCGGTGCGCCGCCGCCGCGCGGGACGTGCATGAGGGTCTGCAGGGTCTGGCGCAGGATGTTCCAGGCGCCGGTGTCGTAGGCGAAGGCGGGGTCGAGCGGTGCCGGGGCGTCCTCGGTGGCGACGAACTGGTCCGTGGTGCCGACGACGATCGCTCTGCTCTGGTCCCCTCCACCGCAGCCGGCGAGCAGGGGGGTGAGCAGTGCGGCCACGATCGGCAGCACCAGGGTCTTGCGGTTCATCAGGGACGTTCTCCTCATCCGGCACGGGGTGACGGCCGGCACTGGTACAGCGGCTTCGGTCACTCCGCCGGACGCCCGGTCGGGGCGCGGCGATCGGGCCGGAATGGGGGTGCGATCGGTCCTGTGTACACGGCGACTCGGGTGGGCGCCGGGGCACGCGGTGGGTGCGGCGGAGTACGTGCGAAAGATTAGTGGGCTACACCAGTGCCACCGGACGGGGAAGGTCGCGAAGGCGCACGGCTGGCGAGCATGAATACGGTGCGTTCGATAGTCATGCGCGGGAATGATTCGTACGGTGGGGAGCGAACCGGGACACATGGGCGGGGTGTAACCGGTGGTTTCGGGACACCGCACGCAGACAGGCCACCCTCCGGTCGGCACTCTGGGTGACCAATGTCACTCAGGGTTCTTTCCGGTGGATGGCCTGAAGTTTCCGGGCGCGAACGGCGCGGTCGGTCAGCGTCCCCTGGGCGAGGCGATGAGCGTCCGCAGGAAGGGCACGTCGACCTCTTCCAGGGAGCGGACCACGACCCGGCCCGCGGAGGCCGCGATCGGGGCGACGGAGGGCACCGCGACGACCCGGCAGCCGGCCGCCTCGGCCGCCGCGACGCCGGTCGCGGTGTCCTCGACGACCGCGCACAGCGCGGGTTCGGCCCCGACGCCACGGGCGGCGGTCAGATACGGCTCCGGGTGCGGCTTGGTGCGGGTCACCTCGTCGCCCGCGACGGTCAGTGCGAACCGGTCGCGGCCGAGCGAGGCGAGCACCCGGTCGATGATCCGGCGGTGCGAGGCGGAGACCAGGGCGGTCGGGATGCTGTGCCGGGCCAGCTCGGTGAGCAGCCGGTCGGCGCCGGGCATCAGCGGCACGCCCCGGTCGATGCGCTGCTCGAACTTCTCGTTGAGCAGCACGGTGAGCTCCTCCAGGGTGATGTCGGCGCCCGTGGCCTCGATCAGATAGCCGGCGCTGCGCGTCATGGGCCCGCCCACGACGACGTCCCGCCAGGCCTCGTCGAGCCGGTGCCCGAGGTCGGCGAAGACCTCCACCTCCGCGTCCCACCAGAATCCCTCGGTGTCGACGAGGGTGCCGTCCATGTCGAGGAAGACCGCCTGCAGGGCGGAGCTGCCGTTGGCACGGAACAAGGACGCGGGGACCGTACTGGTCATCCGGCACACCTCCACGGAGGGACGAAGAGGCCGGCCACCCTCCCCGGCACGGGGGTGGGCGACCGGCCTGCACTGGACCGACCAGTGTACGTCCGGATCACATCAGGCGCAGGGATTTACCCGCGCACCGGTTACCGAGCGTTGAAGTACTTCGCCTCCGGGTGATGGATGACGATGGCGTCAGTGGACTGCTCGGGGTGCAACTGGAACTCCTCCGAGAGGTGGACGCCGATCCGCTCCGGCTCCAGGAGCTCGGCGATCTTGGCGCGGTCCTCCAGGTCGGGGCAGGCGCCGTAGCCGAGCGAGAAGCGCGCGCCGCGGTACTTGAGCGCGAACATGTCCTCGACGTCCTCGGGGTCCTCGCCGCCGAAGCCGAGCTCGGCGCGGACCCGGGCGTGCCAGTACTCGGCGAGGGCCTCGGCCAGCTGCACGGACAGGCCGTGGAGTTCGAGGTAGTCGCGGTAGGAGTCGGACGCGAAGAGCTTGGCCGTGGCCTCGCCGATCCTCGAGCCGACGGTGACGACCTGGAGGCCGACCACGTCGGTCTCGCCGGACTCCTCCGGGCGGAAGAAGTCCGCGAGGCACAGGCGCCGGCCGCGCCGCTGGCGCGGGAAGGTGAAGCGCGTGCGCTCGTTGCCCGCATCGTCGAGGATGATCAGGTCGTCGCCCTTGGAGACGCAGGGGAAGTAGCCGTGGACGACGGCCGCCTCCAGGAGGTTCTCCGTGTGCAGGCGCTCCAGCCAGCCGCGCAGCCGCGGCCGGCCCTCGCTCTCGACGAGCTCCTCGTACGAGGGGCCGTCGCCGGCGCGGTTCTGCTTGAGGCCCCACTGGCCCTTGAACAGGGCGCCTTCGTCGAGCCAGCTCGCGTACTCCTTGAGCTGGATGCCCTTGACGACCCGGGTGCCCCAGAACGGGGGCGTCGGCACCGGGTTGTCGGTGGCGACGTCCGAGCGGCCGCCCGGCTCCGGCTCGTCGACCTGGAGGGTGGCGGCGCCCTTGGCGACCCGGCGCTGCTTGAGCTCGGGCAGGGCCGCGCCGGGCACGCCGCGCTTGACGGCGATGAGGGCGTCCATCAGGCGCAGGCCCTCGAAGGCGTCGCGGGCGTAGCGGACCTCGCCCTGGTAGATCTCGTGCAGGTCCTGCTCGACGTAGGCCCGGGTGAGGGCGGCGCCGCCGAGGATCACCGGGTACCTGGCGGCCAGCTCGCGCTGGTTCAGCTCCTCCAGGTTCTCCTTCATGATCACCGTGGACTTCACCAGGAGGCCCGACATGCCGATCACGTCGGCGGCGTGCTCCTCGGCGGCCTCCAGGATCGCGGAGACGGGCTGCTTGATGCCCAGGTTGACGACGTTGTAGCCGTTGTTGGACAGGATGATGTCGACGAGGTTCTTGCCGATGTCGTGGACGTCGCCGCGCACGGTGGCGAGCACGATCGTGCCCTTGCCCTCGGCGTCGGACTTCTCCATGTGCGGCTCCAGGTAGGCAACCGCGGTCTTCATCACCTCGGCGGACTGGAGCACGAACGGCAGCTGCATCTGGCCGGAGCCGAACAGCTCGCCGACCACCTTCATGCCGTCGAGCAGCGTGTTGTTGACGATGTCGAGCGCGGGCGTGGTGGTCAGGGCCTCGTCGAGGTCCGCCTCCAGACCGTTCTTCTCGCCGTCGATGATCCGCCGCTTGAGGCGCTCCTCCAGCGGCAGGGCGGCCAGTTCCTCCGCCTTGCCGGCCTTCAGGGACTTGGCGGTGGCGCCCTCGAACAGGGCCATCAGCTTCTGCAGCGGGTCGTAGGCCGGCTTGTCGCCCTCCGCGGGGGCACGCCGGTCGTAGATCAGGTCGAGGGCGGTGGTGACCTGCTCCTCGTCGAAGCGGGCGATCGGGAGGATCTTCGACGCGTGGACGATGGCCGAGTCCAGGCCCGCCTTCACGCACTCGTCCAGGAAGACGGAGTTGAGCAGGATGCGCGCGGCCGGGTTGAGGCCGAAGGAGATGTTGGACAGGCCGAGCGTGGTCTGGACGTCCGGGTGGCGCCGCTTGAGCTCGCGGATCGCCTCGATCGTGGCGATGCCGTCCTTGCGCGACTCCTCCTGACCGGTGCAGATGGTGAAGGTCAGGGTGTCGATGAGGATGTCCGACTCGCGGATGCCCCAGTTGCCCGTGAGGTCGTCGATGAGCCGCTCGGCGATCTCGACCTTCTTCTCGACGGTGCGGGCCTGGCCCTCCTCGTCGATGGTGAGGGCGATCAGGGCGGCGCCGTGCTGCTGGGCGAGGCGGGTGACCTTCGCGAAGCGGGACTCCGGGCCGTCGCCGTCCTCGTAGTTGACCGAGTTGATGACGGCCCGGCCGCCGAGCTTCTCCAGGCCGGCCTCGATGACGTCGACCTCGGTGGAGTCGAGGACGATCGGCAGGGTGGAGGCGGTGGCGAAGCGGCCGGCCAGCTCCTTCATGTCGGCGACGCCGTCCCGGCCGACGTAGTCGACGCAGAGGTCGAGCATGTGCGCGCCCTCGCGGATCTGGTCGCGGGCCATCTCGACGCAGTCGTCCCACCGGGCCTCCAGCATGGCCTCGCGGAACTTCTTCGAGCCGTTGGCGTTCGTCCGCTCGCCGATGGCGAGGTACGAGGTGTCCTGGCGGAACGGGACGGTCTGGTAGAGGGATGCGGCGCCCGGCTCGGGGTGCGGCTCGCGGACGGGCGGGACGACACCGCGGACGCGCTCGACGACCTGGCGCAGGTGCTCGGGCGTGGTGCCGCAGCAGCCGCCGACCAGGCTGAGGCCGTACTCGTTCACGAAGGTCTCGTGGGCGTCGGCGAGCTCGGCGGCCGAGAGCGGGTAGTGCGCGCCGTCCTTGGTCAGGACGGGCAGACCGGCGTTGGGCATGCAGGAGAGCGCGATGCCCGCGTGCCGGGCGAGGTAGCGCAGGTGCTCGCTCATCTCGGCGGGGCCGGTGGCGCAGTTCATGCCGATCATGTCGATGCCGAGCGGCTCGAGCGCGGTGAGCGCGGCGCCGATCTCGGAGCCGAGCAGCATGGTGCCGGTGGTCTCGACGGTGACCGAGGTGATCAGCGGGACGGTGTAGCCGGCGACCTCCATCGCGCGGTGGGCGGCGATGATCGCGGCCTTGGTCTGGAGGAGGTCCTGGGTGGTCTCGACGAGGAGGGCGTCGGCGCCGCCGGCGAGGAGGCCCTCGGCGTTCTGCTGGTAGGCGTCGCGGATGGTGCCGTACTCGACGTGGCCGAGCGTGGGGAGCTTGGTGCCGGGGCCCATCGAGCCGAGGACCCAGCGCTGCTGTCCCGTCTCCTCCGTGTACGCGTCGGCGGCCTCGCGGGCGATGCGGGCGCCGGCCTCGGAGAGCTCGTGGATGCGGTGGGCGATGTCGTACTCGCCGAGCGCGGAGAAGTTGCAGTTGAAGGTGTTGGTGCCGACGCAGTCGGTGCCGACCGCGAGGTACGCGTCGTGGACCGAGCGGACGATGTCCGGGCGGGAGACGTTCAGGATCTCGTTACAGCCCTCGAGCTGCTGGAAGTCCTCGAGGGAGGGATCCTGCGCCTGGAGCATCGTGCCCATGGCGCCGTCGGAGACGACGACCCGGGAGGCGAAGGCCTCGCGGAGGGCGTCGGCCCGCTGGGCGGCGGTTGCGGGTGCGGCGGAACGGGTCGGCGACGAGGCCATGGATAAGGCTCCCTGGGATGCGACGGCTGTCGGCTTTGCACTCTCGGCGGAGGGTGCACGCGCCCAGACTAGCCGCGTGAGCGCCGGGGTGGACATGGGGTTCCAGCAGGTGGACGGCATCCTGTGTCCGGGGACTCCCGGTCCGGCCCGTTCTTGTCCGACACTGTCAGGTGTGACACAAGGTCGGCATCGACCGATAGTGTTCAGCATTGTCGAACAGCATGTGAGGGAGAAGGGCCGGGCGATGGCGAAGAACATCCAGTCGCTTGAACGGGCGGCGGCGATGCTGCGACTGCTCGCGGGCGGCGAGCGCCGGCTCGGCCTGTCCGACATCGCCTCCTCGCTCGGCCTCGCCAAGGGCACGGCGCACGGCATCCTGCGCACCCTCCAGGCGGAGGGGTTCGTGGAGCAGGACCCGGCGTCCGGCCGCTACCAGCTGGGCGCGGAGCTGCTGCGCCTCGGCAACAGCTATCTGGACGTGCACGAGCTGCGCGCGCGGGCCCTGGTCTGGACGGACGACCTGGCCCGGTCCAGCGGGGAGAGCGTCCACCTGGGCGTGCTGCACCAGCAGGGCGTGCTCATCGTCCACCACGTCTTCCGGCCGGACGACAGCCGCCAGGTCCTGGAGGTGGGGGCCATGCAGCCGCTGCACTCCACGGCCCTGGGCAAGGTGCTCTCGGCGTACGACCCGGTGGCGCACAGCGAGGCGGTGGAGGTCGAGCGGGAGCCGTTCACACCGCGGACGGTCACCGAGCTCACGGACTTCGAGACGCTGCTCGACATGACGCGGGCGCGCGGCTGGGCGGCGGACGTGGAGGAGACCTGGGAGGGCGTGGCCTCGGTGGCGGCCCCCATCCACGACCGGCGCCGGATGCCGGTGGGAGCGGTGGCCATCACGGGCGCGGTGGAGCGGGTCTGCGCGGGCGGCGAGCTGCGCTCGGAGCTCGTGGCGGCCGTCCGGGACTGCGCCCGCGCGGTCTCCCGCGACCTGGGGGCGGGCCGCTTCTGACCTGGCGCCCGGCCTCGCCCGGGCACCCCAGAACCCGTCGGTAACGATCGCGTTATCGGCGGGTTTTTCGCGCTCGCGACCCTTGACGCGCTGTTAACCCTGGCGCAAAACTTCCGTTCATCGGTCGGCATTGTCGAACAGGTACCGGCAATACGCGCTAAGGTATGGCAGTGCCAAGGGCCGAAAACGCCCTCACACGAGGGCGCGAACCATCGGAGTGACCCGTGGTTCGCCTTCCCCTGGACGAAGGACAAAGGAGTCGCGGGTGTCCAGCTCCGACATCTTCCTCGGCGAGACCATCGGTACCGCCGTACTCATCCTGCTCGGCGGTGGCGTGTGCGCCGCCGTCACGCTGAAGAGCTCCAAGGCCCGCAACGCGGGCTGGCTTGCGATCACCTTCGGGTGGGGCTTCGCCGTCATGACGGCGGTCTACATGACCGCTTCCCTCTCCGGCGCCCATCTGAACCCCGCCGTCACGATCGGCATAGCGATCAAGAGCGGCGACTGGAGCGACGTGCCGGTCTACGTCGCCGGTCAGATGCTCGGTGCCATGATCGGCGCGGCGCTCGTGTGGATCGCCTACTACGGCCAGTTCCGGGCCCACCTCACGGACCCCGAGACCGTCGGCGAGAAGCCCGTCGAAGGCCCCGGCCCGGTGCTCGGTGTCTTCTCCACCGGCCCCGAGATCCGCAACACCTGGCAGAACCTGGCCACCGAGATCATCGGCACCGTCGTGCTCGTGCTCGCCGTGCTCACCCAGGGCCTCAACGACAGCGGCAAGGGCCTCGGCGTCATCGGCGCCCTGATCACCGCCTTCGTCGTCGTCTCCATCGGCCTCTCGCTCGGCGGCCCGACCGGCTACGCGATCAACCCGGCCCGTGACCTCGGCCCGCGCATCGTGCACGCCCTGCTCCCGCTGCCGAACAAGGGCGGCTCCGACTGGAGCTACGCCTGGATCCCGGTCGTCGGCCCGCTGGTCGGCGGCGCCATCGCCGCGGGCATCTACAACATCGCGTTCGCCTGAGCCGTCCTTCTTCCAGACTTCCCTTGGAGTACACCGTGACCGACGCCCACACCGCCGCCACTGCCTCCCACGGCGCGGGGCCGTTCATCGCCGCCATCGACCAGGGCACCACCTCGTCCCGCTGCATCGTCTTCGACAAGGACGGCCGCATCGTCTCCGTCGACCAGAAGGAGCACGAGCAGATCTTCCCGAAGCCGGGCTGGGTCGAGCACGACGCCACCGAGATCTGGACCAACGTCCAGGAGGTCGTCGCCGGCGCCATCGCCAAGGCCGGCATCACCGCGGCCGACGTCAAGGCGATCGGCATCACCAACCAGCGCGAGACCACCCTGATGTGGGACAAGAACACCGGCGAGCCGGTGCACAACGCGCTGGTCTGGCAGGACACCCGCACCGACGGCCTGTGCAAGGAACTCGGCCGCAACGTCGGCCAGGACCGCTTCCGCCGCGAGACCGGCCTCCCGCTCGCCTCGTACTTCTCCGGCCCCAAGGTCCGCTGGCTGCTCGACAACGTCGAGGGCCTGCGCGAGCGCGCCGAGCGCGGCGACATCCTCTTCGGCACCATGGACTCCTGGGTCATCTGGAACCTGACCGGCGGTGTCGAGGGCGGCCACCACGTCACCGACGTCACCAACGCCTCCCGCACCCTCCTGATGAACCTTCACGAGATGGCCTGGGACGAGCGCATCCTCGCCTCCATGGACATCCCGGCCACGGTGCTGCCGGAGATCCGCTCCTCCGCCGAGGTGTACGGCACGGTCAAGGGCGGCGTCCTCGACGGCGTCCCGGTCGCTTCCGCACTCGGCGACCAGCAGGCCGCCCTGTTCGGCCAGACCTGCTTCGCCGAGGGCGAGGCCAAGTCCACGTACGGCACCGGAACGTTCATGCTGATGAACACCGGCGACAAGATCATCAACTCCTACAGCGGCCTGCTGACCACGGTCGGCTACCAGATCGGCGACGAGAAGCCGGTCTACGCCCTGGAGGGCTCGATCGCCGTCACCGGCTCGCTCGTCCAGTGGATGCGCGACCAGATGGGCCTCATCAAGTCCGCCGCCGAGATCGAGACGCTCGCCTCCTCCGTCGAGGACAACGGCGGCGCCTACTTCGTGCCGGCGTTCTCGGGCCTCTTCGCCCCGTACTGGCGCTCCGACGCCCGCGGTGTCATCGCCGGCCTCACCCGGTACGTCACCAAGGCGCACATCGCCCGTGCCGTCCTGGAGGCCACCGCCTGGCAGACCCGCGAGATCACCGACGCCATGACCAAGGACTCCGGCGTCGAGCTGACGGCCCTCAAGGTCGACGGCGGCATGACCTCCAACAACCTGCTGATGCAGACCCTCTCCGACTTCCTGGACGCCCCCGTCGTGCGCCCGATGGTCGCCGAGACCACCTGCCTCGGCGCCGCCTACGCCGCCGGCCTGGCCGTCGGCTTCTGGCCCGACACCGACGCCCTGCGCGCCAACTGGCGCCGGGCCGCCGAGTGGACCCCTCGCATGGACGCCGACAAGCGTGACAGCGAGTACAAGAACTGGCTCAAGGCCGTAGAGCGCTCCATGGGCTGGCTCGAAGAAGAAGAGAACTGACGAGGAGTAAGTTGCGATGACCACCCTGCAGAGCCTCCCCTCCCTGGGGATGCACCCGGCTGCCGGTTCCCTTCCGACCCGCGCCGAGACCCGGGAGCAGCTGTCCAAGGCGACGTACGACCTCCTGGTGATCGGCGGCGGCATCCTGGGCATCTCCACCGCCTGGCACGCCGCGCAGTCCGGACTGCGGGTGGCCCTGGTGGACGCCGGCGACTTCGCCGGCGCCACCTCCTCCGCCTCCTCCAAGCTCCTCCACGGCGGTCTGCGCTACCTGCAGACCGGCGCGGTCAAGCTCGTCGCGGAGAACCACTTCGAGCGGCGCGCGGTCTCCCGCCAGGTGGCCCCCCACCTGTCCAACCCGCTCACGTTCTACCTGCCCGTCTACAAGGGCGGCCCGCACGGCGCGGCCAAGCTCGGCGCCGGCGTCTTCGCCTACAGCGCCCTGTCCGCCTTCGGCGACGGCGTCGGCCACCTGCTGAGCCCCGCCAAGGCCGCCCAGGACGTGCCGGAGCTGCGCACCGACAACCTGAAGGCCGTCGCCGTCTACGGCGACGACCAGATGAACGACGCCCGCATGGCCCTGATGACGGTCCGCGCCGCCGTCGACGCCGGCGCGGTCGTCCTCAACCACGCCGAGGTCACCGGCCTGCGCTTCACCCGGGGCCGGGTCACCGGCGCCGAGCTCAGGGACCGGCTGTCCGGCGAGGAGTTCGGCGTCACCGCCCGCCTGGTGCTCAACGCCACCGGCCCGTGGGTCGACCACCTGCGGAAGATGGAGGACCCCAACGCGGCGCCCTCCATCCGCCTCTCCAAGGGCGCCCACCTGGTGCTCAAGCGCACCTCGCCGTGGAAGGCCGCGCTGGCCACCCCGATCGACAAGTACCGGATCACCTTCGCCCTCCCCTGGGAGGACATGCTCCTGCTCGGCACCACCGACGAGGAGTACGAGGGCGACCCGGCCGAGGTCGCCGTCAACGACAAGGACATCGCCCAGATCCTGGACGAGGCCGCCTTCTCCATACGCGACCAGCAGCTCGACCGCTCCCTGATCACCTACGCCTTCGCCGGCCTGCGGGTGCTGCCGGGCGGTCCCGGCGACACCTCGAAGGCCAAGCGCGAGACGGTCGTCACCGAGGGCCGCGGCGGCATGCTGTCGGTGGCCGGCGGCAAGTGGACCACCTTCCGCCACATCGGCCGCACGATCATGAAGAAGCTGGAGTCGCTCCCGGGCGGCCCGCTCGGCGACGACTACGAGCCGGTCTCCGCGCTGCCGAAGCGGCTGCCGCTGCCCGGCATCGCCAACCCGAACGCCGTGGCCCACCGGCTGCTCGTGGACGGCCCGGCGCCCGGTCCGCGGATGTCGGCCGACACCGCCAAGCACCTGGCCACGCACTACGGCTCGCTCGCCTTCGACATCGCCCGCATGGCGAACGAGAACCCCGACCTCGCCGAGCGCATCCACCCCGACGCGCCGGAGATCTGGGCCCAGGTCGCCTACGCCCGCGACCTCGAGTGGGCCGAGACCGCGGACGACGTGCTGCGCCGCCGCACGACCCTGACCATCCGCGGCCTCGCCACCGACGAGATCCGCGGCAAGGTCGAGGACATGCTGCGCAAGTAGGGCGGGGCGGTAAGGGGCGGTCTCCATTGGGGACCGCCCCTTACCCGTTCCGTGTGCGGCCCGGCTTTCCTGGGTAGTTGATCAAGGCCGACGCGGCCGGGGAAAGCCGTAAGGTTGGTCCGTACGACAGGAACTTCGACGAAGGAGGCACTGGGTGATCGAGCTCGAGGGGGTTCCCGAGCTGATCGACCCGGTCATGGTGGCCGCGTTCGAGGGGTGGAACGACGCCGGTGACGCCGCCTCCGCGGCGGTCGCCCATCTGGACCGGGAGTGGAAGGGCGAGGTGTTCGCGGCGCTCGACGCCGAGGACTACTACGACTTCCAGGTCAACCGGCCCACGGTGTGGCTGGACGGCGGCGTCCGGAAGATCACCTGGCCGACGACCCGGCTCTCCGTGGTGCGGATCGGCGGCGAGAAGCCCCGCGACCTGGTCCTGGTGCGCGGGATCGAGCCGTCGATGCGCTGGCGCTCGTTCTGCAACGAGCTGCTCGGCTTCGCCCACGAGCTGGGCGTGGAGATGGTGGTGATCCTGGGCGCGCTCCTCGGCGACACCCCGCACACGCGGCCGGTGCCGGTCAGCGGCGTCACCTCCGACCCCGACCTGGCCCGCACGATGGACCTGGAGGAGACCCGCTACGAGGGCCCGACGGGCATCGTGGGCATCCTCCAGGAGGCCTGCACCCACGCGGGCGTGCCGGCGGTGAGCCTGTGGGCGGCCGTGCCGCACTACGTGTCGCAGCCGCCGAACCCGAAGGCCACGCTGGCGCTGCTCAACCGTCTCGAGGACCTGATCGACCTGCGCATCCCGCTGGGCGAGCTGCCGGAGGACGCGCGGGCCTGGCAGCTGGGCGTGGACCAGCTGGCCGCGGAGGACAGCGAGGTCGCCGAGTACGTGCAGACCCTGGAGGAGGCGCGGGACACGGCGGAGCTGCCGGAGGCCTCCGGCGAGGCCATCGCCCGCGAGTTCGAGCGCTATCTGCGGCGCCGTGACCCGGGCCAGGGCCCGGGACCGGGTCCGGGCGTGGCGACGGAGGGCGGCGACACCTCGTACCTGCGGGACGGCCCGGGCGAGCGGACCCGTCCGCCGAAGCCGCAGCAGCCGGGGCCCGAGGCGGTCCCGGGCGCGGACGCCGGCCCGGAGGGGGGCGCGGACGCGGGCCCCGGAGGGAGCTCGGACGCGGGCGGGGAGCCGGACGGCGGCGACGCCGAGGAGTGACCGGTACGGGAGGGGTGGCGCGGCCGCCCCTCCCGTACGCGTTCTCCCGGCGTGTACGTCACACCCGGTCGACCGCGACCGCGTCGGGAGCCGCCGCGCCAGTGGCAGCGGCGGCTCCCGGGAGACTTCTTCGTGCGAAGGAACGTCGTCGCACGGAGCGTCCTTCCGTCCCGGTGGTCCTCACCGGTGGTCATCGGACACTCCATCACGGCGGGACCGTCAGGCGCAGTCGAACCGGGCGGCCGCCCAGTCCCCGTGGTCCCCGCTCTTCGTTCCGTTGGTGTCGGTGATCCTCAGGTGGACGTGGCGGGCGCCGGTCACGTCGACGTCCACCGGGACCGTGGCCGAGGCCCCGGTCACCCGTGGCGAGGTCCACAGCACCTTGCCGTCGGCCTCGACCGAGAAGGCCACGTCCCCGTAGCCGTCGATCTCGTCGTCGATGCCGACGTCGGCGGTGAGGGCGGTGCACCGGCCGCCCAGGTAGACCTCGATGTCGGAGTCGGCGTGGGCGCCGATGCCCTTCTCGTAGGTCGTGCCGGCCAGGGTGAGGGCGTGGCCGTCGGCGGCGCCCGACTCGCCGTTGGAGCGGTCGCGTTCGGGCGGTCCCCAGCCGTTGGTCGACTTCAGCCAGACGAGGTCGCTCGCCCAGGCGGGTGCGGTGGGCGGTGGCGGCATGACCCCGGCGGCGAAGCGCTGGGTCGCGGTGTGGTCCGTGCCCGCCGCGCGGTGGCGGGCGGTCGCGGTGAGCGTGGCCTCGCCGGGGACGGCGTCGGGGGCCGGGGTGACGGCGAGTTCCACGCGCCGGGTGGTGCCGGCCGGGATGCGCGCGACCGGCGCGGCCGGGGCGACCTGCCAGCCGGCCGGGACGTCCAGGCCGACCTCGACCGCGGTGGCGTCCCGGGTCCCGGCGGTGACGTCCACGGCGACGGTGCCGGGCACGCCGGCGCCCAGTTCCTGACCGGCGGGCGCGGTGAGGGTGGCGGCGGCGCCGGGCACGGCTCCGCCGACGGCGCTGGTGCCGGCGAGGACGAGGGTGAAGGCGCGGTCGGTGGGCTGGGCGGCGGTCTTGACCCGGACCACTCCCCCACGGTCGTCGCGGTCGTACCACCAGCCCTGCGTGGCGGTGTCGAAGGCGGCCTTCGTGGTGTGCCGGGCCAGCGCGCGGCCGCCCAGGGTGACGGCTCCGGGCGTGTCGCCGGTGTGGACGGTGAAGTGGTAGGGCCGGGCGGCCGGCTTTCCGGCGTGGTCGCCGACGCTCGCGCCGATGCGCACGGTGACGTCACCGGCTCCGCGCTGCGGGGCCGTCACCTCGGCGCGCTGGGTGGCGTGACGGCCGGAGCGGTGTTCCCGGGTGACGCCGTCGTCCTCGTACAGCTCGAAGGAGGAGGTGCCCTGCGGGTAGACGTCCCAGGCGATCGGGTCGCCGGGCCTGCGGTCGGTGGCCGAGCGGATGCCGCCGGGCCACATGGGGACCACGGCGCCGGCCCGGACGAACAGGGGCAGGGTGTCGAGCGGGGCGCTGTAGTCGTCGAGGGTGACGGGGCCCTCGTAGGTGCGCCCGTTGGCGTAGTCGATCCAGGTGCCCTTGGGCAGATAGATGCCGTCGCGCTCCACGGCGTCCTTGTAGACGGGCGCGACGAGGAAGTCCTCGCCGCTGAGGAACTCGTACTTGGCGGCGTCGGAGGCGGCCACCGGGTCGTCGGGGTGTTCGAGGACGAGGGGCCGGGCGAGGCCGACGCCGGTCTCGGTGGCCCGGTGGGCGTGCGAGTAGATGTACGGCAGCAGTGCCTCGTGGAGCTTGAGGGAGGCCCGGTTGATCGAGGTGTAGGGCTCGCCGTAGCGGAAGGGCTGCTTGTCGTGGGCGGCCCAGCCGTCCATGGTCATGGTGACCGGCAGGAAGGTCTTCCACTGCAGGTCACGGGTGTACGTCTTGGGGCTGCCGCCGAAGATGCCGTCGACGTCGCCGGTGGTGTAGGCGAGCCCGGACATGGAGGCGCCGGCGTAGGTGGGTATCTGCCAGCGGATGTACTCCCAGCTGCCGGACTGGTCGCCGGACCACTGGACCCCGCAGCGCTGGGCGCCGGACCAGCTCTCGGGCGCCCAGGTGAAGCCGCGCGCGGTGCTGTTGGCCTCGATGCCCGCGTAGGCGCCCTTGCAGCCGTCGAGGGCGAACTTGTAGCCCTCGCCGACCCAGGCGACGTCGAGCTTGGCGACCCGCTGGCCGGCCGTGACCTGGTCGGCGAGCTTGTCGAGGCCGTCCTCGGTCCACAGGCCGAGCTGCATGCCGCGCTGCTGGAGTCCCTGGGCGGTCTCGGCGAGGTTCTCGTATCCGCAGCCGTAGCCGTCGTTGACGAGCATCCAGCCGTTGGGCATGTCGTTCTGCACGTAGCCGTCGGCGACCTTCAACGCGTCGAGGGTGTGGCGCTCGCCGCGGTTGGCGTTGTGCAGGTAGCAGTCGGCGTCGCCGATCTCCAGGCCGTAGACGGGCGGGAGGAAGGGCTTGCCGGTGAGCCGGGTGTACTGGCCGATGACGTCCTTGAGGGCGTCCTCGCCGTCGCCGGCGAAGTAGTAGGCGTCGAAGCGCTGTTCGCGGGCGGTGGTGGTGACGGGCTCGCCGAAGGCGTAGGTGTTGGGGGCGTAGGTGTTGCGGTAGACGCCGTAGCCGGCGGAGGAGAGGTAGAACGGGACGGAGTTGGGGTGGCCGCCGTCGTTCCAGTTGTAGTCGACGCCGACCTCGACGGTCTTGCCGCGGTGGGAGGTGTTGCCGCGGCCGTTCTGCATGCCGGCGCCGTAGAACTGCTCGCCGGCGCCGCGGGCCAGGGTCTGCACGGTGCGGTCCTGGTTCCAGGTGAGGCCCCGGGTCTCGGTCCACAGCGGCGTGCCGTCGGCGCGGAACGCGGCGAAGCGCAGCGGGGACTTGTACGCGCGCAGGGTCACCCGGGCGGTGCCGAGTTCGTAGCGGTCGCCGCGGTCGGCCCAGTGGGTGACGGGCGGCGGGCCCTGCGGGAGGACGATGTCCTGTCCCGTGGGGTCGGTGAACCTTCCGTCGGGGGCGAGTTCGATGCGGAAGGTGTCGTCGGAGACGAAGCTGATCCGGGCCTCGGCGTGGCCCGCGGTCAGGCGGTAGACGGACCCGTCGGCGGCGAAGTCGGTGACCGCGCCGACGGTGGTGTCGGAGGGCTCGGCGGACGCGGTGCTTCCGGGTCCGGCGAAGACGGCGAGCAGGCCGAGGAGGGTGCCGGCAACTGCAGCTCTCATGCGCATTGATGATTGCATGTGGCCTATCTAGCGCAGATTCGAGCGTCGCGACAGGACAAAAAGGAACCGCCCCCGGACTTCCACGGGAAGTCCGGGGGCGGTCGCGTGAACCGGAGCCGACGTCCGGACGCGCTACAGGGCGACGCCGAGCAGCGCGTCGACGGCACGGGAGACGAGGCCGGGAGCGGACTCGTCGGTGCCGCCCTCGGCGTCCTGGAGCGCGACCCAGCGGTCGACCGCGGCGAGCGCGGCCGGGGCGTCCAGGTCGTCGGCGAGGGCCTCGCGGACCTCCTCGACGAGCGCGTCGGCGGACGGGCCGTCGGGGCGCGAGACGGCGGCGCGCCAGCGGTCCAGGCGTGCGACGGCGTCCTGGAGGACCTGGTCGGTCCACTCCCAGTCGGCCCGGTAGTGGTGGGCGAGCAGGGAGAGCCGGATGGCGGCCGGGTCGACGCCGTCCCGGCGGAGCCCGGAGACGAAGACCAGGTTGCCCTTGGACTTGGACATCTTCTCGCCGTGCAGGGCGACCATGCCGGCGTGGACGTACGCCTTGGCCATGGGGAACTCGCCGGTGAGGGCCTGGGCGTGCGAGGCGCCCATCTCGTGGTGCGGGAAGATCAGGTCCGAGCCGCCGCCCTGGACGTCGAAGCCCATGCCGAGGTGGTCGAGGGCGATGGCGACGCACTCGATGTGCCAGCCGGGTCGGCCGGGGCCGAGGCTGGCGCCGTCCCAGCTGGGCTCGCCCTCGCGGGCGGCCATCCACAGCATCGGGTCGAGCGGGTTCTTCTTGCCCGGGCGTTCCGGGTCGCCGCCGCGCTCGGCGGACAGGTGGCGCATCAGCTCGGTGTCGTAGTGCGAGACCTGGCCGAAATGCGGGTCGGCCTCCACGGAGAAGTAGATGTCGCCGTCGAGCTCGTAGGCGGCACCGGAGTCCCGCAGCCGCTCGACCAGCGGGACGATGCCCGGTATGGCCTCGACGGCTCCGATGTACTGCTGCGGGGGCAGCATGCGCAGGGCGGTCATGTCCTCGCGGAACAGGGCGGTCTCGCGCTCGGCGAGGCCGACCCAGTCGATGCCGTCGCGGATGGCCCGCTCCAGGAGGGGATCGTCCACGTCGGTGACGTTCTGGACGTAGTGGACCTGCCGCTTGGTGTCGAGCCACACGCGCTGAACGAGGTCGAACGCGTTGTAGGTCGCCGCGTGCCCCATGTGGGTCGCGTCGTACGGCGTGATGCCGCAGACGTAGATACGGGCGACGGGGCCGGGGGCGAGGGTCACTCGTCCGCCGGTCGACGTGTCGTGAATCCGGAGGTCGCGGCCCTTGCCGGGCAGGGCGGGGACCTCAGAAGCGGGCCAGGCATGCATGTCCTGAGCGTAACCGGACAGGTGTTCCGGATACGAACCGCACCCGGGATCTTGACCTATTAGGCGGTCTTGCGGGTCAGAGCCTTTCGTGCATACCCCTAGGGGGTTTCAGGCGCGCGGAAGATGTTGGCGGAAAAGCAGCGGTCCGGCCGGGCAGCGCCCGGCGCTACACCGGCGGCCAGGGGATCGCGGGCCACTGCCCCGACGGTACGGGATGCCGCCCGGTCCCGCGCAGCCGGGCGACGCGCTCCCGCAGGGCGTCCACCTCGGCGGCGGTCAGCAGCGCCGCGAGCCGTTCCGCCAGTGGAGTGCCGGGTGCGAGCCGGGCGTCGAGACCGGCGAGCACGGCGACGGCCTCCTCGGTCAGCTCCTCGCCCGCCCAGCCCCACAGCAGGGTGCGCAGCTTGTCGTCCACGTGGAAGGAGACGCCGTGGTCGATCCCGTACAGGTGTCCGTCGGGCCCGGGCAGCAGGTGCCCGCCCTTGCGGTCGCCGTTGTTGATGACGGCGTCCAGGACGGCCAGCCGGCGCAGTTGCGGGCTGTCGGCGTGCACGAGCAGCGCCGTGCGGTCCTCGGCCACCTGGGCGGGTCCGACGGCCTTCCAGCCCTCCCCCGGCTCCTCGTCCTCCACGAGCGCGAGCAGGGCCGCCTCCGGGTCGGCCTCGACCCACAGCTGCACCATGCCCTCGCCGTACGGCCCGTCACGGAGCACGGTCGGCGGGACCAGGCCCCAGCCGGTGGCCTCGGACAGCTCGAAGGCGGCGACCTCGCGGCGGGCGAGGTTGCCGTCGGGGAAGTCCCACAGCGGGCGCTCCCCGGCGACCGGCTTGTAGACGCAGTCCGCCTGCCGGCCCTCGTGGGCGACGGAGCAGAACAGCACCGCGTTGGACGCCTCGCGTACCTGGCCGCGGACGGTCAGCTCGCCGCGGCCGAGCAGTTCGAGGACCGCGGGCGTCGTGGGCGTCGCGGGGGCCTGATGACTGCTCATGCGCCGCGGCGGTATCCGTTCTGGCGCGGGCAGACGTGGCCCTCGGGGTCGAGCGGCAGGCTGCACAGCGGGCACGGCGGCCGGCCGGCGTTCACCACGTCGAGGGCCCGCTTGGCGAAGGCCCGGGCCTGGGCGCCGGTCAGCCTGACCCGCAGCATCGGCGGGCCGTTCTCCTCGTCCTGGAGCAGCCGCTCCTCGGCCTCGGCGAGGTCCTCCTCGGAGTCCGCGTCGAGTTCGACGAGCGCCTGCGCCTCGACGATCATGCGCTGCTCCTCGCCGTCCCAGGCGAGCGCCATGGTGCCGACCCGGAACTCCTCCTCGACGGGGGCGTCGAGCGGGGCGGTGTCCGTGATGTCGGCGGGGGCCATCGCCGGTACGGGAGCGTTGCCGCCGGTACGGCGCACGACCTCGTCGAGCAGCTCGTCCATCCGCTCGGCGAGGGCCGCGACCTGGGTCTTCTCCAGGGCGACGCTGGTGACCCGGCCGGCCGCGGACGCCTGGAGGAAGAACGTACGGCGGCCAGGCAGCCCGACCGTGCCGGCCACGAAACGCTCCGGTGGGTCGTAGAGGAACACCTGACGGGACACGTTCCTGACTCCCTTGGGTCTCGGCTGTGCTGCTGTCGTGGACGCGGATGTCGCGGCCGCCGGTGCCGCGGGACGGCACTACAGCGGCGCGTCCACCCTACTGCGCGGATGGATCACGGTGCGCCCGCACCGCCTCCGACCTCGGCCTCCCCCTGTCCGCCGGTCGTCTCGCGCGGGGCGAGCGCGGCCAGGTCGCCGGTGTCGCCGAGGCGGAGGACGAAGGGGCGGAGGCGCGTGTAGCGGATCGCGGTGACCGAACAGGGGTCGACCTGGATCCGCTGGAAGAGGTCCAGGTGGAGGCCGAGGGCGTCGGCGACGATCGCCTTGATGATGTCGCCGTGCGAGCACATCGCGTAGACGGCGTCCTCGCCGTGCTCGGCCTCGATCCGGGCGTTCCAGTCGCGCACCGCGTCCACGGCCCTGGCCTGCATGGCGCGCATGGACTCGCCACCGGGAAAGGCGGCGGCCGAGGCGTGCGCCTGGACGACCTGCATCAGCGGCTCGTCCATCAGCTCGGCGAGCTTGCGGCCCGACCAGTCTCCGTAGTCGCACTCGCTGATCCGCTCCTCGGTGTGCAGCGTCAGCCCGGGGCGGGCGTCGAGCAGCGGACGCACGGTCTCGTGGCAGCGCTGGAGCGGGCTGGAGACGACGGCGGCGAGCGGCACCCCGGCCAGCCGCCCGGGCAGCTCGGCGGCCTGCGCGGCGCCGCGCTCGTCGAGCGCGACGCCGGGCGTGCGACCGGCGAGCACCCCGGAGGTGTTGGCGGTGGAGCGTCCGTGCCGTACGAGGATCAGGGTGGCCATGGGGGCCAGCGTAGGCGCCCGCACGCGCGCGTGGGGACGCCCACGCGGCGGACCGGTGCGCCACGAGAGGATGCGGTCCGGCCGCGGCCGGGGGAGAATACGGCGCGTGATCGTGGACTCAGCCATCTATCGGCGCGGGCAGCGGACGGAGAGCCCCGCCGACCTGTCGGACGCGCTGGAGGAGGCGCGGTCGAGCGGGGACGCGTTCCTGTGGGTGGGGCTGTACGAGCCGACCGAGGCCGAGTTCAGCCACGTCTCCTCGGAGTTCGCGCTGCACCCGCTGGCCGTGGAGGACGCCCTGAAGGCGCATCAGCGGCCCAAGCTGGAGGTGTACGACGACTGCCTGTTCGTGGTGCTGAAGCCGGTGGTGTACGAGCCGGAGAGCGACCGGGTCAGCTCGGACGAGGTCATGGTCTTCGTCGGCGACTCGTTCGTGGTGACCGTGCGGCACGGGGCCGGCAGCCCGCTGACGGCCGTGCGCAAGCGCATGGAGGCCACGCCGGACGTGCTCCGGCACGGGCCGACCGCGGTCCTGTACGCGATCTCCGACGCGGTCGTGGACCACTACATCGACGTCGCCGGGGAGCTCCAGATCGACCTGGAGGAGCTGGAGGCCGATGTCTTCGCGCCGGCCGGCGGCAGCCCGAAGCGGACCGCGGAGCGGATCTACACGGCCAAGCGGCAGGTCCTGGAGTTCCGCCGGGCGGCGAGCCCGCTGACCGCGCCGATGGCCCGGCTCGCGACGGGCGCGGTGCCCTTCGTGCACGACAAGGCCATGCCGTTCTTCCGTGACGTGCAGGACCACCTGCTGCGCGCCAACGAGCAGGTGGAGAGCCTGGACCGGCTGCTGTCCGACGTGCTGTCGGCGCACCTGGCGCAGATGGGCGTGCGGCAGAACGACGACATGCGCAAGATCTCGGCCTGGGCGGCGATGGCCGCGGTACCCACGATGGTCGCGGGGATCTACGGCATGAACTTCGACCACATGCCGGAGCTGCGCTGGGCGTGGTCGTACCCGGCGCTGCTCCTGCTGCTGGCCGCGACCGTCACGGGCCTCTACCGGCTGTTCAAGCGGCGCGGCTGGATGTGAGGCCCGCCGCGCCCGGGCGTACCGGCCGGAAGGCCGGCGGGCGGCGGGCGGCGGGCCTAGTAGGCGGGGGCCGGGGTCACGGGGCCGCCGAGGGCGTCGCGTCGCTCGGGCATCCTGAGGTCCACCATCCTGTGCCAGCCGGCGGCGCGCTCCCACGCGTACATGCCGTGGATGCCGGCGGCGAGCGCCGCGGACTTCGCCCTGGGCCAGCCCAGGATGCGGCCCATGTGGCTCATCACGGCGAGGCTGACGTCCCGGTACACCCGGATCTCGGCGAGCGCGGAGTCCCGCAGGACGCGCTGGATGAGCCGGCCGTGCCCCTCGTGGTTGAGGCGCAGCAGCTCCTCGTGGCAGTACGAGAGGTGGTTCGTCTCGTCGTGGTCGATCATGCGGATGGCCTTGCCGAGCTCGGGATGGTCCCCGAAGTACTTGACCAGCATGATCATCTGATCGGCCGCCCGCTGCTCGGTGACCCGGCTGTGCGCCAGGTAGACGACGATGTCGTGCTCGGTCAGCGGCTCGTCGCGGCGCAGCTTGTCGTGCGCGAGGCCGATGCCGCGCTTCTCCAGCAGCATCGTGTAGTCGGTCTCGGGCGGCACGGGCACGGGTTCGAGGCCGCGCTTCCTCAGCAGGGCGTTGAAGATCCGGCCGTGCTTGTCCTCGTCGGCGCCGTGCCGGGTGATCTTGGGTGCCAGGTCCCGCATGCCGGGGGCGACGAGGGCCGCGATCCGGCCGTTCTCCCAGCCGCCCTGGGTCTCGCCGCTGGCGGCGATGGAACAGAAGAGCCGGAACGACTCGTCGTTGTCGATGATTTCCTGGAACAGGCTCTTGGCCGTGAGCATGGCTGCCACCTCCCGTGGTGTACGAGTCAAGTGCGCCGCGCGCGGGCGGGCAACAGGAGGGGCGGGAGGCTGGGCCGAACGGCGTACGGACGAGGGGCGGCCGGCGGGCCGGACGGAACGCCGTCGGCGGGCGGGCGGTGTGGGAGGGGACGCGCCGCGGACCGCGTAACCCCGGGCGTGGCTCGCGCGTTGTGCTGCGTGACGGCCGTGGCGGGGAAGACCCCCGAGCCCCCACCACGGCCGCAGGCTTGTACCGGGACCGTCCCGCCGGCCGGTTACGCGAGGCCCGCCCGCTCCAGGGCCTCCACTCCGGCCCGCAGCGCCGCGATCCGCTCGTCGAGCGTGAAGCCGGCCGGGGCCAGCGTCAGGGTCGTCACCCCGGCCGCCGCGTAGGCCTTCATGCGGTCGGCGATCCGGTCGACGGAGCCGAGCAGGGTCGTCTGGTCGATGAGCTGGCGCGGGACGGCCGCGGCGGCGCCGGCCTTGTCGCCGGACAGGTACTTCTCCTGGATCTCCGCGGCGGCCTTCTCGTAGCCCATGCGCTGGGCGAGCTGGTTGTAGAAGTTCTGCTTGCGGCTGCCCATGCCGCCGACGTAGAGGGCGGTGTACGGGCGGAAGACGTCCGCCAGCGCGTCGATGTCGTCGCCGAGGGCGAGCGGCAGCGTCGGGTGGACGTCGAAGCCGTCCATGGTGAGCCCGGCCTTCTCGCGGCCCGCGCGGAGGTGGCGCAGCGCGGTCTCCTCCAGGTGCTCGGCGGCCGGGAAGATGAGCAGGGCGCCGTCGGCGATCTCGCCGGTCTGCTCCAGGTTCTTGGGGCCGATCGCGGCGATGTAGAGCGGGATGTGCGGACGGGTCGGGTGGACCGTGAGCTTGATGGGCTTGCCCGGGCCGTCCGGCAGCGGCAGGGTCCAGTGCTCGCCCTCGTAGGTGAGGCGCTCGCGGGACATCGCGCGGCGGACAATCTCCACGTACTCGCGGGTGCGCGCCAGCGGCTTGTCGAACTTGACGCCGTACCAGCCCTCGGAGACCTGCGGGCCGGAGACGCCGAGGCCGAGGCGGAAGCGGCCGCCGGAGAGCGAGTCGAGGGTCGCGGCGGTCATGGCCGTCATCGCGGGCTGCCGCGCCGGGATCTGCATGATCGCGGAGCCGATGTCGATCCGCTCCGTCTTGGCGGCGACGAAGGAGAGCACGGTCGGCGCGTCGGAGCCGTACGCCTCCGCGGCCCAGCACACGTCGTAGCCGAGGCGGTCCGCCTCCTGGGCCACGGCCAGGTTGTCGCCGTCCATGCCCGCGCCCCAGTAGCCGAGGTTGATGCCGAGCCGCATGCCACGTACCCCTTACCCATCGGTAACGTCCTGTGCCGGGGACTCTAGCGCGCGGCTCCGGCATTCGTCAGGAGCCGGTCGGGGAGCGGGGCACGGACCCGATCGGCGGGCCTCGAACGGGCGGCCTGTGGACAGGTTGTCCACAGGGTCTCTCCGCGTGGTGCCCTGGCCAGTAATCTCGCGGCCATGGAGCAGAGGCATCTCGGACGTACCGGCCTGCGCGTGTCCCGGCTCGGGCTCGGCACCCTCACCTGGGGCCGCGACACCGACGAGCACGACGCGGCCGAGCAGTTGAAGGTGTTCTGGGACGCGGGCGGCACGCTCGTGGACACCGCGGACGTGTACGGGGGCGGCGAGGCGGAGTACCTGCTCGGGCGGCTCGTGGACGAGAGGTCGGGCCTGATCCCGCGCCGCGACCTGGTGATCTCGACCAAGGCCGGCAGCGTCCCCGACCCCGACCGGCGCACGGACGGCTCGCGCGGCCACCTCCTCGCCGCTCTCGACGCCTCGCTCGCCCGGCTCGGCACGGACTACGTGGACCTCTGGCAGCTGCACGCCTTCGATCCGTACACCCCGCTCGAAGAGTCGCTCCAGGCACTCGACATCGCGGTGCGCAGCGGCCGGGCCCGGTACGTGGGCGTCTCCAACTTCTGCGGCTGGCAGCTGGCGAAGGCCGGGACCTGGCAGCACACCGGGGACCGGACCCGGCTCGCCGGGACGCAGATGGAGTACTCGCTGCTGCAGCGGGGAGTCGAGCGCGAGGTGCTGCCGGCCGCGCTCGACCTGGGCATCGGGCTGCTGCCCTCCTCGCCGCTCGGGCGCGGGGTGCTCACCGGCAAGTACCGGCACGGCACTCCGGCGGACTCGCGGGGCGGTTCGGAGGCGCTCGCGCCGTTCGTCGAGCCGTATCTGGACGACGCGGCGAGCCGGATCGTGGACGCGGTCAGCACGGCGGCGGACGGCCTCGCCACCACCCCGCTCCAGGTCGCCCTCGCCTGGGTCCGCGACCGGCCCGGCGTCGCCGCCCCGATCGTCGGCGCGCGCAACGCGCAGCAGCTCGCGGCGGCTTTGTCAGTGGAGAGCCTTAGTCTTCCTGACGAGATCTGCCGGGCTCTCGACGACGTGTCGGCGCCCCTGCACCGCTACCCGGATCACGACTGGAGCACCTTGTGACCGAGCCTTCCGGCGACACCGCGCCGCCCGAGGCGACCGAGCCCGCCACCGACGACCAGGCACCGTCCGCGGGCCCGCCGGACGCGCCCGAGGCGCGGCCGGAGGCCGGCGCGGAGCCGGGGACGGCGGAAGCCGGGGCCGGGGACCCCGCAGGCGCCGAGGACGGGGTGTCCGGCGAGTCCGGCGACTCCGGGGACGCGGACGGTGCCGAGAGCACGGGGGCAGCAGAGGCCGACGCGGACGGTGCCGAGGACACGGGGGCAGCCGAGGCCGCCGCGGACGGTGCCGAGGACACGGGGGCAGCCGAGGCCGGCGCGGACGGTGCCGACGCGTCGGGGCTGTCCGAGGCTCAGGCGGAGCTGGCCGCGCAGCGGGAGCTGCGGGCGAAGATCGAGCGGCGCAAGGCCGAGCGCGGCTCGCCCGTGGACGCGGGCGCGAAGCTGACGGGCACGGCCGCGGATCTCCTCGCGGCGGTCCGGGCCGTCGAGAGCGGCGCCAGGCCGGTCTCGGTCCCGCGCGTCGAGGCGCCCGCTCCGAGCCGGCCCGCACCGGCCGCGCCGCCCGAGACGACCGTGCGCCCGCCCGTGCCCGAGGCGCCGCTGGTGACGGAGGAGACCACGGCGGCCGTGCGGCAGGTCCTCGCACGCGGCGGCGCGCCCGAGGCGCTCGCCGGGCAGGTCGCCGCGGTCCTCGGCGAGGGCGCCGCCCGGGCACTCGAAGACGATCCGTGGCAGCTGCTCGCGGTACCAGGCGTGCGGTCCGAGCAGGCAGACGGTTTCGCGCGGGCGCTGCTGGGCCCGGAGTGCGGCCCCGACGACCCGCGCCGGGTGGTGGCGCTCGCCGCCTGGCTCCTCGACCAGGCGGCCCTGAAGGGCCATACGGCCCTGGAGATCGGCGCCGTACGGGACGGGCTCGCCAGGCTGTCGGTGCCCGAGCCGGACAAGGCCGTCGACCTCGCGGTCTCCGAGGCCGCGGTGCTGGTCTTCCAGGAGGAGCAGGACGAGGAGACGGAGGAGACCGGAGAGGAAGGCGAGGAGGCGCGGGAGCAGTCGCGGCCCGAGACACCCGTGCTGCTGGGCCTCGAGCGCTTCGCGCTCGCGGAGGAGAGCCTGGCCGACGGACTCGCCCGCCTGATCCGCACGGTCGAGCCGGCCGAGTGGGACGGCCCCGAACTGGCCCGGGCCGCCGGGGCCCACGGACTGGTGCTGCACACCGGCGGCGAGGCCGCCCGCGCGGAGCCGGCCGCACTCGCCGGGGCCGCCCGCGCCCGGGGCCTGCGGGTCGCGCTCGCGGCGCACACGGCCCGGGACGGAGCGGTGCCGGTGGCCGCGCTGCTGTCCGGCGCGGCCGGTCCCGGCCGGGACGCGGAGGGCAGCCTCGCCCTGGACCTGCTGGTCGTCCTGGACGCGCCGCAGCTCGACGTGGAGGGCGCGGCCTCGCTGGTGGAGGCGCTGCCGGACGGCTGCCGGCTGGTGCTCAGCGGCGATCCGCACGTGCTCGGACCGGTGGGCCCGGGCCGGGTGTTCGCCGATCTGCTCGCGGCCCGGGTCGCCCCGCAGATCGCCTCCCGGGTGCCCGACCCGGGCCCGGTGGGCGAGCTGGTGTCCGGCATCGGCGTAGGAGAGCTGAACCAGGTGGCCGCACCCGGCAAGGAGGTCGTGATCGTCCCGGTCCGGGACGCCGGCGTGGCGGTGCACCGCACGGTGCAGCTGGTCGCCGACTCGATCCCGCGGGCGATCGGCGTGGCGACCGCGCAGACCCAGGTGATCACGGTCGGCCACGGCGGCTCGGCCGGCACCCGCGCCCTGAACGCGGCGCTCAAGGAGCGCCTCAACCCCGGCCCGGGCCGCTTCGGCGGCTACGACCCGGGCGACCGGGTGGCCCACTCCCCCGCCCCGGGCCGCACCCTGGTCGGCACGGTCGTCTCGGCCGACGCCGAGGGCCTGCACCTGGACTGCGAGGGCGAGAAGGTCGTCGTACCGAAGGAGCGGGTCGAGTCCACTCTGCGGCACGGCTGGGCGCTCACCGCGCACCAGGCGGTCGGGGCGCGCTGGCCGGCCGCGGTCGTGGTGCTGCCCGGCGACGCGGCGGGCGGCCTGACCCGGTCCTGGGTGTACACGGCGTTCGGGCGCGCGGAGCGCCATCTGTCGGTCGTCCACGGTGTGGAGCAGGCGCTGCCCCGGGCGGTCGCCGAGGGCCGGGACCCGGAGCGCACGACGCGGCTGCGACCGCTCCTGGAGGCGCTGCTGCACGAGGACGACGAGGCATGACGTGAAGACGGCGCGCGCCCTCCCCGCTCTCCGCGGGAAGGGCGCGCGCCGTCTGCGGGCTCAGGCCCGGTGACCGGGGGTGACTCGGGGCCGATGGCTCAGGCCCGGCGGACCTCTTCCTCCAGCTCCTCCTCGTCCACCTCGTCGTCGAAGACGGCGCTGATGTCGAAGCGGCACACGATCCGTTCCGGGTCGGCCTGGTCGAACGGGGCGTGCAGCCACTCACCCGGCTCGGGCAGTTCCTCGGCGGCCTCGACCCAGAGCGTGGAGTCGCCCTCCTCCAGACCGAATTCCTTGTGCCGGGACGCGATTTCGTCAGGTTCGTACTCGCCGAAGACGACGCCGAGGGCCGCGTGGGTGGTCCCCGCGCCCTCCTCGCGTTCGAGATCGGTGACCCGGCGGGCCTGGGCGATCAGACGCTGCGGCTCCACCACCGCGTAGTCGCGGCGGATCAGCACGCTCAGGGCGTGCGGCTCGTCCGGCCCCGCGTAGGGCGGCAGGGAGTCGTCGGCGCCTGGGATCTCGAAGGGCGTGACCTCGTCGTACCGGTCGTAGAGGGCCTCGTCGTACGCCTCCGCCGCCGTGGCGAGCGCGTTGAAGGCCTCGTAGACGGCCGGGTCGTCGTCCCCGGTGCGGCGTTCGACCGCCGCGAGGTGACGGTCCAGTGCGGCTTTGACCGCCTCGGCGGCGGCGCGTACCTCGGCAGCGGTGGGCTGCGCAGCATCAGACATAGGACAGACGCTATCCGTACCTGGCCCTTGGCCGCACAATAGATGCGATGCCGGAATACGAATTTGTCGACGTGTACGTGCCGCGGGGCGTCTCTCGCAAGGAGGCGACGCGGCTTCTGACCGACCATGCAGAGTACGGACACTGGGAGTTGGACCGCCTGAGCCTGCGTCGCGACGGCAGCCGCAGAGTGCGGCTGCGGCGCCGCATCATCCGTCAGACCCGAGCCACCTGGTGAGAAGCAGAAGGGGCCCCGCGATGCGGGGCCCCTGCCGTTTTCCGTGCGGGTCAGGCGGAGCGGCGGGCCCGGCGGTAGATCACGGAGCCGGCGAGCAGCAGGCCCGCGCCGGCCGGGACGGCGAGACCGAGCGACCCGGCACCGGTGTGCGCGAGCTCCTCGGTGGGGTGGCTCGGCGTGACGCCGTGCGTACCGGGCGTGTTCGGCCCGTACGAGGTTCCGGGCGTACCGGGCGTACCGGGGTGTCCCGGGGTGCCGGGAGTACCCGGGTTTCCGGGGTTGCCCGGGTGCTCACCCTCGTTCCCGGGATTGCCGGGGTTCCCGGGCGTCTCGGGCCCGCCCGGGTTGCCGGGGTTGCCGGGCGTCTCGGGCCCGCCCGGGTTGCCGGGGTTGCCGGGCGTCTCGGGCCCGCCCGGGTTGCCGGGATTCCCTGGATTACCGGGGTTGCCGGGCGTCGTCGGCTCGACGCCGTAACCGCAGTCGTTGTCGCCGGCGGCGTTGCCCAGGCCGACGCCGTTGACGCTGTTGCCGCAGACGTTCACGGGGGCATCGACGGGGACCTGGACGTTGTTGCCGGAGCCGACGCCCGGCGAGTCGGAGGCGTGGCCGCCGGCGGAGGAGCCGTGGCCCCCTTCGTCGCCGTAACCCCCGTCGTCGCCGTGGCCGCCCGAACCGCTCTTGTTGGCACAGGTGTTGCCCGTGGCCGGGTTCATCAACCCGATGACGGAGACCGTGTTGCCGCAGACGTTGACCGGCGCGTGGACCGGGACCTGGACGTTGTTGCCGGACGCGACGCCCGGCGAGTCGGATGCCGCACCGCTCGCTCCCGAGGCGGCGTGGGCGTAACCGCCGCCGAGGGCGATCATGCCGCCCGCCGCGGCGACGGTGACGATGCTCTTGCGGGTGATGATGCGTGTGACCTGTCGCATTGCTGATTACCTGCTTTTCTCGGCTCGTGACGAAATGGCCACCGGCCCCGGAGTGCATGGCACGCACTCCGGGGCCGGCCTTGACTCGGGCCCTCAGGGGGCCGAGACAGAACGTCAGGCGTTGATGCAGGTGTTGCCGAAGGCGGGGTTCAGCAGCCCGATGATGCTGACCGTGTTGCCGCACACGTTCACGGGGACGTGAACCGGCACCTGGACGACGTTGCCCGAGAGCACACCGGGGGAACCGATGGCCGCACCCTGGGCACCCGCGTCGGCAACGGCCATGCCCGCACCCGCGAGAACGAGACCGCCGGTGGCAGCCGCAGCAGCGACGACCTTCTTGATCATTATTCCTCCTTGTTGGCAAAAGCGGTCCAAGCCTCGGACCGCATCACCTGTAACGAGGGGGAATCCAGGGGGCTACGAGGCCCCTCGGCCATTCACTCTTTCCGGTAATCGGTGCACGCGCGGTCGATTCCGGAAGCCCTCGGCGCGAGCCGGTTCGGACCGGCTCGCGCCGGCGCGCGTCAGCTCGCGTCGATGAAGCGGTCCAGGACGCGGACGCCGAACTTCAGGCCGTCCACCGGGACGCGCTCGTCGACGCCGTGGAACATGCCGGCGAAGTCCAGCTCCGGCGGCAGCTGGAGCGGCGCGAAGCCGAAGCAGCGGATGCCGAGGTCGTCGAAGGACTTGGCGTCGGTGCCGCCGGAGAGCATGTACGGCACGGCCCGGGCGATCGGGTCCTCGGCCCGCAGGGCCAGCTGCATCGCGTCGACCAGCGCGCCGTCGAAGCTGGTCTCCAGGGCCTTGTCGCCGTGCACGTCCTCGCGCTTGACGCGCGGGCCGAGGATGCGGTCGAGGTCGGCCAGGAACTCCTCCTCGTAACCGGGCAGGAAGCGGCCGTCGACGTGCGCGGTGGCCTGGCCGGGGATGACGTTCACCTTGTAGCCGGCACCGAGCATGGTCGGGGCGGCGGAGTTGCGCAGGGTGGCGCCGACCATCTTGGCGATGCCGCCGAGCTTGGCGAGGGTGGCGTCCATGTCCTCGGGGTCGAGCGGGGTGCCGAGGGCGTCCGACAGCTCGTCGAGGAAGGACCGCACGGTCTTGGTGACGCGCACCGGCCACTGGTGCCGGCCGAGCCGGCCGACGGCCTCGCAGAGCTCGGTGATGGCGTTGTCGTTGTTGGTCATGGAGCCGTGCCCGGCGGTGCCCTCGACGGTCAGCCGCATCCAGTGCATGCCCTTCTGGGCGGTCTCGACCAGGTAGAGCCGCAGGTTCTCGTTGACGGTGAAGGAGAACCCGCCGACCTCGCCGATCGCCTCCGTCACGCCGTCGAAGAGGTCCCGGTGCTTGTCGACCAGGTGCCGGGCGCCGTAGGTGCCGCCGGCCTCCTCGTCGGCCAGGAAGGCCAGGACGATGTCACGCGGCGGCTTGCGCCCGCTGCGCAGCCGGTCGCGGACGACAGCCAGGGTCATCGCGTCCATGTCCTTCATGTCGACGGCGCCGCGGCCCCAGACGCAGCCGTCGGCGACCTCGCCGGAGAAGGGATGGTGGGTCCAGTCCTCGGCGTTGGCCGGGACGACGTCCGTGTGGCCGTGGATCAGCAGGGCCGGCCGCGAGGGGTCCTCGCCCTCGATCCGGGCGACGGTGGAGGCCCGTCCCTTGTGCGACTCGATGATCTTCGGCTCGAGCCCGACCTCCGCGAGCTTCTCCGCGATGTACTCGGCCGCGGCCCGCTCGCCCGGACCGGAGTGGTCGCCGTAGTTGCTGGTGTCGATGCGGATGAGGTCCCGGCACAGGTCGACGACCTCGTCCTCGCCGGTGACGCCACGGCCGGTGTTCGACTCGCTCACGCTGCTTCCTCCCACTACGTGCCCCACGTGCTTGCTGTGCGATCACCCCCATCCTCCCGCGCTCCCCCGCCCGGCCCAAGGGTGGCTCCCGGCCGACACACTCCCGTCACAGCGGATGCGCCCGCGACGGCCGTGACCAGGGTGGTGATCGACCACCCCAGATGTTTGCTATGGTTTTCCTCGTCGGAAGGGCCCAGCGGCCAGGAAGACGAAACACCTGTCCGGGTGGCGGAATGGCAGACGCGCTAGCTTGAGGTGCTAGTGCCCTTTATCGGGCGTGGGGGTTCAAGTCCCCCCTCGGACACCAGCAGGAAGGCCCCACTGATGTGGGGCCTTTTCGCATGTCCGGGGTTGTTTAGGGTTGTCGGGTGAGACGGAGAACCAAGGCCCCCGCGTCGCCCCTGCCCCAGCGGGACGGCATCGATGCCGTGCGGGTGCGGTTGCCCGAGGACCCGGAGCGGGCGTGGGGGACGCTGCGGGAGCATCTCGTGGCGCGGTACGGCGGGGCCGTCGGGGCCGCGCGGGTCGAGGAGATGCTGCGCGAGGGGCGGTTCGTCGGCGCCGACGGGCTGGCCGTCGACGGTGACGAGCCCTATGCCGCCGGGCGGTACCTGTGGTTCCACCGTGACTTCCCCGCGGAGGAGCGGGTGCCTTTCGAGGTCGGGGTCGTGTACCGGGACGAGCGGATCGTCGTGGCCGACAAGCCGCACTTCCTGGCGACGATGCCGCGCGGGCGGCACGTGACGGAGACGGCGGTCGCGCGCCTGCGGCGGGAGCTCGGGCTGCCGACGCTGCAGCCGGCTCACCGGCTGGACCGGCTCACGGCCGGGCTCGTGCTCTTCGTCGTACGGCCGGAGGACCGGGGGGCGTACCAGACCCTGTTCCGGGACCGGCTCGTGCACAAGGCGTACGAGGCGGTGGCACCGTACGACCCGGCGCTGGAGCTTCCGGTGACGGTGCGCAGCCGCATCGAGAAGGAGCGCGGGGTGATGGCCGCCCGGGAGGTGCCGGGCGAGCCGAACGCGGAGAGCCGGATCGAGCTGCTCGCCCGTGAGGGAGATCTCGCCCGGTACCGGCTGGTGCCGGTGACCGGGCGGACCCATCAGCTGCGGGTGCACATGAACGCGCTCAGGCTGCCGATCCTCCACGACCCCGTCTATCCCGTGGTCCGTGAGGACGGGCCGGAGGACTTCGCGCGGCCGTTGCAGCTGGTCGCACGGTCGCTGGTGTTCACCGACCCGTTCACGGGCGAGCGGAGGAGGTTCCTGAGCACGCGCCCCCTCAGTGGCCTCGGCTGATCCACTCCTGGAGGTGCGGTGCCTCGGCGCCGATCGTGGTCGTCTCGCCGTGGCCGGTGCGGACGACCGTCTCCGGGGGCAGGGTGAGGAGTTTCCCGCGGATGGATTCGACGATCGTCGGGAAGTCCGAGAACGACCGGCCGGTCGCTCCGGGGCCGCCCTGGAAGAGGGTGTCGCCGGTGAAGACGGTGCCCAGGTCAGGGGCGTGGAGGCAGACGGCGCCGGGCGCGTGACCGGGGGTGTGGAGGACCCGGAGGTCCGTGCCGGCGATGGTGAGGACCTGGCCGTCGGCGAGCTCGCCGTCCGGCGTGTGGTCGGGGTGGGTGAGCTTCCACAGCGGCTGGTCGGCGGGGTGCAGCAGGATGCGGGCGCCGGTGGCGGCGGCGAGGGCCGGGGCCGCGTCGACGTGGTCGTCGTGGGCGTGGGTGCAGACGATGGCGCGCAGGGCGCGGCCGTCGAGCGCGGCGAGGATCGCGTCGGCGTCGTGGGCGGCGTCGATGACGATCGCCTCGGTGTCGTCGCCGACGATCCAGACGTTGTTGTCGACCTCCCAGGTGCCGCCGTCGAGGCTGAAGGTGCCGGAGGTGACCAGGTGGTCGATGCGGGCGGCCATCAGAGGACCACCACCGAGCGCAGCACGTCGCCCTCGTGCATGCGGGCGAAGGCCTTCTCGACGTCTCCGAGTCCGATGGTCTCGGTGACGAAGGCGCCGAGGTCGATGCGGCCCTGCTGGTGCAGGTCGATCAGCATCGGGAAGTCCCGGGAGGGCAGGCAGTCGCCGTACCAGGACGACTTGAGCGTTCCGCCGCGGCCGAAGACGTCGAGGAGCGGGAGCTCGAGCTTCATGTCGGGGGTCGGTACGCCGACCAGGACGACGGTGCCGGCCAGGTCGCGGGCGTAGAAGGCCTGCCGGTAGGTCTCGGGGCGGCCGACGGCCTCGATGACGACGTCGGCGCCGAAGCCGCCGGTGAGCTCGCGGATCGCCTCGACGGGGTCGGTGGTGCGGGAGTTGACCGTGTGGGTGGCGCCCATCTCCGTGGCCTTGGCCAGCTTCCGGTCGTCGATGTCGACGGCGATGATCTTCGCGGCTCCGGCGAGCCGGGAGCCGACGACCGCCGCGTCGCCGACGCCGCCGCAGCCGATGACGGCGACGCTGTCGCCGCGGCCGACGTTCCCGGTGTTGATCGCGGCGCCGATGCCGGCCATGACGCCGCAGCCGAGCAGTCCGGCGACCTCGGGTGCGACGGCCGGGTCGACCTTGGTGCACTGGCCCGCGGCGACGAGGGTCTTCTCGGCGAAGGCGCCGATGCCGAGGGCCGGGGAGAGCTCCGTGCCGTCGAGCAGGGTCATCTTCTGCCGCGCGTTGTGGGTGGCGAAGCAGTACCAGGGGCGGCCGCGCAGACAGGCGCGGCACTGGCCGCAGACCGCGCGCCAGTTGAGGATCACGAAGTCGCCGGGCGCGACGTCGGTGACGCCGTCGCCGACCGACTCGACGGTGCCCGCGGCCTCGTGGCCGAGCAGGAAGGGGAACTCGTCGTTGATCCCGCCCTGCTTGTAGTGGAGGTCGGTGTGGCAGACCCCGCAGGCCTGGATCCTCACCACGGCCTCGCCGGGACCGGGGTCCGGGATCACGATCGTCTCGACCCGTACGGGCTCGTTCCTGCCGGGGGCCACGACCCCCTGGACCTGCTGCGGCATCGCGAACTTCCCTTCTCCGACACTGTAAGGATCTTGCGTACCACTATCTCCTGACAAAACGCGAGACCCCCGCAGATCGTGCCTGCAGGGGTCTCGTTCTTCCCGTGGGGGAAAGTCCGTGGGGGTGTCGCCGGGGTCAGTCCTGGCGCTCGGCCTGGGTCGCGCGGACCCGGCGGCGGACCAGGAACCAGCCGCCGACCAGCGCCGCCGCGATCAGCGGCAGGGAGTTGACGGTGGTGCGGCCCACTCCGCCGTCCAGCCACATCAGGACCAGGACGGAGGCGAGGAAGACGAGCGTCACGATCTGGGTGTACGGGGCCCAGGGCAGCTGGTAGCTCGGGCGGGCGAGCTTGCCCTCCTTGGCGCGGCGGACGAAGAGCAGCGAGCAGACCATGATCATCGCCCAGGTGCCGATGATGCCGATCGAGGCGAAGTTCAGGACCAGCTCGAAGGCCTCCTCGGGCATCCGGGCGTTGAGGACGACGCCGGCGACGCCGAAGCCCGCGGTGAGCAGGATGCCGCCGTAGGGCACGCCGCCCTTGTTCATCACGCCGGTGAACTTGGGCGCGGAGCCCGCCAGCGACATCGAGCGCAGGATGCGGCCGGTGGAGTAGAGGCCCGAGTTGAGGCTGGAGAGGGCGGCGGTGAGCACGACCAGGTTCATCACGCCGGCGGCGCCGGGGATGCCGAGCTTGTCGAAGACGGTGACGAAGGGGCTCTGGTCGCCGGAGTACGCGGTGTACGGGAGGATCAGCGCCAGCAGGACGACGGAGCCGACGTAGAAGAGGCCCACGCGCCACATGATCGAGTTGATCGCCTTCGGCATGATCTTCTCGGGGTTCTCGGTCTCGCCGGCGGCGACGCCGCACAGCTCGACGGAGGCGTAGGCGAAGACGACGCCCTGGATCAGCAGCAGCATCGGCATCATGCCATTGGGGAAGATGCCGCCGTTGTCGGTGATGTTGGAGAGGCCCGGCGTGTGGCCGCCGACGTCGTGCGAGGTCACGACGAGGAAGATGCCGACCACCATGAAGGCGACCAGGGCGGCGACCTTGATGATCGCGAACCAGAACTCCATCTCGCCGAAGTACTTCACGGAGATGAGGTTGGCGGCGAGGACGACCGCGAGGGCGATCAGCGCGAGGATCCACTGCGGGATGTCGCTGAACATCGACCAGAAGTGCGCGTAGGTGGCCGCGGCGGTGATGTCGGCGACGGCGGTGGTCGACCAGTTGAGGAAGTAGAGCCAGCCGGCCGTGTAGGCGCCCTTCTCGCCCATGAACTCACGGGCGTACGAGACGAAGGCGCCGGAGGAGGGACGGTAGAGCACCAGCTCGCCGAGGGCCCGCACCACGAAGAAGGCGAAGACGCCGCACACCGCGTACGCGATGAAGAGGGAGGGACCGGCGTTGGCCATGCGGCCGCCAGCGCCGAGGAACAGGCCGGTTCCGATGGCGCCGCCGATGGCGATCATGTTGATGTGCCGGGACTTGAGGTCCTTGCGGTATCCGGCGTCGCCGGCGTCGACGTGGGGGGTCGCCGACGCGGTCGTGGCTCCGGAGCCCGCCGGGGTGGCGGACAGCGGGTCGGCCGCAGTGCTGCGGTCACTCATGGAGTTGTTCGCCTTCGTGAGGGGGAGGGTCTGTGCGGTACCCGGCCGTGCCCTTGTGGGACTCCCGGCACGGCCAGCGCACATCCTCACGGCAACACCCGGTTCTGACTGTGGCGGATGTCACTGAACGCCCTTATTTGAGCTAGTTCAGAGGTTACCGGCGGGTGTACAGCGTGTTACGGCGTCGTTGCCGACGGCCGCTACGGCGCGAGGACGTCCAGCTCCTTGAGCGCACCCACCGCGATCTCCCGGGTCAGCTCCTCGGCGCGGGCCGCGTTCTTCTCCCGTACGGCCTCGGCGACCTGGACGTGGAGGGTGACGGCGGCCGGGTCGGGGTCCTCGAACATCACCTGGTGGCGGGTGCGGCCGGTGAGCACCTCGGCGACGACGTCGCCGAGCCGGGCGAACATCTCGTTGCCGGAGGCGTTGAGGACGACCCGGTGGAAGGCGACGTCGTGGACGAGGTACGCCTCCAGCTGGCGACCGCGCGAGGTGGCGACCATGCCGAGGGCCTGCTCGGTGAGCTCGCGGCACTGCTCGGGCGTCGCGTTCAGGGCGGCGAGACCGGCGGCGACCGGCTCGATCGCGGAGCGCAGCACGGTGAGCGAGCGCAGCTGGCGGGGCCGGTCCGCGCCGGCCAGGCGCCAGCGGATGACCTGGGGGTCGTAGACGTTCCAGCGCTCGGCCGGGAGCACGATCACGCCGACCCGGCGGCGGGACTCGACGAGGTGCATGGACTCGAGGACGCGCACGACCTCGCGCACCACCGTCCGGGAGACCTCGAAGCGCTCGGCGAGCTCGTCGGTGCGCAGCACGCTGCCCGGCGGGTACTCGCCCGCGGTGATCGCGAGGCCCAGGGAGGTCAGGACGTGCGGATGGAGCCCCTGGGCCGGTGTCGTCATGGTGGCCAGCCTATGCGTGATCACACGAATGATCACGCGGGGAAGAAAAAGTACGACTTATTTGTCACAGGGTCTTGAATACGTCGTACCCAATGGGTTTCATGAGCGCGACGGATCGATGTCGAAGAAGACAGCGAGGCACCACCCATGAGCACCACCCCCCGGCCCTCCACGGGCGGCCGTCCCCCGGTCGTCGTCGTGATGGGCGTCGCCGGCACCGGCAAGACCACGATCGGTCCGCTGGTGGCCGAGGCCCTCGGCCTTCCGTACGCGGAGGGCGACGACTTCCACCCGGCGGCCAACGTGGCCAAGATGTCGGCCGGCGTCCCGCTGGACGACACGGACCGCGAGCCCTGGCTCGACGCCATCGGAGAGTGGGCGCACGGCCGGGCCGGCCTCGGCGGCGTGGTGAGCAGCTCCGCGCTGAAGCGCAGCTACCGGGACCGGCTGCGGGCGGCCGCGCCCGGTGTGGTCTTCCTGCACCTGACCGGCGACCGGGAGCTCATCGAGCAGCGCATGACCGCCCGCAAGGGCCACTTCATGCCCACCGCCCTCCTGGACTCCCAGTTCGCCACCCTGCAGCCGCTGCAGGAGGACGAGGCCGGCGTCGCCGTCGACGTCGCCGGCACTCCCGAGGACATCACCGCCCGGGCCGTCGCCGCGCTGCGCCGGCTCACCGTCTGACCCCCCGCACCGTTCACTTCCCCCCACCCCCCGCACCTCCCCTGCCCCCTCACCCCCAAGGGACCCACCGTGACCAGTCTCAGCGTCGAGATCCTGGCAGCGGACGCCGCCGAACCGATCACCTCGGCGGGCAACGCCCAGCTCGGCATCGCCGTACTCGCCGGCATCGCCGTCATCGTCCTGCTCATCACCAGGTTCAAGCTGCACGCCTTCCTCGCCCTGACCATCGGGTCGCTGGCGCTCGGCGCGTTCGCGGGCGCTCCGCTCGCGGACACCATCAAGTCCTTCACCACCGGACTCGGCACCACCGTGGCCGGTGTCGGCGTGCTCATCGCGCTCGGCGCGATCCTCGGCAAGCTGCTCGCGGACTCGGGCGGCGCGGACCAGATCGTCGACACGATCCTGGCGAAGGCGTCCGGGCGGGCCATGCCCTGGGCGATGGTGCTGATCGCGTCCGTGATCGGTCTGCCGCTCTTCTTCGAGGTCGGCATCGTGCTGCTGATCCCGGTGGTGCTGCTGGTCGCCAAGCGCGGCAACTACTCGCTGATGCGGATCGGCGTCCCGGCCCTCGCCGGCCTGTCGGTGATGCACGGCCTCATCCCGCCGCACCCCGGCCCGCTCGTCGCGATCGACGCGGTCGGCGCCAACCTGGGCGTCACCCTCGCCCTCGGCCTGCTCGTCGCCATCCCGACCGTGATCATCGCCGGTCCGGTGTTCTCCCGGTTCGCGGCCCGCTGGGTGGACATCCCGGCCCCCGAGAAGATGATCCCCGTGCGCCCCTCCGAGGAGCTGGAGAAGCGCCCCGGCTTCGGCGCCACCGTCGCCACCGTGCTGCTGCCGGTCGTCCTGATGCTGGTGAAGGCGCTCGTCGACATCGTCGTGGACGACCCCGCCAACGGCGTGCAGAAGGTCACCGACGTCATCGGCTCGCCGCTGATCGCGCTGCTCGCCGCCGTCATAGTCGGCATGTTCACCCTGGGCCGGGCGGCCGGCTTCTCCAAGGAGCGCCTGTCCTCCACCGTCGAGAAGTCGCTGGCCCCGATCGCGGGCATCCTGCTGATCGTCGGCGCGGGCGGCGGCTTCAAGCAGACGCTGATCGACATCGGCGTCGGCCAGATGATCCTGGACTTCTCGGAGAACTGGTCCATCCCGGCCCTGCTGCTCGCCTGGCTCATCGCGGTCGCGATCCGGCTCGCGACCGGCTCGGCGACCGTGGCGACGATCTCGGCGGCGGGCCTGGTGGCCCCGCTGGCCGAGGGCATGTCGACCGGTGAGGTCTCCCTGCTGGTCCTGGCGATCGGTGCCGGTTCGCTCTTCTTCAGCCACGTCAACGACGCCGGCTTCTGGCTGGTGAAGGAGTACTTCGGGATGGACGTCGGCCAGACGATCAAGACCTGGTCGGTGATGGAGACGATCATCTCGGTGGTCGGCATCGCGTTCGTGCTGCTGCTGTCGCTGGTGTTGTAGCGCGGCGCGGCATCCGGGCCCGCGGGCCGGTCGTCCCCTCGGACGACCGGCCCGCGTCGTCGTGTCAGCCCACCGACCGGGCCGCCGCGCGCCCCGCCGCACGCCCCGAGAAGAGGCAGCCGCCGAGGAAGGTGCCTTCGAGGGAGCGGTAGCCGTGGACGCCGCCGCCGCCGAAGCCGGCCGCCTCGCCCGCCGCGTACACACCGGGCAGCGGTTCGCCGGAGGCGGTGAGGACGCGGGACGAGAGGTCGGTCCGGAGGCCGCCGAGGGACTTGCGGGTGAGGATGTTGAGGCGTACGGCGATCAGCGGGCCGGCCTTCGGGTCGAGAATGCGGTGCGGGGCGGCCGTACGGATCAGCTTGTCGCCCAGGTAGCGGCGGGCCCCGTGGATCGCCGTGACCTGGAGGTCCTTGGTGAAGGGGTTGGCGATCTCGCGGTCGCGGGCGGTGATCTCGCGGCGCAGCGCCGTCTCGTCGACGAGGTCCTCGCCGGTGATCCGGTTCATCCCGCGGACCAGGGCCCCGAGGTCGCGTTCGACGACGAAGTCGGCGCCCTTGTCCATGAAGGCCCTGACCGGCCCCGGCACGTCGGCGCGGGCGCGGCCGAGGACGCCGCGGACCGACTTGCCGGTGAGGTCCGGGTTCTGCTCGGAGCCGGAGAGCGCGAACTCCTTGCCGATGATCCTCTGGTCGAGCACGAACCAGGTGTGGTCGTAGCCGGTCCGCATGATGTGCTCGAGGGTGCCGAGGGTGTCGAAGCCGGGGAAGAGCGGTACGGGCAGCCGCTTGCCGGTGGCGTCAAGCCAGAGGGACGACGGGCCGGGCAGGATGCGGATGCCGTGGCGGGCCCAGATCGGGTTCCAGTTCTCGATGCCCTCCGTGTAGTGCCACATCCGGTCGCGGTTGACGTGGTGGGCGCCGGCGTCCTCGGCGATGCCGAGCATCAGTCCGTCGACGTGGGCGGGGACGCCGGAGAGCATGCGGTCGGGCGGGGTGCCGAGGCGTTCCGGCCACTGCTTCCGGACGAGGTCGTGGTTGCCGCCGATGCCGCCGGAGGTGACGATCACCGCCTGGGCGCGGAACGAGAAGTCGCCCGTGACCTCACGGCTGCTCGCCGTGCCGCGCGGAACGCCGGAGGGCGCCAGGACCTCGCCCGTGACGGTGTCGACGGTGCCGGCGGTGGAGCCGAGAGCGGTGACGCGGTGCCGGAAGCGGAACCGGACCAGGCCGCGGGCGACGCCCTCGCGCACCCGCCGCTCGAACGGCGCGACGAGGCCGGGGCCGGTGCCCCAGGTGATGTGGAAGCGCGGCACGGAGTTGCCGTGGCCGTTCGCGTCGTAGCCGCCGCGCTCCGCCCAGCCGACCACCGGGAAGAAGCGCACCCCCATCCCGTGCAGCCAGGAGCGCTTCTCGCCGGCGGCGAAGTCGACGTACGCCTCCGCCCAGCGCCGCGCCCAGTCGTCCTCGGGCCGGTCGAAGCCGGCCGTGCCGAGCCAGTCCTGGAGGGCCAGGTCGTGGCTGTCGCGGATGCGCATCCGGCGCTGCTCCGGCGAGTCGACGAGGAAGAGCCCGCCGAAGGACCAGTGGGCCTGGCCGCCCAGGGACTGTTCGGGCTCCTGGTCGAGCAGGATCACGGACCGGCCCGCGTCGACCAGTTCGGCGGTGGCGGCGAGACCGGCGAGACCGGCCCCGATGACGATCACGTCGGCGTCGTACGACTCATGGGATGACATGGACCGCATCTTGGATACACCGATGTATCCAGTCAACGGTTCCGGCCCTCCGCGAGCCCTCCCGCTTTCTAATGTCGAGCATTAATATGAGTGACATGGCAAGGACGTCAGGGCCCGAGACCCGGGAGAAACTGATCCGCGCGGCCGAGGAGATCTTCGCCGCGCAGGGCGTCGACGGCGCCCAGCTGCGGGACATCGTCTCCCTCGCGGGACAGGGCAACCCGTCCGCCGTGCAGTACCACTTCGGCTCCCGCGCCGGACTGCTCGACGCCGTCATGGCCGGGCGTCAGGTCCGCACCGAGCAGGTGCTCGCCCCGCTCCTCGACGCCGCCGCCGACGACACCCACGCCCTGGTCGCGGCGCTCGTCACGGCGGAGGCGAGCGAGCTGCGCACCGACCGCGGCCGGCGCTGCCTGCGGATCTCCGCGCAGCTCAGCCACGAGAGCGGCGTCCGCACCCGCACCCCGCACCCCACGCTCGCCGGCACCTGCTACTGGCGGCTCATCGAGCGGATCGAGGCCCGTCTCGCCGCCGACGGGCTGCCCCAGCCGCTCCGCCTGGAGCGGCTCGACCTGGCGCTGACCGTCGTGGGCGCCGCGATGGCGGACCGGGCCCGGCAGTACCTCCACGGCGCCGAGCCGCTCACCGGCGAACCGCTCTTCCTCGCCGACCTGGTCGAGACGACCACCGCGCTTCTCCGGGCCGCGCGGCCCCGGAGCGTCTGAAGACCGAAGCTCCCCGAAGGGACCCCCATGAACGACGCTTACGACCTCACCGGCAAGACCGTGCTCATCACGGGCGGCGCCCGCGGCCTGGGCGCCGAGGCGGCACGCCAGGCGGTGGCCGCGGGCGCCAACGTCGTGATCACCGACGTGCTCGACGAGGAGGGCAAGGCGACCGCGGCCGAGCTCGGCGAGCGGGCCCGCTTCCTGCACCACGACGTGACCTCGGAGGAGGAGTGGGCGGCGGCCGTCGCCCACGCGGTCGCCGAGTTCGGCGGGCTGCACGGCCTGGTGAACAACGCGGGCATAGCGAGCGGCGCCTTCCTGGAGACCGAGTCCGTCGAGAACTTCCGCAAGGTCCTCGACATCAACCTGACGGGCGCCTTCATCGGCATGAAGACCGCCGTACCGGCCATGAAGGAGGCCGGCGCCGGCTCGATCGTCAACATCTCCTCGGCCGCCGGCCTGATGGGCCTGGCCCTCACCGCCGGCTACGGCGCCTCCAAGTGGGGCGTGCGCGGGCTCACGAAGATCGGCGCGGTCGAGCTCGGCACCTCGAACATCCGCGTCAACTCGGTCCACCCGGGCATGACGTACACCCCGATGACCGCCTCCGTGGGCATCGAGAAGGGCGAGGGCAAGTACCCGAACACGCCGATGGGCCGGGTCGGCGAGGCCCACGAGATCGCCGGCGCCGTGGTCTTCCTGCTCTCCGACGCCGCCTCGTACGTGACGGGCGCCGAGCTGGCCGTCGACGGCGGCTGGACCACCGGTCCGACGGTCAAGTACGTCATGGGGCAGTGACGTCGGCGCGGACGCGAGGGCCGGTGGCGTCGGCGAGGGCCGGTGGCGTGGACGTGGACCGGTGGCGTGAGCGGGTGGCGTCGGCGTGGACCGGTGACGTAGGCGCGGGCGGGTGGCGTACGTCGTGGACCGGTGACGGGCGCGGGCGGGTGGCGTACGTCGCGGGCCGGTGGCACAGGTCGTGGGCCAGTGAACGGCCGGCGGCGGCTTCGGTGATTTCATGGGCGCATGAGCGCCTCTGACGAAGTACTCGACGTCGTCGACGAGAACGACCAGGTGGTGGGGCGGGCACCGCGCGGTGAGGTGTACGCGCGGGGCCTGGTCCACCGCTGCGCCTTCATCCAGGTGCGGGACGCCGAGGGCCGGATCTTCGTGCACCGCAGGACGCCGACCAAGCTGGTCTTCCCGTCCCTGTACGACATGTTCGTCGGCGGTGTCCTCGGCGCGGGTGAGTCCTACGACGACGCCGCGCTGCGCGAGGCCGAGGAGGAGCTGGGTGTGTCCGGACTGCCCCGGCCCCGGCACCTCTTCACGTTCCTGTACGACTCCGGGGGCACCGCCGGCAAGTGGTGGTCGGCCGTGTACGAGGTGCGGTGCGACCTGCCGGTGAACCCGCAGGCGGAGGAGGTGGCCTGGCACGCCTTCCTGCCGGAGGACGAGCTGACGGCGCGGCTCGCCGAGTGGGAGTGGGTGCCGGACGGGCTCGCCGCCTACGAGCGGCTGCTCGCGCACCGGGGCCGTTAGGGTGCCCGCGTGAGCGACTTCGTGCAGAGCCTGCGGCTGTGGTTCGCGCCGCGGCGCCTCCGGGAGGAGGGCGAGACCCCCGACTACCGCTTCTCGCTGGCCAACGAGCGGACCTTCCTCGCGTGGATCCGGACCGCGCTCGCTCTCATCGGCGGCGGTTTCGCCGTGGACCAGTTCCTGCCGGACCTGCGCTGGGGCGTCCGCGTGGGACTCGCGCTCGCGCTGCTCGCGGCCGGCGTGCTGTGCGCGCTGCGCGCCGTCAACCACTGGGTGCGCTGCGAGCGGGCCATGCGGCGCGGCGAGGACCTGCCCGTGTCCCGCTTCCCGACGGTCCTGAGCCTCGCGGTGGCGGTGGTCGCGCTCGCGATGGTGGTGGTCGTCGTCTTCGGCTGGGCCGGGCGATGACCGGCGACGGGGCCGGGGCCGCCACGGCGGACCGGGACCCCGGGCTGCAGCCGGAACGGACCCGGCTGGCCTGGCGGCGCACCACCCTGTCCGCCACGGTGGTGGCCGTGCTGGCGGGCAAGCAGGCGATCCACGACGACGTGACGGCGCCCGGGCTGGTCGCGGCGGGCCTCTCGGCGCTGGTGTGGATCGGGTTCCTCGCGGTGGGGCACCGCCGGATCCGGTCCCTTGAGGCGGCCAGGCCGCAGGCGCTGTCGCGCCGGGGCGCGCTGCTCGCGGCGGTGTGCACGGTGGCCTTCGCGGGTTTCGCGGTCGGGGTGCTGCTCTGAGGGAGCGGCGCGCCGCCCCGCCGTGGGCCGAGGTGCGGAGCTCGGCGCGCCGCCCCGCCGTGGTCCGGGGCAGGCCTGACCGGCTTCTTCCGCCCCTTTCCGCCTCTTCTGCCCCCTTCCGCCTCCTCTGCCTCACTCACCTCCCCTGCCTCTCCCGTCTCACTCGCCTCCCCCGCCTCACTCGCCTCCCCCGTCCCATCCGTCCCATCCATCTCATCCGTCTGCCATCTGCCCAAACCGCCCGAATCTGCCCTGCCGGACATTCCGGACTAGCCTGAGGTTGACAGCCGATCCCTGCCAGAGGCGGAGCCATGACCGTTGTCCATCATGAGCACCCCACCCACGCGCACTCCCACGGCCCGTCCTGCGGACACACCGCCGTCACGCACCGGGACCACGTCGACTACGCCCACGACGGTCATCTGCACCGCGAACACGCCGGGCACTGGGACGAGTGCGAGCCCACGTCCCACGTCCCGCACACCCATCCCGACCACACGCACGGGCCGGACTGCGGACACACCGGCGTGGAGCACGGCGACCACGTCGACTACCTGCACGACGGGCACCGGCACGCGGCGCACGGCAACCACTGGGACGACCACTAGGCGCACGGGCGGCGGACCGACTTCCCCCGGAGCGGGAGCTGCTGGCACGCTTCCCCCGTCCAGCCCCGTCAAGTCGGGCTCTCAACCGGGGGATTCCCTTTGTCTGCCACCGATCCGTACGTGGTCGCCGTCGCGCCGAACGTCCACGCCTTCGTCCAGCCCGACGGGGGCTGGTGCCTCAACAACGCCGGCTTCGTCGGCGACGACCGCGAGTCGCTGCTCGTCGACACCGCCGCCACCGAGCGCCGGGCCAGGCTGCTGCGCGCGGCCGTGGTCGACGCGGGCCTCGCCCTGCCGCGCACGATCGTCTCGACCCACCACCACGGCGACCACACCTACGGCAACGGGGTGTTCCGGCCGGAGGCCCGGATCGTCGGGCACGACAACTGCTGTGCCGAGCAGCTGGCCGCCGGGCGGCAGCTCCATCTGCTGTGGCCGCAGACCGACTTCGGCGAGGTCGAGATCCTGCCGCCGGACCTCACGTACGGGGACCGCCTGACGCTGTACGTCGGCGGGACCGAGGTGCGGGTGATCCACCCGGGTCCCGCGCACACCACCGGTGACTCGATCGTCCACCTGCCCGAGCAGGGCGTGGTGTTCACCGGAGACCTGATCTTCCACGGCGGTACGCCGTTCCTGCCGATGGGCTCGCTGGCCGGTTCGCTGCGCGCGCTCGGACTGCTGCGCTCGCTGGACGCGTCCACGGTGGTGCCGGGCCACGGCCGGGTGACCGACCCGTCCGCGTACGACACGACCGAGCGCTATCTGCGCTGGGTGAGCGAGCTCGCGGCCGAGGGCCACGCCAGGGGCGCGACGCCGCTGGAGACGGCGCGCCGCGCCGACCTGGGCGAGTTCGCCGCATGGCAGGAGAGCGAGCGGCTGGTCGCCAACCTGCACCGCGCGTACGCGGAGCTGGAAGGCCTGCCGGAAGGTCACCCGCTGGACCCGGCGGCCGTGTTCGGGGACATGGCGGCGATGAACGGCGGGGTGCCGGTGGCCTGCCACGCGTAGGCCCGGCCGGCGGTTCAGGGACCGGGGCGGGCGGATCAGCGGCCAGGGCGCCCGGACCGGCCGGGCCCGGCCGGCGGTTCAGGAGGGCAGGCCCTGGACGACATACCGACTGGTCGGTCATCATGAACGGCGACGCCGACCCCGGAGGTACGCCCGTATGACCACCACCCCGCCCGGTTCCCCGCCACCCGGCCTCGACCCCGAGCGGCTGCGCCGTCACCTCGACCGCGAGCGGCCCGGCCTCGTCACGGGCCCCCTCACCGCCCGGCTGATCGAGGGCGGCCGCTCGAACCTCACGTACGTCGTGACCGACGGCACCACCCGATGGGTCGTCCGCCGCCCGCCGCTCGGCCACGTCCTGGCCACCGCGCACGACATGAGGCGCGAGCACCGCGTGATCAGCGCCCTGGGCCCCACCGCCGTGCCGGTGCCGGAGGCGGTGCTGCTGTGCGAGGACGAGTCGGTGCTCGGAGCGCCGTTCTACGTGATGGACTTCGTCGAGGGCACCCCGTACCGCACCGCCGCCGAGCTGGCCCCGCTGGGCCCCGAGCGCACCCGCGCGGCCGTCCTCGGCCTGGTCGACACCCTGGTGGACCTGCACGCCGTAGACCCGGCCGACGTCGGGCTCGCGGACTTCGGCCGGCCCGAGGGCTTCCTCGACCGGCAGCTGCGCCGCTGGGGCAAGCAGCTCGCCGCGTCCCGGGGCCGCGAGCTGCCCGGCATCGACGAGCTGCACGCCGCGCTGAGCCGCGAGCTGCCCGCGTCCCCGGCCCCCACCGTGATCCACGGCGACTACCGCCTCGACAACGTCCTGATCGGTGCGGACGACCGCATCCACGCGGTCCTGGACTGGGAGATGTCCACCCTCGGCGACCCGCTCACCGACCTCGGCCTGCTGGTCATGTACAGCACGCCGCTGGAGGTGCCGGACTCCCCCGTGTCCACCACCGCGACGGCAGCGGGCCACCCGAGCACCGCCGAGCTGATCGCCCGGTACGCCGAGCGCTCCGGCCGGGACGTCGGGGCCCTCTCCTGGTACACGGCCTTCGCGTGGTTCAAGCTCGCCGTGATCCTCGAGGGCATCCACTACCGCTACACCCTCGGTCAGACCGTCGGCGCCGGCTTCGACCGGATCGGCGAGCTCGTCCCCGTGTTCATCGAACACGGCCTCACCACTCTGCAGGGACCCCAGGAACCCCAGGAAGGCTGATCCGTCATGGACTTCGCGTTCGACGCCCGCACCGAGGAACTGCGGGCGAAGCTCCTCGCCTTCATGGACGAGCACGTGTACCCGGCCGAGGCCGTCGCCGAGGAGCAGCGGGCCGCGCTCGCCTCGCCGTGGGACACCCCGCCGGTCGTCGAGGACCTGAAGGCGGAAGCCCGCCGCCAGGGCCTGTGGAACCTCTTCCTGCCCGACGAGGAGCACGGCGCCGGGCTCACCAACCTCCAGTACGCGCCGCTCGCCGAAATCACCGGCCGCAGCCCGCACCTCGCGCCCACCGCCCTCAACTGCGCGGCCCCCGACACCGGGAACATGGAGGTGCTCGCCCAGTTCGGCGACGAGGCGCAGAAGAAGCAGTGGCTGGAGCCGCTGCTCGCGGGCGAGATCCGCTCGGCCTTCGCCATGACCGAGCCCGAGGTGGCGTCCTCCGACGCCACCAACGTCGAGACCCGGATCCGGCGGGACGGCGACTCGTATGTCATCAGCGGGCGCAAGTGGTACATCTCCGGGGCGATGAACCCCGACTGCAGGATCTTCATCGTCATGGGCAAGACCGACCCCGACGGCGCCGACCCGCGCCGCCAGCAGTCGATGATCCTGGTCCCGCGCGACACCCCCGGCGTCGAGGTGCGGCGTGCGATGCAGGTGTACGGCTACGAGGACCACTCGCACGGGGGCCACGCCGAGGTGGTGTTCGACGACGTCCGGGTCCCCGCCGCGAACCTGGTCGGCGAGGAGGGCGGGGGCTTCGCCATCGCCCAGGCCCGCCTCGGGCCGGGCCGCATCCACCACTGCATGCGGCTGATCGGCATGGCCGAGCGGGCCGTGGAGCTGATGTGCCGGCGGGCCGTGTCCCGCCATGCCTTCGGCAAGGCCCTCGCCCAGCAGGGCGTGGTGCAGAACTGGATCGCGGACGCCCGGGTGACGCTCGAGCAGCTGCGGCTGCTCGTCCTGAAGACGGCCTGGCTGATGGACACCGTCGGCAACCGGGGCGCGCACACGGAGATCCAGGCGATCAAGATCGCCACGCCGCGCGCGGTCGTCGACATCATCGACAGGGCCGTCCAGGTGCACGGCGCCGGCGGCGTCTCGCAGGACTTCCCGCTCGCCGAGCTGTGGGCCGCGGCCCGCACCCTCAGGCTCGCGGACGGCCCTGACGAGGTGCACCAGCGTTCGCTGGCCCGGCGGGAGCTGAAGAAGTACCTGTGACGGGGCGCGTACCGCTCAGGCACGCCGGTCGCGCAGGGTGTACCCGCCCTGCGTGACCGGCATGTCCGCCGCGGCCGACATGCACGGCGTCAGCAGCGGCTCGTTCCTGGGCGTCGGCGCGGCGAGGCCGACCCGGGCCGGGGCGTCCGCCCCGGGGGCTCGACTGCTGCCCGTACGGGCGAGTACCCGCCCCCCTACGGGCGCAGGGCCCGCAGCAGCAGGTCGGCGAGGTGGTCGGCGACCTGCTGCGGGGTCAGGGGCCCGTCCGGGCGGTACCAGGTCGACAGGTGGTGAACCGAGCCGAAGTGGTAGTCCACCACCAGGTCGGCGGGCGTGGCGTCGGAGAACACCCCGGCCCGCTGGCCCTCCTCGATCAGCGCCCGGAACCGCTCGTGGTAGCGCCGCCGCTCGGCCCGTACCTGCTTGTTCTTCTCCGGGCTCAGGTGGTGCATGGAGCGGAAGAAGATCGCCGCGTCGTCGAGGTTCTCGATCGTGGTGACGACCACGTCGGCGGCGGCGCCGCGCAGCCGGTCCCCGATCGGCGCGTCGGCGTCCGCGAAGGCGTCGAGCCGCTCCTGCTGGAGGCGCAGCACCCGGGCGTAGACCTCCTGGAGCAGGTCCTCCTTGGAACCGAAGTAGTGGTAGAGGGCGCCCTTGGTGACGCCCGCCGCCTCCACGATCTCCTGGACGGAGGTCCGGTCGTACCCCCGCTCGGCGAAGAGCCGGGTGGCGGCGGCGAGGAGCCTCTGGGGGACGGGGGTGCCGTTCCCGTCCGTCGTCCTGGCCATGCTGGGCCGCCTTTCCTTCATGCTGGTGCCGCTCGTGCTGCTGGTGCTCACTTCGGGGACCGCAGGTCCCGCCTGAGGATCTTCCCACTTGTCGTCTTGGGCAGCTCCGGCAGGATCTCGACCTCGCGCGGGTACTTGTACGCGGCCAGCCGCTGCTCGCAGTAGTCGGAGAGCTCGCCGGGCTCGACCACGGCGCCCGGGCGGAGGCTCACGTAGGCCTTGACGGTCTCGCCGCGGTAGGCGTCCGGGACGCCGACGACGGCGGCCTCGCGGACGGCCGGGTGGGTGTAGAGGACGTCCTCGACCTCCCGCGGCCAGACCTTGAAGCCGGAGGCGTTGATCATGTCCTTCTTGCGGTCGACGACGTACAGCCAGCCGTCCTCGTCCATGAAGCCGATGTCGCCGGTGCGCAGTTCCCCGTCGGGGAAGGCGGCGGCGGTGGCCTCGGGCAGCCCCCAGTAGCCGGGGACGACCTGCGGGCCGCGGACGGCGATCTCGCCGTGCGTGCCGAAGGGCACCTCGGCGCCGTCCTCGTCGAGGATGCGGACCACGGTGTCCGGTCCCGGCACGCCGACCGAGAGGGTGCCGGAGACCGGGTCGACGGGCGCCTCGTGCTCCGGCGGTACGGCGGCACAGGGCGCGGTGCACTCGGTGAGGCCGTAGCCGTTGCGCAGGTACGGGCCGAAGCCGGCGCGGAACCTCTCGACGAGCGCGGGCGGGACGGGCGCGCCGCCGGACGACACGACCAGGAAGGACGAGAAGTGGTCGGGCGTCGCGGCCGGGTGGGCGGCGAGCGCCATGAAGGCGGTGGACGGGCCGACGGTGTAGGCGGGCCGGTGCTCCAGGAAGGCGTCGAGGACGACGCCGGGCTCGAAGCGGTAGGCGAGGACGAGGGTGCCGGCGTTGGCGAAGCAGGCGCCGAGCTCGCAGACGAGGCCCGTGATGTGGAAGAGCGGGGCGAGGACGAAGTAGCCGGCGCCGGGCGGCACCGGGTGGCCGGTGCGCTGGCGTTCGGCGTTGTGGACGAGGCCCCGGTGGAGGTTGAGGGCGCCCTTGGGCGTGCCGCTGGTGCCGGAGGTGTAGCTGATCAGGGCGATGTCGTCGGTGGTGAGCTCGCGGTCCGCGGGTGCCGGGTGGCCGGCGCGGGCGACGGCGAGGAGGTCGTCGGCGTCGGTGGCGGTGCCGGTGGCGCCGGGGTCGGGTGCGAAGCCGAGGACGCGCGGGTCGTCGCGGGTCTGGAGCTGGCGCTCGTCGGCGGTGAGGACGACGGCGACGCCGGTGCCGGCCGCGGCGTCGCGCACGTGACCGGCCCAGGCGCGGTCGGAGCAGACGACGGCGCGGGCGCCGGAGTCGCGCAGGGCGTGACCGACCTCGGCCGACTTGTACATCGGGTTGAGCGGGACGACGGTGGCGCCGGCCTTCCACGCGCCGAGCAGGGCGAGGACGAAGTGCGGGCTGTTCTGCAACATGACCGCGACGCGGTCGCCGCGCTCGACACCGCGGGCGGCGAGGTGGCCGGCGACGGAGTCCGAGAGGGCGTCGGCCTCGCGGTAGGTGATCCGGCCGTCGAAGTAGGCGAGGGCGGGATGCCCGGGCGTGCGGGCGACAGCGGCCCGGAAGGCGTGCAGGAGGGTGGGCGGGGGATCGATCGGCGCCCGCTGGGCCTCGCTGAGCCGGCCAAGCCAGGGCCTGGCGGCGTAGATCGAGCCGTTGCCGGCGTCGGTGTCGGTCATGCGCCCGCTCCTTCCCACTTCCGCTGGATGTGGTTCATGTTGCCGAGCCACCGTTCGGGGTCGGCGGCCCTGGCCCGGTAGAAGTCGGCCACCTCGGGGTGCGGCAGGACGAGGAAGCGGTCGGCGGCCATGGCGTCGAAGAGCGCGTTGGCGACGTCCTCGGGCTCGATGGCGGTCGGCGCGAGCACCAGCTCGCCGGCCGATCCGGCCGCGGTGAGCATGTCCGTGCGCACGCCCTGCGGGCAGATGGCGTGGACCTTGAGGCCGCGGTGGCGGTAGGTGAGCGAGAGCCATTCGGCGAAGGCGTACGCGCCGTGCTTGGAGACGCTGTACGGGGCGGCGCCGACCATGGTGAGCAGTCCGGCGGCGGAGACGGTCGAGACGAAGCGGCCGCCGCCGCGCTCCAGCCAGTCGGGCAGCAGGGCGCGGGCGGCGCGGACGTGGGCCATCACGTTGACGTCCCAGGCGGCCGCCCACACGTCCTCGTCGGCGAAGGCGTCGCCGGGCGAGGCGAGTCCGGCGTTGGCACACCAGACGTCGACGGTGCCGCCCAGCGCCTCGCGGGCCTCCTCGACGACGGCGGAGGCGTCGCCTGGCACGGCCAGGGCGCCGATCTCGTCGGCGACGGCCTTGGTGCGGCCGGGGTCGAGGTCGTTGACGACGACGCGCGCGCCCTCGGCGGCGAAGCGCCTGGCGAGCGCGGCCCCGATACCGCCTCCCGCTCCCGTGACGACCACTCCCGCACCCTGCACCGAACTCATCCCGGCCCACCTCTCGCTCACGGCTGTGCGGGCAGACTAACCGGTCGGTATGGAGCCGGGGAAGGGTGCGGAGCGCCCTCCCCCGCCGAGGCCGGCCGCCCTGGGGACAGGACGTGGCGGTACGCCTCGTTCCGTGGCGGGCTCCGCGGCGTTAGCGTGCGTGGGCATGTCACGGAAGGCGATCAAGGAGGTTTCTTCATGAGCCTGTCCAGACGGGGACTGCTGGCCGCGAGCGGAGCGCTCGGCGCGGCGGCGGTGACGGCGGGGGCCGGACCGGCCGCCGCCGACGCGCCGCCCGGCCGGGGCCGCCGGGTGCGCACCGGCTTCGAGCGGCTCGCCGCCGACGGTTACGCGCAGCTCGCCGGCCGGCGGGTCGGCGTGGTCACCAACCCGACCGGCATCACCGCGGACGCCCGGCACGTCGTGGACGTGATGCACGCCGACGAACGCGTCGACCTGGTCGCCGTATTCGGCCCCGAGCACGGCTTCCGCGGCACCGCCCAGGCCGGTGGTTCGGAGGGCCGCTACGACGACCCGGCGACCGGACTTCCCGTCTACGACACGTACCTGAAGAGCGGTCAGCCGCTCGCGGACGTCTTCACCGCCTCGGGCGTGGACACGGTCGTGTTCGACATCCAGGACGTGGGCGCCCGCTTCTACACGTACATCTGGACGCTCTACGACTGCATGGTCGCGGCCTCGCTCGCGGGCAAGCGCTTCGTCGTCCTCGACCGGCCGAACCCGGTGACCGGGCGGGCCGCGCTCGGCCCCGTCCTGGACCGGGCGTTCGCGACCTTCGTGGGCCGCGAGCCGATCGCGCAGGCGCACGGGATGACGGTGGCGGAGCTGGCCCGGCTGTTCAACGGCGAGTTCCTGGCGAAGCCGGTGACGCTGGAGACGGTCGCGGTGAGCGGCTGGCGGCGCGACGACTTCTTCGACGCGACCGGTCTGCCGTGGGTGCCGCCGAGCCCGAACATGCCGACGCCCGACACCGCGCTCGTGTACTCGGGCACCTGCCTCTTCGAGGGCACCAACCTGTCCGAGGGCCGCGGGACCACCCGCCCGTTCGAGCTGCTCGGCGCGGAGGGGATCGACGGCCGGTGGGCGGAGGCCGCGAACGCGCTGGACCTGCCGGGCGTCCGCTTCCGGGAGGCGTACTTCGCGCCGACCTTCTCGAAGTTCCAGGGGAAGACCGTCGGCGGTGTGCAGCTGATGGTGCACGACCGCGAGGTCTTCGACCCGGTGCGGACCGGGATCGCGCTCCTCGTCACCGCGCGCCGCAGCTGGAGCGGCTTCGCGTGGCGCGCGGACAACTGGATCGACAAGCTGACCGGCTCGACCCGCGTGCGCACGCTGATCGACGCGGGCGCGACGGCGGACGAGGTGGTCGCCGCCTGGGAGACGGACCTCGCGGCGTTCCGGGCCGTGCGACGGGAGTACCTGATGTACCGCTAGAACCCGCCCACGGGCCGGGGTTGTCCCAGGACAGGGGCACCACCAGGGAAGGGACAGCCCATGGGCAGGGGCAACCCCAAGGGGCAACCCATGGGCAGGGTCGTCCCCGTACGAGGGAAGCCGTCCCCGTACGGGGGTTGTCCCCCCTCCGGTCCGGGGGCCGCCGGGATGGGCCGGCGCGGTCTCCGGAGCCGAGGATCGGATCATGAAGACTTCCTTACGGCGTCACCGCCGTCCCCTCGGCGCCCTCCTCGCCGCCCTGTGCGTGGGCCTGCTCGCCCCGGCCGCCCAGGCCGCGCCGGCCGCCCCCGCGGCCCCGGCCGCGCGGGCGGCACCGGCCGCCCAGCCGCGGGAGGCCGACAACACCGATCCCGCCAGGGAACTCGCTGTCACCGCACGCCCGTTGAGCGACGCCCGCACCCTGGAGCGGATCGTGGGCTCGGCGAAGGTGGTGGGCATCGGCGAGGCCACGCACAGCTCGGCCGAGTTCTTCGAGGCCAAGCACCGGATGTTCGAACGGCTCGTGGAGGAGCAGGGGTTCACCACCTTCGCCCTGGAGGCCAACTGGAGCACCGGCCTGCTCGTCGACGACTACGTGCGGTTCGGCAGGGGCGACATCCGGAAGATCATGCGGGACGAGTTCCAGAACGCGTACGCCTTCTGGAACACCGAGGAGTACCTGGACCTGTTCACCTGGATGCGGCGGCACAACCTGCGCCACCCGCAGCACCAGGTGCGCTTCATGGGCAACGACCTCGGCTACGCGGGCCCGAACCTCTTCGACGAGGTCACCGGCCACGTGGCCCGGACGCGGCCTGAGCTGCTCCCCCGCTTCCACGAGCTGTACCGCGCCTCCCGGCCGGCCGGCGGCGACGTCGACGGCTGGATGAACGCCTACCTGGTCAGGCCGCTCGCCGAACGGCGGGCGATGGCGGCCGACGTGAACCGGGCCCTCGCCCTGCTGGAGCGGCAGAAGCCGGCCGGGCGGGACCGCGCCGCCCGTGAGGCGCACACGTGGGCGGTGCAGCACGCCCGGGCCATCGCCCAGGTCGGCACGGAGTACTCGTACGACCTCACCTCGGAGGAGCACGTGGGCGAGGCCATGCTCTACCGCGACCGGATCATGGCCGAGAACACCGTGTGGTGGCAGCGGCACACCGGCGACCGGATGGTGCTGTCCGCGCACAACGGGCACGTCGGTTACGAGACGACGATGCCGAAGCACTACCCGCGCACCCAGGGCGCCTTCCTGCGGGACGCTCTCGGCCGGGACTACGTGACGGTCGGGGCCGCCTTCGGGCGGGGCTCGTTCAACGCGCACGACGCCGGGACGCCGGGCGAGCCGGTCCGGGTGTTCTCCGTAAGCCGGCTGGGGCCGGACAGCAACGAGCACGTCCTGGACCGGGTCGCGCCGCGCCCCTTCCTGATCGACCTGCGCACGGCCACGCCGGCCGCGCGGGAGTGGCTGGGCGGGGCCCGGCCGACCCGGGCGATCGGCACCGTGTACCCCTGGGCCGATGACACGACACCGGTGCGGCTCGCCGCCTCGTACGACGCGGTGATGCACTTCCCGGAGATCTCGGCGGCGCGCCTGCTCGGCTGACGACTGGCCGTCCCCCGGCCCGGGCAGAATCCCGGTGCCAACGGCGTACCTCGGCGCGGAGGGACGGGCCCATGACGGTGACGAGTGTCGAGCCGTACCGCGAGGTGGACTTCGACAAGGACGGCGACGGCCCGGCGGGCCAGGCGGACGCGCTCGCGTCACTGGCCCGCCGGGGCTGCACGGACCTGGTGCTCTTCACGCACGGCTGGAACAACTCGCGCGCGGTCGCGAGCGGCCTCTTCGACCGCTTCTTCGCCCCCTTCCCCGGGGTGACGGGCGGCGCGACGCGGCTCGGGTACGCGGGCCTGGTCTGGCCGTCGATGATGTTCTCGGACGAACGGGTTCCGGACTACCCGGCGCTGGTGGCGGTCGTCCCCGGCCGGGCGGCGACGGTGGCCCGCATCGCGGAGCTGCTCGCGGAGGAGCCGGCGGACGAGGCGGCGTTCGCCGAGTTCGCGGGACTGCTGAGGGAGCTGACGGGCACCGCCGGGGAAGGTCTGGTCGCGACCGAGGTGCCCGCGTTCCTGGTGGCCGATCCGCTGACGGTGTACACGATGTTCGCCGACGCCCACGAGGCCGGGACGGCGGCCGAGGCCGGCGTCCACGACGCCGCGGCGTCGGCAGCGGCGGGCCTGGTGGCGGCCGTCGGCGCCGAGTCGCTGTTCGGCGGCGACCGCGTCAAGCGGCTGTGGCGGGGCGCGAAGGAGGCGCTCCGCCAGGCGACGTACTTCACGATGAAGCGCCGGGCGGGCGTCGTCGGCGAGCGCGGTCTCGGCCCGCTGCTCGGTGACCTGGCACGCCGGGCGCCGGAGCTGCGCGTCCATCTCGTCGGCCACAGCTTCGGCGCCCGGCTCGTCTCGCACGGCCTGCGCGGGCTGCCTCCCGGCGTCCGCAACGTGAAGTCGGTGACGCTGCTTCAGGGCGCGTTTTCCCACTACGCCTTCGCGGACCGGCTCCCGCACGACCAGGGCCGGCGGGGTTCGCTCGGCGGGCTCCAGGGCCGGGTCGACGGCCCGCTGGTGGCCTGCCACTCGCACCACGACACGGCGCTGAGGGTCTTCTACCCGCTGGCCTCCCGGCTCGCCCGTGACGACGAGTCGCTGCTCGGCGACGACCGGCGCTGGTGGGCCGTCGGCTACGACGGCGTCCAGGCCGTCCCGGGCACGGCCGCCCGCACGCTCGGGGCCGTGCTGCGGGACGGGCTGCCGGGTTCGGGCTGCGTGAGCGTGGACGCGTCACAGGTCGTCGCCGAACACAGCGACATCTGCCACGAGGAACTGGCCCGGGTGGTGGCCCGGGCCGGCCGCTTCAACTGACGCCCCCGTCCCCTCATCCCCCCGTCCCCTCATCCCCCCGCCCCCCGTCTCCCGTCCCCCGTCCGCCCATCCGCCCGTCCGTCCGCCCGTCCGCCCGCGACCGCCCCAGCCGGTCGGCCGATGACCGGACACCCCTGTCCGGATGACCGGGCATCGGCGTCCGGATGACCGCATCAGTGTCCGGATGACCGGGCTTCGGTGTCCGGATGGCTGCCATCCGCCCGTCGATGGAACAGGAAGCGCCGCTCGTTCGTCCCTCTCATATCGCCGGAGTGCTAGCGACGGAGGTGGCAGACGATGGCCGGGTTCCGGAGTCTCGCGAGACAGGTCCGCGATCCGGGGTGCGACACGGCGTTGCGACGGTATTCGCTGCGCAAGTGCCTGGAGCGGTTCGCGCCCTACGGTCACCGGGCGACCTGGGACCATCTGTGCCGTAGGCACGGATTCGGTCCCGAGGACCGGGAGGCGGATCCGAACCGCCTGGTGGCCGCGCTCGACGAACTGGAGGCGGCCCGCTCGGTGTGGCTCGCGTACGAGAAGGAGTTCGCCGAGCGGCGGCGGCGCGAGAAACACGGCGGGCTGCGCCGGCCGGGCGGGCTCGACGAGTGGCACCGCAGGATCTGGGGCGGCAACGGGGTGGCCCGCTGCGACGACCCGGCGCGCCATCCCTCGGAGCCGCTGCCGGAGGTGGTCGGACGGCTGGTGGAAGCGCTGCGGAGCGGCCCGGGCGAGCACTGCCCGGTGTGCGCGGGCCCGCGCATCGAGTGGCGGTCGGAGCTGCGGGACGAGCCGTGGTTCGGGCCGGTGTGCGAGGACTGCGGGGTGCTGATACCGCGGGGCGTGCTGACGCCCCGGGCCCTGGCCAGGACCCGCGGTGACGTGTCCCGGCTGGCGTCGGTGGCCTGATGCTCCAGGTGTGTCTCAACGGGGGCCGCGGGCCCGGGGACGCGGCCGGAGTGCCGATGTCCCCGGTCGCGATGGCCGAGGCGGCGGCCGCGGCGGTCGCCGCGGGCGCGGACGAGGTGCACGTCCACCCCAGGACGCCCTGCGGCAGCGACACGCTCTCGCCGCGGGTGCTCGCGGACACGCTCACCGCGATCCGCGCGGCCGTGGGCGGCGACGTACCGGTGGGGGTGACGACCGGCGCCCGCGCGGAGCCCGACCCGGTGCGCAGGCTCGCCCGGGTGCGGTCCTGGACGGTGCTGCCGGACCGGGCGACGGTCGCCTGGCACGAGCCGGGCGCCGAGGCCCTCGCGACGGCCCTGCTCGACCGGGGCGTCGCCGTGGACGCGGTCCTGCGCCAGGGCACCGACGGCCCGGCGCGCTTCCTGCGCTCCTCGCCGGCCCCGCGCGTGCCGCGGGTCCTCGCCGAGGCCGCGTCGGAGGAGGCGGCACTCGCCCTCCTCGCGACGCTCGCCCGCTCGCCGCACGGCCGCCCGGTCCTGCTCCACGGCCGCGACGGCGCGGCCTGGCCGCTCTTCCGGCTCGCCCGCCGGCTGGGCCTGGCCGCCCGCACGGGACTGGAGGACACCCTGCTGCTCCCGGACGGCACGCCGGCCCGCTCCAACGCTCAGCTGGTCTCGGCGGCCCTCGCCGAGCCCGCCGCGGCGACCGTCTCGTCGTAGACGAGCCACCGCTCGTCGTACGGCAGCGCGAGCAGCGGGACCCGTGGGTCGAGGTGGGAGGCGTGCCGGAGGAGCCAGGTCTGGAGCTCGACGAGGGGGTCCGGGAACCAGGGGGAGAGCGACGTGCCGTAGTCGCTGAGCAGGTCGTCGATCCACCGGTCCACCCACTCCGCCAGGTGACGCTCCTGCGTCCCCCCGGGCCGCGAGGCTGCCCAATGGTCGAGCATCGGCGTCACCGACTGGCGCATGTCGGCGCAGAGTTGGAAGACCGTCTGTACGTCGGGGTCGGGATCGGGTGTGGCCAGCGTCTCGGCCCACCAGACGGAGAGGAACGCGTCGACGGCACCGGCCTGCTCCGGGGGCCACCTCCACCACGCGGTGCGGCCCAGGCCCGTCGGCTGGTACCCGGCGCCGTCGAAGCGCCCACCGGCCACGAACGCGAGGAACTGCGGCACCAGACGGCGCATCACGGCCGGATGGTCGCCGAAGATGTCGGGCGCCTCGTGGCACATCATCCGCAGCAGGTCGTCGTCCAGCCGGACGTCGGGTGTCGCGAGCAGCGCCAACTCCTCGGCGCCGTAGCAGTGCAGGCACCCGTCGGGGCTCGCGGTCATGCCGCGGAAGACCTCCTCGACGTGCCGGAGGGCGGCGGCGAGGGCGGGAGGGAGCGGCGTATCGGGCACGGCGACGGTCCTGACGGGACTCCGCCGGGTCGACGCCCGGCGAAGAGAGCGACGCTACCAGCCGACAAACCGTTCGCCCAGTGGAATTGGGAGCCGTCAGAGTGTGCGGCGATGACCACACACGGGAAACCCACCGACCGACCGGAGTCCTGAATGTCCACGCTGCGCGTCACCGCCGAGACCCTGACCGTCCACGACCATCCCAACGCCGACGCGCTCGAACTCGCGCAGGTCGGCCTCTACCGGGCGGTCGTCGCGAAGGGCAGTTACCGGACGGGCGACGTGGCGGTCTACATTCCGGAACAGGCCGTGCTGCCCGCCGCGCTCGTCGAGGAGCTGGGGCTGACCGGCCGGCTCGCCGGGAAGGCCTCGGACCGGGTCAAGGCGGTACGGCTGCGAGGGGAGTTGTCGCAGGGACTGGTGTGCCGGCCGAAGGCGCTCGACGGGGTGGACCTGAAGCAGGCGGCGGAGGACGGCACGGACTTCGCGGAGCTGCTCGGGATCACGAAGTGGGCGCCGCCGATCCCGCCGACGATGAGCGGGGACGTGGAGGCGGCGCCGGATCTGCTGCCGTGGGTGGACATCGAGAACCTGCACCGCTTCCCGGACGTCTTCGAGCCGGGCGAGCCGGTGGTCCTCACCGAGAAGCTGCACGGCACGGCCTGCCTCGTCACCTATCTCGCCGAGGAGGACCGGACCGTCGTCTCGTCCAAGGGCTTCGGCGCGAAGGGCCTGGCGCTGAAGGAGGACCCGCGCAACCTGTACTGGCGCGCCGTCCACGGCCACGGCCTGTCCGCCGTCGCGGCCCGGCTCGCCGCCCGCCTCGGCGCCCGGCGCGTCGGCCTGTTCGGCGAGGTGTACGGCGCTGGGGTGCAGGACCTGGCGTACGGGGCGAACGCCCGCGCCGAGGAGGGTGTCGGCTTCGCGCTGTTCGACCTGTCCGCCGAGATCGACGGGCAGGTGCGGTGGCTGGATCCGGCCGAGGTGCTCGAGCCGGGCGAACTGCCGCTCGTACCACGGCTGTTCACCGGCCCGTACGACCTCGACACCGTCCTCGTCCTCGCGAGCGGCCGGGAGACGGTGTCCGGGAGTGAGCTGCACCTGCGCGAGGGCGTGGTGATCCGCCCGGTGACCGAGCGGTACAGCCCGGTCGTCGGCGGACGCGCGATAGCGAAGGCGGTCAGCCCGGCCTATCTGACCCGCAAGGGCGGCACCGAGTACGAGTGACGCCCGCCTGCCGAGCCGAACAGGGGCCCGCCCACGGGGGTGGCGGGCCCCTGTTCCTATGCCTCCCGCCGTTCGGGCAGCAGGCGCGAGCCGGTGAGCCGCTCGCCGAACACGTCGTCGGGGTTGGACAGCACGCAGTTCTCGAGGGAGAGACAGCCGCAGCCGATGCAGTCGCTCAGGTGGTCCCGCAGCCGGCCGAGCTGCTTGATCCGCTCGTCCAGCTCGGCCCGCCAGGTCCCCGACAGCCGGGCCCAGTCCTCGCGGGTCGGGGTGCGCTCCTCGGGGAGCTGCGCGAGTGCGTCGCGGACGGTGGCGAGCGGGATGCCGACCCGCTGGGCGGCGCGGATGAAGGCGACCCTGCGCAGGGTGTCGCGACCGTAGCGGCGCTGGTTCCCGCTCGTACGGCGGCTGGTGATCAGGCCCTTCGCCTCGTAGAAGTGCAGGGCCGAGACGGCCGCCCCGCTGCGCGCGGACAGCTGGCCGACGGTCAGTTCGTGGATCTTCTCGGGAATCTGCGGCACTCGTCCGAGCCTACGTGAGGGGGCCTGTTCCGTTGACAGGAGACCTCTCGCCGCACATGCTGAGCAAGCGCTTAGACACTTCCACCTGAGAGGGAGCGGGAACATGGCCGAGCCGAGGATCTTCACGTCCGCCGACGAGCTGCGCGCCGGGGTCGGCGAGCAGCTGGGGCACAGCGAGTGGCTGGAGATCGAGCAGAAGCGGATCGACCAGTTCGCCGAGGCCACGGGCGACCACCAGTGGATCCACGTCGACCCGGAGCGCGCCGCGGCCGGCCCGTTCGGGAGGACGATCGCCCACGGCTATCTGACGCTCTCCCTGCTGCCGACCCTGGTGCCGCAGATCATGCGGGTCGAGGGCATGAAGATGGGCCTCAACTACGGCACGAACAAGGTCCGCTTCCCCGCTCCCGCGCCGGTCGGCTCGCGGCTGCGCGCCACCGCCGTCCTCACCGAGGTGACGGAGGCCGGGGGCGGGGTGCAGGTCACGGCGACGGTGACCGTCGAGCGCGAGGGCGGCGACAAGCCGGTCTGCGTCGCGGAGTCGGTCTCCCGCTACTACTTCTGAGCGCCGACCATCCGCAGCACGAGGTCGGCGTAGAGCGCGCCGACCTCGTCGGCGGTGTGGCGGCCCTGGGTGTTGAACCAGCGCGAGACGTCGATGCAGAGGGAGAGCACCGCGACCGTGGTGCCGGCCACGTCAGGGACGTCGAACTCCCCCGCCGCCACGCCCTCGTTGAGGATCCGCCGCACGGTCGCCTCCGACTCGCGGCGCAGCGCCACGATCTCGGTGCGGTGCTCGGGGCCGAGGGCGTCGAGCTCGTACTGCACGACCCGGGCGGTGGTGTGCCGCTCGGCGTGCCAGCGGACGAAGGAGCGGACGGCGTCCGCGAGCCGCTCGGCCGCCGGGCCCGGACCGTCGGCGGAGGCCCGCAGGATCTCCAGGGCCCTGTCGTGGCCGATCCGGCTGATCCGGTGGAGCAGCTCTTCCTTGGTCTTGTAGTGGATGTAGAGCGCGGCCGGGCTCATGCCGGCCCGGCCCGCGATGTCCCGGGTCGTGGTGGCGTGGTAGCCGCGCTCGGCGAACGCGTCGACGGCCGCGACCAGCAGGCGCCGGGCGGCTTCGGGCGTCACCTCGCCCCACGGCATGTCCTCGCCGCCGGGCGTCTCCTCCGCCGCGCTCATCGCACACTCCTCCTCGGGCCGTCAGGGACGAACACCATACAACGCCGGTGAGCAAGCGCTTAGAGATTGCGGGTGCCGAGCTCCTGCCGGTCACGGACGACCTTGGCCAGGGTGAAGGCGGAGGTGGTGAGGTAGAGGACCGCCACCGCGAGGAAGGCGCGGACCCAGGCGCTGGCGTCGAGCTTGTAGATCCCGACGGTCACGGCCAGGAGGGCGAGGCCGAAGGAGACGACCGCCTGCACGTAGTAGGCGGCGGTGTTCTGCTGCTGTTTGACGAGTGGGTCGCTCATGCGGGACAGCATCGGGCGGATGTGGCCCCCGCCACATCCGCCCTCGTACTCAGCGGGTACTCAGAACGCCGAGACGCCCGTCAGCGCCCGGCCGATGATGAGCTTCTGGATCTGGCTGGTGCCCTCGTACAGCGTCATGACGCGGGCGTCCCGGAGCAGCTTGCCGACCGGGTACTCGTCGATGTAGCCGTACCCGCCGAAGACCTGCAGGGCGTTGTTCGCCGCGCGCACGGCGGCCTCGGAGGCGTACAGCTTGGCCTTGGACGCGGCGGTGGCGAAGTCCCGGCCGCGGTCGACGAGGTCGGCGACCCGCCAGGTGAGCAGCCGGGCCGCGTCGACGTCGACGGCGATGTCGCTGATCAGCTCCTGGACGAGCTGGTACGAGGCGATGGGCTTGCCGAACTGCTCGCGCTCCCCCGCGTACCGCACCGCCGCGTCGAGGGCGGCCTGGGCGATGCCGACACAGCCGGCCGCGACCGACATCCGGCCCTTGGCCAGGGCGGACATGGCGACGGAGAAGCCCTTGCCCTCCGGGCCGAGCATCGCGCTCGCCGGCACGCGGACGCCTTCCAGGACCAGCTCGGCGGTGGCCTGGCCGCGCAGGCCGAGCTTGCCGTGGAGGGCGCGGCGGGTCAGGCCGGGGGTGTCGGCGGGGACGAGGAAGGCGGAGACGCCCTTGTGGCCGGGCGCGGCGCCGGTGCGGGCGAAGAGCAGCACGACGTCGGCCCAGGTGCCGTTGGTGATGAACGTCTTGCCGCCGTCGATCACGTACGTGTCGCCGTCGCGGACCGCCCGGGTGGCGAGGTTCCCGGCGTCGGAGCCGGTGCCGGGCTCGGTGAGGCCGAAGCAGCCGACGGCCTCACCGGAGGCGAGCCGGGGCAGCCAGGTGCGCTTCTGCTCCTCGTCGCCCCAGGAGGCGATGGTCTTGGCGACGAGGCCGAGCGAGACGGAGACGATGCCGCGGACCGAGGAGTCGCCGCGGCCGAGCTCTTCGGTGACGAGGCAGTAGGACAGGTGGTCGCCGCCGGACCCGCCGTGCTCCTCGGGGATCGTCAGGCCGAGGAAGCCGACGGCACCGAGCTTCTTCACGATCGCCCGGTCGACGTTCTCGGCGCGGTCCCACGCGACGACGTGCGGGGCGACCTCGCGCGCGACAAAGTCCCGTGCGAGCTGCCGTACGGCCTCCTGCTCCTCGCTGAGCTCCAGGTTCATCGCGCCGCCTTCCGCCGCCGACCGGCGGCCGCCGGAACCGGCCCGCCCACGACAGGCCGCCGTCCCGGCTTGACCGCCCCACTTTAATTACCACTGCTAGTTTTCTTGCTCCCGCCTACTATGTGCGCCATGGCCCGCCCGCGCAAGCCCCTCCTCAGCCGAGACCGCATCGTCGAGACGGCGGGAGCACTCGTGGACGCCGAGGGGCTCGCCGCCCTCTCCACCCGGCGCCTCGCTGCCGAACTGGGCGTCAGCGGCCCCTCGCTCTACAACCACTTCCGGACCAAGGACGAGATCCTGGACGCGGTCGCGGACGGGGTCAGCGCCAAGGTCGACCTGTCGATGTTCGCTCCGGACGACTCCCGCGACTGGCGCACCGCCCTGCACGACTGGGCCGTCTCCTACCGCGCCGCGCTCACCGACCACCCGAACCTCGTACCGCTGCTCGCCCAGGGCCCGGGCCGCCGCCCGGCCGGCCTCAAGGTCGCCGACGCGGTCTTCGGCGCGATGGTCCGGGCCGGCTGGCCACCGGCCCAGGCCACCCGCATCGGCGCCCTGATGCGCTACTTCATCACCGGCTCCGCGCTCGGCTCCTTCGCCCGTGGCTTCGTCGACGACGAGACCGCGTACGACCCGGCCGACTATCCGCACCTCGGCCAGGCCCACCTGCTCGCGGAGCGCCGCGAACAGGTCGACGAGAGCGCGTTCGAGACGGGACTGCGGGCACTGCTCGACGGGCTCGCGATGCAGTACGAGGCGGGGGTCCAGGACACTTCGGCCACGACCGAAGCGTGAGTGCGGCACCCTGACGGCATGGCTCCCAAAGACCTCGCCGCGCTCGCCGCCCTGTTCGCCGACGAGACCCGCGCCGCCTTCCTGCTCGCCCTGCTCGACGGGCGGGCCTGGACCGCCGGGGAGCTGGCCCGGCACGCGCGGGTGGCGCCGTCCACCGCGAGCGAGCACCTGGGGAAGCTCGTCGCCGGCGGGGTGCTCACCGAGGAGCGGCAGGGCAGGCACCGTTACGTACGGCTCGCCGACCCCGGGATCGCGCACCTCGTCGAGGACCTGGCCGCCCGCGCCGAGCCGGCCGTGCCCGAGGCGCCGCGGAACCTGCGGGCCGCGAGCGCCGGGCAGGCCATGGCACGCGGGCGGACCTGTTACGACCACCTCGCCGGGAGGCTCGGCATCGCGATCACCGATGCGATGACCGCACGCGGACTGCTGCGCCAGGACACCGGGTTCGCGCTCACCGACGGCGGCCTGGCCTGGTTCGAGGGCCTGGGCGTCCCGCTCGTACCGGGGAAGGGGCGGCGGCCCTTCGCACGCGGCTGCCTCGACTGGACCGAGCGCAGGCCGCACCTCGCGGGGCTCGCGGGCGCGGCTCTGTGCAGGCACGCGCTGGACGCGGGCTGGTGCGTACGGATCGGCTCGGAACGGGCGGTGAAGGTGACGCCGGACGGGGAACGGGCGCTGCACGCGGCGCTCGGCATCGAGCCGACGGCACTCCGGTGACCCGACCCGGCGCCTCGCGTGGTGGAGCGGTGGCTTGGCCCGGCGCCCGCCGTGGTGGTGGCCCGGCGTCCGCCGTGGTGGTGCGGCGGCTTGGCCCGGCGCCTCGCGTGGTGGTGCGGCGGCTTGGCCCGGCGCCTCGCGTGGTGGTGCGGCGGCCCGGCCCGGCGTCCGCGATATTGCGGTGACCGCCGAACGGTCCGCGCCCTACGGTCGTGCCATGCCGAACCAGCCGACCTCCGCCGCCTCGTCCGCTTCCTCCTCGAGTTCCTCCTCCGGCTCTTCCCCCGCTTCTCCCGCCTCCTCCGCCTCTCCCGCCCCCTCCGGTGCTTCTGTCGGTCCGCCGGGCGCGCCCAGCCGTACCTCGCGCCTCGCGCTCGCCGCGGCGGCCGTCACCGTCGTCCTGTGGGCATCCGCCTTCGTCTCCATCCGCAGCGCGGGTGCCGCCTACTCCCCCGGCGCCCTCGCCCTCGGCCGGCTCCTCGCGGGCGCCCTGGTCCTCGGCGCCGTCCTGCTGGTACGGCGCGAGGGCCTGCCGCCGCGGGCCGCCTGGCCCGGGATCGTGACGTCCGGGCTGCTGTGGTTCGGGGTCTACATGGTGGTCCTGAACTGGGGCGAGCAGGAGGTCGACGCGGGTACGGCCGCGATGGTCGTGAACATCGGCCCGATCCTGATCGCCCTGCTCGGCGCCCGGTTCCTCAAGGAGTCCCTGCCGCCGCGGCTGCTGGCCGGCATGGCGGTGTCCTTCGCCGGCGCCGTCGCGGTCGGCCTGTCGATGTCGGCCGGTTCCGGCGAGGGGCACGCCTCGGTGCTCGGCGTGGTGCTGTGCCTGCTCGCCGCCGTCGCGTACGCGGGTGGCGTCGTCTCCCAGAAGCCGGCGCTCGCCCACGCCAGCGCGCTCCAGGTGACGACCTTCGGCTGCGCGATCGGGGCGGTGGCCTGTCTGCCGTTCGCCGGGCAGCTGGTCGAGGAGGCGGGCCGGGCACCGCTGTCGGCGACGCTCAACATGGTCTACCTCGGCGTGTTCCCGACCGCGCTGGCCTTCACCACCTGGGCCTACGCCCTGGCCCGTACGACCGCGGGGCGGATGGGCGCGACGACCTACGCCGTGCCGGCCCTGGTGGTCCTGATGGCCTGGGTGCTCCTCGGCGAGCTGCCGGGACTGCTCACGCTCGGCGGCGGCGCGCTGTGCCTGGCGGGAGTGGCGGTGTCCCGGTCCCGGCCGCGGACCGTCACGAAGCCCGCCGCCGGTACCGAGTAGCCCCCCGCCCGTCGCCGAGCGACCGCTGCCGTCACCCGGCAGATGGTGGGCAGCAGGCGGTCGGGATCAGGCGCGGTCGGGATCAGACGGTCGGGCAGGCGGTCGGGCAGGCGGTCAGGATCAGTCGGGCGGAAGCGGGCGGTCGGAAGCGGGCGGTCGGAAGCGGGCGGTCAGAAGACGACGAGCGCCCGGCCGCCCCTGCCCGCGAGCATGTTCTCGAAGGCGCCCGGGATGCCCTCCAGGGTGATCCGTTCGGTGACCAGGGCGCCCAGGTCGAGGCGGCCGGCCCGGATGTGCTCGGCCAGGACCGGGAGGTCCTTCACCGGGTCGGAGTTGCCGTAGACGCAGCCGGACAGGGTGCGGCCCCAGTGGAAGATCTCCAGGGCGTTGAAGGTGACCTGCTGGTCCTTGCCGCCGATGCCGACGACCGTGGTGCGGCCGCCGCGCCGGGTGGCCTCCCAGGCCGTGCGGATGGTGGTCGCACGGCCGACGCACTCGACGGAGACGTCGGCACCGTGGCCTCCGGTCAGCCGCCGGATCTCCTTGGCGGTGGTCTCGGAGGCGAGGACGTAGTCGGTGGCTCCGGCGGCCCGGGCCAGGGCCTCCTTCTCGGGCGAGACGTCGACCGCGACGACCGTCGAGGCGCCGGCGATCCGCGCGGCCTGGAGGGTGGCGAGGCCGACGCCGCCGACGCCGAAGACGGCGACGGACTCGCCGGCCCGCACCCGCGCGGAGTGGTGGACGGCGCCCCAGCCGGTGAGGACGGCGCAGCCGAGCAGGGCGGCGTCGGTGAGCGGTACGCCGTCGGGGACGGGCAGCACGCAGTTGCCCGCGACGACGGTCTCCTCGGCGAAGGCGGCCACGTTGAGCCCGGGGTGGAGCTCGGTCCCGTCCTCGGTGCGGGCGTACACGTTCGCGGCGCCGGTCAGCGCGTTCGCGCAGAGCCACACCTCGCCGAGTCCGCAGTGGTGGCAGGCGCCGCAGGACGGCGCCCAGTTGAGGACGACGCCGTCGCCGGGGGCGACGTGGGTGACTCCCTCGCCGACGGAGACGACCGTGCCGGCGCCCTCGTGGCCGAGGACGGCGGGGACCGGCACCCGCATGGTGCCGTTGGACAGCGACAGGTCGGAGTGGCAGACGCCTGCGGCGGCGAGGCGGACCCTGACCTGCCCGGGACCGGGCTCGGGCAGCTGGATGCCGGTGATCTCCAGAGGAGAGCCGACGGCGGGCAGGACGGCGGCGCGGATCACGCGTGGGGCTCCTTCTGTGCGGACGACGCGGGGTACGGCGCTGGGAACGGCGGCGCTCAGAACTGCAGGGACCTGGTCTGGAGGTACTCGGCGAGGCCGTGCGTGCCGAGCTCGCGGCCCACGCCGGACTGCTTCCAGCCGCCGAACGGGGCCAGCGGGTTGAAACGGCCGCCGTTGATGTCGACCTGACCGGTCTCCATCCGGCGGGCGAAGGCGACGGCCTCGTCCGGGTCGCCCCACACGGCGCCGGCGAGCCCGTACACGGTGCCGTTGGCGATGGCGAGGGCGTCGGCCTCGTCCTCGTAGCGGATGATCGAGACGACCGGGCCGAAGATCTCCTCCTGGGCGATGGTCATGTCCGGGGTGACGTCGGCGAAGACGGTCGGGGAGACGTAGTAGCCGGTGTCGCGCGGGGCGTCGGGGCCGCCGGCGACGAGCCGGGCGCCTTCCGCGAGGCCCTTCTCGATGTAGCCGCGGACCCGGTCGCGCTGCCGGGCGTTGACGAGCGGGCCGACGCGTTCGCCGGGAACGTACTTGGCGACGGCCGCGGCGGCCAGCCCGACCGCCTCCTCGTACTGGTCGGCGTGCACCAGCATCCGGGTCCAGGCGCTGCACGTCTGGCCGGAGTTGGACATGACGTTGGCGACGCCGACGGCGACGGCCCTGCCGAGGTCGGCGCTCGGCAGGATCACGTTGGCGGACTTGCCGCCGAGTTCGAGGGCGACACGCTTGACGGCGCCGCCGGCGAGCGCGCCGATCTTCCTGCCGACGGCGGTGGAGCCGGTGAAGGAGACCAGGTCGACGCCGGGGTGCTCGGCGAGGGCCTGCCCGGCGACCGTGCCGAGGCCGGTGACCAGGTTGAAGACGCCGGCCGGGACGCCTGCCTCGTGGACGGCCTCGGCGAACAGCTGGGCGGTGAGCGGGGTGTCCTCGGCGGGCTTGAGGACGATCGTGCAGCCGGCGGCGAGGGCCGGGGCGACCTTGGCGACGATCTGGTGGAGCGGGTAGTTCCAGGGCGTGATCGCGGCGACCACGCCGACCGGCTCGGAGTAGACGGTGGAGTTGCCGACCTTCTCCTCGAAGGGGTGGGTGGCGGCGAGTTCGGCGTACGAGCCGGCCACGGCGATCGGCAGTTTGGTGTGCACGGCGGCGGCGAGCTGCGGCGGGGCGCCGAGCTCGGTGGTGACCGTGGCGGCGATCTCCTCGGCCCGGGCGGCGAGCGCGTCGCGCAGGGCGGCGAGCCGGGCGGCCCGCTCGGCGGGCGGCGTGGCGGCCCAGCCGGGGAGGGCGGCGCGGGCGGCGCGCACGGCGGCGTCGACGTCCTCGGCGGTGCCGGCCGGGACCCGGGCGACGACCTGTTCGGTGGCCGGGTCGACCACGGGAACGGTCTCCGTGGAGGCGGCGGGGCGCCACTCCCCGCCGATGTACATCGCGTCGTGGGCCTTCATCCGCTGTCTCTCCTCGCGTGTCGGGCACGGGTGTGCGTGCGCGGCCGGCGGTGCGCCCGCCGGAGACCGGCCGGCCGCCGGGCGGTGCGTGTCCTGGCGAACCGGCGGGCGCACCGGGCGGTGCGTGTCACCGGCGGACCGTCGGCCGGTGGACACCGCCGGCCGGCGGTGTGCCGGGCGGTCGTTCGGGGTCGCCCGGGCTACTCGCCGGTACCCCAAACTAGCGCTGTTAGTTTTCTGGCGCCAGAGGGGCCCGGAACGACTACCCCACGGTCACCTCGTCGGCCACCTCGTGGGCCACCGCCCGATCGTCGCGCCCCGCGGCCCGCCCTGTCCACGACCCGCACGGCAGCGGCCCGCCGCTGCGGACCGGTGGCCGGTCCCGAGCGGCGCGGGCTGCTCGCCCGGGCGCTCGCGGCGCGGGCGACGTCGCTGGGGCTCGCGGGCCGGTTCGGGGAGGCGGGTCGGGTGACGGAGGGGGCGCTGCCGCACGCGGAGGCGTACGGGGACCACCAGTTGCCGGCCTCGGTCCTGTCGGTGCTGCGCGAGACGGCGCGGCGGGCCGGCCGGCGGCGGGAGGCGATCGCGACGGGTCGGCCGGCGGCGGGAGGCGATCGCGACGGGTCGGCGGGCACTCGCCCCGGCGGAACGCTCGGGGGATCCGACGGCGACGGTCTTCGAGAGGGCCCATCTCGCGGAACTGCACCTCCGGTCGAGGAGCCGGACGAGGCGCGCGAGACGGCGGCGACGGCCGTGCGGGACGCGGAGTCCGAGGCCGCGTGGAGCAGCCCGTACGCGCTGGTGGTCCTGGCCGGCATGCGAATACGGACGGCGGAACCGGGCGCGGCGGCCCTTCTGGAACCGGCGGAACGTTCCGCCCGGGCTCAGGGCGACCATCAGGCGCAGTACGAGGTGCGGTCGGTCCGTGCCGAACTCGCCGTACGGGATGGCCGCCCGGAGGAGGCGCTCGCGCTGCTCGCGGGGCACCGGGCGTTTCCTTCGGATCACCTCGCCGACCGGATGAATACGGCGGCGACGCCCGCTTCGGAGTCCGGTCCGGCAGCAACGACTCGTCGCCGATCCGGCGGAAAACCCCCGATGGCCGCTCCAGGCTCCTACTGGAAGCGGGAGACGAAGCGTCGTTGCCAGGGTGTCTCCACGGCGCGTGACGCGTAATGCCTGCGGACGTAGGCGACCGCCTCGTGACTGGGCACACCGTCCAGCACGGCGATGCAGGCCAGGGCCGTGCCGGTGCGTCCGCGTCCACCGCCACACGCGATCTCGACGCGCTCGTGTTCGGCGCGCGTCCACGCCTCGCGCAGTGCGTCAGCGGCTGCCGCGCGGTCGGACGGCAGCCAGAAGTCCGGCCAGCGAAGCCATCGAGCCTCCCACGCGACGGAGGGCGGCTCGTGTCCCAGTAGATAGAGCGCGAAGGTGGGCAACGGCCCTGGTGGAAGGGGTCGACTGAGCCCTCGACCACGAACGAGCCGACCCGAGGGAAGTCGTAGTACACCCGCGCCCGCGGGCTCCCAGGCTGTGATCACACGACGAGCCTAGCTAGGTGTGTCGTTCGGCGGATAAGGGTCGGACAGGCCGCGGCGTCTGGCGCATGGGGCCTCCCCAGGCCCGCAGGCCTAGCCACTTCCTTCGGATCATCCGATCGTTATACGGAAGCGGGGTGGCCGGTGGCGTGATCACCGGCAGGTGATCGACGCGATCGCGTTCAAGCACCGCACCGGGACACCGTGGATGGACCTGCCCGAGCACTTCGGCTCGTGGAAGGGTGCCCACAACCGGCTGCGGAAGTGGGCTGCCGACGGGACCTGGATAAGGTTTTCACCACGCTGCTCGCCCGGACCGATGCGGAGGGCGACCTCGACTGGGTCGTCTCGGTCGATTCCACGATCGTCCGGGCTCATCAGCACGCTGCCGGGTCGCCGTGGTGCCGGGCGTCGTACGCCCGGCGTCCGTGGCGGGGGCCCGTCAGATCTCCCGGTCGACACCTGTGAGGTGGGCGAAGACCACGATGTTGGAGGCGTAGCCCTCCTTCGGGTCGAAGGTTCCGCCGCAGGTGAGGACGCGGAGTTCGGGGCGTTCGGTGGCCCCGTACACCTCGTCGCTCGGAAAGGCCGACTTGGCGTACGTACGGACCCGGTCGACCGTGAAGACGGCGACGCGTCCGTCGGCACGGGCGACCCGGATGGTGTTGCCGGGGTTGAGCGAGTTGAGGTTGATGAAGATCGCCGGTCCGGTGCGGGTGTCGCGGTGGCCGACGACGACGGCGGTGCCCCGTTCTCCGGGGGAGACGCCGCTGGCGTACCAGCCGACGACCCGCGGGTTGTCGACGGGCGGGGTGGCGAGGCTCCCGGCACGGTCGAGGCCGAGTCCGACGACGGGCGCCTCGATGGTGATCGCGGGGACGGCGAGGGTGGTGGGCCGGGAGCGGCCCAGGGGCGCGGGCGGCCGCTGGGGCTTCGGCGCGGCGGTCGCGCCACGGGCCCCCGACCCGGCGGCGGCCGGGGCGGCGCCCGGGTGCCCGGACGCCCCCTTTCCGTTGCCGCCGGGGCTTCCGTCGCCGTCCGCCGTCACGCCGTGCGCCGCGGGTCCGGCGGCGAGCGCCGGGCCGGCCGGTTCCTCACCCTGGGCCCACCAGACGCCGCCGACGACCAGGGTGACGGTCACGGCGACGGTTCTGGCGAGCCGGAGGAGCCTGCGCTGGCGCCGAGTGGTGCGCCTGCGCCGGGCGGACCCGCGCGGGTGGGACCTGCGCGGGCTCCGCCCGGACGGCGGCGGGGCCGGGGCCCGGCCGGCCGGGGCCGCCGCGCGCGGGAGGTCGGACCTACGCGGCGCCATCGTTGCGGCGGCGCGAACGGCGGATGAGGATCAGGCCGGCGGTGCCCGCGAGACCCGCGGCAATGGCCGATCCGACGCCGAAGGCGGAGCTGTCAGTGGCGGGAGAGGTCGGGTCGGCCGCTCCGCCACCGCCGGCGCCGACGGGCCCGTGCGGGGGCTTGTGGTGCGGCGGCTTGCCGTGGTGGCCGCCGTCGCCGTTGCCGCCCGTGGTCGGCGGGTGGGTCGGCGGCTTGGTGGGCGGGGTCACGCACTCGACCCGGAACACCTTGCTCTTCTTGGCGCCCTGCTGGCCCTCCCAGGTCCACTCGACCTTGTACATGCCGTCGGGGAGCGTCATGTCGGCGGTGTAGCCGTCGCCGTTCTGGTCCAGGATGATGCTCCCCGACTTCACGGCTCCGTTGTTCCCCGGCTGGTTGAAGATCTGCCAGTCGACGTCCTGGAGGCCGTCGAAGTTGAAGGCGGCGATGTGGAACTCGCAGACCTTGGGGTCGTTGCTCGGGTCGGGCTCGACCGTGCCCTTCTCATGGATCTTGATGTCGCCGTTGTCGCCGGGCGCGGCGAATGCCGAGGGCGCGCCCGCGAGGGCGGCGGAGCTGATCACGAGCGCGGTGGCGGCGGTGGTGAGCAGCGGACGGAGCGCCGGAACGGTCATGCGGGATTCCTCCAGTCGGTCAGATATCGGATCTCTCGGGCCGATAATCTGACTATTGGTCACCACATGGCCACGGAGCGCGACACCGTGCCGTGCCACCCTCCGACTTCCACCCGTCCGGCCCTCGGCGCCCCCCGTCGAGCCCCGTCCAGCCACGTCCCGTCCAGCCCCGTCCAGCCCCGTTCAGCCCCGTCCGGGCCGCAAGGGCCGTTTCCCGACCGGCCCAAAAGGGCCCTGCGGGGCCCCCAAGGGACCCTCCGGGGCCCTGCGGGGCCCTGAAGGTCAGGTCGCGGGACTAGACGATCCCGAACAGGACGCCCGCGGCGAGCACCACCAGCGAGGTCAACGCGGCCCACTTCACCGTGAACCTGGTGTGGTCGCCGAACTCCACCTTCGCCATGCCGACGAGCACGTACACGGCCGGGACCAGCGGGCTCGACATGTGCAGCGCCTGGCCGACCAGGGAGGCCCTGGCGATCTCCAGCGGGGAGACGCCGTGCGCCGCGCCCGCCTCGGCGAGCACCGGCAGGACGCCGAAGTAGAAGCCGTCGTTGGACATGAAGTACGTGAGCGGCAGGCTGAGCACGCCCGTGACCAGGGCCATGTGCGGACCCATGCCCTCGGGGATGGCGCCGACCAGCCAGTCGGCCATGTGCTTGACCATGCCCGTGCCGGTGAGCACACCGGTGAAGACGGCGGCGGCGAAGACCATGCCCGCCACGTTGAGGACGTTGTCGGCGTGGGCGGCGAGCCGGGCCTTCTGGTCGGCCGGCTTCGGGAAGTTCACGGTGAGCGCGAGCGCGGCTCCGAGCAGGAACAGCACCGGGATCGGCAGCAGCTCCATAATCATCGCGGTGAGCAGGGCGACGGTGAGGCCCGCGTTGAACCAGTACAGCCTGGGGCGCAGCGTCTCGCGGCGCGGGTCGAGCCCCTGGAAGCCGCCGCCCGCGGTGCCGTCCGCGTTCCCCGCCGCGTCCCCCTCCGCAACCGCGGCGCCGGAGCCGCCGCCCGCCCCGCTCGCGGCGCCGCCCGTAGCACCCTTGCCCGTACCCGCGGCCCCGCCCTTGCCCGTACCCGCAGCCTTGCCCTCGCCCGTACCCTCGCCGCCTTCGGCGGTGCCGCCGCCGGCCGTGACCAGGACGGTCTCGGTCCGCGGCGCGAGCACGTCGTCCAGGCTGAGGTAGCCGATGCGCTTGCGCTCGCGCCGGCCCAGGACGTACGCGAGGACGAAGACGAAGAGCAGTCCGACGCCGAGCGCCGGGATCATCGGAACGAAGATGTCGCCCGCGTCCAGCTTGAGCGCCGTGGCCGCGCGGGCCGTCGGGCCGCCCCAGGGAAGGGTGTTCATGACACCGTTGGCGGTGGCGGCGACGCCGGTCATGACGACGAGGCTCATGCCGAGCCGCTTGTAGAGCGGGTACATCGCCGAGACCGTGATCATGAAGGTGGTCGAGCCGTCGCCGTCCAGCGAGACGATCGCGGCGAGCACCGCCGTACCGACCACCACGCGCACGGGATCGGCCTTGCAGAAGCGCAGGATGGCGCGGACGATCGGGTCGAAGAGACCGACGTCGATCATCACGCCGAAGTAGACGATCGCGAACATCAGCATCGCGGCCGTGGGCGCCAGCTTGCCGACGCCCTCGATGACGTAGTCACCCAGCTGCGCCCCTTGGCCGACGGCGACGCAGAACAACGCGGGAATGAGCACGAGCGCCGCGATCGGCGACATCTTCTTCATCATGATCAGGACCAGGAAGGTCGCGATCATGGCGAAGCCGAGGATGGTCAGCATGGGAAGGACACCTCACGTTCACCCTTGAACTCCCGCCAGAGCGGCGGTGCGGATGACGGTAGGTGGGGCCGTCACGCGTTAACAAGACGTTGACGCGTGAGCAATACGAGCAAAACCCCAGGTCACAGCATGGGTGTCGCGGCGGGTCCGACCTGGACGGGGAAGCCGTTGAGTACGGCGGTGCCCGACAGCGGGTCGAGCAGCGAGCCGTCGAGCAGCTGGTTGACGTTGACTCCGGGGCTGCCCGCGGCGACGCCGAGCCGGGTGCCGGGACGGTCGTGGCCCCAGCCGTGCGGCAGGCTCACGACACCCGGGCGCACGGCGTCGGTGATCTCCACCTCGGCCTCCAGCTCACCGCCCTCTCCCTTGACGAGGGCGGAGCCGCCGGCGGTGAGGCCGAGCCTCGCCGCGTCCTCCGGGTGGACCTGGAGGGTGCAGCGGTTGGAACCGCCGGTCAGGGCCGGGATGTTGTGCAGCCAGCTGTTGTTGGAGCGCAGGTGGCGCCGTCCGACGAGCCGGAGGATGCCACGCTCGGCCGCGGAGTCGGAGTCGGTGTCGCAGTCGAGGGCCGCGCGCAGCCTCGGCAGATCGGCGGCGATCGGCGCGGGCAGCAGCTCGATCCGCCCGCTGCGGGTCTTGAGCAGGCCGGGCAGCCGCGGCTGGAGGGGCCCGAGGTCGATGCCGTGGGGCGCGGCGCGCAGCGCGTCGAGGGTGAGGCCGTGGGAGCGCCCGTACGGACCGAGGCGCAGCATCAGGTCCAGGCGCCGCTCGGGCCCGGTGGCTCCGGTGAGGCGCGCGGCCACGTCCTTGGGGTCCTCGCCGTGCACGGGCGAGTGCTCCTGCGCGACGGCCTTGGCGAGCATGCCGTCGACGGCCAGGTCGTCCACGGCGGACGGCGGAGCACCGTGCATCCCGGAGACGGCGAGGATCAGCCGGGCGTGGATCTCGCACTCGTCCATGCGTCCGGCGGCGAGCGGTACGGCGGCCGGTGTGTAGCGGACCTGGTTGCGCACGGCGAACTGGTTGAAGGCGAAGTCGAAGTGCGCGCTCTGCGAGGGCGGCGGCGGGGGCAGGACGACGTCGGCGTGCCGGGTGGTCTCGTTGAGGTACGGGTCGACGGCGACCATGAAGTCGAGCGAGTCCAGGGCGGCGTCGAGGCGGCGGCCGTCGGGCGCGGACAGAACGGGGTTGGCGGCTACGGTGATCACCGCCCGGATCCGCCCCTCCCCCGGTGTGTCGATCTCCTCGGCGAGGGCTGACAGCGGCAGTTCGCCCTTGGCCTCGGGGTGGCCGGAGACCCGGCTGGTCCAGCGGCCGAGCGCGAAGCCCTTCCCGGGGCCGGCGGGCCGGGGCGCGGGAGCGGTCGCGGACAGCGGGAAGAGGGCGCCGCCGGGCCGGTCGAGGTTGCCGGTGAGGACGTTGAGGACGTCGACGAGCCAGTTCCCGAGCGTGCCGTACGCGACGGTGGACGAGCCCATCCGTCCGTACACGGCGGCGGTGGGCGCGGCGGCGAGTTCGCGGGCGGTGGTACGGATGGTTTCGGCGTCGAGGTCGCAGGCGGCGGCCACCGCCTCGGGGCTGAACTCCCGTACGGCCTCGCGGACCTCGTCGACGCCTTCGACGTGCGACGCGAGCGCGCCCAGGTCCGTGAGTCCCTCGGCGAAGAGGGTGTGGACGAGGGCGGCGAGGAAGAGGGCGTCGGCGCCGGGGCGGATGGCGAGGTGACGGTCGGCGAGCCGGGCGGTGCGGGTGCGCCGCGGATCGACGACGGTGAGGGTGCCGCCGCGGCGGCGCAGCGCCTTGAGCCGCCCGGGGAAGTCGGGGGCGGTGCACAGGCTTCCGTTGGAGTCCAGCGGGTTGGCGCCGAGCATCAGCAGGTGGTCGGTGCGGTCGAGGTCGGGCACGGGGACGGCGAAGGCGTCGCCGAAGAGCAGTCCGCTGGAGACGTGCTTGGGCATCTGGTCCACCGTGGAGGCGGTGAAGAGGCTGCGGCTGCGCAGGGCGCCGATGAGGAGCGGCGGGTAGAGGGCGCCGGCGACGGTGTGGGCGTTGGGGTTGCCGAGGACGACGCCGACGGCGTGCGGTCCGTGTTCGTCGACCAGCGGGCGGATCCGGGCGGCGATGAGGTCGAAGGCCTCGGCCCAGTCGGCCTCCCGCAGTGTCCCGTTCTCGCGGACGAGCGGCCGGGCGAGCCGGTCGGGGTCGGCGTCGATCGCGGGGAACGAGGCGCCCTTCGGACAGACGAAACCCTGGCTGAATATGTCGTCCCGGTCGCCGCGCGCGGCGGTGACCCGGTCGCCGTCGAGCGTGAGGGTCAGCCCGCAGGTCGCTTCGCACAGGGGGCAGATGCGCAGGGCGGTGGACATGGAGGTCTCCCTGGAGCGGCGGCAACGACGGTGGCGCGCGGGCAAGCGCGAGCATACCGACCAGTAGGGAGGTCCGACAGACCCTGCGTCGGCCGGCCGGCAGACGGTCCGGCAGGGCGGCCTTCCCGGGCGGGCGGCGGGGGCGGTCACGCGCGAACGGCGAGGAGGGGAATGGCCGGGAGGGGCGGCCAGGGGCGGAGGGCCAGAGGGAACGGCCAGGCGGCGGACGGCCAGGGGGCGCAGGGCCGGGAGGGGAACGGCCAGGAGCGGACGGACAGGCCGAGGGCCAGAAGGGGAACGGCCGCGAGGCGGACGGCCAGGAGCGGACAGCCAGGAGGCGACGGCCCGGAGCGGAACAGCAAGGCGAGGAGCGGCCAGGGGAGGAACAGCGAGAAGAGGGAACGCTCAGGCCAGGGACGGGCCGAGGTACGCGTGGAGCAGCTCGCGGGTCTCGGCGACGAGGGCCGGGTCGCCGGCCGGGTCGGTGCGGAAGGCGAGCCGGAGCAGGGCGTCCGTGGCCTCGACGCAGACGAGGACCTTGCGCAGCAGGGTTTCGTCGACGGGGCGGCCGAGCGGCGCTGCCAGCAGCCCGCAGAGCCGGTCGGCGACGCGGAGGTTGGGGTCCTCGTCCCCCGTGGCCTCGCCGGGCGCCGCGGCCGGGATCCCGAAGTCGACCAGGCCGAAGCCGGGCACGGTCCGTTTCATGGTGATGTACGCGTCGAGCACGGTGTCGATGACGGCGAAGGCGTCGGCGGCCGGCAGCGCGGCGAGCCCGGCGGTGATGCGGGCGGCGTAGCTGTCGAGGTTGCGGTGGGCGAGGGCGGCGGCCATGGCCCGCTTGTTGCCGAAGAAGCGGTAGACGGAGCCGATGGGGACACCGGCCCGCGCGGCGACGGCCCGGGTGCTCAGCTGCTCGTAGCCGGTCTCGTCGAGGAGTTCGGCGCAGGCGTCGAGGATGCGGGCGAGGCGTTCGGCGCTGCGCTGCTGGACGGGGGCGCGGCGGAGCGCGGGCGTGGGGCCCGCGGCGGGCGCGGCTTTCGGGGCCCGCACCGGCTCCGGAGTCTGCGAGGGCTTCGGGACCGGCGCCGGCTCCGGGGTCTGCGAGGGCTTCGAGGCCTGCGAGGGCTTCGGGGTGGGCTGGGGCACGGGGACCATCATGCCGCTCCTGCCGTGGTCAGGCGATCAGCAGGCCGATTCCGCCGAGGGTGTACGCGATCATCAGGACGAACAGCGGGAGTTGGCCGGCGACGGCCCGCGCGGGAGGGAAGAGGCGGACCGAGCGGTCGTGCGCGGCGACGACGCCGAGGACGTGACCGGTGATGATCGCGGCGACCTGGAGGGTGGCGAGGCCGCCGGCACCCAGGGGCGGGGCGGGCGCGGAGGCGTTGTCAGTGCCGGCTGCCATGATGGCTGTGCGTGTCCCTTCGGTGACGAAGAGTGTGAAGTAGTGGGCGACGAGATAGCCGAGGGCGATGGGCAGCAGCGAGTGGGCGAAGGAGGTGAGCGGGGTGGTGAGTTCGCGGTCGACCAGCCGGAGGCTGCCGGCGCACAGCCCGTAGAGCGCGGCGACGAGGACGACGGCACCGAGCAGCCCGAGGGTCGCGGTGGGTGTGCGGCCGAGGGGTGAGGTCTGGAGGAGGGTGATCCATCGGGGGTTGTCGGAGAAGCCGTCGTAGGCGGTGGAGCCGAGGAGGACGCAGACGGTGGCGACGAGGCCGGGCATGGGCGGCGTGGCGTCGAGGCCGTTGAAGGGCGAGCGGAGGACGAGTCGGCCGTCGGCGCGGCGGCCGAGCGGGGAGAGCCGGGCGAGGAGGGAGGAGTAGACCTCGAAGGGGTCTGCGTGGGCGAACCACGCGGGGCCGTGGCGGGCGGCCCCGAGCAGGTGGACCGCGGTGTGGGCACCAAGCACCGCCAGGAGAACGGGGGTTGAGGTGTTGTCGGGGGCGACCAGCTCCAGCCAGGTGAAGAGGAGCAGCCCGGCGGCCGCGGGCCGGATGCCGAGCCGGGCGGGCAGCGGCCGGGGCGGCCGCGGGGCGGGGAGCAGGCCGTGCAGGGCGCGGAGCGGGTTGACCAGGCGCCAGACGGGGCCGAGGAGAAGGGAGGCGGGGACGAGTCCGACCCAGAGCAGGACGTAGACGGCGCCGGGTGCGGGGTTGTGGTCCGGGTCGTCGGGACCGAGGAGGAGGTGCAGGACGAGGACGAGCGCGGCGGCGGCTCCGAGCATCCGCAGGGCGGTGCGGGTGGCGGGCGCGTCGGCGAGGCGCTGGACGGGCGCGGGCAGCGGGCGGCCGGCCAGCTCGCCGCGGAAGCGGGAGGAGGACCAGAGCAGGCCGAGGGCGAGGAAGGAGACGAAGAGCGCGGCGAACGCGCCGGCATAGGCGTAGAAGGGCGAGAGGGGCAGGTCGTGCTGGGCGCCCACGCCATGGGCGAGTGGCAGGGACAGGGGCGCGGGCGCGGTGGGTGCCGTCACCGGACGACGAGTTGGGTCAGCACGAGTCCGGACTCGTGGGTCTCCACCTCGAACAGACCGGTGCGGTCGACCGTGAGCGTCAGGGTGGCGGTGCGGCCTGTGGTGAGCGGGAGTTCGCGGTCGTAGCCGTGAACGTGCAGGGTGTCCGCGCGATCGGCTGTCACCTGGAGGGTGACGCGCTCGCCCTTCTTCAACTCGATTCGGGAAGGCGGTGGTTGTACGGAGTTTCCGGTGATGGTGATGGTGACGGTACGGCCCTGGGGTGCCGGCTTCGGCATCGGCTTCGGCGACTGCGTCGGCGTCTGTGTCGAGTTCGGCACGGTCGTGGGAGCGGGCGGCGCGGGCTGGGTCGCTCCCGCGGAGGTTCCGGCGGCGAGGCGGACGGTGGCCTCGACGGGACGGCCGGCGACGGCCCAGGCGGTGTGGTCGTCGGCGTGCAGCCGGACGGTGAGGGTGCGGGCACCGGCCGGGACATGGGCCCAGGGGCCGTAGGCGCGGGCGGTCTCACGGCCGTCGACGAGGAGCCGGGCGTGGCCGCGCCCGGGGAGGGCGGCGCCGCCGGTGCTCTCGGGAGTGAAGCGGAACCTCTCCACCACGAGGTGGACGTTCCAGCCGCCCTCGCTGTCGGGGCGGGCCTCCAGTCGCACGGCCGGCGCCCCGGCGGCGGGCACCTCGCGGAGGCGGTGCCCGGTGCTGTCGCGGGCCTCGAGGAGGGTGCCGTTGCCGCCGGTCGCCTCCTGGTGGCTGGTGCCGGGCTTGTGGTGGGTGGCGGGGCGCCCACCACAGCCGGCGAGCAGCGCCGCGCCGACGGCGAGCGCGAGCACGGCACCGGCCGGGCGGCGCCGCGCGGGACGCCAGGCGCGGCGGAACCCGCGGCGCGGCCGAGCGTCGGTGGCGACGGGCTGACGTGAGGGGGCGGGGGCGGCGGGCGGACGTGAAGGGGCGGAGGTGGCGGGCGGACGTGAAGGGGCGGAGGCGGCGGCCGCAAGCCGAACGCCGGTGGCGACGGGCGCAGGCGGAGGGGCGCTCTCGGCGGCCGGAGCCGGAGCCGAGGGAGCGGCGGCCGGAGCCGGAGCCGAGCGAGCGGCGAGCTGAACCCGGGCGGCCACGGCGAACGAGGCCGGAGCCGAGCGAGCGGCGGTCGGAGCCGGGGCGGCCACGGCCAACGGGGCAGGAGCCGAGCAAGCGGCGGTCGGAGCCGGGGCGGCCACGGCCAACGAGGCCGGAGCCGAGCAAGCGGCGGGCAGAGCCGAGGCGGCCCCAGCGACCTGGGCCGGAGTCGCGGGAGCAGAGACCAGGACCTTGGCGATCACGGCGACTTCAGCCGCAGCAGTGGGAGCGGCGGGCGGGGTCGGGGCGGGCGGCAGCCCAGCCGCAGGCGTCGGGAAGGGGCGGGCGGTCACGCGGCACCGCCCGCGGGGCCGGAGGGGGTGGAGGGGTCAGAAGGGGTCGAGGGGGTGGGGAGGGGGGCGGGGGCGGGGGGAAGGGTGGGGGTCGGGCGGCGGGTGCCTGCGGCGATCACGGCCCACAGCACCCAGACCACCGCGAGCAGGCCTCGTATCCAGGCCGGGCTCAGGGGGATCCAGGGGATCATCAGGACCGCCTTGTCGAAGGCGTCGAGGAGGGTGAGGGCGCCGAGGGTGATCGTGGTCCAGGCGAAGAAGCGGCGGTGCGGGCGCAGGGCGATGCCGAGCGCGGTCCACCACAGGCCGGTGAGGAGCAGTGCGAGGGCCGGGAGGACGGTCGGGGTGAGGGCGAGGGTGGAGGCGGTGACGTCGAGGGCCAGGCCGAGCAGTCCGAGGAGGGTGGCCGCACCCGCGAGGCGGCTGCCGCGGAGCCGGCGCCACCACAGGATGGTGCCGACGAGGGCGAGGACGGCGGCGGTGCCGAGGGTGAGCTGGGTCTCGACGCGCTGGATGCCGCGTGCGCCGTACCAGTCGCAGCCGGCGGGCAGGCGGCGGGCCTGGACGTTGTAGTCGGCGCAGACGAGGAGTTGGGCGAGCTTCACGGGTTCGCCGACGAGGCGGCGGGTGTCGCCCGAGACGTCGCCGCGGCGGGGGCCGCAGCCGGGCAGGGCGTAGGGGGTGCCGGCGCCGGTGCCGGGCTGCCAGCAGTTGCCGCTGCCCTGGCCGTCCCACCACACGTCGGTGCGGTTGGGGCGGATGTTGCCGGCGCGGTCGACGCCCAGGTGGTTGGCGGCGTAGCGGTTGTGGTGGGAGGTGTCGGTCTGCTTGCCCCAGGCGGATTCGCCGCGGATGAACGCGGGGACGGCGCTGAGGAAGAAGGCGGCGCGCTGGTGGCCGTAGATCCAGTTGTTCTCGTAGAGGTTCCAGTTGCCGCCGGCGGTGATGATGCCGGTGCCGGGCGGCATGGAGATCTGCGGGCAGACGACGCCTTGTTCGTAGCCGCGTTCGGCGGGCGGTTTGGCGCAGGTGCCGTCGGCGACGTACGGGTAGTAGTTCTGGTTGTTGTCGTGGATGAGGTTCCGCTCGAAGCGGGCGTGGTTCTGCGGGAGTCCGGGGTGACCGGGGAAGGCGGAGTCCATGGAGGCGCCGCCCATGTTGTGGTCGAGCTCGTTGTCGTGGACCCACACGGAGTCTCCGGCGGTGCCGCTGTAGCCGACCATGTTGTGGTGGCTGCGGCAGCCGGTGATCTCGATGGAGTAGCGGGGGACGTCGTAGCCGCGGCCGTCGTTGATGTCCGAGGCCGAGCCGGGGTAGATGCCGGAGTCGCCGTTGCCGTAGGACTCGCAGTTCTTGTAGAGGCCGTGGTCGGAGGCGAAGGTGAGGAAGCCGTACTCGTCGTTCCAGCGGGTGAGGACGTCGTCGATGACGAAGCCGTCGGCGGCGAGGACGTAGAGCGAGTTGAACGTGGTGCGCTGGGCGGTGAAGTTGCGGAAGTAGACGCCGTCGGACCCGTCGGCGCGGATGGCGTTGAGTTTGGTGTACCTGGCGTCGATGACGACGTCGAGCCGGGAGGCGCCGGTGCCTTCGATCTGGAGGTTCTTCTTGCCGAGGATCGCGACGAGGTTCTGGTTGTGGGGGCACTGCTTCTGCTGCTCGTAGCTGAGGATCTGGTAGCCGAAGGAGGATTTCGGTGCCTTGAGCGTGGCGCAGGCGCCGGTGGGCGCGGGCTGTGAGGGCTCTTCCTCGTAGAGGCCGGGCAGGATCGCGATGGTCATGCCGGGCCGGTCGACGGCGTCGACGGCCTGCTGGAGGTGGCGGTAGCCCTGGCGGCGGCAGCGGTCGAAGAGGGTGAGGTTGCGGGCTTTCAGTCCGGCGGGGAAGGCGGCGGTCCGTCGTCGGAAGTCGGCGGGGTCGTTCTTGCACACGAGCAGATCGGGCTCGCCGGTGCGCAGCGTGGGGACGCTGCCGGAGCCGTCGGGGAAGGTGACGGGCCGCTCCTCGTGCGCCTGGGCGGCGGGGGCGGTGACGAGGGCGGTGGCGAGGGCCGCGAGCACGGCCGAGAGCGCGAGAACGAACCTTCGGGTCCACGACATGCGCGTGAGAGTAGAGCATTGTTCATCTTTGGGAACCCCCCGTGCACGCACCTCGTCCAAGGAGCCCGGCGGCCATCCGGGGAAAGGCGGGGAAGGGCCCGGAAAGTCCCCGTTGACGCGAGCGGGAGCGGAATCCTACGGTCATGCATAGGATTGTTGTGAGCGTCAGGACAGGAGCACGCGATGAACGCGGAACAGGCGAGGAAGACGGCCGAAGCGCTGACCTACAGCACGGGGTTCGGCAACGAGCACAGCTCCGAGGCCGTCCCCGGTGCCCTCCCGGAGGGCCGGAACTCGCCGCAGCGGGCGCCGCTCGGGCTGTACGCGGAGCAGCTGAGCGGCAGCGCGTTCACCGAGCCCCGGGCGCACAACCGGCGCTCGTGGCTGTACCGGATCCGGCCCTCGGCCGCGCATCCGCCGTTCACCCGGATCGACAACGGCGCCGTGCGGTCCGCGCCCTTCACCGAGACGGTGCCGGACCCGAACCGGCTGCGCTGGAACCCGCTGCCGGACCCGGCGCCCGGTACGGACTGGCTGGCGGGCCTGTGGACGCTGGGCGGCAACGGCGACGCGACCCAGCGGGCCGGCATGGCCGTGCACCTCTACCACGCCAACGCCTCCATGGAGCGGGTCTTCAGCGACGCCGACGGCGAGCTGCTGATCGTGCCCGAGCGCGGCGGGCTGCTGCTGCGCACCGAGCTGGGCGACCTCGCGGCCGGTCCCGGCGAGGTCGCGCTGATCCCGCGCGGCGTGCGCTTCCGCGTCGAGCTCCTCGACGAGACGGCCCGCGGTTACGTCTGCGAGAACTACGGCGCCCCGTTCCAGCTGCCCGACCTCGGTCCGATCGGTGCCAACGGTCTGGCCAACGCCCGTGACTTCCGTGCGCCGGTCGCCGCGTACGAGGACGTCGAGGGCCCGGTGGAGGTGGTCAACAAGTACTGCGGCAACCTGTGGGCGGCGACGTACACCCACTCGCCGCTGGACGTCGCCGCCTGGCACGGCAACCACACTCCGTACGTCTACGACCTGCGCCGTTTCAACGTCATCGGGACGATCTCCTACGACCACCCGGATCCGTCGATCTTCACGGTGCTGACCTCGCCGTCCGACACCCCGGGGCTCGCGGGCGTCGACTTCGTCGTCTTCGCGCCGCGCTGGCTGGTCGGCGAGGACACCTTCCGGCCGCCGTACTTCCACCGCAACGTGATGAGCGAGTACATGGGCCTGATCGAGGGCGCGTACGACGCCAAGGCGGAGGGCTTCGTGCCGGGCGGCGGCTCGCTGCACAACATGATGTCCGCGCACGGCCCCGACCGGGAGACCTTCGACAGGGCCAGCGCCGCCGAGCTGAAGCCGCAGAAGATCGACGACGGCCTGGCCTTCATGTTCGAGACCCGTTGGCCGGTCACCGCCACCGCCCAGGCGGCCGGTGCCGACCACCTGCAGCGCGGCTACGACGACGTATGGCAGGGTCTTGAGCGCCACTTCCGGCCGTGAACACCCGTAACATCCGGCCGGGTGTCCCGTAGTCGTCGTACGGAGAGAACCGTGACCGCCTTCGCTCCCGACTCGCTGGTCCTGAACCGGAAGCTGCCGCTCTGGTACCAGGTCTCGCAGTCGCTGCGCGCCTCCATACTGGGCCGCACCCCTGACGCCTCGCTGCGGCTGCCCACCGAGGAGCAGCTCGCGGCGCACTACGGCGTGAGCGTGCTGACCATGCGCCAGGCCCTCAAGGAGCTGGAGGAGGAGGGCCTGATCAGCAGGCACCGGCGGCGCGGCACCTTCATCGAACCGGGCGCCCGGCGCTCCACCCCGCGCCGGCTGCTCGGCTCGATCGACGCGATCGTGGCCCAGCAGTCCGGCGAGCGGACGACCGTGCTCGGCCACGGCACCGAGCCGGTGCCCGGCGAGCTGGCCGAGCACTTCCCCGGCAGCTCGGAGGTCGCGGTCTTCCGGCGGCTCCGCGCGGACGGCGAGAGCGGCGAGCCCACGAACTGGGCGGAGAACGCGGTGCTGCCGGAGATCGCCGCCGGCATCGACCCGGCCGATCTGGAGCGCTGGCCGATGACGAAGGTGCTCCGCGACGTCGTCGGGGTCCGGATCAGCCGGATCACCGACACCGTCGAGGCCCGCCTAGCGGACCCGGAGACCGCGCAGCTGCTCCAGGTCCCGCTGCTCTCGCCGATCCTGCACTACACGGGCGTGACGTACGACGAGGACGGCCGGGTCGTGGACGTGGCCCGGATCCGTTACCGGGGCGACCGGTTCTCCTTCACGGTGACGGTGGAGGCACAGTGACGCCGGCTCGTGGTCACGGCGGAGGCGCGGTGACGCGGACCTCTGGCGTGGTGCCGGCTGCGGCGAGTCTGTCGCGGTCACGTTGCGGGCGCGGGGACGCGGACCACGGGCACGGTGGAGGCGCGGCGGGCCCGTCGCGGCCATGGTGAAGGCACGGTGACGCGGACCAGGGTCACGGTGGAGGCACGGTGACGCCGGTGGACCCGTGGAGGCGCACGGAGCGCCCTCGTTAGCATGCGGGGCGTGACGGAAGACGCGGCGATCGTGGACCTGCCCCTCCTTGACGACCTCATGCCGTGGTCCGTGGCGCCGTTGCGGCTCGGGCGGTCCTGGATCGTCGCGCCGGATCCGCGCACGCTGCGGGCGCGGTGGGAGCGGCTGGCGGCGGCGGAAGGCGCGGAGCGCGAGGCGCTGTTCCGGCCGAGCCGGGCGCGGACGCCGGCGAGCTCGGTGGCCGCTCTGCCCGGGCAGCGGACGGCGACGGTGCGGCTGTCGCGGGAGCCGGGCCCCTGTCCCGAGCCGGTGCGGCTCGCACACGGCCCGTTCGACGAGCAGTGGCTGCTGCCGGACCACCGGCTGATCGACTCCGCGCGGCCCGAGCTGTGGCGGGTGGCCGACGGGCACCAGTTGTTCGCGGTCGAGCAGGGTCATGTGCCGGGCGCGGGCGGACCCGCGCTGCTGGTGACGGCCGCGCTGCCGGACGGCCGCTCCCCCGCGGGCCGTCCGGGCCGGATCCGCCCGCTGTTCCGCCGCCCGGGCGGCCTGGAGCCGAATCTGGCGCCGGGTCTGCGGGAGTTCCTCGGTGGGCGGTACGGCTGTGAGGTGGCCGCGGCGGACGTGCTCGCGTGGGCCGTGGCGGCGGCGCTGCCCTCCGCCGCCGGCTGCCGGGTGCCGCTGCCCGTGGACCCGGAGGTGTGGGCGGCGGGCGTGGCGCTCGGCCGTGAGCTGATCGAGGTGCAGTTGCGCGGGGCCCGCGGCGGGGCGCGGCCGCGGCTTCCGGGTGGCCGCAGGCCGTACGTACGGGCGGCGGTGCCGGCCCGGCCGTCCGTGCTCGCGTACGACCCGGTGGAGGAGGTGCTGTCCCTGGACGAGGGCCGCGTCTCCCCCGTGCCGGCCGGGGCGTGGGAGTTCGAAGTCGTCGGGGTGCGGATGCTGGAGCAGTGGTTCGCGCACCGGACCGCGCCGGCCGAGCCGGGGAGCCTGGAGGCGATCGGTCCTGCGGCGTGGCCGCAGGAGTGGACCTCGGAGCTGCTGGAGCTGATCACGGTCCTGGCGCTGCTCGCCGGCCGCGAGCCGGAGCGGTCGGCGCTGGCCGGGCGCGCGGTGGCGGAAGGGGTGACCGGGGCCGGGCTGCGGGCGGCCGGGGTGCTGCCCGTGCCGGACGGAGCGCGCCGCCCGGCGTCCGTGCTCGGCCACCAGGAGGAAGGGCCGGAGGGCCAGTTCGCCCTGCTGTGACTGGGCGCTGCGCTCCAGGGCAGGACCCGGTCGCTTCCCGGGCTCGACCGGCTCGACCGGCCACGCAAGAGCTCGAACGGACCAGACCGGCCACGGCAAAGCTCACCCTGGTTCGACCGGCCACGACAGAGCCCGAACGGACCCGAACGGCCACGACAGAGCCCGACTGGGCTCAACCAGCCACGACAGAGCTCGACCGGGCGCTCCCGGGCTCGACGGGCTCGACCGGGCGCTCCTCGCCGCTCCCGGCCCCGGCCCCCGGCCCGCTCAGGCCTTCACGAAGGAGTCGAGGACCCGGTCGACGGTGCGGGTGAAGACCTCCTCCGCGTCGGGCGGCGGGGCGGCGGCGGTGAAGACGGCCGTCAGGTGGGGGTAGGCGCCGGTGGCGAGCCGGCTCGCCAGGTAGGCCTGGCGTACGGCCTGTTCCTGCTCCTCCGACCACGGCAGGGAGCGGGCGCGTTCGGCGAGGGCGAGTTCGTTGGCCACGATCGTCATCACGGTGCCGTTGATCGTGGCGATCAGTTCCATCTTGGTGCCGCCGGGCAGGTCGAGCCCGTCCAGGCACTCCAGGCAGTGCTCGAGGAAGCGCAGGGCGTTGGGCCCGAAGGCGTATCCGGTGGTCATCAGCCGGATCACCCAGGGGTGGCGGTGCAGGATCCCGCGGGCCTGGCGGGCGACGGCCGTCATGTCGGCGCGCCAGTCGCCGCTCGACCCGCCGAGTTCGTACTCGCCGCTGGCCCGGTCGACCATCAGCTCGTACAGGTCCTCCTTGCGCGGCACGTAGTTGTACAGGGACATCGTGCCGCAGCCGAGTTCGGCGGCGATCCGTCGCATGGAGACCGCGTCGATGCCGTCGGCGTCGGCGATGCGGACGGCCGCGTCCGTGATGTCCTCCCGGCGGTAGGCCGGTTTCGGGCCGCGGCCCGTGCGCTCGGGGCGCGCCCAGATCACTTCGGGTTCGGCCGCTCGGCCTGCCATCGCTCATCACCTCGCCGCACATCGTAATGACGCAGTCGGTTACGTACACCGTACGTAATGCGCTAGGGTCACCGCATGACGACAACTACGTACGCTGTACTTAGTGAGGGCCTGTGCAAGCGCTACGGCGAGGTCCGCGCGCTGCGCGGGCTCGACCTCGCCGTGCCCGAAGGCACGGTCTGCGGGGTGCTCGGCCCCAACGGTGCCGGGAAGACGACGGCGGTCCGGGTGCTCACCACACTGGTGTCGCCCGACTCCGGCAGCGCGCGGGTCGCCGGGCGCGACGTGGTCCGCGACCCGGCGGGGGTGCGCGAGCGGATCGCGGTCACGGGGCAGTACGCCTCCGTCGACGGCGACCTCACCGGCGCGGAGAACCTGCGGCTCTTCGCCCGGCTGCTGCGCGCCCCGCGCTCCCGCGCCGACGAACTCCTCGAGCGCTTCGGCCTCGCCGAGGCCTCCGGCCGGCCCGCCCGCACCTACTCGGGCGGCATGCGCCGGCGCCTCGACCTGGCCGCGAGCCTGATCGTCCCGCCGAGCGTGCTGTTCCTCGACGAGCCGACCACCGGACTCGACCCGCACAGCCGGAACGGGATCTGGGACGCCGTACGGGGGTTGGCGTCCCAGGGCACGACCGTGCTGCTCACCACCCAGTACCTGGAGGAGGCCGACCGGCTCGCCGACGAGATCGTCCTCGTCGACGGGGGCCGCGCCGCCCACCGGGGCACGCCGGCCGAGCTCAAGGCGCGGATGGGCAGCTACGCCGAGGTCGTGGTGGCCGAACCGGCGCCGCTCGAGGCGGCCGCGGCCGTGCTCGACCGGCTCACCGGCTCGCTGCCCTCGCTGGACCCCGAGCGCCGCACGGTCGGCGCGGTCACCACCGACCCGACGCTGACCCTGCCCCGGCTCGTCCGGGAGATCGACGCGGCCGGCGTCCCCATCCTGGACGCGTCGCTGCGCCCGCCCACCCTCGACGAGGTGTTCCTGCGCCTCACCGACCGCAAGGAGCTCGCCGCATGAGCGCTCTCGTCCACGACGGCACCGCGATCCTCGGCCGCCATCTGCTGCGGATCCGGCACGCCCCGGCGATCACGGTCATGACGCAGACCATGCCGGTGGTCTTCCTGCTCTTCTTCGGGTACGTCCTCGGCGGCGCGCTCGCCATGCCGGGCGCGGACTACCGGGCCTTCCTGGTGCCGGGAATGCTGGTGGCGACGGCCGCGAACGGCGTCATGACCGGGATGTTCCAGGCCGCACAGGACACCCACCGCGGAGTGATGGACCGGCTGCGCACGATGCCGGTGAGCCGGGCTGCGGTGCCACTGGGCCAGGCGCTCGCCGACCTGGTCACCAGCGCGGTCGGCATGGTCCCGCTGATGCTGGTCGGCCTGGCGATGGGCTGGCGGATCGAGGGCACGGCCCTGGAGGCCCTCGGCGCCTTCGGACTGCTGCTGCTCTTCCGCTTCGCGGCCACATGGGTGGGCATCCTGCTCGGTCTCGCGTCGAAGAGCGAGGAGGCGGCCGGACAGCTGGGCAGCGCGACCTTCATGCTGCCGCTGCTCTCCAACGCCTACCTCCCGACCGACGGGATGCCGGGCTGGCTGCGGACGGTCGCGGAGTGGAACCCGATCTCGGCGGTGACGACCGCCGTCCGCGAGCTGTTCGGGAACGCGCCGGTGCCGGCCGACGCGGCCTGGCCCGTGACGCACCCGGTGGCCGGGGGACTGCTCTGGTCGCTGGCGCTGATCGCGCTGTGCGCTCCGGCGGCCGTCGGGCGCTACGCCCGCGCCTGAGATCCCGCATCCGCGGGGACCTCGCGCGTACGGGCCTTGCCGGGCACGTGTCCCGCGGGGTGCGGGCCGTACGGGGACGCGGGTAAGGGAAGGCGCCGGACGGGCGGGGACACGTCCGGCGATCGGTCAGGGACGAGCCGTGGGCCGAGCGGGTGCGGGCGGGAGCGGCGCCTCGGGGTGCGCGGGAGCCCGTCCCGGACGGCCTGTCAGCTGTGGTTGCCGAAGAGCGAGCGGCGCAGTCGGCGCAGCGGGGCGAAGAGCGAGACCCGCGCGCTGCGGCTGCGGTGGCCCTGCACGGGCACCTCACGCGTACGCGTCGTCAGTTCCCGCATGAGCAGCGTCGCCTCGGCCGCCTCGCGCTGCGGCACGGCGGGACCGCCGAGCACCGCGAGATGGCGGTCGAGTCGCGAACTCGTCGCGCTGCTCCCGCAGGTGATGGCAGGCACACGCGGCCTGCTGCGCATTGCTATCTGTTCCATGTCACTCCCCACCCGTACGAGGGCACCCGGCCCGGGCAGGTTAACCCTATCGCCCCGCTACGACACCCGTGTATTCCGGCCGCAGGATTCACCGCTCGTGTACGGGGGTTGACGATCACTGTCCGAATCCGTCTGATTCCAGGGTGAGTTGGACAGCGATCGAACACCTGTCGAACCGTCACGAACCATCCTGCACGCGCGGCCCCACCCTGCGGGGCCGCGAGCGGGTGTGATCTCCGCCACCAAAACGCACGGGCCTCCGCTACCGTGGAGTGATGACGGTCATCGCGGGGCGTTACCGGCTGCTCGACGTGCTCGGCGAGGGCGGGATGGGCACCGTCTGGCGCGCCCGGGACGAGGTCCTGGGACGCGAGGTGGCGGTCAAGGAGGTCCGGGCCGGGGCCGGACTCCCGGCGGAGGACCGCGAGCGCCTTTACGCCCGGCTGGAGCGGGAGGCCAGGTCCGCCGCCCGGATCACCCACCGCAACGTCGTCACCGTCTACGACGTGGCCCTGGACGACGACCGCCCGTGGATCGTGATGGAGCTGGTCCCGGGCCTCACGCTGGCCGAGACCCTGGAGGCCGAGGGTCCGATGCCGCCGCGACGGGCGGCGCACATCGGCGCCGAGGTGTGTGCGGCGCTGCGTGCCGCGCACGAGGCGGGAGTGCTGCACCGGGACGTCAAGCCGGCCAACGTCCAGCTCGCCAACGACGGGCGGGTGGTGCTCACCGACTTCGGGATCGCGGCCGTCGAGGGCGTCTCGCCGCTCACCATGACCGGCGAGCTGATCGGCTCGCCCGAGTACCTCGCTCCCGAGCGGGCCCTGGGCCACACGCCGGGTCCCGCGGCGGACCTGTGGTCACTGGGCATCCTCTTGTACGCGGCGGTGGAGGGCGTCTCGCCGTTCCGCCGGGAGACACCGCTCGACACCCTGCGCACGGTGGTGGACGAGGAACCCGCGCCGCCCGCGCACGCGGGCCCGCTGGCGCCGGTGATCGAGGGGCTGCTGCGCAAGGACCCGGAGCAGCGCTCGTCGGCGGCGACCGCGGAGGACCAGCTGCGGCTGATCGGCGCGGGCGGCACGCCGCGCACGGAGCCGCTGCGGGCGGGGCCGTACGCGCCCGTCCCGCCGCGCGGCACGGACGGCGCGGGTGGGCCGGTCGGCCTGGCCGGCGCGGGCGCGCCGGGCGGACCCGGTGGTCCGGCGGGGGCCGGGGCGACCACTCCCCTGCCGGCGCCGGGACCGGGCGACGGGTCCCGGCCGCGCAGGCGTTGGGGGCTGACGGCCGGGATCGCGGCGCTGCTCCTGGTGGCGGGCGGGCTGACGTACGCGGCGCTGCGGGACACCGACTCGAACGAGACACCGACGGTGCCGCCGGTCACGACGAGCGCGCCCACGACGGCGCCGACGGCGGCGCCGACGACGTCCGCGGAGACCACGAGTGCCTCGCCGAGCGCGACGACGACTCCGCCGGTGTCCGTCCTGCTGAACGTACGGGCGGTGCGCGACTCCTACAGCGGGGCGTGCCCGCCGCCGGAGGACGCGGCGCCGTCGTTCACGGCGGCGGTCACGGTGGACCGGACGCCGGCGACCGTGTCGTACCGCTGGGCGACGCAGAGCGGCGAGGGCCAGGACGCGCAGTGGCGGACGCTGGAGTTCCCCGAGGGCGGACCCACCGAGCAGGTGCTGACCCGCACGCAGGCGGAGTACGGGGCGGGCTCGCAGGTGAGCGACCGGATCCGGGTCGAGGTCCGCGAGCCGGTCGCCCGGCAGTCCAACTGGGTGGCGTTCACGGTGACCTGTGAGGAGACGGTCCCGCCGTCGGCCCCGCCGTCGACGGCGACGCCTTCGGAGGGGACCGCCTCCCCTGGTGGTGCCTCGGCCGGAGCCTCCGGCGGTGCGCCGGGCGGATCCGCTACGCCACGGCCCTGAAGGTCGGCAGGTAGCCGCCGGACTGGCCGGACGCGGTCGGGTGGTACGACTCGCCGATGTTGAGCCAGTTGACGCTGTGCAGCCAGGACGAGCTCGAGCAGATCTCGTGGCCGGTGAAGGCGGGGACCACACTGGCGAAGGTGTAGCCGTGGTTGGCGGCGCGCTTGGCGGTGGCCGCGTTGAGGTAGTCGGAGGCGTCGTTGATGGCGCGGCGCTCGTTCTCGCTCAGGCCGGCGATACAGCTGCCGTTGAGCTGGTAGAAGCGCGGGTAACCGAGGACGACCACACGGGCGTTGGCGGCCCTGGATCTGATGGCCGAGTAGACCGAGTCGAGCTTGCCGGGCAGGGTCGAGTCGACGTAGGCCTTGGCCTGATTCACGCGGTTGATGCAGGTCGACTCGGACTGCAGGACGCAGGTGGTCATGACGTCGGCGAAACCGGCGTCGTTGCCGCCGATGGTGATGGAGACCAGGTCGGTGCCGCTGTTGAGCGGTCCGAGCTGATTGGCCGTGACATCACCCGTTCGGGCGCCCGAGCACGCGGTGAAGGCGAAGGACGAGGGGGCGTTGGCGTTCTTCCAGAGGACCGGGTAGGCCTTGGTGGAGCGCTTGCAGTCGCCGCTGGCGCTGTCGTAACTCCCGGCTCCCACACCGGAGGAGTACGAGTCGCCGAGGGCCACGTAGTCCACCGCGGCGCTTTCCGCGGCGTGGGCGACGCCGGCCCCGGTCAGGGCGAGGACGGCACCGAGGAGCAGTGAGGACGAGAACGCCGTAAAACGGGACAGTTTCATGGAACCTCCCTGTAGCAGGATCTCTGCGTTACCAGGTAGTAGCAGTGGATCCGACCCGCCGGAAGTGTTCATGTCAAAAGTGGGAGTGAAACGCTCCTGTCACTCCCTCACGAACCGTCGAGAACAAGCCACTTCGGCCCCACCCGTCACCCGACGGGCCGTCCGCCGCAAAACCCGGTGCGCGCACCGCCCCCGTGGCAGATCATGAGGCCATGTCAGGCACCCCGGACACACCGGCCGATCCACTCCATTCCCTGCCCATCCGACTCAACCTCGATGACGCCGACTCGCCGTCCGACGTCGTCGACGCCCTGTTCCTCGGCCGCTTCGTCAACGGCGAGCAGCCCCACGCACACGGCGCCCGACTGGAACGGGTCAAGCCGTCCGCGACCCTCCTGCCCTCGGACGCCCGGCTGCTGCGCGCCGCGAAGGACGGCGACCGCGGGGCCGTCCTCGCCGAGGGCGAGGGCTGGACGCTGCTCGCCTCGCGCTTCAACTGGGGCGCCCACGTCACCGTCACCGCGACCGACCCCGAACTCGCCAAGAGGGTCCTCAAGGAGGCCACCGACGGGGCCGTGGACGAGCCGGAACCGAGCCCGGACAACGTCACCATGGGCTTCTGGCACCTCTCGCCCCGGCGCGGCCCGGACCGGACCACCCGTCAGATCGGCGCGGCCACCTGGGAGGAGGTCCGCCCCAACTACACGGCACCGGTCGCCGAGCAGATGGACCGGCTGATGGCCCTCACCCCGGACGACATCACCGGCAGGCTGCTGCTGCTCCACGGCCCGCCCGGCACCGGCAAGACCTCCGCGCTGCGCACCCTCGCCCGCTCCTGGCGCGACTGGTGCCAGGTCGACTGCGTCCTCGACCCCGAGCAGCTCTTCGGCGACGTCGGCTACCTGATGGACATCGCGATCGGCGAGGACGACGGGACCGAGGAGGGCCGCTGGCGGCTGCTCCTCCTGGAGGACTGCGACGAGCTGATCCGCGGCGAGGCCAAACACGCGGCGGGCCAGGCGCTGTCCCGGCTGCTCAACCTCACCGACGGGCTCCTCGGCCAAGGCCGCAACGTGCTGGTCGCCGTCACCACCAACGAGGACCTGGAGCGGCTCCACCCCGCCGTGGTGCGGCCCGGCCGCTGCCTGGCCCGGGTCGAGGTGGGACCGCTCAGCCGCGCCGAGGCGGTGACCTGGCTCGGCCGCGAGGACGGCATCGGACGGGACGGAGCCACCCTCGCGGAGCTGTTCGCCCTGCGCCGCGGGACGCCCGCGGCGGGCATGCCGGAGCAGCGCGCGACGAGCCAGGGCATGTACCTGTAGCGCCGCCCGGCGCCTCGGCACCGGGCGTCGGCCCCGGCGGTCACCGCCCGCCGGCCCTGCGCCCGTCGCCACGGCCCGGTGTCCACACGCCCGCCGTCACAACCGACCGGCCGACTCGGCACCGAGGGTCAGCGCCCGGCGTCACCGCCCGGCGTCCGCACTCAGTCGTCGTACGCCGCGCGCAGCGCGTCCTTCACCGCCGCGCCGGCCTCGTCGCGGGTCAGGCCCAGCCGGTGGGCCTCCGTCGCGTAGGCCGCGGCGGCCGTGGCGGCGAGGCGGGAGGCGGCGTCGGAGGCGGCGGCGACGAAGGTGCCGTTGCGGCCCCGGGTCTCGATCACACCGTCCGCCTCCAGGGCCTTGTACGCCTTGGCGACCGTGTTCGCCGCGAGCCCGAGGTCCTCCGCGAGGCCGCGCACCGTCGGAAGCTTGTAGCCGACGGGCAGCTCGCCCGAGCGGGCGCTCTCCGAGATCTGGGCGCGCAGTTGTTCGTACGGAGCGGTGGTGGAACGGGCATCCACGCTGATTCGAAGCGTCACCCGCCCGATTGTGCACCCGGCCCGCCGGAAAATGGGAGGCGGCCGAACGCGGACGCCGCCTAGCGTGCGGTCCCATGACTGTGATCGTCCGCGACGTTCGGCCCGGAGTCCCCGAGGACGCCGAGGCCTACGCCCGGGTCAGGCGCGCCGCCCTGCCCTACATGCTCGCAACCGGCCCGCAGGTGGCCTACGACCTGGCCCATGCCCATCCCGGCGCCCGCACCCGGCCGCTGATCGCCGAGGTCGACGGCGAGGCCGTCGGCACGGCGGAGGTGTCGCTCGCCCACGAGTCCCCCGAGCCGGGGATCGGCGACGTCAACGTCTTCGTCCACCCCGACCACACCGGGCGCGGGGCCGGCACCCTGCTGCTGCGCGCGGCCGAGGAGCACCTGGCGGAGGTGGGCGCGACGACGCTGTACAGCTGGGTCCTCGACGAGCCTCCCTGCGTCGCCTTCGCGGAGAAGCACGGCTACCGGCCGAGCCGTTCCGCGTACTTCCTGCGGCTCGATCTGACCACGGCCGAACTGCCGCCGCTGCAGGCGCCGCCCGCCGGCGTCGAGCTGCGCACGGCGGCCGGCTTCGCCGCCGACCCGCGGCCGCTGTTCGAGCTGGACGGGGTGACCACGGCGGACGAGCCGGGCGACGTGGCCGCGGAGCTGGACGACTACGAGTACTGGCTGGCGTCCACCTGGAACCATCCGCTGCTCGACCGGGAGCTCACCACGGTGGCCCTGGTCGACGGGCGGCCGGTGGCGTTCAGCGCGGCCCGCACCGACGGCCTGGGCCGCTACGGCTCCGCAATGACCGGCACCCACCCCGACCACCGGGGCCGGGGGCTCGCCAAGCTGGTCAAGAACGACTCGCTGCACCGGGCCCGCGCGGCCGGCTGCACGGAGGCGTTCACCGGCAACGACGCGAAGAACGGCCCGATGCTGGCCGTCAACGAGTGGTTCGGCTACGAGATCCGCGCGAAGGAGACCCGTCATGTCCGCAAGCTCGGCTGAGGCGGCGGGCACGGTCGAGATCGTCCTGGTGAAGGCCGGCCGGACGAAGATCCGCTACCCCGCGGAGCGGGTGTCCGACGACGGCGTCCGGCTGACCGTCCGCGCGCCCTGGGCCGCGGAGGGCGTACGGGACTTCGGCTTCGTGCGTTTCGAGCCGGGCGACGTGTTCACGGAGCACTACTGGCGCGACCGCTGGTACGCGGTGAAGGAGGTCCGCTCCGGCGACGGGACGCTCAAGGGCTGGTACTGCGACGTGACGCGGCCCGCCGGCATCGGCGCCGAGGAGGTGGTGGTCGAGGACCTGGATTTGGACCTGTGGGTGTCGGCGGACGGCAGTGAGGTGCTGCGGCTCGACGAGGACGAGTTCGCGGCGAGCGGTCTGGCCGCCTCCGACCCGGAGGCGGCCGAGCGCGCGGTGCTGGCCCTCGACGAGCTGGCCGCCCTGGGCCGGGACGGACTGGTCGGGCTGCTCAGCCGAGGGTGACGGCCGACTCCTCGGTGGCGAGGAAGCCGGGCAGCGGCAGGCCCATCGGGCCCTGGGCGGTGAGCTGCATCAGCGTGGCCTCCACCCGGGCCTCGCCCGGGCGGTAGCCCGGCTCCTTCACGACGGCGCTGTTGGTCCACTCGTGGACCCGGCCGTCGCAGACGGCCCGGGTGCCGCCGATGCCGGCGGAACGGTCGTCCTGGATCAGCGTGGAGCTGACGAAGACGGGCCCGGCGCCGTCGTCCACGCAGCGGTACGAGCCGGAGAGGGTGACCGTGCCGTCCTCGGCGACGGTCCCGTGCGGGGCGACGGACAGGCCGTCGCCCGCTCCGGCGTGGGCGGTCGGGGCGGTGGCGGCGGCGGTGGCCAGCAGGGCGCCTGCGAGGGCGAGGCGAGCGCGCATGGGGGGATCCCTTCGGGGTGGGGGTGCTGCCCGCCAGGCATACCGGATCAAGCCGCCACTTGTCCGAAACTCACCCCATCGGGGGCGAGTTGAGCACTTTGCGGTAATGAATACGGTCGTACGGGCCGGTCCGGCGGCGCTCGGTGACCTCGTAGCCGTACCGCTCGTACATCTTCTGGTTCTCCCACATCATCGCGTTGGTGAGCAGCCGCACCTCCGGCAGGCCGAGTTCGTGCGCCCGCTGCTCGACCCAGGCCATCAGGGTCCGGCCGAGGCCGGTGCCCTGGGCGTCGGGGTGGACGGCGACGGTGTCGAGGCAGAGGTGACCGGCCTCGGGGATCACCACGACGAGACCGGTCACCGGGTCGCCCGCGACGAACACCCTGCCCGCCTCGACGTTGGCCGCGTGGTCCTCCTCCATCGGGGCGGGCACGACGCCGATCCGCTCGATGTAGTGGTGGAAGGCCGCGTCGATCACGGCCTTCACGGCGGGCACGTCGGCCGCGGTGGCGGGGCGGAGCGGAGGGGTCGTCATACGGTCACGTTACGGCGGCGCTCGAGCGGCGGTCGAACGGCTTTCGGAGCAGCGGCCAGGCCAGCAGGATCGCCACGACCGCGTACACGGTCACCGAGAACGGGGTGTTCACGAGGCCGGTCAGGGAGCCGTCGCTGATCTGCAGGGCGCGGCGGAGCTGCTGCTCGGCGGCCGGGCCGAGGATGACGCCGATGACGGCTGGCAGGACGGGCAGTCCGTAGCGCCGCATGCCGAATCCGATGAGGCCGATGACCAGCAGGATCACCAGGTCGAGGGCCTCGCCGCCGACCGCGTACGCGCCGACGGCGGCGAAGAAGAGGATGCCGGCGTAGAGGTACGGGCGGGGGATGCGGAGCAGCTTGGCCCACACGGGGGCGAGCGGCAGGTTGAGCGCGAGCAGCAGCACCATGCCGACGAAGAGCGAGGCGATCAGGCCCCACACCAGCTCGGGTTCGCGCTCGAACAGCAGCGGTCCCGGCTGGATGCCGTACTGCTGGAAGGCGGCGAGCATCACGGCGGCCACGGCGGTCGTGGGCAGGCCCAGGGTGAGCATGGAGACCAGGGTGCCGGCGGCGGAGGCGGAGGCGGCGGACTCGGGGCCCGCGACGCCTTCGATGGCGCCCTTGCCGAACTCGTCCTTGTGCTTCGAGAGGCGCTTCTCGGTGACGTACGACAGGAAGGTGGGGATCTCCGCGCCGCCTGCCGGGATCGCGCCGAACGGGAAGCCGATGAGCGGCCCGCGCAGCCAGGCCTTCCAGGTGCGCCGGACGTCGGACCGGCCGAGCCAGGGGCGGCCCACGGGGATGGCCTCGCCGGTGGTGCGGCGCAGGTGGGCGGCGACCCACAGGGCCTCGCCGATGGCGAAGAGGCCGACCGCGACGATGACGACGTCGATGCCGTCGGCGAGCTGGAGCGAGCCGAAGGTGAGGCGCTGCTGGCCGGTCATCTGGTCGAGGCCGACCAGTCCGAGGGTGAGGCCGATGAGGAGCGAGGCGAGGCCGCGGATGCGGGAGGAGCCGAGGACGGAGGTCACCGCGATGAAGGCGAGGACCATGATGGCGAAGTAGTCCGGGGCGCCGATGTCGACGGCGAGCGCGGCGACGGTCGGGGCGAGCGCGACGAGCAGGATCGTGCCGGCGAGGCCGCCGGCGAAGTGGCCGATGGCGGCGGCGGCGAGCGCCTGGGCGCCCCGGCCCGCCTTGGCCATGGGATTGCCTTCGATGGCGGCGACCACGGCCGCGCTCTCGCCGGGGGTGTTGAGCAGGATCGAGGTGGTGGAGCCGCCGAACATCGCGCCGTAGTAGATGCCGGCGAACATGATGAAGGCGCCGGTCGGTTCGAGTCCGTACGTCACGGGGAGCAGCAGGGCGACGGCCATGGCGGGGCCGATGCCGGGCAGCACGCCTATGGCGGTGCCGAGGAGGACGCCGACGGCGGCCCACAGGAGGTTCATCGGGGTCAGCGCGGTGCCGAACCCGTCGAGCAGGGAGTTCAGAGAGTCCATGGGTCAGAGCACTCCCATCAGCGGGCCGCCGGGCAGCGGGACTCCGAGGAGGTTGTCGAAGACGAGGTAGGTGAACAGGGAGAGCACGGCGGCGATCAGCGGGTCGCGGTGGTGGTGCCGGCTGCCGAGGGCGTGGGCGGAGCCCCAGAAGAGCAGGGCGCCGGAGACGGGGAAGCCGAGGGGGCCGATGAGGACCGCGAAGCCGAGGAAGACGCCGGCGAGGAGGAGGACCGTGCGGGTGTCGCTGGGCTCGGAGAGGTCGATGTCCTCGCCGCCCTCGGCCTCGCCGCGGCCGCCGCGCAGCACGTCGACGGCGAGGAGGACGGCGACGGCGAGCAGGCCGGTGCCGACGACGAGGGGGACGGTGCGGGGGCCGACGGGGCCGCGCTGGGCGATGTCGACCGTCATGGTGAGGGCGTCGGTGAGGACCAGGACGCCGAGGACGAGGAGGATCAGGCTGACGCCGAGCTCGGAGTGCTCGCGCAGCCAGGACGACCGCTTCCCGGTTTCCGCGGGGGTTCCCGTGGTGGCTTCGGTGGCGGTTCCGGTGGTTTCTTCCGTGGTCACAGTCCCAGCTCCTTCAGGACGGAACCGACGCGCTTGTCCTGTTCGGCGAGGAAGGCGCCGAACTTCTCCCCGGGCAGGAAGGCGTCGTTCCAGCCGTGGGTCTTCAGGGACTCGCGCCACTCCTCGGAGGCGTGCAGTTCGGTGGCGAGGCCGATGAGCTTGTCGCGTTCGGCGTCGGTGAGGCCGGGCGGGGCGACGATCCCGCGCCAGTTGATGAACTCGGTGTCGAGGCCGGCCTCGCGCAGGGTCGGCGCGTCGAGGCCGGGGACCCGCTCGGCGCCGGTGACGGCGAGCAGCCGCAGCTCGCCGGCCTTGATCTGGTCGAGGTACTCGCCGACGCCGGAGACGCCGAAGGCGACCTTGTTGCCGAGGATGGAGGCGAGGAGCTCGCCGCCGCCGTCGAAGGGCACGTAGTTGACGCTCTTCGGGGCGATGCCCGCGGCCTGCGCCATCAGCATGGGCGCCAGGTGGTCGGGGCCGCCGGGCGAGGAGCCGCCGCCGACGGGCAGCTTGCCGGGGTCCTTCTTCCAGGCGGCGAGCAGGTCCTGGATGGTCCGGTACGGGGAGTCCTTCCCCACCACGACGATGTCCTGCTCCATGGTGAGCCGGGCGATCGGGGTGGTGTCGGCGAGGGTCCTCGGGGTCTTGTTGGTGTGGACGGCGCCGACGACGCCGAGGCCCATGGACATGGCGAGCCTGCCGTTGCCGCGCTCGCCGACGAGCCGGGTGAGGCCGACGGTGCCGCCGGCGCCGGGCAGGTTGAAGACCTCGATGTCGGAGGTGAGCCCGGCGTCCTCGGCGTTCTTGGCCGCGGTGCGGGCGGTGATGTCGTAGCCGCCGCCGGGTGTGTTGGGGACCATGAAGCGCAGGCCGGGTATCTGCGTGCCGGTGTCGGAGCCGCTGCCCGGGCTGAGCAGCGGCGGTCCGACGAGCACGAGGAGCGCCGCCCCGAGCAGGGCGAGGGGGGTGCGCAGGCGCACGTGAGCCGCCTCTCGGTAGGTACGGGGAAAGGTGTGAGGTGGCCCACATGTTGCCCGCACGTTAAGAAGCTGTCTCTCTTCCGCAACCAACGGACGTTGTGGTCCTTGTGGTCGCGTCCTACCTTGTCGGCGTGACGAAGGTGCTGGTGGTCGACGACGACTTCATGGTGGCCAAGCTGCACTGCCGCTACGTGTCGGCGGTGCCGGGCTTCGAGGTCGTGGGCGTCGCGCACACCGGGGCGGAGGCGCTGCGCGCGGCGGACCGGCTGCGGCCGGACCTGTTGCTGCTCGACATCTTCCTGCCCGACATGGACGGGATCGCGGTGCTGCGCGAGCTGCGGGCGGCGGGCCTCTCGGCGGACGCGCTGTTCATCACGGCGGCGCGGGACGTGGACACGATCCGCTCGGCGCTGCGCGCGGGAGCCCTGCACTACCTGATCAAGCCCTTCAACCAGGCGGCGCTGCAGGAGCAGCTGCGGCACGTGGCCTCCCTGCAGGGCCGCCTGGACGAACTGGAGCGGGCGGAGGCCCGCCAGGAGGACGTGGACCAGATCTTCGGCGCCCGCCCGCGCGCCTCCCGCGAGCTCCCCAAGGGCCTGGCCGCGCCCACGGCCGACCTGGTCGACACCATCCTGCGGGCGCATCCGGAGGGCCTGTCGGCCACCGAGTGCGCGGAGGCGGGCTCGCTGTCCCGCGTGAGCGCCCGCCGCTACCTGGAGTACTTCGCGGAGACCGGCCGCGCCGAGATCACCCTCCGCTACGGCGGCACGGGCCGCCCGGAGCGGCGCTACCGCCGGCTGGGCTGACGGCGCCGACGGCCGAGCAGGGCCCGCTGCCGTTCCTGGAGCCGACGAAGGCCAGGACGATGGTGAGGACCGCTGCGCTCATGGGACCGGATGCCGGTTCGGCGGCTGGGGGAGGCACTGTCTGTGGTCCCGCTTAGAGACTCCTTAACGCGACCATAAGGATCGGCTTCCGGGCGCGACGAGCGCCGGTTCGGCGGATTCCGAGGGCTAGTTTGCTGGTCATCCCCCCACGGCCCCACCCTCGTGAAGGAGTTGTCCCCCATGACCTCACGCCGTACCACCGCCGTCTCCGCCACCGCCGCCGCGCTGGTCCTGTCCGGACTCGCCGCCGCGCCCGGAGCGTTCGCGCACGGGTCGATGACCGACCCGGTGAGCCGGGTCGCGGGCTGTTACGCGGAGGGGCCGGAGAGCCCGGACTCGGCGGCGTGCAGGGCGGCCGTGGCCGCCGGTGGGACGCAGGCGTTCTACGACTGGAACGGCGTGAACATCGCGAACGCGGCCGGGAAGCACCGGGAGCTGATCCCGGACGGGAAGCTGTGCAGCGCCGGGAACGAGAAGTACCGCGGACTCGACCTGGCGCGCGCGGACTGGCCGGCGAGCGCGATGAACTCCGGTGCGCACACCTTCCGTTACAAGGGGACGGCGCCGCACAGGGGGTCCTTCGAGCTGTACGTGACGAAGGACGGCTACGACCCGTCGAAGCCGCTGACGTGGTCGGACCTGGAGGCGAAGCCGTTCGCCACGGCGACCGACCCCGGTATGCAGAACAGTGACTACGTGTTCACCGGCACCGTGCCGAAGAAGTCGGGCCGTCACCTGATCTACTCGATCTGGCAGCGCTCCGACTCCCCCGAGGCGTTCTACACCTGCTCCGACGTGGTGTTCGGGAAGGACAGCGGCGGCGGCGCTCCGGTCCCGGCGCCGAGTGCTCCCTCCGAGCAGCCCGCGCAGACCGGGCACGGCGGCCACGGCGGGCACACCGCGCCTGGCACCACCACGGGCACCACGGCTCCGGGCGGTGCGACCCCGGGCGGCGACGCCGCCCCGAGCAGCGCGGCTCCCGCGCCCGCCGCCCACGGCTCCGGCGAGGAGCTCGCCGAGACCGGTGGCGACGCCGCCACCCCGTACCTCGCGATGGGCGGCGCCGCCGTCCTCGGTCTGGGCGCGGTCGTGCTCTTCGCCACCGCCCGCCGCAGGTCGGCCCGCTAGCCGACGACCGACAGGCAGGTGGTCGGGGTCGCGTGGGCCGGGTCGAGGGCGTTGTTCACCTCGTGGAAGACGATCCGGTCCACCGTCCCGATGGCCACGTGCTCGGACAGGTCGAGCGCACAGCGGTCCTGGAGCAGCACGTTGGTGACGTCGGGCCCGGACAGCCAGCCCGACTGGTACGGGGTGACGACCTCGTCGTACTTGGTGGCGATCACCGTGTACCGGACGCCGGGAACGGTGTCGCCGCCCGCGTTCAGCCTGGTGAGGAACGCCGAGCCGGCGATCTGGTCGGCGAGCGCGGGGGTGTGCGTGCCGATCAGGTCCTCGGCGCCCGGGAAGTACGGCAGGAGCCGGGTGAGCCCGTTGAGGGTGGTGCCGTGGTTGTCGGGGGCGATGCCGACGAGCGCGTTCACCTTGGCGGCGCCGCCGAGGAACTTGAGGTAGTGGCGCGGCATCATGCCGCCCTGCGAGTGGCCGACCAGGTCGACCTCCGCGGCCCCGGTCGAGGCGAGGACCCGGTCGACGTACGCGTCGAGCTGGCCGGCGGACTTGTCGATGGGGCCGAGGCCGTGGAAGAACGGCACGCCCGGCAGCTGGCCGTAGTCGAGCGAGAAGACGCAGTAGTCCCGGTTGACGAGGTAGGGCGCGAGGCCCAGCCAGTTGTCGACGGAGTTGCCGAAGGTGCCGTGGACGAGGACGACCGGGCGGGGGTGGGCGGCGGACGGCTTGCAGGTGAAGTCGTTCCAGCCCCGGCTGGGGGCCGTGTCGGCCTGGGCGGCGGCGGTCGGTGCGAGGGTGGCGGCGGCGGTCAGGAGCAGAACGGACAGCGCTCTGACGGCCTGCTTCCAGGGCTTCCTGGGCAGCATCGGGCGATCTCCTTGCGGCTCAAGGGGAATGAGGGAGTGCTCTACGCCCTGCGGTCCGGACCACAAGTGGGGATGCGCGCTTTCCGCCAAGTTACGTACGGGTAGCCGCAGTGGGAAGTTACGCGTCGGTAAAAAGTCCCGTGTCGCCTACACCGTCGTGCTCACGCGGCCAGCGAGCCCGGCACGATCGCCCGCGGGCCGTACTTCGCCCGGGCCCGGTCCGCCACCTCCTCGATGCGGCGGGCCTTGTCGTCGGCCGGGTCGAAGGTGAGCTGGTGGGCGGCGCCCTCGGCCGGGGCCAGGCCCTCGGCGCGCAGCGCGACGCCCCGGACCCGGGCGCGCTGGAGGCCGAAGGAGGCGTGGATCGCATACGCGAGCGCGGTGAGGTCCGCCGAGTGGGCGGTGGGCTCGCGCAGGGTGCGGGTGCGGCTCGACGTGGTGCGGTCCGCGTAGCGCACGGTCACGGTCAGGGAGCGGCACACCTGGCCCTCCGTCCGCATCCGGGCGCCCAGTTCGCCGGTGAGCGAGAGCAGCGCCCTGCGGTGCTCGCCGGGGTCCAGCTCGTCGTGCGGGAAGGAGCGCTCGGCCGCGAGGGACCGGGAGACCTCGCCGGGGACGACGGGGGTGCGGTCGACGCCGCGGGCCCGTTCCCACAGCTCGCGGCCGGCCTTGGCGCCGACCAGGCGCTGGAGCACGGCGAGCGGAGCGTCCGCGACCCGGCCGACGGAGTCGAGGCCGTAGCCGCAGAGGGTGCGGGCGGTGGCGCGGCCCACTCCGTCGAGGGCGGCGACCGGCCGGTCCCGCAGGAAGGCCGTCGGGTCCTCCACGACGACGGTGGCGCCGGGCCGGGCCTCGCGGGCCGCCATCCGGGCCAGCATCGGGTTGGGGCCCGCGCCGATGACGCAGTCGATCCCGTACAGGGCGAGCGCCCTGACCCGGATCACCGAGGCGAGTTCGGCCGGGCTCCAGCCGAAGTAGCGCAGCGCGCCGCGCACGTCGGCGAGCGCCTCGGCGGGTGGGGCCGCCTCGACGACCGGGGTGAACTCGCCGAGCAGGTCGAGCAGTCGAGGGAGCATCACCTCCCCCATGGGCTCCAGTCGGAACCGTACGCAAAGGATCATCCCGCGCTCCCCGGACTGCTGTGCCACAGCTTCCGCGACGGTGTCGCGGCGCCTTCCCCGGCGGGCCGGAGGTCGGCCCAGGGGTTCATCGTGTAGCCGGTGGACAGGGTGATCTTCCGGCCGGTGCCGCCGGCCTCCCCGGCAGGGGCCTGCCCGGGCTGCTCGGAGAGCCGCTCGCCCACCGCCTCCAGGCCGCCGCTCGCCCGCAGTTCGGCGAGCTCGGCCAGGTTCCAGGCGGCGGCGCCGACCACGCTGAGGCTGCGCGGGCCGCGCCGCTGCACCACCCCGCGGACGAGCAGCAGCCAGGAGTGGAAGACGGTGTGGGCGCAGCGCTCGTGGGAGTCGTCGAAGAAGGCGAGGTCGACCAGGCCGGTGCCGTCGTCGAGGGTGGTGAAGATGACCCGCTTGCCGGAGCGGATCGGCGGGGTCTGGGTGGCCGCCTTGGCGCCGGCGACCAGGACGACCTGGCCGTGCGCGGCCGAGCGCAGCCGCCGGGCGGAGACCACGCCGAGTTCGCGCAGGAAGGCCTGGTGGTCGCCCATGAGGTGGCGGGAGGCGTCCATGCCGAGGATGCCGAGCTCGGCGCTGAGCCGTTCGCTCTCGTCGAGGTCGGGCAGGCCGACGGGGGCGGTCTTGCGGCCCTGCGCGAGCGGGAGCTGTCCGCCGTAGGAGGCGGCGCCCCGCTGGGTGCGGTGGAGTTCGGTGAGGTGCAGCAGCAGGTCGCGGCGGTTGGCGCCGAACGCGTCCAGCGCGCCGACCTGGGCGAGCCGTTCGGCGACGGGTTTGCGCGGGCGGGCCCGCTCCCAGAAGTCGAGCAGGGAGGCGTAGGGCTGCCCGGCCTCGATGCGGGCGCTCTCGGCCTCGCTGATGCCGTGGACGTCGGCGAGACCGAGCCGGAGTCCCCAGGTCTCCGGACCACTATCGGACACCAGTTCGATACGATGGGCGGCCGCCGACCGGTTCACGTCGAGCGGCAGCACGGGCACCCCGCGCCGCCGGGCGTCCGCGAGCAGCAGCCGCTTCGGGTACATGCCGGGGTCGTGGGTGAGCAGCCCGGCGTAGAAGGCGGCCGGGTGGTGCGCCTTGAGCCAGGCCGACTGGTAGGTCGGCACGGCGAAGGCCACCGCGTGCGCCTTGCAGAAGCCGTACGAGCCGAAGGCCTCGACGATCTCCCAGGTACGGGCGACGACCTCGTCCTCGTAGCCCTTCCGCTTCGCCCGCTCGGCGAACCAGTTCCTGATCCTGCCCTGCGACTCGGGGTGGGAGAGACCGCGGCGCACCTGGTCGGCCTCGTCGCGGCCGCAGCCGGTCATGATGCTCACGATCTCGATGATCTGCTCGTGGAAGACGACGACGCCGTACGTCTCCTTCAGCGCGTCCTCCAGGTCGGGGTGCGGGTAGCGGGCCGGCGCGCGGCCGTGCCGGGCCGCGATGAACGGGCGGACCATGTCGGCGGCGACCGGCCCCGGGCGGAAGAGCGAGATGTCGACGACCAGGTCGTGGAAGTTCTCCGGCTGGAGCCGGCCCACCAGGTCGCGCTGGCCCGGCGACTCGATCTGGAAGCAGCCCAGGGTCTCGGTGGAGCGGATCAGCCGGTACGTGTCGGGGTCGCCGGGCGGGACCGCGTCGACGTCCGGCCGGGTGCCGGTGACCCGCTCGACCTCGGCGACCGCGTGCGCCATCGCCGACTGCATCCGCACGCCGAGGACGTCGAGCTTGAGCAGACCGAGGTCCTCCACGTCCTCCTTGTCGAACTGCGACATGGGCAGCCCCTCGCCGCTGGTCGGCACGACGGGGGTACGGGTGAGCAGCGAGGCGTCGGAGAGGAGCACGCCGCAGGGGTGCATGGCGACGCCGCGGGGCAGCGCGTCGAGCGCCTCGACCAGCTCCCAGAAGCGTTCGCGCCCTTCCGTCTCCGCCTTCAGCTCGCGCAGTTCGGGCAGCTCGTCGAGGGCGGCGCGGGCGTCCCGGGCGCGGATGTGCGGGAAGGCCTTGGCGATCCGGTCGGTCTCGGCCGGGTCCATGGACAGGGCGGCGCCCACGTCGCGCACCGCGTGGCGGACCCGGTAGGTCTCGGGCATGGCGACGGTGACGACCCGCTCGGCGCCGAAGCGGCCGAGGATCGCCCGGTAGACCTCGATGCGGCGGGCGGACTCCACGTCGACGTCGATGTCGGGCAGGGCGGTGCGGCGCTTGGACAGGAAGCGCTCCATCAGCAGGCCGTGCTCGACCGGGTCGGCGTGGGCGATGCCGAGGAGGTGGTTGACGAGGGAGCCGGCGCCGGATCCGCGGGCGGCCACCCGGATGCCCATCTCCCGTACGTCGTCCACGACCTGGGCCACTGTCAGGAAGTAGCTGGCGAAACCGTGGTGGGCGATGATGTCCAGCTCCCGGTGCATCCGGTCCCAGTAGGCGCGCCGGTCGGGGCGCCGGTCGTAACCCTTGAGGACCATGCCGGCGGCGGCCCGGGAGGCCAGCACGCGCTGCGCGGTGCGGTGGGCGGCGCCGACCAGGTACGGCTCGGGGAAGTGCGCGGAGCCCATGCCGAGGTCGTCCTGGGGGTCGACGAGACAGGCCGCGGCGACGGACTCGGTCCGCTCCAGGAGCCGGTGCGCGGCGTCCCGGCGGAAGCCCGCGGCCTCCACCACCCGCTCGGCCGTGGCCAGCATGGCGCCGGCGTCCTTGAGCCAGGCCTCGCCGCTGTCGAGCCCGTTGCGCGGGTCGACCGGGACGAGCCGGCGGGCCGAGTCGAGCACGTCGGCGACCGGGCCCTGGCCGGGATCGGCGTACCGCACCTCGTTGCCGAGCACGGGCCGGACGCCCTGCTCGGCGGCGAAGCCGACGGTACGGGCGGCGAGCCGCAGCGAGCCGGGGCCGGTGCCGGAGCGCCCGTGGTGCACGACCTCCAGGCACAGGGCGTCGCCGTACCGCTCGCGCCAGGGCACGAGCAGCCGCGCGGCCCGGTCGGGGCGTCCCGCGGCGAGGGCCCGCCCGACGTCGGAGCCGGGACCGAGCAGGACGAAGAGGTCCTCGCCGCGGTTGGCCGCCCAGGGCAGCACGGGCGGCCCCTCCCCCGCATGGGCGTGGGCGGCGGTGACGAGCGCGCAGAGCCCGGCCCAGCCGGCCCGGGACCGGGCGAGGAAGACGGCGCGGGGCGCGGACTCGTCCACGAAGGCGCCACCGCGCACGGGCGCGCGCCGCGCGGAGGTGGCCCCGCCCGTCCGGGTCCCGTCGGGTCCCGCGCCGTCCGGAGGGACCGCGGTCAGGAACGGCTCACAGGCGAGGTCCACGCCGAAGAGCGGACGGACGCCCGCCTTCTCGCAGGCCTTGGCGAAGCGGACCACGCCCGCGACCGTGTCGCGGTCGGTCAGGGCGAGGGCGTCCATGCCGCGCTCGGCGGCGCGCTCGGCCAGCCGGGCGGGATGCGAGGCGCCGTGGCGCAGGGAGAAGCCCGACGCGGTGTGCAGATGCGTGAACCCCGGCATGCGCCGCCTCACCTCCCACAGCAAAATCGTACATACGTTCCCACCCCCTCACTCCCACCATAGCCCATTTTCGAACGCCCGTACGATAACCGTGTCCGTCGCCGCCCGCTCAGCCATTCAGCCCCGTCCCACCTGCGGAAACACCGGCCGCCCCGGAGCGTGGGGACATGAGTCTCGTCGAGGAACTGAAGAGCGCCGTCACCCCCCGAGCAGCCCTGCTGGTCATCGGCGTCTTCGCGCTCCAGATGCTGTTCATCACCTCGTACGTCGGGGCCCTGCACAGTCCGAAACCGACGGACGTGCCCTTCGGAGTCGTCGCCCCGCAGCAGGTCTCCACCGTCCTCATGGACCGGCTGGAGAAGCTCCCCGGCGATCCGCTCGACCCGCGCACGGTCGCGGACGCGGACGCGGCGCGGGACCAGATCCTGGACCGGGAGATCGACGGGGCGCTGATCGTCGACCCGAGGGGCCGCACCGACACCCTGCTGGTCGCCTCCGGCGGCGGCACGGTGCTCTCCTCCACACTGGAGAAGATGTTCACCCAGGTGGAGGCGGCCAACCAGCGCACCATCCGGACCGTCGACGTCGCCCCCGCCTCTCCCGAGGACTTCGACGGGCTCTCCGCCTTCTACCTGGTCGTCGGCTGGTGCGTCGGCGGCTACATCTGCGCCGCGATCCTGGCGATCAGCGCCGGCTCCCGCCCCGCCAACCGGGAGCGGGCGGTCATCCGGCTCGGGACGCTCGCGCTCTACTCGGTCCTCAGCGGCCTCGGCGGCGCCGTCGTCATCGGTCCGATCCTCGGCGCCCTGCCCGGCAGCGTCGCCGCCCTGTGGGGCCTCGGCACCCTGGTGGTGTTCGCGGTCGGCGCGGCCACCCTCGCCCTGCAGTCCGTCTTCGGGATCGTCGGCATCGGCCTGGCGATCCTCCTCATCGTCGTCGCGGGCAACCCCAGCGCGGGCGGCGCCTTCCCGCTGCCGATGCTGCCGCCGTTCTGGAAGGCGATCGGCCCGTACCTGCCACCGGGCGCCGGCACCTGGGCGGCGCGCTCGATCGCGTACTTCAAGGGCAACGACATGACCGCCTCGATGCTGGTCCTGTCGGCCTGGGCGGTCGTCGGCTCCGCCGTGACGCTGGTGATGGCCTCGCTGAAGCGGGAGCAGCCGGAGGCCGAGCCGATCGCCACGGAGCCGGGCGAGGTCCGGACCTGACCCACGCACGCGCCGGAGCCCGTCCCGGCCCCGAGCACCGGACGGACCCGGAGGGCCCCGGCGGACCGCACGCTCCGCCGGGGCCCTCGCGCGTCACGAGCCGCGCGCCGCAGCGGGCCCAGGCGCCTCCAACAGGAGCCCGAAGCCTTTTGTGAATGGATTCACAAGATACCCTGCCCTCATGGGAACGCCCGTGCGCACCGACGACGGCCGCTGGTTGGTGGCCGAGGAATGGGGAAACCCGTCGGGTACCCCCGTGCTCCTGTTCCACGGAACCCCCGGCAGCCGCCTGGCCACCGCGCTGCCCGGACTGGCCGAGCGGCACCCCGGCGTCCGGTTCCTCTCCTACGACCGCCCGGGATACGGGGACTCCGCACGCAGCCCGGGCCGCCGCGTCGCCGACGCCGCCCCGGACGCCGCCGCGGTCGCCGACGCCTTCGGCGTGGACCGGTTCGCGGTCGTCGGCCGCTCCGGCGGCGGGCCGCACGCGCTGGCCTGCGCCGCCCTGCTGCCCCACCGGGTCCGGGCGGCCGCCGTCCTGGTGGGGCTCGCGCCCCCGGACGCCGCCGGTCTGGACTGGTACGCGGACATGACCCCGTTCAACGTCCGCGAGTACGGCCTGGCCCGGGACTGCCTGGACGGGACCGGCCCCGTCGCGCTCGACCGGGAGCTCGCAGACCGCGCCGCCGCCGTACGACGGGACCCGGAGCGGCTCATCGAGGACCTGCGCGCCGACCTCTCCCCGCACGACCGGCCCGTCGTCGAGGACCCGCGGGTGCGCACGGTGCTGCTGCGCGGCTACCGCGAGGCGCTGCGGGTCTCGCACCACGGCTGGCTCGACGACTGTCTCGCCTTCGTCCGCCCGTGGGGCTTCGACGTCTCCTCCGTCACCGTGCCGGTACTGCTGTGGCACGGCCTCGACGACGGCTTCTCCCCCGTCGGCCACACCCGTTGGCTCGCCGGCCGCATCCCCGGGGCCCGGCCCGTCCTCGTGCCCGGCGCCGGGCACTTCGCCGCCCAGTACGCACTGCCCGAGGTGCTGCGCTGGCTGGACGGTCAGGACACGGGGCGCTGATACGCGGTGGACCGGGCGCCCTTGAGGGCGTCCAGGATCCGCTCGTGGCTGTCGCCGACGGTGTCGACCACCCGGACCCTGAGGTACAGGGCCTCGACCTCGTCGACGAAGCGCTGGGAGAACGCCCCGAGCATCGCCGTCTCGTAGCTGCCGGTGCCCACCAGCGGGAAGTTGCCCATCGTGACCAGCTGGAAGTCCTCCCCCGCGGTGAGCCCGGACGCGGTCAGCACCGCCGCCGCTCCCTGGACGTCGGTCCACGGCGCGGCGGGATCGGGCGTGCCGCCCCGCGGGACGACGAGGCACGCGTACTCCTCCACCACGACCGTGTGCGAGCCCCCGTTGAGCAGGCCGACCTGCCACTCGGGCACGCCGCCGCGCAGGTGTCCGGTGGTCCAGTCGGCGCGCCAGCCCAGGAACGGCCGTACGGTACGGGCGTACTGGGCCCGGGCGAGGACCGCGCCCGCCGCGACGGCCAGCAGGCTGCCCAGCGGCTCCATGTCGAGCAGCTGGAGCCGCCACGGCCACTCCGCCCGCGCCGCCGCGGTCATGTTGGCCCGGACGATCTCCCAGCCGAGCACCCCCGTCAGCAGGACGAGCAGCACGATCGGCGCGGTGAAGAGCAACGGACTGCGGCGTACCCGGCGTTGGGCGTCGGAGACGGTGAGGCGCCTCCGGTTCCTGAAGACGGCCACGTGTGTTCCCCCCGTTCACGGACAACGGTCCCCCGGCCGTCGTGCGGCCGGGGGACCTTGATCGTGCTCATGGTGCCCGGAACGGGCGGAGCGGGTCTAGTAGACGCTGACGCCGTACGCGCTCAGCGCCTCCGTGACCGGCTGGAAGAACGTGGTGCCGCCGGAGGAGCAGTTGCCGCTGCCGCCGGAGGTGAGGCCGATGGCGCGGCTGCCGGAGTAGAGCGGGCCGCCGGAGTCGCCGGGCTCGGCGCAGACGTTGGTCCGGATCATGCCGTAGACGATGTCGCCGCCGCCGTAGTTCACCGTGGCGTTGAGACCGGTGACGGAGCCGCTGTGGGTGCCGGTGGTGGAACCGCGGCGGGTGACGGACATGCCGACGGTGGCGTTGGCGGCGCTGGTGATGTCGACGCTGCCGACCGAGCCGGACTTGGTCACCGTGCTGTTGGTGTAGCGCACGATGCCGTAGTCGTTGGTCGGGAAGCTCGATCCGGAGGTGGAGCCGAGCACCGTGGTCCGGGAGGAGTTGGAGTACCAGGTGCCCGCGCCGTCGGTGCAGTGGCCGGCGGTCAGGAAGTAGTAGTTGCCCGCGCTGTCCTTGACGTTGAAGCCGAGGGAGCAGCGCCAGCTGCTCGCGTAGATCGCGTCGCCGCCGGAGATCAGCTTGTTGAACTTGCCGGGGGTGCGCTCGATGCGCAGCGCGCCCGCGTTGGCGCCGGCCTGGCGCTTGATCTTGGCGATCTCCGCCTGCGAGACGGTGGAGTCGACGGTGACGACCACCGTGCCGGTGGCGGCGTCGGTGTGCCAGGCGGTGCCCGCCACGTCGGCGGTGAGCACGGCGTCACTCGCGGCGGCGAGCTGGGTGGCGCCGAAGGTCTGCGCGGAGTCGGCGGTCGCGGTGGGGACGGCGAGCGCCGCGGCAGCGACCAGACCGGTCGCGACGGCGACCATCCGGATGGTGCCGGTGTTTCTCGTGGGGGTGGTGCGCTTGATCCTCACTTCTCGTTCCTCCAGAGGGGAATCGGGGGCCCGCAGTGGGGTGTCGGGCCCGTGAGGCGCGGCCTTGGGGGGCCGGCGCTGTGGGGGAGTCTCCGGCCGCACGACTTCGCGCCGCAAGGGCGGCTTTCGGTCGTGCAGCCGTCAACTGACCAGCCGCGTGCGGGAGTTGCTAGAGGAGGCTCACCCGGTACTTGGCGAGCGCCTCGGGCACCGGCTGGTAGAACGTGGTGCCGCCGGTCGAGCAGTTGCCGCTGCCGCCGGAGGTGATGCCGAGCGCCTTGGTGCCGTCGTAGAGGGCACCGCCCGAGTCGCCGGGCTCGGCGCAGACATTGGTCTGGATCATGCCGCGCACGGTGCCGCCGCCGGAGTAGTGGACGGTGGCGTCCAGGCCGGTGACGGTGCCGCTGCGGGTGCCGGTGGTCGAGCCGGAGCGCTTGACGGACTCGCCCACGTAGGCGTCGGCGGCGGTGAAGCCGCCGGTGCGGCTGAGCGAGGTGTTGTCGTAGCGGACCAGGGCGTAGTCGTTGCCCGGGAAGCTCGATCCGACCGTGGGGCCGATCAGCGTGGACTGGGCCGAGTTGGCGTACCAGGTCTTGACGACGTTGCCGCAGTGGCCGGCGGTCAGGAAGTACGGCGTGTTGCCGCTGACCACGTTGAAGCCGAGCGAACAGCGGTAGCCGCTGCCGTAGATGGCGTCGCCGGGGCCGAGCAGGGGCTTGAAGACCCCGGACGTTCTCTCGACCCGCAGCGCCGCGGCGTCGGCCCCGGCCGCCTGGCGGATCCTGGCGATCCCGGCCTCGCCGACCGTGGAGTCGACGGTGACGACGACCCGGCCGGCGGCCTTGTCGACGTACCAGGCGGTGCCGCCGACGTCCGCCTTCAGGACGGCGGCGTCGGCGCGGGCGAGCGCCTGCGCGCTCGCCGGTCCGGGGGTGGGGGCGGCCTGGGCGCCGGGAAGGCCGAGGGCGGTGGCCGCCGTGGCGGCGGCGGCGACGGCGAGCAGTCGGATGCGCGTGGTCCTCACTGGTCTCCTTCGGGTCACACCGGAGGAACCCGCGGGTGGCGGGTCCATGAGGCATCGTCAGGTGACGTGTTCCTGACATGCACCGCGAGCGATACTGGCCCACCGATCCGGAACGCACAAGACCGCCCACACACCTGCTCTACGCGCGTGGGCGGCGCGGGCTCCCACGGGCCCGCGCCGCCCGTCACCGTCCTCCCGGAACGCCGGCCGGCGTCCGCTCGGACCGGCCGTCAGACGCCGGCCACCCGCCGTTCGCCCGCCGCGACCGCCGCGTCCAGCGTGTTCCCCGGCGGCGGGAACGGGCAGATGAAGTGCGCCGCGAACGCGCACGGCGGAAGCAGCGCCCGGTTGAAGTCCACCGTCACCGAACCGTCGGCCGCCGGGGCGGCCGGCCGCAGGAAGCGGAATCGGTAGCTGTCCCGGCCGCTGGTGGCGTCGGCGAAGACCGCCCACAGCGTGCCGTCGTCCTCCACCGCCACCTGGAGGCTGTGCTCGGCGCCGTTCAGGTCGAAGACCAGCTCGCCCGAGAGCCCCAGACCGCGCTCCTTGCCGTCGGCGTTCTCCACCCGGACGTGCCGGTCCTCGCTGTACGGGCGGAACACGCCCGGCCGCACCCACTTCTCGTCGTAGGGCGTGGCCTCGATGCCCTGGAAGGCGCGGCGCGCCTCCGACTCCGGGTCGAAGTCCCGTACCGCCCACTCCCCCTCGCGGCGCAGGACGACGAGACGGCGCCCCGCCGACTCGGCCCGGGACTCGTGGATCGGGCCGTGGTCGGCGGTCAGCCGTACGGTGCCGATCAGCGGCTTGCCGTCGACCGTGACCGCGTCCTCGGCGCCGGCGCTGAGGACCACCTCGTCGCCGTCCGCCCGCCACTCCCCCGGAACGGCCGGAATTCGCCCCTCCGGGAAGTCCGACAGCCAGTACGTGCCGGTCAGCGAGAGCGGCCCGTACGACGAGGCGACCGCCGCCGTCCGCTGCTCGTGCCAGTGCTGCCAGTCCTGTGATGCATCCGTACTCATGGTGTGCCACTTTTCCACAGGTCGGCTCCCGGCACGGAACAGACCGGGCGGAGCGACCCCCGTACGCCGCCCCACGACCCCGGGGGCCCGACGCACCGTCAGCAGCCGTCGCAGGGGCAGCAGCAGTCGCAGCCGTTGCCGTCACAGCCGTTGCAGTCACAGTCCCGGCAGCAGCCTTCGCGCTTCTTGCGGGACCAGGGGCCCTCGTACTCCTTGGCGCAGCAGATCTGGCAGGTGCAGAACAGCCAGGTGAACATGGCGCAGCCGGCCAGGAAGCCGCGGGGCTTCTTGGGCTGGTGCGGTCCGCCGGCGCCGAACTGCGGCGGCAGCCCGCCGGGGCCGCCCGGACCGCCGGAGCCGCCGGGACCGGCGGGGCCCGCCGGACCGCCGCCGTGAGGGTGCCCCCCGCCGTACGGATTGCCGCCGCCGTACGGGTTGTACGAGCCGTACGGGCCGGGCGCCCCGCCCTGGGCGGGTCCCGGCGCCCCGTGTGCGCAGGTCGTCGTGCCGAAGGCGCGGTCGACGGAGGCGCGCAGCTCGTGCGCGAGGAGCACGTGGGCGAGGTGTCCGTCGGTGAACTCGGCGTCCTTCAGCGCGAGGCGTATGCCGTGCAGCGCGTCGTCGGCGAGCCGGCGGGCCTCCTCGCGGGAGGTGCCGGTCGCGGTGAGCGGGTTCCAGGCGCCGGCCGTGTCGTCGGCGGCCTGGTCCTCGACGGCGTCCAGGAGGTGGGCGAGGCGCCCGAAGAGGCGGCCCGCCTCGGCGAGCGGTTCGGCGTTGCCGGGGCGGCCGGCGAGGACCGCGGTGTGCGCGAAGGCGGCCGCGGTCGCCGTCTCGGTCGGCTCGGTGACGACGAGCAGCGGCGTACCGGGCCCGGCCAGGGCCTCCAGGCCGGTCTGCCGGTCGACCGCGTCGACCAGGACGGCCGTGTCGAAGCCGAGTTCCCGGCCGGTGCGGGCGCCGGCCCGGTCCCAGGAGCGGGCGACCCGGCGGGCCGCGGCGGCGACCGGCCGGCGGGCCAGCAGACCGTCGCGGTCGGCGACGTGGTCGCGGATCTTCGCGGAGGCGAGGACCAGGGAGACGGCGGCGGCGAGCCGCGCTCCCTCGCCGCGCGCGACGGGCGCGGTCCGCATGGCGCGCAGCGGGCAGGGACCCGCGGTGCGACGCCCGGCCTCGGTCCGGCCGGCCTGAGCCTCCGTCAGGACGGAGACGATCAGGCCGTCGTAGTTGGTGACGACCCGGGCGAACTGTCCGTGGTCGGCACGAAGTGCCAGGCAGAGGCCGCAGAGATGGGCCATCCACTCGACCTTGAGGCCTTCGGTGAGGCGGTGCGCGCAGGGCCTGACGATTCCGAACAAAGACACTCCCCCGTGGACCGGCGCGCGGGTCCGCGCGGCTGCGTCGGGCATCGTACCGAGGAGTCCGAGGGGAACCGGTTCACCCGTACGCCCCCATCGTCACCCTTGTGGCCCGACTTTCATATTTTAAGTTGCATGCCCGGATCCGACCCTTCGTCAGCCCCCGCAAACCGCAGGATCCCTGACGAATCGCCAGATTTCGAGCCCTACGTTCTGCACCAGTACCGTCACGAATCCCCTGCGCGCCGACTATCCACTTGGCGCGCGATCCGCATCATGGACGACGATAGGGATTGCGGAACCACGAGTGACCGCGCTGAAAGGAGGCGTCCATGGGATCGGTGCGCAAGGCCAGTGCCTGGCTGGGACTCGTCGAGGACAACGACGAGCGTTACTACGACGACGAGTACGCCGACGGTGCCGAGAGCAACGACGCCTGGGTGACGGACCCGCGGGTGCGGGTGGCGTCCGACACGGCGCAGGAGCATGGCCGTCGGATCGCGACCCTCTCGCCCGACGGGTTCCGGGACGCCCGGGGCATCGGCGAGCTGTTCCGGGACGGCGTCCCGGTGATCGTGAACCTGACCGCGATGGAGCCGAACGACGCCAAGCGCGTGGTCGACTTCTGCGCCGGTCTCGCCTTCGGCCTGCGCGGCTCGATCGAGCGGGTGGCCACCCGGGTCTTCCTGCTGACCCCGGCGGACACGGAGATCGTCAGCGGCGAGCCCGGCGGCCGTTCGCAGGACGGTTTCTTCAACCAGAGCTGACACCGGCGCCCCGTCGGGGGCGTTCGTCCGGCCCGCCGGGAGCGTCAGTGCCCCTGCAGGCCCGAGCCGGCCGGCTCGGCGTGGCCCCGCGAGGCGGGGACCCGTACGGCATCCGCGGTCCCGCCCCCCGTTCGCGGCCCGCCGTCCGGGTCCGCCGGCCCGCGGCCCGCCGCCGCACCCGGCAGCCCGGTGCCGGCCCGTCCCCGGCCGGCCTGGTCCTCGCCGGTCCTGTCCTGGCCGCTGCCGTCCCGGCCGGGCCGGTCCTGGCCGGTGTGCTCGGCGTCCGGTGCCGCCGGGCACTCCATGACGCGCGGCAGCCGCAGCGCCATGAGCGCGCCGAGCAGCAGCAGTCCGGCGCTCACGAACAGGGTCACGTGCAGGCCGTTCACGAAGGCGTGCCGGGCCGCGTGGTGCAGGGCGTCGCCGGCCGGGCCGCCGAGCCGCTCGGCGACCTGATAGGCCTCGCCGAGCGAGTTCGCGGCCGACCTGGCCGCGTCCTCCGGCACTCCGGGCACCCCGCTGAGACCGGGTGCGTACGCCGCGTTCATCACGCTGCCGAGCAGGGCGATGCCCATTCCGGCGCCCAGCTGGTACGAGGTCTCGCCGATCGCCGCGGCGCCGCCCGCACTCTCCGGCGGGGCCTCGCTCAGCATCGACTCGTACGCCGAGAAGAGCGTGGTCTGCAGGCCGAAGCCGAGCAGCACGAAGCCGACGGTGAGCAGCAGCGGCCGGTCGTGCTGCCCCATGAGGACGAGCAGCAGCACCGCGGACGCGGTCAGCAGGAAGCCCCAGCCGACCATCCGGCGCGGGCCGATCCTGCGCAGGGTGTACGAACCGGTGGCACCGGCCGCCATCGCGGCGAAGGTCAGCGGGAGCAGCCGGAGGCCGGTCTCCAGCGGACTGAGGCCGAGGACGAGCTGGAGGTACTGGACGGCGATCAGTTCCAGGCCGACCAGGGCCAGCATGGCGAGCACGATGCAGCCGACCGAGGTGGTGAAGGGTGCCCGGGCGAACAGCCGCATGTCGATCAGCGGGTGCGCGCGCCGCTTCTGCCGCCGTACGAAGAGGACGAGCAGCGCGGCGCCGAGCAGCAGCGGGCCGAGCGTGGCCGGGGCGAACGGCGGGTCGCCGGCACCGAGCCGCTTGACGCCGAGGACGGCGCCGAGCACTCCGGCCGCGGCCATCAGCGCGCCGAGCACGTCCCAGGGACCGTCGGAACCGCCCCGTGACTCGGGCAGCAGCCAGCGCCCGACGGGCAGGATCAGCGCCATCAGGGGGATGTTGATCAGGAAGACCGAGCCCCACCAGAAGTGCTCGACCAGGAAGCCGCCGAGCACGGGCCCGGTCGCGGCGCCGACGGCGGCGACCGCGGTCCAGATGCCGATCGCGGTGGCCCGCTCTCGCCGGTCGGGGAAGACCGCGCGGAGGATGGAGAGCGTGGCGGGCATGATCATCGCGCCGCCGACGCCGAGCAGGGCGCGGGCGCCGATCAGGACCTCGGGAACGGTGGCGAGCGCGGCGATCGCCGAGGCGACGCCGAACAGCGCGTAGCCGAGCAGCAGCACCCGTCTGCGACCGACCCGGTCACCGAGCGTGCCGAAGAGGATCAGCAGCGCCGCGCAGATCAGCGGATAGGCGTCGACGATCCACAGCAGTGCGGTGGAGCTGGGGCGGAGGTCCTCGGTGAGCGAGGGGACGGCGACGTGCAGCACGGTCGCGTCGAGCGCGACCAGCAGCAGGCTGACGCAGAGGACGACGAGCACGACCCAGCGGTTGGCACCACCGCCGGCGGTGCGGAGACGTGCTCCGGCCGTGATCGTCCGCGCCATGTACGTACCTCCCAGTGAAGCCCTCGCGCTCGGCGGGCACCGGCCGGGGAGCGGCCCCGGGGCGGCCCGGCATCGACGGGCGAGTGAGCCGTCAGCGTACGCGAGTTCAAGGCCCGAGCGCGTGGTGCAGCTCTCACCCCGGCGGACCGCGTGGTGTGGCGTACACCACTCCGGGCCGGCCGCGCGTCGCCTGGAATTCCCGCCGTGACGCCGTTCCGGGAATTCCCCGGGCGCTCAAACAGAGTTCCGGAAACATCCATCGGGCAATAGGGCTGAAGGTCATCGGATTTTCCGACGGGTGACGGGAACAAACGCCCGGCTGAGAGCAACTCCACATCACATCGTCATCACGAAGGCACGGGAACGACCAAGGTCGGTACTCACTCCCTGTAACGTCGATTGGGTGCGTACCGACATCTTTGCCCGGCTGGACCGGGAGCCGGAACCGCCGAAGATAGAGGTCCCGCGGATGACCCGTACGCGTCTCGCCCTCTTCGGCGGGACGCTGGCGTTCTATCTGGCCATCGTCGTCGCCGTACTCCTGTCGACCTGGCTGGTCACCCTCGACTGGAAGATCATGCTCTTCCGGCCCTACCAGCAGTGGCAGGAGCTGCACGCCTTCCTCGACTACTACGTGGTCCTGGGCCAGCGCGGCCCGACGGCCGTGATGGTCGCGGCGTGGCTGGGCTGGCGCTCCTGGCGTCAGCACACCCTGCGGCCGCTGCTCTGCCTCGGCGCCGCGCTGCTGCTGCTGAACGTGACCGTCGGCGCGGTCAAACTCGGACTCGGCCGCCTCGGCCCCCACTACGCGACCCAGGTCGGCTCCGCCGAGCTGTTCGCGGGCGGGGATATATTCCCCTCCGGCCACACCGCGAACGCGGTCGTGACCTGGGGCATCCTGGCCTATCTGGCGACCACGCCGAGGGCCCGCCGCTACCTGTCGGCACTGTCGGCCGTGGTCGCGCTGGGCGTCGGACTCACCACCGTCTACCTGGGCACGCACTGGCTGAGCGACGTGCTGCTCGGCTGGGCCGCCGGCCTGCTCATCCTGCTGGCGCTGCCCTGGTGCGAGCCGGTGCTCGCGGTGGCGGAGGCCTGGATCCTGGGCGTGCGCGACCGGCTGCGCGAGCAGCTGCGCTCCCGCCGCCGCCTGGTGCCGTCGCTGCCCGTCGCCGGCGGAGGCCCGCTGCCGGGCCATCTGTTCCCGCCGCGTCCGGGCGCCGAGGAGCCGGTCCGCGAGGCCGTCGGCGCCGGGTCGGGCCGCGGCACGGCCGCCCGGGGCACGGCGCGCCCCGGCCAGCCGCTCGCGGCGCCGCGGACGGCGCACCCCTCGCACCACACGGGGCACCACGCGGTGCGCTCGGAGCGCGGTCCGGTCGGTCAGGCCGGCAGCCGCCGTCCGCCGCACTCGCGTCCCGTGACGGGCGGCTGAGCCGCCGCCCCCACGCGTACGGGAGAGGGCCCCGGCCGATCATCGGCCGGGGCCCTCTCCCGTGTCGGGCCCGCTCCGCGGAGGGCGCGGTCAGCCGTGCCAGACGCGGGTGACGACGCCGTCCTCGACCTCGAAGTTGATGCGCCCCTCCAGGTACTCCATGGTGATGACCGAGCCGGGCGCGAGGCTGCGGACGACGCTCCAGCCGCGGCTCCGGGCGAGCCGTTCGGCCGCCTCCCGGGCGAGCCCCACATACGTTTCGGAAGCGTGGTCGGGTGCGTGTTCGGATGTCATGCAGATCACGTTAGTACCTCGCCGGTCACGCTTGTGTCACAGGTTCTCGACATATGTTTGACGCGTCTCCGTCAGCCGGCGAGGTCGGTTTCCGGCCGTTTCCCGGGTAATTCCCGGCCCTCTCCGCGAGCCGCCCACGGCGAACGCGCACCCCGTCGGCAAGCGCTTCCCGAATTCCGTACACGTGTGCCCCGCCCGGGAATTCGGGCGGACCCGGCACCGCCGGCGGAATTCACGGTTCCTCCGCATCCCGTGCACACGGTCCGCCGACCGGACGACCCGCCGGTCCGCCTCCCGCACCACCCGCGCGACGGAGGTCATCATCCGGGGATGGGTACCGAGACCGAGACCGCGGCCGTCGAATCGCAGCGGCAACGGCATGGGCGGATCGTGATCGACTGGCTCACCACGACCGACCACAAGAAGATCGGGCACCTGTACCTGGTGACCTCGTTCGTCTTCTTCCTCGTCGCGGGGGCGCTGGCGATGGTGATGCGGGCCGAGCTGGCCCGGCCGGGGCTCCAGCTGGTGTCGAACCTGGAGTTCAACCAGGCCTTCACCATCCACGGCACGATCATGCTGCTGCTGTTCGCGACACCCACCTTCGCCGGCTTCGCCAACGAGCTGGTGCCGCTCCAGATCGGCGCGCCCGACGTCGCCTTCCCCCGGCTCAACATGTTCTCGTACTGGCTGTTCCTCTTCGGCGGCCTGATGGTGCTGGGGTCCTTCCTCACCCCCACCGGACCCGCCGCCTTCGGCTGGACCGGCTACGCCCCGCTCAACAGCGCGCTGCGCTCGCCCGGGATCGGCGTCGACCTGTGGATCATGGGGCTGGCGTTCTCCGGCTTCGGCACGATCCTCACCTCGGTGAACTTCCTGGCGACGATCATCGGTATGCGGGCGCCCGGCATGACCATGTTCCGGATGCCGATCTTCACCTGGAACGTGCTCTTCACCACGATCCTGGTGCTCGTCGCCTTCCCCGTCCTCGCCGCGGCCCTGCTGGTCCTGGAGTCCGACCGGCGGTTCGGCTCGGTCGCGTTCCAGGCGGACAACGGCGGCGCGCTGCTGTGGCAGCACCTGTTCTGGTTCTTCGGGCACCCCGAGGTCTACATCATCGCCCTGCCGTTCTTCGGCATCGTCAGCGAGATCATCCCGGTCTTCTCACGCAAGCCGCTGTTCGGCTACGTGACGCTGATCGCCGCGACGATGACCATCACCGGGCTCTCGGTGGTCGTGTGGGCCCACCACATGTTCGTGACCGGGGCCGTGCTGCTGCCCTTCTTCTCGATGCTGTCGTTCCTGATCGCGGTGCCGACCGGGGTGAAGTTCTTCAACTGGACCGGGACGATGCTGCGGGGCTCGCTGTCCTTCGAGACCCCGATGCTGTGGGCGACCGGCTTCCTGGTGTCGTTCCTGCTGGGCGGGCTCACCGGGGTGATCCTTGCGTCGCCGCCGATGGACTTCCACGTCACCGACTCGTACTTCGTGGTGGCCCACTTCCACTACACCGTGTTCGGCACCGTCGTGTTCGCGACCTTCGGCGGCTTCTACTTCTGGTGGCCCAAGTTCACCGGGCGGATGCTCGACGAGCGCCTCGGCAAGATCCACTTCTGGACGCTCTTCGTCGGCTTCCACCTCACCTTCCTCGTGCAGCACTGGCTGGGCGCGGAGGGCATGCCCCGGCGGTACGCCGACTACCTGCTCGCCGACGGCTTCACGGCGCTCAACACGCTGTCGACGATCGGCGCGTTCCTGCTCGGCGCGTCCACCCTGCCGTTCCTCTACAACGCGTGGCGGACCTGGCGGTACGCGCCGAAGGTCGAGGTGGACGACCCGTGGGGCTTCGGGCGCTCGCTGGAGTGGGCGACCTCGTGCCCGCCGCCCCGGCACAACTTCCTCGCGGTGCCGCTGATCCGCTCCGAGTCCCCCGCCTTCGACCTGCACCACCCCGAGTTCGCGGCGTACGAGCGGATGCGGATCACGAGCCCGCCGCCGGAGCGCCGGCCGACCGGCCGAGGCCCCGGGACAGCAGGTCCCTGAGCGCCCGCACCCGGTCGACGAGCTCCGGCGGGTCGAGGACCTCGAACTCGAAACCGATCATCGACACGTGGACGACCAGCAGGTCGAGGCTGTGGGCTCCGGTCCGCAGCACGCAGGAGTGCTCGCCCTCGGCCGTGAGCGTCCCGTCGGCGGCGCCCACGGCGGCCGCGGCCTCGGCGAGCGGCACGTGCAGCCGGATCGTCGCCTCGGTGCTGTACGCGGCGGTGGACACGCCCTTCGCCACATAGGCGGCCAGGTCCTCGGCGGGCGGTTCGCGGGGCGTGAAGCGGGGCCCGTGCGGCGGCGTCGGCGTGATCCGGTCGGCCCGGAAGGTGCGCCAGCCGGCCCGGTCCAGGTCCCAGGCGACCAGGTACCAGCGGCGCTCGCTGCACACCAGGCGGTGCGGCTCGACGGTTCTGCGCGTGGCGGCGCCGCCGTGGTCGCGGTACTCGAAGCGCAGCCGCTCGGCGTCCCGGCAGGCGTTGGCCAGCTCGGTCAGGACGGCCGGGTCGATCCGGTCGCGCGGGGTGCGCAGCATCGGCACGGTGTACGCGTTCAGGGCGCCCACCCGGCGGCGCAGGTGCCCGGGCAGCACCTGCTCCAGCTTGGCGAGCGCGCGCACGGAACTCTCGCCGATGCCCTCGATCCCCTGCCCGGCGGCGGCCCGGAGCCCGACGGCGACGGCGACCGCCTCCTCGTCGTCGAGCAGCAACGGCGGCAGTTCGGCCCCCGCGCCGAGCTGGTAGCCGCCGCCCGTGCCGGGCGTCGCGTTCACCGGGTATCCCAGCTCCCGCAGCCGGTCCACGTCCCGCCGCACCGTCCGCGGCGTCACCCCGAGCCGTTCGGCGAGCTCGGCCCCGGACCAGTCACGGTGTGCCTGGAGCAACGAGAGCAGGCGCAGCAGTCGTGCGGAGGTCTCCAACATGCGCCCGAGTCTGCCAGCGATCGCGGACAGGATGCGTCCGCGATCGGAAAGGGGCTCGCCCTTCGTCCGGCCCCTCCCCCGCCTCAGCGGAAGCGGCGGACCAGCCTCCCCGCCGCCGCCTTCGCCGTGTAGACGGCGTCGACGGCCGCGCCGACCGTGCGGTGGGCGACGGCCCGGAAGGCGGGGTGGGTGCGGGAGCGCGGTGCGGCGGCCGATGCCAGGTCGGTCCAGATCGTCTCGTGGCGGCCGGCGACCCGCGCCGGGTCGAAGCGCTCGGAGGCCACCAGCGCGGCCTTCGCCGCCCGTGCCCTGGCCTCGTCGTCGTTGATGAGGGCGAGCAGCGCCGCCGCGACCGCCGCCGTGTCGTCGACCGGGACGAGCCGGCCGTCCACGCCGTCCTCGATGATCTCGGCGGGGCCGTGCGGACAGTCGGTGGAGACCACCGGCAGCCCGCAGCGCATCGCCTCGACGATGGTCATGCCGAAGGACTCGCGCCGCGAGGTGACCGCGGCCAGCGAGCCCTTGGCCCACTCCGGCTCCATCGGGTGGGCGGTGCCCATGAGGAAGACGTGCTCGCCGAGACCGAGCCGCTCGACCTGCTTCGCCAGCGTCTTCTTCAGGTTGTCGGAGGCGTCGCCGGTCCCGTAGATCCGCAGTTTCCAGTCCGGGCGGGCGGCGGCCACGTCCGCGAAGGCGTCGATCAGCAGGTCGTACCGCTTGACCGGGGTGAGCCGGCCGGCCGCCACGACGATCTTCGACCCGGGGTCGGCGGGCGGCAGGCCCGGCGCGGGAACGCTGTTGGGAACGGCGTCGATGCGCACCCCGGGCAGCCCGAGCGCCCGGTAGGAACGGGCGTCGGCCTCGGTGACCGTGGTGACCGCGTCCAGGAGCGCGTACTCGTGCCGGATGTCGCGCCGCAGCCGGTAGCCGTGCCCGTCCAGGGTCAGGTGCTCCTGGCCGACGAGGACCGGGCCGCGCGGCGCCTGCCGGGCGAGCTGGACGTTGAGCCCGGGGCGGGTCGCGACGACCACGTCCGCCTCGACGGAGGCGAGGTGCTCACCGATCCGGGCGTCGGTGAGCGCGCTGTACTGCTTCCAGCGGCCGTCACCGCGCGGGAAGACCCGGGCGGGCCGGTGGAAGTCGGGGTGCTCGCCGTCGTAACCCGGGTTCTTCTTCCGCAGGTCGACGAGGTGCCGCAGCGTCACACCGGCGGGCACGCCGAGGATCGGCTCGTCGCGGTGGCGGAACACCGAGACGATCTCGACCTCGTGACGGCCCGCCAGCTCGGCGGCGAGCGTGAAGGTCGCCCGGATGGTCCCGCCGATGTGGTAGCCGTTGTGGAGAAGGAAGGAGATGCGCATGGGCGTGCCGGTTCCCCCCGGTCAGGTGCGTGGTCGTGGGCGACTGTACTGCCCCGGCGCGTCCGTGTTCACGGCCGGTATCCCAACTGGGGGACGGAGGCACAGGTGCTGTTCATGTCGCCCTGGGCGACCCAGCCGTGCCCGTCGCGCCAACGCGCCACGGACAGACAGGTGTCACGGGTCTTCGGCGGCTCGGCGAGGTGCTCGAAGCGGACCGGCAGCAGCAACCCCCGCGCGGTGTACGGCTCCGCCCGGTTGACGTACTCCTCGACGCAGGCCCGGGTGAGCCCGCCGGGCGCGGCGAGGCAGGACCGCGCCGCGTCCGTGAACCACATGGCGGCCGCCCAGCCCTCCAACTGCCACTGCGAGAGCGGCCGGCCGCCCATCGCCGCCCGGAACTCCCGTACGGCGGGGAAGGACGTGTCGTCGTGGTTGCGGCTGGAGCCGGTGACGTAGAGCGCGGCCCGGCAGCCGGGCGACTTCGCGTAGTCGCGCGGCACCGACGAGGACCAGTTCTGCACGTTGGTCACCTTGGCGGCGACCCGCACGCCCGAGGCCTCCATCGCCTCGCACAGCCGGGCGTTGCCGTGGGTGTCCATCGCGTCGAAGACGACGTCGGCCTTCTGCGCCCGCAGATCGGCCGCCACCGCGCGGAAGTTGGGCAGGACGAAGTCGACCTGCTCGTCGACGACCCGGTAGCCCTCGGCCCGCAGCCCCTGAGAGATCAGCCGGGCGTACGCGGCCGAGGCGGCCTGGTTGTAGGAGACGACGGCGGCGGTGCGGGCGCCGAGGTGGGTCCTGAACCAGCGGTAGACCTCGGTGCCGCCGTACAGGACGCCGTTCCAGCCGGGCGCCTGCCCGGTGCGCGGGGCGGAGCTGCCGTAGATCCCGTAGAGGTGCGGGTACGTCTCGTAGGCCGGGGTCAGCGGCTGCCCGCCGATGTCGGGGACGCCGGCCCGCGAGACCCGCGGGGCACCCGCGTAGTCGAGGGCGGTGGTGGCGACCAGGGCGAAGACCTTGCGCTCGTCGACCAGCCGGTGCACGCACGCGTTGTTGCCGATGCCGCTGCCGCCGTCGTCGCAGGTGACCGCCTCGATCCGGCGGCCGTCGAGGCCGCCGCGGGCGTTGAGGGCGGCGAAGTAGGCGAGGGCGCCGTCGCGCGGGCCGGTGAAGGTCCCGCCGCCGACGGGACTGGTGGCGCTGGTGATGATGCCGACGCGAAGCGGCTCACCGCCGGAGGGGTTGACGGTGGGCCGCGTCTCGAAGGCGCGCTCCGGGAGCCGGCTGCCGCAGGCCGCGGTGAGCGCGGCCAGGACGGCGAGGAGCAGCGCCAGTGCCGTCTCAGCAGCCCGGGACGGTCGCACCGCTGACCTGGACGAGGCCGCAGAGGGTCCGCACGGAGACCTTCCAGGTGTCGTTCTGGAGGACGGAGGTGCCCTTGGCGTCGGGCAGGGCGGTGTTGCCGGCGACGAGCAGGTCGTAGGTGACGTCGGCGCCGGTCGGCGAGGTGAAGTCGACCTGCTTGACCTTCACGGAGGTCTGCCGGGCGTTCTTGTCGCCCGCGAAGGCGCCGAGGACCGGTGCCATCGCCTCGCCGTTCTCCAGGAGCTTGACCTTCTCGGCGGTCGGGGTCTTCGGGTCGAAGAAGGCGGTCCAGTTCCTGGTGATCTCCGCCTTGGCAGCGGCCGGGTCACCGGGCTGGTCGGTCGCTTCGGGCACGGGGGGAACGGTGGGCGTGCCCTGGTCGGAGGCGGAGCCGCCGTCGTCCGAGCAGCCGGCGACCACCGGCGTGAGGGCGAGGACCGCCGCGGCGGCGAAAGCGGCCGCGCGTCGCTTGAGAACCATCTGGCTCACCACCGGAGGTGCCGGACGCGAGGGCAGACCGGGCGGCCTGCCGCTTCCAGGGTGTGCCGATCGCGGACATAGCGCAAGGAAGGGAACTAAAGAGAACATAAAGGGTGTGGCTGTGTGATGTCACCGACCGAAGCGAGGGAGGCTCCCGTGCCGTCGATTCCGCCGTCGGTCCGCCGGACACCGGCTCCCCGGCTCCTGCTGTGGGGCGGGCTCGTCGCGGCGGCGGGCGGGGCGGTGCTGTGCGTCATCGGCTGGTACGGGATCTCGGGCGAGCGCTTCGCGGAGCGCCAGCTGCCGTATCTGGCCTCGTGCACGGTGCCGGGAGCGGCGCTGATCGTGACGGGGGCGGTGCTGGTCGTCGGGGCGCTGCTGGGCGGCTCGGGGCCGGGGTGGGGACCGGGGACGGAGGCGCCGGAGCCGGCGGAGGAGGAGCGGCCGGACGAGGAGCGGGCCGGGGCGCCTTCCTCCGCAGGGCCGCCGCTGCGGGTGCCGGGCGGGACGCTGGCGCACCGGCCTGACTGCCCGCTGGTGGCGGGGCGGCCCGAGGCGGAACCGGCGGGGGACGCGGACCTGGCTCCCTGCCCGGTGTGTGAGCCGTGGCCTCGCTGACGTACGACCTCACGCTCGCCGGGCTCGCCGTCGGCAGCGCGGCGGCGCTCACCGGCATCGGCCTGATCGTCACCTACCGGGCGACCGGCGTCCTCAACCTCGCGCACGGCGCGGTCGCCATGATCTGCGCGTACGTGCTGCGCCAGCTCGTGGTCGAGTGGGGCTGGCCGCTGCCACCGGCCGCGCTGGTGACGCTGCTCGTGGTCGCGCCGGGCATCGGCCTGGTCCTGGACCGGGCCGTGTTCCGGCCGCTGGCCCTGGCCGGGGCCGGCCCGGCGCAGACGCTCGTGGCCTCGATCGGTGTGTTCGTGCTGCTCGTCGGCGCGGCGGCGCTGGTCTGGGGCGGCGGCGCGCGCGACGACGCGCCCGTGCTGCTCGGCGACGACCCGTGGGCGCAGCTCTCGGCGGCGGTGGCGCTGGCCTGCCTCGTGGGCGCGGTGACCCGGTGGACCCGGTTCGGCCGGGAGCTGCGGGCGGTCGTCGACAACCGGCCGCTCGCCGTCCTGTCCGGCATCCCGGCGGACCGGGTGTCGGCGGCGGGCTGGGCGTTCGGCTCGTTCACGGCGGGCCTCACGGGCGTGCTGCTCGCACCGTACGTGCGGCTCGACCCGTACGGGATGCCTCTGCTGGTGGTCGAGGTGATCGCGGTCGCGGTGGTGGCGCGGATGCGGAGCCTGCCGGTGGCGGTGGTGACCGCGCTCGCGCTCGGCGTGGCGCAGGCCCAGCTGACCCGGCTGCACCCCGGGGGCTGGCCGGGCGAACTGCTCCAGGCGGTGGGCGCGAACCTGTTCGTGGTGGCGCTGCTCGTGGCGGCCCTGGTGCTGCCCGGTGTGGGCGACACGGACGCGCTGCCGCCGCCGCGGGCCGCGCCGCGGGTCCCGCCGGGCGTGTGGCTGGTGACGGCGGTGCTGTTCGCGCTGCCGCTGGGCTTCGCGGGCGAGGACCTGACGACGGCGGTGCAGGTCCCCGCCCTCGCCGTGATCCTGCTGTCGCTGGTGGTGGTCTCCGGCCGGGGCGGGCAGATCGCGCTGGGCCAGGCGGCGTACGCGGGTCTCGGCGCGCTGTTCACGGGCCTGCTCACGGCGGCCGGTCTGCCGCAGCTCGTGGCGCTGGGCGTGGCGGTGCTGTGCGTGGCGCCGCTGGGTCTGCTGACCGGTTGGCCTGCGATCCGGCGCCACGGGCTCGCCCTCGCCCTGGCGACCCTCGCCGTCGGGGTCGCGGTGAGCCGCTTCGTCTTCGCGCAGCCGTACGCGACGGCGGGCGTGGCGCTCGACCGCCCGGCGGGCTTCGGCCACGACCGCGCGTACTACGTCCTCGAGCTGGTGCTCCTGGCCGGCTGCCTGCTCCTGGTCGCCGCCCTGCGCCGGGGACGCACGGGCCGCGGGCTGGCGGCGCTGCGCGACCACGAGCCGGGCGCGGAGGCGGCGGGCGTCCCGGTGGCGGGCCTCAAGCTGCTCGCCTTCACCCTGGGCTCGGCGCTGGCCGCGCTGGGCGGCGGCCTGCTCGGCATGGGCGTCCGGGCCTTCGACCCCGACGCCTTCGACCCGGTCCGCGGCCTCCTCTGGTTCGCCGCCGTCCTGGTCCTCGGCGCGGACACCCTCCTCACTCCCCTGCTGGCCGCCACCCTCCTCGTGGCCCTGGACGCCGGCTCCCACGCGGGCGTCGCGGTGGTCCTGATCGGCCTCCTCGCCACCCTGACGGGCCGCGTCCCCCCACTCGTCCCGGCCCTGCTCCCGAAATCGCGCCCGGGCGAAGCCGGTGGCACGGGCCGGCGCGCGGCTCCGGCACCCGGCGGGGCCACCACCGACGGGCAGCCGGCCGAAGGCCCGGCACGGAGCGGGCGCCGGGGCGCCGCCCCGGGCGAGGGCCGGGCGCACCGCCAACGGCCCGCGGCTGCGGCACCCGCCGGAAGACCGGCAGACGCCGTCCCACCCGCGGAGAGACCGACAGGAGTCCGGACACACCCCCAACCGCCCACAGCCACCGACGCCGCACCACCCACCACAGAACCGGCACACGCCGTCCCACCCGCGGAGAAACCGACAGGAGTCCGGACACACCCCCAACCGCCCACAGCCACCGACGCCGCACCACCCACTGCAGAACCGGCACACGGGCACTCACCCGCACAGGGACCGGCCGCAGGCCGGGCGCAGGGCCTGCGGCCCGAGGCCGGAACCGCCGGCGACGGCGGACCGGCGGTCGGGCGAACGCCCTCACGGCGGGCGCAGGCCCGCCTCGTCGCCCGTCGTCTCAGCCTCACCTACCCGGGCGGGCTCACCGCCCTCGACCGGGTCGACCTGGAGCTCCGGCCGGGTGCGGTCACCGCCGTCGTCGGGCCGAACGGGGCGGGGAAGAGCACGCTGTTCGACTGTCTCGCCGGCACGCTGCGGCCGACCGCCGGCCGGGTCGCCCTCGACGGGGTGGACATCACGAAGCGGGCCGCCCACACCCGTCACCGCCTCGGGATCGCGCGGACCTTCCAGCAGCTCGCCGTGTTCCCGTCGCTCACCGTCGAGGAGAACGTCCACGTGGGCGCCCGGGGCCGCGGCCGGGACGCGGAGACGGCCGTCGAGCAGGCGCTGCGTCTCGCCGGGCTCGCCGGGCCGGTCCGGCGGATGGCGGCGGCCGGGCTGCCGACCGGCACGCTGCGCCGGGTCGAGCTGGCCAGGGCGCTCGCGGCCGGGCCGCACACCCTGCTCCTCGACGAGCCCGCCGCCGGGCTCGACGCCGACGAGACCGACGCCCTCGCCCGCGTCCTCGCCGCCCTCGCCGCCGACGGCCTCGCCGTGCTCGTGATCGAGCACGACCCGGACCTCGTCGCCGGCATCGCCCGCACCGTCCACACCATGGAGAGCGGCCGGATCGTGTCCAGGAACGGGCCATGACCGTCGAGATCGCCCTCCGCGCCGCGCGGGTCCGCTACGGACCCCTGGAGGCCCTGCACGGTCTCGACCTGGCGCTGCCCGCCGCCACCGTCACCGTGCTGCTCGGCCGCAACGGCTCCGGCCGCACCACCGCGCTGCGCGCCCTCGCCGGGACGGTGCCGCTGGCCGCCGGTCGCGTGCTGTGGCGCGGAACGGACGTCACCGGGCTGCCCGCCCACGCCCGGGCCCGCCGCGGGCTCTGCTTCGTACCGGATCTGCGGGCGGTGTACGCGACCCTCACCGTCGCCGAGAACCTGGACCTGGTGGCCGCCGGCCGCCAGGACGCGGCTCTCGCCGCGTACCCGGAGCTCGCGCCGCTGCTCGGCCACCGCGCCGGCACCCTCTCCGGCGGCGAGCGGCGCATGCTCGCCCTGACCTGCGCGCTGCTCTCCCCCGCCCGCGTCGTCCTCGTCGACGAGCCGTCCCTCGGCCTGTCCACGGCCGTCGCCTCCCGTACGTACGACCTGCTCGCCGCCCTCGCCCGGCCGCCCCGCTCCGCGGCGGTCGTCCTGGCCGAGCAGCGCGTCCCGCGCGGGCTGCCGCCGGGCTCGGTCGCGTACGAACTGAGCCGGGGTTCCCTCGCCGACGCCAGGGAGCTCGTCTAGAGCGGGGCGATCCGCAGCATCGTGCCGACCGTCAGCCGGTTCGGGTCCGGGCCGATCGCCGCCCGGTTCGCGGCGTACAGCGCCCGCCAGCCGCCCTTGACGGCGAACCGCCGGGCGACCGCGCTGAGCGTGTCGCCGGGCTGCACGACATGGGCGCGCCCGCTCAGGCCGTACCGCCGCGAGCACACCGGCCAGGCCCCCCAGCCCTGGACGCGCAGCACGTCCTCGGCCACGGTGATCTGCTGCGCACGGGTCGCCAGGTCCGCGCGCCGGGCGTAGCGGCGGCCGCCGAACTCGTCCCAGGTGGGCTGCCAGAACTGCAGCCCGCCGTAGAAGCCGTTGCCGGTGTTGGCGCGCCAGTCCCCGCTGCTCTCGCACTCGGCGACGCAGCCCCACGGCCACTGGTCCTTCACGCACGCCTCGACGGGCGTGGGAGCGGCGGAGCCGGGCGCCGCCGGCCCGCCGGGAGCGAACCCGGCGGGCGCCACGCCCGTCCCGGCGGGCGCCACACCCGCCAGGACCGGCACCACACCTGCCCCAGCCGGCACCACACCCGCCAGGGCCGGCACCACACCCGCCACGTCCGGCGCCACGCCCGTCCCGGCCGGCGCCGCACCCGCGACAGCCGGCGCCGCACCCGCCACGGCCTCCGCCGGGACCGCCAGCAGCGCGGCCGCCAGCAGGCACCCGGTCGTCCACCATCGGATCTTCGACATCGGGGCAGGCTAGGCAGCGGCCCGGAAGCCCGGCCCCGTGCCGCGCGGAACGCCGTTCACATCCCACCCGGTCGGCCGCACGGCCCGGGCGCGGCCCTCGCCGCCGCGCCTCAGACATTTGCCGGCCCTCCACGCGTGACCCCGGCCGAGCCTTCCCCGTTGAACTCGGCATGAGACGACCGGGAACCGCCCGCCGTCGCACGCAATGAGTCCAGGGAGTCCCCCGTGCCGCGCATGCTCGACGTCAGCGAGGACGTACGCGCCGAGATCGGCGACGAAGAAGCCGACCGGCTGCTCGCCGGCGACAACGCCCCGGGCAGCTACGACTGCACCTCCTGCCGGACCCCGGGCGACTCCGAGCAGGAGCGCACCAGCACCGTGCTGTTCGTCGGCGAGGAGACCGCGGTCCTGGCCTTCGCCCACGCCAGCTGCATCCCGTCGCAGGTCGTGCGGGTCGCCGAGGAGCAGCTCCAGGGCGCCGTCGCCTCGATCACGGCGGCCGACGCCGCCGACTCGCTCTCCGCCGCCCACCCGGAGCAGGCGGTCCTCGGCGTCACCAGCGGTCTCGTCCTGATCCAGGGCGAGCTGCACCCGGCGCTCGTGGTGGAGCCGACCGCGCCGGTCGCCCGCCCCGGTTCGGACGGTCTGACGGACGAGTTCCTGCCCCTCCTCGTCGAGCAGGGCTTCCAGCCGGTCACCGACCTCGACCACGCGCCGGCCCCGCTGCCCGGCTGGTCGGTCCTGGTCGCCATGGGCCAGTTGCACTCGGTGCTCCAGCCCGGTACGGGCGGCACGGGCCAGGTCGCCTGGTGGCAGGCGCACCAGCCGCTCCAGGTCACCGACGGCTGGCGGGCCGCGGCGAACAAGTCGCACACGGTCCTCGTCTTCGCCGCCCCGGTCGGTTCGATCGGCCAGCAGCCGCGCGAGGACCTGCTGCGCGACGCCCTGGAGAAGGCCGCGGCCAACGGGCGCCTGGTGGCCGCCGCCATGCCGCTGGCCGGCACGTGATGGACCACCCGCGACCCGCCATAGGGCCGGCCCGCTTCCCCGGGGTGCCGACCGTGCCGCGCCCCCGGGCGCCGCTTTCCGAGGTGCATCGCCCGCATCTCACGGACGGCGGGGTCGTTGGCACATACGTGCACCCATACGACCCATTCCGCCAGCAGTATCCGAGTCCGACTCCGAGTCAGGTTCCGAGTCCGATCCCCTCGATGCGCCCGGCGCAGGACGGTTCCGCGGGCTTCTCGGCGACTCCGATCTACGACGCCCTGTACTCCGAGTACCGCCGGTCGTTCCGTACGCTGCCGGGCGACCGCAGCGGCGAGGACGAACTGGCCTTCCGGGGCTTCGGCAGCACCGGAGCGGCGCGGCACCGTCAGCAGACGGCCTGGTCGTCGGCGTACGCGCTGCCGCCGGGTTCGCGGAGCGGCGGTCTGTAGCGCCCGACGGACCTGTCGGACCCGACGGACCTGGAGGACCTGGAGGAACGGCCGAGGGCCGGGGCATCGATGCCCCGGCCCTCGGCCGTCTGCGCTGCTGCGGCGTGCGCCGCCCGCGCGCGTTACTTCTTCTTGCCGCGCTTCTCGCGCACCCGCACCGAGATGTGGATCGGGGTGCCCTCGAAGCCGAACTCCTCGCGGAGGCGGCGCTCGATGAACCGGCGGTAACCCGCCTCCAGGAAGCCGGAGGCGAAGAGCACGAACCGCGGCGGCTTGGTGCCCGCCTGCGTGCCGAACAGGATGCGGGGCTGCTTGCCGCCGCGGATCGGGTGCGGGTGGGCGGCGACGAGCTCGCCGAGGAACGCGTTGAGCCGGCCGGTGGGGATACGGGTCTCCCAGCCGGCGAGGGCGGTCTCGATCGCCGGGACCAGCTTGTCCATGTGGCGGCCGGTCTTGGCGGAGACGTTGACCCGGGGCGCCCAGGAGACCTGCTGCATCTCGGTCTCGATCTCGCGCTCCAGGTAGTAGCGCCGCTCCTCGTCCAGCTCGTCCCACTTGTTGTAGGCGATGACGACGGCGCGGCCCGACTCGACGGCCATCGTGATGATGCGCTGGTCCTGGACCGAGATGTGGTCGGTGGTGTCGATGAGGATGACGGCCACCTCCGCCTTCTCGACGGCGGCGGCGGTGCGCAGCGAGGCGTAGTAGTCCGCGCCCTCCTGGAGGTGGACCTTCTTGCGGATGCCCGCGGTGTCCACGAACTTCCAGGTCTTGCCGCCGAGCTCGATCAGCTCGTCGACCGGGTCGCGGGTGGTGCCGGCCAGCTCGTTGACGACGACCCGCTCCTCGCCGGCGACCTTGTTGAGGAGGGAGGACTTGCCGACGTTCGGGCGGCCGATGAGGGCGATGCGGCGCGGGCCGCCGACGGCGTTGCCGAAGCGCTGCTCCGGGGCCTCGGGCAGGGCCTTGAGGACCTCGTCGAGGAGGTCGCCGGTGCCGCGGCCGTGCAGCGAGGAGACCGGGAAGGGCTCGCCGAGGCCGAGCGACCACAGCATGGCGGCGTCGGCCTCGCCGGACTGGCCGTCGACCTTGTTGGCCGCGAGGACGACGGGCTTGCCGGCGCGGCGGAGCAGCTTGACGACGGCCTCGTCGGTGTCGGTGGCGCCGACGGTGGCGTCCACGACGAAGAGGCAGGCGTCGGCGGCCTCGATGGCGTACTCGGCCTGGGCGGCGACCGAGGCGTCGATGCCGAGGACGTCCTGCTCCCAGCCGCCGGTGTCGACGACCTTGAAGCGGCGGCCGGCCCACTCGGCCTCGTAGGTGACGCGGTCGCGGGTGACGCCCGGGCGGTCCTCGACGACGGCCTCGCGGCGGCCGATGATGCGGTTCACCAGGGTCGACTTGCCGACGTTCGGGCGGCCGACGACGGCGAGGACGGGCAGCGGGCCGTGCCCGGCCTCCTCGATCGCGCCTTCGACGTCCTCGAGGTCGAAGCCCTCTTCCGCGGCGAGCTCCATGAACTCCGCGTACTCGGCGTCGCCAAGTGCCCCGTGGTCGTGCTGGTCGTTCATGAAGTCCGTTCCTTGATCATTCGTGGTCGGTGGGTCCTCGGTAGGCCTGAGCCCCGGGGCCCACTACTGAGAGTGTCGCTCAGCGCCCGGTGAGGCGCCTGGCGTTTTTCAGGTGGTCGGTGAGCCGTTCCTGGATGCGGAAGGTCGCCTCGTCCAGCGCCTTGCGGGTGCGCCGGCCGCTGCCGTCACCGGCCTCGAACGGGTCGCCGAAGACGACGTCGACCCGGCTGCGGAGCCGGGGCAGCCCCTTGACCAACCGTCCGGGGGCGTCCGTGCTTCCCAGGACGGCGACCGGGACGATGGGGGCACCGCTGCGGACGGCGAAGTAGGCGAGGCCGGCACGGAGCGAGGCGAAGTCGCCCTCGCCGCGGGTGCCCTCGGGGAAGATCCCGAGGACTCCGCCGTGGTCCAGGACCGCGAGGGCGTTGCCTATCGCGGTCCGGTCGGTCGAGTCCCGGTCCACCTTGAGCTGCCCGATGCCTTCCAGGAAGGCGCCCAGCGGGCCGACGAACGCTTCCTTCTTGATGAGGAAGTGCACGGGCCGCGGGGCGGTGCCCATGAGCATGGGGCCGTCGATGTTGTGCGCGTGGTTGACGGCGAGGATGACGGGGCCGGTGGCCGGGACCCGCCAGGCGCCGAGCACGCGCGGCTTCCAGAAGCCGTACATCAGCCCGATGCCGATGCGGCGGCCGACGGCGGCGCCCTTCCGTGAGGGCTCGGTCACTCGGCGGCCCTCTTCTCCTCCACCAGCGTCACGACGCACTCGATGACCTGGTCCAGGGTGAGCTCGGTGGTGTCGACCTCGACGGCGTCGGCGGCCTTGGCGAGCGGGGAGGTCTTGCGGCTGGAGTCGGCCGCGTCCCGCTTGATCAGGGCCTGCTGGGTCGCGTGGACGTCGACGCCCTTGAGCTCGCCGGAGCGGCGGGCGGCGCGGGCCTCGGGAGAGGCGGTGAGGAAGATCTTGAGGTCGGCGTCGGGCAGGACGGTGGTGCCGATGTCCCGGCCCTCGACGACGATGCCCCGCTCGGCGGTCCGGGCGATGGACCGCTGGAGCTCCGTGATGAGGGTCCGTACCTCGGGGACGGCGCTGACGGCGCTGACCTTGGAGGTGACCTCCTCGGTACGGATGGGTCCGGCGGCGTCGACGCCGTCCACCGTGATGGTGGGCCGGGCCGGGTCGGTGCCGGAGACGATGACGGGCTTGGCGGCGGCGTTGGCGACCGCGTCGGCGTCGGTGACGTCGACGCCGTTGCTGATCATCCACCAGGTGATGGCCCGGTACTGGGCCCCGGTGTCGAGGTAGCTCAGCCCCAGCTTGGCGGCAACCGCCTTCGAGGTGCTCGACTTGCCCGTGCCGGAGGGGCCGTCGATGGCGACGATCACGGTTTCCACGGTGGGGAACGCCTTCCTGGGTGAGCGGCAGCCCCCGGCGGATGTACGGGGGACCCCACAAGGTTACCGAGTCCGCCGCACCCGTTCGGCCCAGCGGTCGCGGGGCCGGGGGCCGGGACCCCGCCGGAGCGGGCCGGATCGTGCTCCGCCGGCCGGGACCGCGGGGCCCGGGGCGGTGTCCCGGGCCCCGGACGGCTGTGCCGGACCCGGTCCGGCGAGTCGTACCCGGGGGACCGGACGGGCCCCGGGGGCGTCAGCTCGTCCCTCCGGGACGTCAGCTCGTCCGCAGGGCCCAGCCCCGCTCCTTCAGCGCCGTGCCCAGCACCGGCGCCGCCGACGGCTCCACCATGAGCTGGACCAGACCGGCCTGCTGGCCCGTCGCGTGCTCGATGCGCACGTCCTCGATGTTGACGCCCGCGCGGCCCGCGTCGGCGAAGATCCGGGCCAGCTCGCCCGGCTGGTCGCTGATGAGGACGGCGACCGTCTCGTACGCGGTCGGGGCGGCGCCGTGCTTGCCGGGGACGCGGGCGCGGCCCGCGTTGCCGCGGCGCAGGACGTCCTCCACGCCCGAGGCGCCCGCGCGCCGTTTCGCGTCGTCGCCGGACTCGAGCGAGCGCAGCGCCCGTACCGTCTCGTCCAGGTCGGCCGCCACGCCCGCGAGGACGTCGGCGACGGGCCCGGGGTTGGCGGAGAGGATCTCGACCCACATGCGGGGGTCGGAGGCGGCGATCCGGGTCACGTCGCGGATGCCCTGTCCGCAGAGCCGTACCGCGGTCTCATCCGCGCTCTCGAGGCGCGCCGCCACCATGGAGGAGACGAGCTGCGGGGTGTGCGAGACCAGCGCGACCGCGCGGTCGTGGGCGTCGGCGTCCATGACGACGGGGACGGCCCGGCAGAGGGCGACCAGTTCCAGGGCCAGGTTGAGGACCTCGGTGTCGGTGTCCCGGGTCGGGGTGAGGACCCACGGCCGGCCCTCGAAGAGGTCGGCGGTGGCGGCCAGCGGGCCGGAGCGCTCCTTGCCGGACATCGGGTGGGTGCCGATGTACGCGGTGAGGTCGAGCCCCAGCTCCTGCAGCTCCCGCTTGGGGCCGCCCTTGACGCTGGCCACGTCGAGGTAGCCGCGGCCGAGCCCGGACCCGATCGCCTCGGCGAGGGTCCCGGCGACGTGCGCGGGCGGTACGGCGACGATCACCAGGTCCACCGGCCCCTCGGGCGCCGTGTCCGTGCCGGCGCCGAGCGCGGCGGCGGTACGGGCCCGGGCCGGGTCGTGGTCGCGCAGGTGGACGGTGACGCCCCGCCCGGCGAGGGCGAGTGCGGCCGAGGTGCCGATCAGGCCGGTTCCGATGACGAGCGCGGTTCTCACTGGGCGATGTCCTTGCGCAGGGCGGCCGCGGCACCGAGGTAGACGTGCGCGATCCGGGACTTGGGCAGTTCCGACTCGACGTGCGCGAGGAGCCGTACGACCCTCGGCATCGCGCCTTCGATGTCGAGCTCCTGGGCGCAGATCAGGGGGACGTCCACGATCCCGGTGCGGCGGGCGGCCGCGGCCGGGAAGTCGCTGTGCAGATCGGGTGTGGCCGTGAACCAGATGCTGATGAGGTCGTCGGCGGTCAGTCCGTTGCGTTCGAGCACGGCGGTGAGCAGCTCCTCGACCTGCTCGTGCATGTGCCCGGCCTCGTCCCGCTCCAGCTGGACGGCGCCTCGGACCGCTCGTACCGCCACCTCGTCACTCCTTCTTCGCCTGCGTCGGTGCTCCGGCCAGCCTAGTCAGCCGTCCGGAGCCACCGTCGCGGCGCCCGCCCTGCGAGACGGGCCGCGCGGGCGTCAGAGGTTCTGCCGACGGATGAGGTCCTCCAGGGAGCCGCTCGGGGGGGCAGCGAGCCGGCGGGCTGAGCTTGTCGGCGGCCTGGGGCAGGGACCGGGGATCTCGCCCATCACACCCGCATCGCCACGTTCCGCCACCCGGGGTAGTCGGGGCGGGCAGCGGAAGCACAGCGCAGCGGGTACCGGCGTGCGGCCCAGCGGGTGATGCGGGTGTGCGGCCCAGCGGGAGCCGGCGCGGGATACAGCGGGTGCGGGCGCGCGGTACAACTGTCGGCATGCTGCTGCACGTCGTACCCCTGGACGAATGGTCCGCCGACCCCGGACTCCCCTACGCCCCGCCCTCCCTCGCCGCCGAGGGCTTCGTCCACTGCTCGCCGGACGAGACCACGGCCCTCGCCATCGCCGACGGCCACTACCGCGACGTACCCGGCCCGCTGCTCGTCCTGGTGCTCGACGAGTCGCGGCTGGGCGGCGAGGTCCGCTGGGAGGGCTCGGAGGACATGCTCTTCCCGCACGTGTACGGACCGATCGAGCGGGCCGCGGTGACGGCGGTCCTGGAGGTACGGCGGGACGCGGACGGCCGGGCGAGGGAGCTGACGCCCTGGGCGTAGGCGTGTCGCGGCGCGCGGGACGGGGAGCTGGCCAAGCTGGTCGCCATGACTGCTGACGCCCTGCCCCGCCTGTCCCGCCGTGCGGCTCTCCTCGCCGGCACGGTCCTCGTCACCGGCTGCGGTGAGGACGGAACGGGCGGTGCGGAGGAGAGCCCGGGGCCGACGGACGCCACCGCGCCGCCGACGGCACCGCCGTCCACGCCGCCGTCCGCGGCGGCCTCCTCCGGCCGCCCGGCGCTCGCGAGGACCTCCGACATCCCGGTCGGCGGCGGCACGGTCTTCAAGGACGCGAAGGTCGTGGTGACCCAGCCCGCGCGGGGCGAGTTCAAGGCCTTCTCGGCGGTCTGCACGCACCAGGGCTGTCTCGTGAACAAGGTGGCCGACGGCACGATCGACTGCCCGTGCCACGGATCCAAGTACCGCATCGCGGACGGCTCCGTCGTGGCGGGCCCGGCGCCCCGCCCGCTGCCGGCCGAGGAGATCGACGTCTCGTCGGGGACGATCACCCTGGCCTAGTCTGGCGCGCATGAATCCCGAGGAACTGGTGCGCGACCACACGATCTACTCCTGTGTGATGGGGTCGCGCGCGTTCGGTCTGGCGACCGAGGACAGCGACACCGACCGCCGGGGCGTGTACCTCGCCCCGACGCCGCTGTTCTGGTGCTTCGACAAGCCGCCGGCGCACGTGGAGGGCCCGGCCGAGGAGCAGTTCAGCTGGGAGCTCGAGCGCTTCTGTGAGCTGGCGCTGCGCAACAACCCGAACGTCCTGGAGTGCCTGCACTCCCCGCTCGTCGAGCACGCCGACGCGACCGGCCGCGAACTGCTGTCCCTCCGCGACGCGTTCCTCTCCCGCCGCTCGCACACGACCTTCGTCCGGTACGCCGAAGGCCAGCGCCGCAAGCTGGAGGCCGACGTCCGCCAGTACGGCGCGCCCCGCTGGAAGCACGCGATGCACCTGCTGCGCCTGCTGACCAGCTGCCGGGACCTGCTGCGCAGCGGCGAGCTGCGGATCGACGTGAGCGAGGAGCGGGATCGCCTGCTCGCGGTGAAGCGCGGCGAGGTGTCGTGGCCGGAGGTCGAGTCCTGGATGAACCGTCTCCAGGAGGAGTCCGACCGCGCCCACGCCACCAGCCCCCTGCCCGACGCCCCGGACCAGCCCCGGGTCGAGGACTTCCTGGCCCGCGCCCGCCGCGCCTCAGCCCTGCGCGTGCTCCAGCCGGGCCCGGACGACGAGGTCCTCCAGGCCGGCGAAGGCGCGGGCTTCGTCCGGCAGTCCTGACGCGGCCTGCGCCGCGTCGAGCACGCCGTGCAGCCGCTCCACCTCCACCCGCACGTCCGCCAGGGCCACGTCGGCGGCGCCGTGCTCGGCGTCCGCCTTGGCCGCGACGAGCCCGCCGAGCCGCGCGGGCGCCTCGGGCACCTCGGCCGCGAGCGTGGGCAGATGGGCCTGGATCTCGCCGGAGCGCATGAGATGGATTCCGGTCAGCAGCGCGCGGTAGGTGTAGAGCAGCGGCTTCAGCTCGCCGCTCTTCTCGAAGAGCCGCCACTGCGTGCCGGCGAACCCCCGGTAGTGGTGGGCGTGGTGCGAGGTGAGCACGCCCGGCACGAGGGCGCGCAGCTCCGCGTGCGCGTCGGTGGTGTGGGCGACGAGCGGTGACGTGAGCTGTTCGAGGACGTAGCCGTTGCGCCGCAGCATCAGCCGGACGAACTTCCGCAGGTCGTGGGTGACGAGGTCCATCTCGACCCCGTCGCGGTCCCACATGCGGGTCCTGGTCTCCTCCGGCTCGCGCAGGCCCAGCAGGGCGGGAACGGGCAGCAGGTGCACCCCGCGCAGGTCCACGTCCGAGTCACGGGACGGGAACCCGTAGAGGTGCGCGCCGGAGACGGTGGCGAAGAGCAGCGGGTCGGGCTGCTCGGCGACGACGGCGGACAGGTCCACGTCGGGCACGAGGGCGTTCTGGTCGGACATGGCTCACGCGTCCCAGAACGCGCCGAGGGCCAGCAGCTCGTCCCTGTGCTCGATCCGCTCCACCCACTCCCCCGGCCAGGCGTCCGCGCCCAGGTGCGCGCCCGCGAAGGCGCCGGCGAGGGCGGCGATGGAGTCGGAGTCGCCCCGGGTGCAGGCGGCGCGGCGCAGGGCGGTCAGGGGCTCGTCGGGGAAGAGGAGGAAGCAGAGCAGGCCGGTGGCGAGCGCCTCTTCGGCGATCCAGCCGTCCCCGGTGTACTCGCAGGGGTCGAGCTCCGGGTCGGCGGTGCGCTGGACGGCGTCCAGGCGCTCCAGGACCGACAGGCACTCGTCCCAGCCGCGCCGGATGAAGTGGGTGGCGCCGGGGTCCTGGGAACGGGTCCACAGGTCGCCGAGCCAGCGCTCGTGGTACCGGTCGCGGTTCTCGTACGCGTACGAGCGGAGCCGGCCGACGAGCCCGGTCGGGTCGGCCCCCTGGGCGAGCAGCCACACGGCCCGTGCGGTGAGGTCGGAGGCGGCGAGCGCGGTGGGGTGCCCGTGGGTGAGCGCGGCCTGGAGCTGGGCGGCGCCGGAGCGCTGGTCGTCCGTGAGGCCGGGCACGAGCCCGATGGGTGCGACCCGCATGTTGGCGCCGCAGCCCTTGGAGTGGATCTGGCTGGCGTCTTGCCAGGCCCGGTCGCTGTCGAGGAGCCTGCACGCAACCATGCAGGTGCGGCCGGGGGCCCGGTTGTTCTCCGGCGAGTGGTACCAGTCGACGTACTCCGACCGGACGGGCCTGGCGAGCCGCAGCGGGGCGAGCTCACCGCGTTCCATGGCGGTGCGGACGCCCCGTGCGAAGGCGAGTGTCATCTGGGTGTCGTCGGTGATGTACGCGGTGCCCCCGCGCACCGGCAGCTCCATGCCGCGCCACGGGCCGAACTTCCCGAGGATCTGCGGCACGTCGTTGAACTCGGTCGGGAAGCCCAGCGCGTCCCCCAGCGCCAGCCCGATCAGCGAGCCGGTCGCAGCCTGCTTCGTCATTCCGTCCGTCCTTCCGGTCGCAGCAGTGGCGGGTGGAGGGCCGTGGCCTCGCCCGCCCGGTAGAGAGCGGCCGGTTTCCCCCGTCCGCCGGTGCGGCGCGGCGGGCCTTCGACGGGCCGGACGAAGCCGGGCGTCGCGAGGACCTTGCGCCGGAAGTTGGGGCGGTCGAGCGCGACGCCCCAGACCGTCTCGTACACCTGCCGCAGCTCGCCGAGGGTGAACTCGGTCGGGCAGAAGGCGGTGGCGAGACAGGAGTACTCGAGCTTGGCGCCGACCCGTTCGCGGGCGTCGGCGAGGATCCGGTCGTGGTCGAAGGCCAGGTGCCGGACTTCCTCGTACGGCAGCCAGCGGGCCTGCGCCGCGTCGCCGCCGCCGCGCGGCTCGGGCAGGTCGGGGACGAGCGCGGTGAACGCGACGGAGACCACCCGCATCCGCGGGTCGCGGCCCGGGTCGCTGTAGGTGCGCAGTTGCTCCAGGTGGAGCAGGGCCGCGGTATCGCCGGACAGGCCGGTCTCCTCGGCGAGTTCGCGGCGCGCGGCCTGCTCTGCGGACTCGTCGGGCAGGACGAAGCCGCCGGGCAGCGCCCAGGCCCCGGCGTAGGGCTCCTGGCCGCGTTCGACGAGCAGGACGTGCAGGCGGCCCTCGCGGACGGTGAGGACCGCGAGGTCGGCGGTGAGGGCGAAGGGCTCGAAGGCGTGCTTGTCGTAGCCCTCGACGCCCGGGGGCGCGGTGGTCATCGGTGCTCCGGCAGTGGTTCGGTGAAGTGCCGGGCCTCGGCGAGCAGCGCGTCGACGGCGGCGACGGCCGTCGCGAGGCGCTCCTCGTGCGGGCCGGTGAGGACGACGGTGCGGCGGCCGGTGTGGGCGAGCTGGGTGAGGAGGCGCGCGGTCATCCAGGGCCGCAGGTGCTCGCCGTCGCGCAGCCCGTCGTCGGCGTGGGCGACGCCTCGGTGGTCGGTCAGCAGCCACAGGTGCTGCCGGCCGCGGGCGGCTATCTCGCCGGTGCCGGGGCTGCTGGTGCCCAGGTACCGCTCGTGCCGGATGGTGGTGGCGAAGGCGTCGCTGTCGCAGAAGAGGACGGGCGAGCCGTCGCGGGCGGCCTCCTCCTCCAGTTCGGCCTGGCGCAGGGCGATGACGGGGAAGTCGGCGGAGCGGAGGCCGACGTCGGACAGGTCGGCGCCGGGCCGTTCGGCGCGCAGTTCGGCGAGCTTGAGCTCGGCGTACTCGCGTCCGTGGTCGGGGACGCAGCGGGTGCGGGTCCAGACGCCGCCGCGCCGCCCGTAGTGGTCGGCGAGGGCGCGCGCCATGGTGGTGGCGCCGGTGGACTCGGCGCCGAGGACGACGACCCGTCGGGTGAGCGCGGCCCGTACGGGTGCCTCCAGGTCGTCCCAGAAGGCGACGGGGTCGGCGCGGACGGCGGCGCTGGAGACGAGGTGACGGGTCCGGTCGGGCTCGACGCGGACGGCCGCGGCGCCGAGGCGGCGGGCGAGCTCCTCGCCGTGCGGGGCCGAGGTGAAGACGGCGTCGACGGGCTCGGGCACGGCGGCCCGGAGGATCGCCATGTGGGCGTCCCCGTGGTCGGGGTCCTGGAGGTCGACGGGGAGCTCGGCGCCGACGACGAGCGCGTCCGGGTGGATCTCCCGCATCCAGGCGACGCGGTCGGCGAGCGGCGGGGATTCGTCGCCGGCGCCGCGGACGAGGACGGTGAGCCGCTCGCACCGCTCGCGCGCGGTGCGGACGAGGTGGTGGTGGCCGGCGTGCGGCGGACGGAACCTGCCGAGGACGAGGCCGTGCCCGTAGCGCTTCACGCCTGCTCCTCCCCTGTCCGGCCCGCCGCCCCGAGGTTCCCCACCGCCCCCGCGGCGGGCGGGACGCCGAAGCCTGGTCCACCCCCGTGGGTCCAGGTCCGCCGGCCGCGCGCGGCAAGGGCGATGGGGAAGTTCGTGGGACTCATGGCCGCCTCCTTGAGCCTTTAAGAGTCATCCTGACTATAAATGGCGGCAGGGCTCGACCACAAGTACGAAAAAGGCCCGTGACCGCCGGGCTGGCGGTCACGGGCCTCGCGTGGAGCGGGTGCGGCTACAGGCCGACTTCCTTCATCAGCATGCCGACCTCGGTGTTGCTGAGCCGGCGCAGCCAGCCCGACTTCTGGTCGCCCAGCGTGATCGGTCCGAAGGCGGTCCGGACCAGCTTCTCCACCGGGAAGCCCGCCTCGGCGAGCATGCGGCGCACGATGTGCTTGCGGCCCTCGTGCAGCACGACCTCGACGAGGTAGTTCTTGCCGGTCTGCTCGACGACCCGGAAGTGGTCGGCGCGCGCGTAGCCGTCCTCCAGCTGGATGCCGTCCTTGAGCCGCTTGCCGACCTCGCGGGGCAGCGGGCCGGTGATGGCGGCCAGGTAGGTCTTCTTCACGCCGTACTTGGGGTGGGTGAGACGGTGGGCCAGCTCGCCGTGGTTGGTGAGCAGGATGATGCCCTCGGTCTCGGTGTCGAGCCGGCCGACGTGGAAGAGCCGGGTCTCGCGGTTGGTGACGTAGTCGCCGAGGCACTGGCGGCCGTCGGGGTCCTCCATGGTGGAGACGACACCAGCGGGCTTGTTCAGCGCGAAGAACTGGTACGACTGGGTCGCCACGGTCAGGCCGTCGACCTTGATCTCGTCCTTCTCAGGGTCGACGCGCAGACCCTGCTCGAGGACGATCTCGCCGTTGACCTCGACGCGGGCCTGCTCGACCAGCTCCTCGCAGGCACGGCGCGAGCCGTAGCCGGCGCGGGCCAGCACCTTCTGCAGGCGCTCGCCCTCCTGCTCGGCGCCCGGGAAGGTCTTCGGGGTCTTGATCTGCGGCTTGTTCGCGTACCGCTCGCGGTTGCGCTCCTCCGCCCGGGCGTCGTACTCGCGCGAGCGCGCCGGGGCGGTACGGCCGCCGCCGCGCTTCGGGGACTGCTTGGGACCGCCCTTGGCACCGCCGCGGGCGGCCTCGCCGCGACCGCGCTTCGGGCCGTCGGAGGGACGGCCGGCGAGGCCGTCCACGTCGTAGGAGCGCTCCTCGGGACGGGGCCGGCGCGGACGGCCGGCGCTCTGGCCGCCCTGACCGCCCCGGTCGTCGCGGCTGTTCCCCGCGCCCCTGTAGTTGCCGCGGCCGCCGCTCTTGGCACCACGGCTCCCGCCGTTGTTTCCGCTGTTCCTGCCGCTGCTGCTTCGCATCAAACTTCCGTCGTCTTGTCGTCGGCATCCGGGTCGAACGACGGAACGCCTTCCAGGGAGTCCGGCTCGACCGCCTCCGCCTCGGGGAGGAAGGGCGCGAGTTCCGGAAGCTCCTCCAGGCCGCGCAGGCCCATCCGCTCCAGGAAGTAGTTCGTCGTCCTGTACAGGATCGCACCTGTTTCGGGTTCCGCGCCCGCCTCCTCCACCAGACCGCGCTGGAGAAGGGTGCGCATGACCCCGTCGCAGTTCACTCCTCGTACGGCGGAGACGCGGGAACGGCTGACCGGCTGGCGGTACGCGACGACGGCGAGGGTCTCCAGGGCCGCCTGGGTCAGCCGGGCCTGCTGGCCGTCCAGGACGAAGGCCTCGACGGCGGAGGCGTACTCGGCACGGGTGTAGTAGCGCCAGCCGCCGGCGACCAGGCGCAGCTCGAAGCCGCGGCCCTGGGTCGCGTACTCGTCGGCGAGCTCGCGCAGCGCGTCGCCGACCTCGCGCGGGGTCCGGTCGAGGACCTTGGCGAGATGGGCCTCGGTGACGGGCTCGTCGACGACCATGAGGACGGCTTCGAGGGCGGGCTTGATCGCGGGCCCGTCCTCGGGCCTGGGATCGTTCACGTGGCGTCCTCCTGATCGAATTCGTCGGTGACGGCCCCGGACGGGTCCGCCTCCCCGCCGGTCCAGGACACGGTGAGGTCGCCGAGGGCGGTCTCCTGGTCGAGGGCGACGGCCTTCTCGCGGTAGAGCTCCAGCAGGGCGAGGAAGCGGGCGACGACGGTGAGGGTGTCGTCGACGCCGGTGACGAGCTCCCGGAAGGTGGCGGTGCCCTTCTCCCGCAGCAGCGCGACGACCACGGCGGCCTGCTCGCGCACGCTGACGAGCGGGGCGTGGATGTGGTCGACGTACACCTCGGGCTTGGCCTTGGGCTGCATGGCCTTCACGGCGAGCCGGGCGAAGCCCTCGGCACCGATGGAGATGACGACCTCGGGCAGCAGCTCGGCGTGCTGCGGCTCGAGACCGACGGTGCGCGGGTAGCGGCGCCCCTCGGCCTCCCACCGCTCGCCGAAGATGTCGGCGATCTGCTTGTACGCGCGGTACTGCAGCAGTCGCGCGAACAGCAGGTCCCGCGCCTCGAGCAGCGCGAGATCCGCCTCGTCCTCGACCTCGGCGGCCGGCAGCAGCCGCGCCGCCTTCAGGTCGAGCAGGGTCGCGGCGACGACAAGGAACTCGGTCGTCTGGTCGAGGTCCCAGTCGGGCCCCATGGCCCGGATGTGCGCCATGAACTCGTCGGTCACCTTGGACAGGGCGACCTCGGTGACGTCCAGCTTGTGCTTGGCGATCAGCTGCAGCAGCAGGTCGAACGGCCCCTCGAAGTTCGCGAGCCGCACGGTGAACCGCCCGTCACCGGCCTCGCCCGGCCCTTCTGCCGACGACACCGCCGGCGTCGTCGGCGGCGTCGGCGGTGAGGACGGCGTCGGCGGTGAGGACGGGGAGAGGGCCGGGGTGCTCCCGCCCCGGCCTCCGTCGGAGGGCCCGGTCGGCGCCGCCGAGGGCCCGGGCGGGGCGGAGGCCTCCGGCGCGGGCACGTCCTCCGGCAGGGGTGCGACCTGCGGCAGGGGCGCGACCTCCGACGGGGGTGAGTCCTCCGCGGGACGCGAGTCCCACTCCGGACGTGAGTCGTCCACCGGACGCGAGTCCTCCGCCGGACGTGAGTCGTCCACCGATGTCGAATCCTCCGCCGCGGGCGGAGCCGCCGGCCGGGGCGGCGGCGGGCTCGACGGCGACGCGCCCGGCCCACGCCCCAGGGTGCGCCGGCGCGGCGGGCGGGACGTTTCGTCAGAGGGAGGGGGAGGGGGCATCGGGAGGGTCCTGGTGGAGCGGGGGTGCGGCAGCCCGCAGGCTACCGTCAGCGACCGCGCAGGCGGCGCACGAGGATGCTCGCGTCGCCGCGGGACTCCAGGTCCGCGAGGACCACCGCGACCGCCTCGCGGACGATCCGGCCGCGGTCGACCGCCAGGCCGTGCTCGCCGCGCAGCACCAGGCGCGCGTGCTCCAGGTCCATCAGCTCCTCCGCGGAGACGTAGACCGTGATCTTCTCGTCGTGGCGCTCACGCCCGCTCGGGCGCCGGTTGGCGGTGCGGCTCCGTCGACGGGCGGCGTTCGCGGCGGGAGCGGCAGCGCCCTTGGCCGCCGCGGAGCCGGGAGCGTTCGCGGAAGCGGGCGCGGCCGGCGCGGCGGACTCCGCCGTCCGGGCGCGCGGCTCCGCCGCCTCGGTGTCCGCGGCCGTGTGCTCCGCGGGGCCCTCCGCCGCCGCGGCCGTGGCCGCCGCCGAGTCGCTCTCGCCCGCCGGTGCCGGTACGGTCCGGCGCGGCGAGGAGGCCTGGAGCGCCATCCCCCCGGTCGTACGGAACAGTTCGTCGGCGCCGGGCAGACTCACTCGGCGTGACACCGGGCGAGCACCTCCCTGGCGAGCTGACGGTAGGCGGCGGCGCCCACGCTGTTCGAGGCGTACGTGGTGATGGGCTCACCGGCGACCGTGGTCTCCGGGAAGCGCACGGTCCGGCCGATCACCGTGTGGTACACGTGGTCGTCGAAGGCCTCGACGACGCGCGCGAGCACCTCGCGCGAGTGCACCGTCCGCGAGTCGTACATCGTGGCGAGGATGCCGTCGAGCTCCAGGTCGGGGTTGAGCCGCTCCTGGACCTTCTCGATGGTCTCGGTCAGCAGGGCCACGCCGCGCAGCGCGAAGAACTCGCATTCCAGCGGCACGATGACCTTGTGAGCGGCCGTCAGGGCGTTCACGGTCAGCAGGCCGAGGGAGGGCTGACAGTCGATCACGATGTAGTCGTAGTCGTTCATCAGCGGCTTCAGCGCCCGCTGCAGCGTGGACTCGCGCGCGACCTCGGAGACCAGCTGGACCTCGGCAGCCGACAGGTCGATGTTGCTCGGCAGCAGGTCCATGTTGGGCACGGCGGTCTTGAGCAGCACCTCGTCCGCCGACATGCCCCGCTCCATGAGCAGGTTGTAGACGGTGAGGTCGAGCTCCATCGGGTTCACGCCGAGGCCGACCGACAGGGCGCCCTGCGGGTCGAAGTCGACGAGCAGCACCCGTCGTCCGTACTCCGCGAGCGCGGCGCCCAGGTTGATGGTCGACGTGGTCTTGCCGACGCCGCCCTTCTGGTTGCACATCGCGATGATCTTCGCGGGGCCGTGGTCGGTCAGCGGGCCCGGGATCGGGAAGTACGGCAGGGGCCGTCCGGTGGGGCCGATCCGCTCGCGGCGCTGGCGGGCAGCGTCCGGTGCGAGGGTGGCCGCGTACTCCGGGTCGGGCTCGTACTCGGCGTCGGGGTCGTAGAAGTGCCCCTCGGGCACCTCGTCGTAGGCGGCGAAGTGGGTGGACTCTCGGCCCATCTCGTTGCCGGCCGTGGCGTTCACGTGTAGGCCGTCCGTCATCTTCATCGTATGGGCTGTCGTCATGGGCTGGTGCGTCGCGAAGGTCCGCACCGCGACGGAGCCGATCGGGGCCCCTGGCTCGCCACCCTCGGGAGTAAATGTCGACTCATTCACAAGTCGTCTTACCTCCTTGGATGTGGTCAGGAACATTTATCGATAGGTCAGCGTGGCACCATGCCGACGGTTGGCGACTCTATGGCGTGTCACCGCTCCGCAGCAACACAATCCGCCGGACCCGGCCCGATGTGTCGGCAACCGAACACCCCGCTGTCAAGGGTGCGCAGGCATGGAACCGCACGTTTCAGGGGTGCGCGAAACGGTTAAAGAGTTACGTTCGAGGCGAGTTGACCGAGCGTCGGAACGTGGCCGGACACACATCGGGCCGGACCTTGCTCGACAAGGTCCGGCCCGGTGCGCGAGGTTGACGGTGAGGGTTGACCCTCCGCCCTCGCAGATCAGCCCAGGAGGCTGCTCAGCTCGAGGTGCTCGTAGCCGTGCGCCTCGGCGACCTCCTTGTAAACCACCTTGCCGTCATGGGTGTTGAGACCCTTGGCGAGGGCGGCGTCGCGGCGCAGCGCCTCGACCCAGCCGTTGTTCGCCAGCGACACGATGTAGGGCAGCGTGGCGTTGGTGAGGGCGTAGGTGGAGGTGTTCGGGACCGCGCCCGGCATGTTGGCGACGCAGTAGAAGACCGAGTTGTGGACCTGGAAGGTCGGCTCGGCGTGGGTGGTCGGACGGGAGTCCTCGAAGCAGCCGCCCTGGTCGATGGCAATGTCGACAAGGACACTTCCGGGCTTCATCTTGGCGACGAGCTCGTTGGTGACCAGCTTCGGGGCCTTGGCACCCGGGATGAGGACGGCGCCGACGACGAGGTCGGCCTCGACGACGGCCTTTTCCAGCTCGAAGGCGTTGGAGACGATCGTCTTGACCTTCGTGCCGAAGATCTTGTCGGCCTCACGGAGCTTGTTGATGTCGCGGTCGAGCAGGGTCACGTGGAAGCCCAGGCCGATGGCGATCTGCACGGCGTTCCAGCCGGAGACGCCGCCGCCGATGACGACGCACTCGCCGGCGTGGGTGCCGGGGACGCCGCCGGGGAGCACGCCGCGGCCGCCGGCCGAGCGCATCAGGTGGTAGGCGCCGACCTGCGGGGCCAGGCGGCCCGCGACCTCGGACATCGGGGCGAGCAGCGGGAGCGCGCGGTTCGCGGTCTCGACCGTCTCGTACGCGATGGCGGTGGTGCCGGACTCCAGGAGGGCGTCGGTGCACTCCTTGGAGGCGGCGAGGTGCAGGTAGGTGAAGAGGGTCTGGTCCTTGCGGAGACGGTGGTACTCCTCCGCGATCGGCTCCTTGACCTTGAGCAGCAGGTCGGCGGTGGCCCAGACCTCGTCGGCACCGGCGAGGATCTCGGCGCCGGCGGCGACGTACTCCTCGTCCGTGATCGAGGAGCCGACACCGGCGTTCTGCTCGATGAAGACCTGGTGACCGTTGCGGACGAGCTCGTGGACACCGGCAGGGGTGATGGCCACGCGGAACTCGTTGTTCTTGACCTCGCGGGGGATGCCGACCTTCATCGTCGATCACGGTCCTTGTATCGGGGGGACAACTGGGGGTGCTGTGGCGCGTCAGAGCCAAAAGGTGTGACAAAGCCATTCATACCCGGATGCACTGCGGCGCACCGGGGCAGACCACGTTCGAACGCGGCGCGACCAGTCTAATGAAGGAGTTCCCGCTGTCTAGCCTTTCAAAGTATTAATCTTCGCCGGAACCACTGCGGATTTCGTAGGCGGAGGAGTCGGTTCCCAGCAGCCTCTCCGCCGCGGACCTGTGCAGCCGGGCCGCGGCGGGGTCGCCGAGCCGGTCGAGGGTGTCGGCCAGCCTCAGCTGCAGCGCGGCCTGGAGCCGCTCGTCCTTCGCGCGGCGCGCCCACTCCACCGCTTCCTCGCAGGTCCGCAGCGACTCCTCGGGCCGGCCCGCGTACTCCTGGACCCGGGCAGCCTCGCTCAACGCCCGTGCGTAGCCGGGGAGATCGGCGAGCCGCCGGTAGCCCGCGGCGGCGGCCCGCCAGTTGCGCAGCGCCTCCCCGTACCGCCCGGCGTAGGTGTGCACCGCGCCGAGCCGGCCGTACAGCCGGGCCTGGTCCGCGCGCTCGTCGCGGGCCAGCCGCTGCGCGAGGGCGCGGCCGTACCAGTCGCCGGCCCGCTGCCAGTCCCCCAGCTCCTGATAACTGCCACCTACGGATTCCATTGCACGACCGGTCGCATACGGGTCATTTGCTTTGCGTCCGGCGTCCAAGGCCGACCGATATCGCAGCAAGGCGTCCTGAGTTCGTCCGGTCCTGGCGTCCAGGTCGGCCAGGTTCAGCAGGGCCGCGGCCCGCTCCCGGTGCAGCCCGCGCCGCTCGGCGACGTCGAGGACCAGCCGGTGCAGCCCGTAGAGGTCGGGCGCGGCGGCCTCGGCCCCCCGGTGCGCGGCGAGGGCCCGGACGAGTGCCGCGATCAGCCGGCGGGCCAGCGTGTCGAGCTCTCCGTCGGCGACCGCGAGCCGGGCCGCGGCGAGCAGCACGGGCCGGCGGCTGTCCAGCCAGGCGGCGGCGGTCGCCGCGTTCGGGAAGCGCAGGGCGCGGGGCAGCCCGGCGAGCTTGCGGCGGGCCGGGGAGCCCTCGGCCTCGGTGACGGCGCGGCTGGACTGCAGCAGTCGCACCGTCCGCTCCAGCATCCGCGCCCGCGCGAGCTGCACCTCGGCCGGCCGGTCCTGCTCCGCGAGCTCGGCCCGCAGCAGCGGCACCAGGTGTCCGGGCACCTCGTACTGCCCGTCCTCGCACCGCCCGTCCCGGCCCGGGATCTCCCGTACGAGACGGAGCGCGGCGAGGTCGGCGAGGGTGGTCGCGGCGGCGGACACCGAGCAGCCGGCCAGCGCGGAGGCGGTGTGGGCGTCGGCCCGGCCCAGCGGGGCCAGGCACAGGTGTCGCAGTATCCGGGCGGCCGGCTGCGGCAGCGACTCGTGGACCAGGACGAAGGCCCGCTCGACCGGGTCGCCGGTGAGGGCGCGCAGCCGCTTGGTGAGATCGGCGACCGAGGCCTTGGGGCGCGCGGCGAGCCAGCCGCCGGCCAGCACCAGGGCGCCGGGCAGTCCGCCGCACTCCTCGGCCAGGCTCTCGGCGGCCTGCGGGTCGACGGTGACGCGGACGGAGCCGGTGAAGGCGGTGAGCAGTTCGATGGACGACTTGGGGTCGAGACCGCCGACCGTGCAGGGCCGGACGTCCGGGATGCCGGTGAGCGGGCCGCGCGCCACGCCCACGACCAGGCTGTCGGGGTTGTCGGGCAGCAGCGGGTCGACCTGCTCGGCGTCGACGGCGTCGTCGAGGAGCAGCAGGGCTCTGCGGCCGTCGAAGGCGCCGCGGACCAGGGCGGTGAGTTCGTCCTCGGCGGCGCCGGGCGGCTCGGCGACGCCGAGCGCGGCGAGCAGCTCCTGGGCGGCGCGGGCGGTGGGGACGGGTTCGCCGCCGGCCTCGGTGAGCCGCACCCGGAACACCCCGTCGGGGTAGTCGGCGGCGAGCCGGCCGACCAGTTCGTCGGCGAGCGCGGTCCGCCCCGAGCCGGGCTTGCCCGCGATGAGCAGGACCCGGGCGCGGGGCGCCTTGCGGCCGGTCAGGGTGTCGAGCCCGGTGCGTTCGATGTCGGCCCGCAGTGCCTTCAACTCCCGCTGGCGACCGTAGAACTGCGAGGCGCCGACCGCCGCCACCGCCTGATCCGTCACGGGCCACGCTCCCGTCCACCTGCGCACGACCATCCCGCGGGGGGCTCCGCACGGGCGTTCCCGAGCGTAGTTCAGCCCGTGCGCCGGACCCGGCGGAGCGCGGCGGGCAAATCGCCCGATCGGATCACTGGATTGTCCGACCGGCGGCCCGGCCGTCGTGGCCCGGGCCGGGGCCGGCCGGGGGCGGAGGCTCCCGCCAGTGGGTCGCCCCTCACGCCTCGAACGGGCGCGCCGGCCAGGGCGCGTCCGCCGGGCGCAGTGCGTCCAGGCCGTCGCCCGCGCGGGCGGCCACCAGCGAGAGCACGCCGACGACCAGGCAGTTGTTGTGCAGCTCCCCGGCCAGGACACCGCGGACGAGCTCGTCCAGCGGCACCCGGGTGAGCTCCATGTCGGCCTCCTCCTCGGCGACCGCGTACCGCTCGCCCTCCGCCTCGGACAGGTCGCGCGCCAGGAAGATCCGCACGGCCTCGTCGCAGCCGCCGGGCGTGGTGTAGACGTCGGTCAGCACCCGCCAGTCCTCGGCCTTGACGTGCGCCTCCTCGTACAGCTCGCGCTGCGCGGCGTGCAGCGGGTTCTCGCCGGGCACGTCGAGCAGTCCGGCCGGGATCTCCCACAGCTTCTGCCGCACCGGGTGGCGGTACTGCTTGAGCAGCACGACCCGGTCCTGGCCGTCGAGGGCGAGGACGGCGACCGAGCCGGGGTGGACCTGGTAGTCGCGGCGGACGACCGCGCCGTCCGGCATGACCACGTCGTCCGTGCGGACACTCGTCTTGTTGCCCGTGAAGGGGGTGGTGGTGGCGACGACCCGCCACTCCTCCGGGGTGTCCTGCACCTGCATCGGTAGTCCTCTCGTACGAAAGCCGGGGTACGGGTCCACAGGACCCGTACCCCGGCAACGTTAACGCCAGTGATCTACTCGGCGGACTTGCCCGTCTTGCGCTCGACGGCCGCCTTCACCAGACCCGCGAACAGCGGGTGCGGGCGGGTCGGGCGGGACTTGAGCTCCGGGTGCGCCTGGGTGGCGACCAGGTACGGGTGGACGTCCTTCGGGTACTCGACGAACTCGACGAGCTTGTTGTCCGGGGAGGTGCCGGAGAAGACCAGACCGGCCTTCTTCTCCAGTTCCGCGCGGTAGGCGTTGTTCACCTCGTAGCGGTGGCGGTGGCGCTCCTCGACGTACGGCTCGTCGGAGTAGGTCTCGCGGACGACCGAGCCCTCGGCGAGCTTGGCCGGGTACAGGCCCAGGCGCATCGTTCCGCCCAGGTCGCCGGCGCCCTCGACGTAGGCCAGCTGCTCCTCCATCGTCGAGACGACGGGGTGCGCGGTGGCGGGGTCGAACTCGGTGGAGTTCGCCTCGGGGATGTCGGCCAGGTTGCGGGCGGCCTCGATCACGATGCACTGCAGGCCGAGGCAGATGCCGAGCAGCGGCACCTTGTTCTCGCGGGCGTAGCGGATGGCGCCGACCTTGCCGGCCACACCGCGGTCGCCGAAGCCGCCGGGGATCAGGATCGCGTCGCAGTCGCCGAGCTGCTTCTCGGCGCCGGCCTCGGTCTTGCAGTCGTCGGAGGTGACCCACTTGACCTTGACCCGGGCCTTGTTGGCGAAGCCGCCGGCCCGCATGGCCTCGGTGACCGACAGGTAGGCGTCGGGCAGGTCGATGTACTTGCCGACGAGCGCGACGGTGACCTCGTGCTCCGGGTTGTGGACGCGGTCCAGGAGGTCCTCCCAGACGGTCCAGTCCACGTCGCGGAAGGGCAGGTCGAGCTTGCGGACGACGTAGGCGTCCAGGCCCTCGGAGTGCAGGACCTTCGGGATGTCGTAGATCGACTTGGCGTCGATCGCGGCGACGACCGCGGCCTCGTCGACGTCGCACATCAGCGAGATCTTGCGCTTGATGGCGGTCGGGACCTCGCGGTCGGCGCGCAGCACGATGGCGTCGGGCTGGATGCCGATGTTGCGCAGGGCGGCGACCGAGTGCTGGGTCGGCTTGGTCTTCAGCTCGCCGGAGGGGCCGATGTAGGGCAGCAGCGAGATGTGCACGACGAAGACGTTGTCGCGGCCGACCTCGTGGCGGACCTGGCGGACGGTCTCCAGGAAGGGCAGCGACTCGATGTCGCCGACGGTGCCGCCGACCTCGGTGATGACGACGTCGACGTCGTCGGTGGCCATGCGGCGGATGCGGGACTTGATCTCGTTGGTGATGTGCGGGATGACCTGCACGGTGTCACCGAGGTACTCGCCGCGCCGCTCCTTGGCGATGACCTGCGAGTAGACCTGACCGGTGGTGACGTTGGCCGAGCCGTCGAGGTCGACGTCGAGGAAGCGCTCGTAGTGGCCGATGTCCAGGTCGGTCTCGGCGCCGTCGTTGGTGACGAACACCTCGCCGTGCTGGAACGGGTTCATCGTGCCGGGGTCGACGTTCAGGTACGGGTCGAGCTTCTGCATCGTGACCCGCAGGCCCCGGGCCTTGAGGAGCGCACCCAGGCTGGAGGCGGTCAGGCCCTTGCCGAGGGAGGAGGCGACACCCCCGGTGACGAAGATGTGCTTGGTCGTCGTGGTGTTGGGCGGCATCGCCAAGAGGGGGCTCCCGTGGTCGCGTTCTGGAAGTGCGTTCCGGCGTCCCCTCCGGAAGAATCGGGGGGTGCCGTCGCTGCGGTTTCGGGGTCCTCGGCTGTCGCCGTTTCCCACCGGTCCACGGGGTACCAGGGTATCAGCGACATCGGGAGATGGCTTCCGGCCACACGGGGCAGTCGGGTGCATACGGTGGGCGACACGCCGGTTCGGAACCGGCTCGGCCATGCACCATGGGTGGGGGCACTGCCGCCGCCCGGGCCGAGTCGGAACCGGCTCGGCCGTGCACCATGGGTGGGGGCACAGCCGTCGCCCGGGCGGGGTCAAGACCTGTTCACCCGAACGGCGCAACGGCGTTACAAGATCGGCGCAGCCGGTCACTAGGGTGCGTCGTATCCTGCTCGGACATGCGCTGCCGAGCCGGACCGGCACGGCACCACCCCCGCCTGTCAGCCGGACCAAGAGCTCGTCAACGATCCCTTGACCCGCTGACCTGTACGAATCGCCCTCCGGGGCGGAAACGCCCCGCGGGGCGGACGTGGCCGTTCGATCTGGAGTGAAGCACGTGGCCGGGCGCATCGAGGATTACGCACTCATCGGAGACATGCAGACCGCCGCCCTGGTCTGCCGGGACGGCAGTGTCGACTGGCTCTGCCTGCCCCGCTTCGATTCGCACGCAGTCTTCGCGGGACTGCTCGGCACCGAGGAGCACGGCTTCTGGCGGGTCGGCCCGGCCGGCCCGGAGGGCGCCCCGGCGGCCCCGGCCGACCGGCGCCGCTACCGCGGCGACTCGCTCATCCTGGAATCCGAGTGGGACACCCCGCGGGGCACGGTCCGGGTGACCGACTTCATGCCGCCGCGTGACGGCGCCCCGCAGCTGATCCGGGTGGTCGAGGGCGTCAGCGGCCGGGTGCCGATGCGCTCCAGCCTGCGCATGCGCTTCAGCTACGGCCGGGTGGTGCCCTGGGTGCACAAGGTCGGCGAGCGCACGGTGGCCGTCGCGGGCCCCGACTCCGTGTGGCTGGACACCGACGCCGAGACCCACGGCAAGGACCTCACCACGTACTCCGAGTTCACGGTCACGCCCGGTGACAAGATCACCTTCACGCTCTCCTGGCAGCCCTCCCACAAGGAGCCGCCGCCGCTGCCGGACCCGGAGGGCTCGCTGGAGGCGACCGCCGACTTCTGGCGCGAGTGGGTCGATCACTGCACGTACCACGGCCCGTACCGGGAGGCCGTGGTCCGCTCCCTGATCACCCTCAAGGCGCTCACGTACGCGCCGACCGGCGGGATCGTGGCCGCGCCGACCACCTCCCTGCCCGAGGAGATCGGCGGCGTCCGCAACTGGGACTACCGCTACACCTGGCTGCGGGACGCGGCGATCACCCTCTCCTCGATGCTGCGCACCGGCTACCGCGAGGAGGCCCGCGCCTGGCGGGACTGGCTGCTCCGCGCGGTCGCGGGCGACCCGGAGAACCTGCAGATCATGTACGGCATCGCGGGCGAGCGGGAGCTCGGCGAGGCGGAGCTGGACTGGCTGCCAGGCTACGAGAACTCCGGCCCGGTCCGGGTCGGCAACGGGGCCGCCAACCAGCTCCAGCTGGACGTGTACGGCGAGGTCACCGAGGCCCTGCACCTGGCGCACATGACGGGCCTGTCGCGCAACGACTACGCCTCGCTGCTGCAGATCAAGCTGATCAACTACCTGGAGAAGAACTGGGACCAGCCCGACGAGGGCATCTGGGAGGTACGCGGCCCGCGCCGGCACTTCACCCATTCCAAGGTGATGGCCTGGGTGGCGGTGGACCGCACGATCAAGCTCATCGAGTCCGGTGACGCGGACGGCCCGCTGGAGCGCTGGCGCGAGCTGCGCGACGAGATCCACCGGGACGTCTGCGAGAAGGGCTACGACCCGGAGCGGAACACCTTCACGCAGTCCTACGGCTCCCGGGAGCTGGACGCCTCGCTGCTGCTGATCCCGCAGATGGGCTTCCTGCCGCCGGACGACAAGCGGGTGATCGGCACGATCGAGGCGATCCAGCGGGAGCTGTCCACGGAGGACGGCTTCGTGCTGCGCTACCCGACCGCCGGCGAGGAGGCCGGCGTGGACGGCCTGGAGGGCGACGAGGGCGCATTCCTCGCCTGTTCGTTCTGGCTCGCGGACGACCTGGCGATGATCGGCCGGGTCGACGAGGCCCGGAAGCTGTTCGAGCGGCTGCTGTCGCTCCGCAACGACCTGGGGCTGCTCGCGGAGGAGTGGGACCCGCGGCTCCAGCGCCAGGTGGGCAACTTCCCGCAGGCTTTCAGCCACGTCCCGCTGATCGACACGGCCCTGCGGCTCACCGCTTCGGGCGCGTACGGGGGCTGACGTCCCGAGCGGCGGAGGGCAGGGCCCGGACCTACGATGAAGGTGTCCTGTCCCCCGTGTCGCACGCGAAAGGGGGGCACTCCCATGGCTCCCCAGACCACCGTTCCCGACAGCGCCCTGGCGGGTCTTCGTGAGGACCTCGCGGGTGAGGTGCTCGTGCCCGGCGATCCGGGCTACGACGAGGCGCGGGTCGTCTTCAACGGGATGATCGACAAACGTCCCGCCGTCATCGCCCAGTGCGAGACGCCCGAGGACGTGTCGAACGCCGTGCTGTTCGGGCGCGGGGCGGGGCTGCCGATCGCGGTGCGCGGGGGCGGGCACAGCGTGGCCGGCACGGCTCTCAACGACGGCGGGCTCGTGGTGGACCTGCGGCGGATGCACGCGGTGGTCGTCGACCCGGAGGCCATGACCGTACGGGTCGAGGGCGGGGCCACCATGAGCCATCTGGACCATGCCTGCCAGCCGTTCCACGTGGCCGTGACCGGCGGCCGGGCGTCCACGACGGGCGTCGGCGGCTTCACGCTGGGCGGCGGATCGGGCTGGCTGGAGCGGAAGTTCGGGCTCGCGTGCGACAACCTGCTGGCGGTGGAGCTGATCACGGCCGAGGGCAAGCACGTGCACGCGGACGCCGAGGAGAACCCGGACCTGTTCTGGGCGCTGCACGGCGGCGGCGGGAACTTCGGGGTCGTCACCTCGATGACCCTGCGGGTGCATCCGCTGCCCGAGTTCGGCTTCGTGATGCTGCTGTTCCGCAAGGAGGCCGGCCCCGAGGTCATCCGGGCGTACCGGGACCTGATGGCGGACGCGCCGGACGAGGCCGGCGGCGGCGGGATCTACCTCAACGCGCCGCCCGAGGAGTTCATCCCCGAGGAGCTGCAGGGCACGCTGCTCAGCGGCGCCCTGGTGACCTGGGCCGGGCCGGCGGCCGAGGTCCGCGCGTTCGCCGATCCGCTGTACGCGCTGTCGCCGTCGGTGGAGCTGCTGATGGACCTGCCGTACGTGGACTTCCAGTGCATGCTGGACGACCCGCCGGGGATGCGGAACTACTGGTCGGCCGAGTACCTGTCGGCGTTCCCGGACCCGGCGGTGGACGTGTTCTGCGCCCGCGCGGACGGGATGATCGTGCCCTCGGGCATGCAGCACGTGCTGTTCCCGCTGGGCGGCCGGGTCGCCCGCGGTCCGGCGGACTCCCCGGTCCCGTGGCGGTCGGCGGCCTGGGGCCTGCACCCCTTCGCGGTGTGGGAGGACCCGGCCGACGACGAGCGGGCGATCCAGTGGGTCAGGGACGTGCGGGCGGACGCGCTGCCGTGGTCGACCGGCGCCGTGTACCTCAACTTCACCGGCGACGAGGGCCGGCAGCGGGTGGTGGAGGGCTTCGGCGCCGAGAACTACCGGCGCCTGGCCCGGGTCAAGGCCGACTACGACCCCGACAACGTCTTCCGCTTCAACCACAACATCGCGCCGGCCGCCTGAGCCCGCCCGTCACCTGAGCGCGGCGATCACCTCCCGCGCGGCGCGTTCGCCCTCGGTGGCGCCGCCTTCCATGAAGCCCTGGAAGTCGTAGGAACAGTGCTCGCCGCCGATGTGGACGTTGCCCTGGGCGGTGCCCTCGTAGCCCGCGTACCGGTGCAGATAACCCACCGGCCAGTACGAGTAGGCGCCGAGCGCGTACGGGTTCTTGTGCCAGGCGGAGAGCTGGGCGCGGCCGGTGTAGGCCTTGGAGGTGCCGGGGAAGAAGGCGTCGACGCCCTTCAGGTAGCGGGTGACGAGGTCCCGGACGTACGGGTCGGACTCGGTGGAGAACGGCCCGGCCGGGTCCAGGGACCTGGCGAGGGTTCCGCCGCCGTACTGGATGAGGATGCCGCCGGTGCCGCCCTGGATCTTGGTGGTGTCCCAGGTCTGCTGGACCTCGCTGTCGGTGAAGCAGTCGCCCGCGGAGACTCCGGGCCAGGGGCCGGTGCCGCGCCAGGGGCGGGTGGCGAACTGCATGTTGAGCTTGGTGCAGTAGCCCATGCGGGCGTCCCGCAGCAAGTTCGTCATCCGCGGGTCGAAGCCGGCCCGGCCGAGGTCGAGCCGCTGGAGGACGGGCAGCGGCACGCACAGGACGGTGTGGTCGGCGGTGACGGTCCGGGTGCTGCCCGCCTCGGTGAAGGTGAGGGTCTGGGTGCCGTCGGCGTTGGCCCGTACGGCGTCGAGCGACCAGCCCATCTTCAGGGTGCCGGGTCCGAGGGCCTGCGCGACGGCGTTCGGGAGCCGGTCGTTGCCGCCGACGACGTGGTAGCGCTCGTTGGACAGGCCCCAGATGTTGAAGTTGCCCGGATTGGTCTGGTAGCCCATGAGCAGCACCAGGGCGAGCGAGGACTGGTCGGTGGTGTCGGCGCCGTACTCGACGTTGTAGGCGACGTCCATGAACTTCCCGAGCGGGGAGGAGTGGCCGCCGGGGACCCGGCTCTCGATCCACTCGTATATCGACATGTCGTCCAGGACGGTGCCGGTGGGGGTGGTCTGGTTCCACTTCACCTCGCCCGCTTCGAGCAGGTCGCGGTGGAGGGCCTGGTAGACCGCGTTGAAGTCCTCGTCGGCCTGTTCGCGCGGGTAGTAGGCGCCGTCGAACCAGAGGACCTCCTCGGCTCCGTTGGGCCCGCCGCCGAGGAAGTCCTCGGTGGCGAGGCCGAAGCGGCGGCAGAGTTCGAGGATCTTCTTGTGGCTGGTGTCGATGAGCTCGCCGCCGATCTCGGAGGTCTGCCCGTACGCCCAGTGCGAGCGCTGGGTCCACATGCGGCCGCCGACCCGGGTCGGGTTGGCCTCGTAGAGGACGGGGCTGAGGCCCGCGTCCTGGAGGGTGAGGGCCGCGGTGAGGCCGGCGATGCCGGCGCCGACGACGGCGATCCGGGCGGGGGTGACGGCCTTGGCGGCCGCCGGGGCGGCGATGGCCGTCCCGGCGGAGACGGCGATGCCGGCCGCGGCGGCGTACTTGAGGAGGGTCCGGCGCCCGAGGGCGTCGTTCCTCAGGCCGCGCAGCTCGTCCACGGGGACGCCGAGGCGTCGGGCGGCGGCGTGCTCTGCGGCCAGGTGCTTCAGGAGGTGCATCGGGTTGGTGCGTGCCATGGGGCGCTCCTGGAGGTGAGGGGGGATCAGCTCTGGGGTACGGCGACGGGGCCGGCGGTCTCCGTGCTGTCGTCGGCGCGCTCGGTGGCGTCCTCCAGGACGATGCGGCCGATGATCTCGTAGCGCTCGGGGCGCCGGGCCTTGAGGTAGAGGCCGAGACCGAGGCCGCCGAAGAAGACGGCGCCGACGATCCAGGGGATGGCCTTGAAGAAGAGCGAGTCGGCGGCGAGTCCGGCCGCGGTCTCCATGTTCATGATCAGCAGGACGACCACGGCGGTCATGCCGACGCCGCCGAGCAGCGGGGCGGTCAGCGTCTTGAACCAGTGCCGGTCCTCGGGGTGGTTCTTGCGGAAGTAGCCGATGACAGCGAAGGAGCAGAGGGTCTGGACGATGAGGATGGCCATCGTGCCGAGGATCGCCAGCAGCGTGTAGAGGTGGATGTACGGGTCCTGGCCGGTGAGCCAGAAGGCGCCGACGAGGACGACGGCGATGGCGCTCTGCACGAAGGACGCGACGTACGGCGAGCCGTGCTTCGCGTGCGTACGGCCGAGGGCCGGGTGGAGGAAGCCCTCGCGGCCGATCGCGTACAGGTAGCGGGAGGCGCACTGGTGGAAGGCCATGCCGCAGGCGAAGGAGCCGGTGAGCAGCAGCCACTGGAAGGCGTCGACGGCCCAGGCGCCGATGAAGGACTCGGTGGGTGCGAAGAACAGGTCGAGCGGCGAGGAGGACGCGGACAGCTCCACGGAGCCGGCCAGCCCGTTCCCGGCGATCGTCATCCACGACACGTAGATGTAGAAGATGCCGACGCCGATGACGGAGATGAGCGTCGCGCGCGGGATGACCCGCTTGGGGTCGCGGGACTCCTCGCCGTACATCGCGGTGGACTCGAAGCCGACCCACGACCAGAAGGCGAAGAAGAGGCCGAGGCCGGCGGAGGCGCCCGTGAAGGCGTTCTTGGGGTTGATCGGCTCGGCCGGGATGCCGTCGGGTCCGCCGCCGGCGATCAGCACGGCGGTGGCGACGGCGAAGAGGACCGCGATCTCGGCGACCAGCATCACGCCGAGGGCCTTGGCGGTGAGGTTGATGTCGAAGTACGACAGGACGGCGGTGACCGCGAGCATGGCCGCCGCGTAGCCGATCCACGGCAGGTCCACGCCCAGCTGGTCGGCCACGGTCGTCTTGGCGAAGTAGGCGAAGACGCCGACGATGGACGCCTCGAAGACGATGTACGCGAGGACGGCGAGCATGCCGGAGGCCATGCCGGCGATCCGGCCGAGGCCGTGCGAGATGTAGCCGTAGAAGGCGCCGGCGGCGGTGATCCGCTTGGCCATGGCGACGTAGCCGACCGAGAAGACGGTGAGGACGACGGTCGCGAAGAGATAGCCGGCGGGGGCGCCGGTGCCGTTGCCGAAGCCGACGGCGATGGGGAGGTTGCCGGTCATCGCGGTGATGGGCGCGGCGGTGGCGACGGCCATGAAGACGACGCCGACGAGCCCGACCGAGTTCGCCTTGAGCCGGTGGACCTCTGGGGTGGGGTTCTCTGCCATGGCGCGAGAGCATCCTCTTGGGTGACGTAGGCCACAATCGACATCCGGTCGCACAATTCCCGCCAGGGGGCGACGAGTTGTCGCCCTGGTGTACGAACTGTCCGGCCCGTTTACCGGCCGGTGATGTCGCGGTGACGGGCCCGGCGGGTAGCTTCCGTCCATGTCGATGGAAAGTCAGGGCGGGATCACCGTGCAGCGGGCGCTCGAGCTCCCGGGGTTGCGCGGCGGTCTCCCGGAGGTCGTCGCGGGCGCGGACCGGCTGCACCGCACCGTGCGCTGGGTCCACGCCGGCGAGGTGCCGAACATCGCCTCGCTGCTCAAGGGCGGCGAACTGCTGCTCACCACCGGGATGGGCCTGGGCACGCGCCCGGCGGAGCAGCGGGCCTTCGTACGGCGGCTCGCCGAGCGCGGCATCGCGGCCCTCGTGGTCGAACTGGGCCCGCGGTTCGCGCGGCTCCCGGCGACGATCGTGGAGACGGCGCGGACCGCCGGACTGCCGCTGGTCCAGCTGCACCGCGAGGTGCCCTTCGTCGCCGTGACGGAGGAGATCCACACCGAGATCGTCAACGGCCACTACGCGCTGCTGCGCCAGGCCGAGGAGGTCCACCGGCAGTGCACCGAGGCGCTGCTCGGCGGTGGCGGGGTGCCGCAGGTGCTGCGGATCCTGGCCGACTTCGCGCTCAACCCGGTCTTCCTGGAGACCGCCGACGGCCAGCTGCTGTACGCGGCGGGCACGGAGACCGAGCCCGCCGACCCGCTCCAGGTGTGGGACGGGCTGCGCGGACAGCGGGCGGCGCGCGAGTCGGGACCGCCGGCCGGCGCGGTCCTGGTCGACGTGCCGGGCGGCGGCCCGGGCACCTCGTCGGTGCGGGCGCGGCTGGTGCTGCTGGCCGTCTCCTCGTCGCTGTCTCCGGTGCACCGGATGGCGGCGGAGCGGGCGGCGGGACTGCTCGCGGTCGTCCTGATGCAGGCCCGGCAGGAGGAGGAGCTGGCGGCACGCGGCCGTGGCGACTTCCTGACGGACCTCGCCGAGGGCCGGATCACGGCGGAGGACGCGCCGGCGCAGGCCCGCGTCCTCGGCTTCAGACCGGGCGACGGCCCGCTCCTGCCGGTCGTGATGCGCCTCGCCTCCGAGCTGTCCCCGTCGGGCAACTGGGCGCTCCTGGCGCGGGCGGTCCTCGAGGAGCTCTCCTCGGTCGGCGTCCCCGTCCTCCTCGGCGTCCGCCCGGTGGAAGGCAGGGTCCCGCTCCTGCTGGGCCTGCGCTCGGAGTCGGAGCGCACGGCGGTCGCGGACCGGGTCGCGGCGGCGCTGCGGGCCGGCGTCGAGCGGGCCGGCCTGGAACGCGCCGGCGCCCACCCGCCGGTCGTGGTGGTGGGCGTCGCGGGCGGCTGGGCGGCGGCCTCGGCCGGCCTGCGGCACGCGGCGGAGACGGCGACGGCCGCCCAGGGCCTGTCGGACCGCCCCTGGTACGACGCCCGCCGTCTGGACACCGACCTGCTGCTGTGGCGGCTGCGGGACCACCCGGACCTGGCGGCCTTCGTGGACCGCGCTATCGGCCCGCTCCGCGACCACGACCGCACCTCCAGGCCTCCCCTGCTGCCGACCCTGGAGACTTACCTTGCCCACGCGGGCCGCAAGGCGGAGACGGCCCGCGAGCTCCACCTCAACCGGCAGACCCTCTACAACCGCCTGGCCCGCATCTCCGAGCTCCTCGGCACGGATCTGGACGACCCCCAGACGGTCCTGGCCCTGAGCCTGGCCCTGAGAGCCCGCCGCCACACGACGTGACCAGGCCGCGGGGGTTCCGCCGAGCCCCCGCGGTCAGTGCTTCCGCGCCGCGCCCACGCGGTCCGACAGCTCGTCGTAGACGCTCAGGACGTGTGCGATCGTCTCGTCCTCCGTCGGCCACGTACCCGCCTGCACCCGCCCGGCCGCCGCCAGGTCGAGGCGGCGGTCCACGTCGTCCAGCAGGCCGCGTACCGCGCCCGCGAGGGCGTCCGCGTCGCCGTACGGGACCAGTTCCGCCGCGTCGCCGACGAGTTCGGGCACTCCGCCCACCGCCGTGGCGACGAGCGGCACGCCGAGCCGCAGTGCCTCCTGCGCGAGCAGGGAGCGGGCCTCCCAGCGCGAGGGCAGCACCGCGACGTCCGCCGCCGCGAGCAGCTCCGCCACGTCGTCCCGGCGCCCGATCAGCCGCACCGCGAGGTCCTCCGCCTCGATCCGCCGCTGCAGCGCGGGCCGTTCGGGGCCCTCGCCCGCGATGACCAGCAGCGGCGCCGGGTCGAGGTCCCGCCACGCCCGCGCCGCATCGAGCAGCATCCCGTAGCCCCGCCCCGGTTCCAGCGCGCCGACGGCCATCAGCAACGGGCGGTCGACGGCGCCGAGTTCGGCCCGTGCCTTGCCGTCGTGGAGGCAGACCGGCGCCCGCGAGGCGGGCACGGTGACCGGCGCGAGCCGGGCGTCGCGGGCACCGCGCCGCCGCGCCCGGTCGACGAGTTCGGACGAGGTGCCGAGGACGACGGACGCCGCCCGTACGGTCCGGCGCTCCAGGAGCCGTACGAGCCGGGCCCGCGCGCCTTCCACGTGGCTGCGCGTGTGCCAGGTCGTGACGAGCGGGGTGCGTGGCGCCGGGGCGCCGGACAGCGCGAGCGAGGCCCGCACCGAGGCGTCGAGGCCGTGCGCGTGCACGACGTCGGCGCCGATGAACGCGTTGCGCAGCACGGCGACCGCCGCCGGGCCGCCCCGGCGCACCGCGGGCACGAAGTGCGCGCCGGTGCCCGTGAAGTCGTAGACGTGGTCGAGTTCGGGCGGGGCGCACACGGTCACCCGCACGCCCCTTGCCACGAGCCCCGAGGCAAGCGATCTGACGTGCGCGCTGCTGCCCGCGCTGCCGCCGCCCAGCACTTGGACCGTACGGAGCTGTGTCACGCGCCCAAGAATGCCAGTCCGTACGCACGTTCCGGCACCGAAGTCCCCGCGTTGCCGTGTCGCCCGCCGCAACTTACCGGCCGGGTTCACCCACACGGGTGAGCGCAGGGGCGGGCGCGGAGGCGCGCGCGAGCCCGCTCACTCTCCCCCAGCCTCCGGCCGGGGGACCCTTGCCTCTCTTCGCTCGCCGTACGCCGCGGCGGCGACCAGACCGGTCGCGTGGACCGCGAGTCCGAACCGCCCGTTGACGGCGGCGACGGCGGTGCCGAGCGCGGCTCCCAGCGCGTGGGCGCCCATGTCGCCGAGCATGGTGCGTTCGGCCAGGTCGTCGGCGAGCACCGCGGCGGCCGCCCCCATGGGTACGGCGGCGAGCGACCCGCGCAGCAGCCCCGGCGCGCCGAGCCCGAGCACGAGCAGTCCGGCCCGCCCGGGCCGTACGTCCACCAGGTTGACGAGATGGGCCGTCCCCGCGACGACGACACCCGCGAGGACCTTGTCCAGGGGGCGTCGCTTGAGCAGCGCCCCGGCCGCGAGCCCGGCGGCGCCGATCCCGAGGAGCTTGACGGCCCCGCTGGTGACCTCGCCGTCCCGCAGCGCCGTCAGATGGGCCCGGAAGCCCCGGCGTTCGTCGCCCCGCAGGTCGTCGTGGCGGCCGCAGACCGCCCCGGCGACGGTGGCGAGCACGGCCGGCGCCCCGGGCAGGGCCGCGAGCGCGGTGCCGAAGGCGACCGCGGCTCCGGCCTGGACGTGCACGGTCCGGCCGGCGTGGTTGGTCCGCTCCCAGCTCGCCGGGTTGCCCGGCGGGCGCCGCCGCAGCTGCCCGTGCGCGACCCGCGTCGCACCGAAGGCGACGGCGAAGCGGATCGCCCGGCCGGCGACCGCGGAGAGCAGCCCGGCCGGGCGCACCGCGGGCGGGCCCGCGACCGCTCCGGCCACCCCCGTCCACGGCCCCGGCATCAGGCGTCCGCCCGCGCCGTCGCCAGCAGTTCCTCGGCGTGCGCCCGCGCGGTCTCGGAGTCCTCCTGGCCCGCGAGCATCCGGGACAGCTCGCGCACCCGGTCCTCGCCCTCCAGGACGGTGACGCCCGAGCGGGTGACCGAACCGTCGTTGGTCTTCTCCACGAGCAGCTGCCGGTCGGCGAAGGCCGCCACCTGCGGCAGGTGGGTGACCACGACGACCTGTGCGGTCCTGGCGAGCTTGGCGAGCCGCCGCCCGATCTCGACCGCCGCCTTGCCGCCGACGCCCGCGTCGACCTCGTCGAAGAGGTACGTCGGCACCGGGTCCGTACCGGCGAAGACGACCTCGACCGCGAGCATCACCCGGGACAGCTCACCACCGGACGCGCCCTTGGCGATCGGCCGCGGCGGGGCGCCGGGGTGCGGCGCGAGGAGCAGTTCGACCTCGTCGACACCGGCCGGGCCGTAGGCGACCCGGCGGCCGCCGACCTCGACGCCGTCCGGGTCCTCGGTCTGCCGGATCGCGAAGGACACCCGCGCGTGCGGCATGGCCAGCGAGGCCAGCTCGGCGGTGACGGCCTCGGCGAACCGGGCCGCCGCCTCGGTACGGGCGTCGGTGAGCCGCTGCGCCAGCGCCGAGAGCTCCTCGCTCAGCCGGTCCCGCTCGGCGGTCAGCTCGTCGATGCGCTCGTCGTCGCCGTCCAGCTCGGTGAGCCGGGCCGCGCTCTGCTCCGCCCACGCCAGGACGGCGGTGATGTCCTCGCCGTACTTGCGGGTGAGCTGGGTGAGCGCGGCGCGCCGCTCCTCGACGGCGGCGAGCCGCAGCGGGTCGGCGTCCAGGTTGTCGGCGTAACCGGCCAGCTCACCGGCCACGTCGGCGAGCAGGATGGAGATCTCGCCCATCCGGTCGGCGAGCGCGGCGAGCGCCGGGTCGTGCGCCCGTACGGCCTCCAGGGCCCGGCCGGCGCCCGCGACGAGCGTCGTCGCGTCCACGGCTTCGGGGTCCTCGGGCTGCCCGGCGAGCGCGCCGTGCGCGAGGGCGGCGGCGGAAGCCAGGGACTCGGCGTGCCCGAGCCGCTCCGCCTCCGCGGCCAGCTCGACGTCCTCGCCCGCGCGCGGCTCGACGGCCTCGATCTCACCGAGCCCGAAGCGCAGCAGATCCGCCTCCTGGGCCCGCTCCCGGGCCCGGGTGGTGATCTCCTCGAGCTCGACGGCGACGGCCCGCAGCCGCTTGTACGCCTCGCCGTAGGCGGCGAGCGGCACGGCGACGGCGTCACCCGCGTACCGGTCGAGCGCACCGCGCTGCCGGGCCGGCTTCAGCAGGCCCTGCTGGTCCGTCTGGCCGTGCACGGCGACGAGCTCGTCGGCGAGTTCGGCGAGCAGCCCGACCGGCACCGATCGCCCGCCGAGGTGGGCGCGGGAGCGGCCCTCCGCGGAGACGGTACGGCTGACGAGCAGCGCGCCCTCGTCGAGTTCGGCGCCCGCCTCTTCGGCGCGCGCGGCGACCGACGAGCCCGGGGGCAGCGTGATGCGCCCCTCGACCACGGCGGAGCCCGCCCCGATCCGCACCAGGGCCGGGTCGGCCCGCCCGCCGAGCAGCAGCCCGAGGCTGGTGACGACCATGGTCTTGCCCGCACCGGTCTCGCCGGTCACCGCGGTGAAACCGGGCGACAGCTCGACGACGGCGTCGTCGATGACACCCAGCGACCGTATCCGCATCTCCTCCAGCACGCCCCAGACCATACGAGGTTTTCGCCGCCCGGTGCCACGTCGCCCCCCCCTCCAGGGGCGAATTCGCCGGCCGGCCACGTGGCGCGTGCCTTTCCCGGCACCGCCTCGTTGACCCGTGCGGCTCCCCGCCGGAAGCCGGCCGCCGGAGCGGCCGGACGGGCCCAGGGCCTGTCCGCCGGATCAGGGACGGACCGGCCGCGGCGTCCGGTGCGGTGCACCGCAAGGCGCCGGAGCGTCGCGACAGGGGCTGTCCGGGCGCATCCGCGACGCGGCGAGGTGGCGGCCGGACGCCGCGCGGACCCGGCCCTGATCCCCCGGAAGCCGGCCGCCGGAGCGGCCGGACGGGCGCTAGTGCGGTGCCCCGCGCCACCCCGACACCGGCAGGGCGAACTTCGCCACCAGGCGGTCGGTGAAGGAGGCGTGGTGCAGCCGGGCGAGGCGGACCGGGACGGCGCCGCGGCGCACCTCGACCCGGGCACCGGCGGGCAGCTCCACCGTGCGGCGGCCGTCGCACCACAGCACGCCGTCCGGCGTGTGCGGCTCGACCTCGACCGCGAGCACCGACTCGGGCGTGGTGACGAGCGGCTTGGCGAACAGCGCGTGCGCCCCGATGGGCACCATGAGCAGCGCCTCCACCTCGGGCCAGATCACCGGGCCACCGGCGGAGAAGGCGTACGCCGTCGACCCGGTCGGAGTCGCGCAGATCACCCCGTCGCAGCCGAAGCCGGTCACCGGCCGGCCGTCGATCGCGAGGACGACCTCCAGCATCCGCTCCGGGGACACCTTCTGCACGGCGGCCTCGTTGAGCGCCCAGTCCCGGTGCAGCACGTCGCCGTTCTGGTAGACGGTGACGTCGAGGGTCATCCGCTCCTCGACCTCGTACGCCCGGGTCACGACCCGGTCGACGACCTTGTCGAGGTCGTCCCGCTCGGCCTCGGCGAGGAAGCCGACCCGGCCCAGGTTGACGCCGAGCATCGGCACGCCGGAGGCGCGGGAGAACTCGGAGCCGCGCAGCAGGGTGCCGTCGCCGCCGAGGACGACGAGGAGTTCGCAGCCGTCGAGCGCGTCGGAGCAGGCCTCCGGCACCTTCTCGACGGACGGCGGCAGCGGCAGGTCGGCCGCCTCCGCCTCCAGGACGCGCACCCCGATGCCGCTGCGCAGCAGCCCGAGGACGACGAGTTCGGCGCTGCGCACGGCGGCCGGCCGGCCGGTGTGCGCGAGCAGGAAGACAGTGCGGCTGGCTGTGGTGCGGCTGCTTGCGTGAGACGTGCTCGAAGCTGTGCTCAACGAGGTCCTTCCGCCACGGCGCGGTCGACTTCCGCGGGATCGAGAGCGGGCGCCCCGGCCCGCAGCCACAGAAAGTACTCGACGTTGCCGGAGGGGCCGGGCAGCGGGCTCGCGGTGACGCCGACGACACCGAGCCCCAGCTCGCCCGCCCGCCGTGCCACGTTCTTCACGGCGTCGGCGCGGAGTTCGGCGCTCCGCACCACTCCGCCGGAGCCGAGCCGCTCCTTGCCGACCTCGAACTGCGGCTTGACCATGAGCACCAGGTCCGCGTCGGGCGCGGTGCAGGCCACGAGGGCGGGCAGCACGAGACCGAGCGGGATGAAGGAGAGGTCGCCGACGACGAGGTCGACGGGGATGCCGTCGATGGACTCGAGGGTCATCTCCCGCACGTTCGTACGGTCCTTGACGGTGACCCGCTCGTCGCTCTGCAGCGACCAGGCGAGCTGCCCGTAGCCGACGTCGACGGCGACCACGTGGGCGGCTCCGGCGCGCAGCAGGACGTCGGTGAAGCCGCCGGTGGACGCGCCCGCGTCGAGCGCGCGCCGGCCCTCGACGCGCAGCCCCCGCGGCACGAACGCCGCGAAGGCGCCGGCCAGCTTGTGGCCGCCGCGCGAGACGTAGTCGGGGTCGGCGTCGTCCTGGGCGACGACGATGGCCGCGGCGGTCTCGACCTGGGTGGCGGGCTTGGTGGCGACGGTCTTGCCGACGGTCACCCGGCCCGCGGCGATCAGCTGGCTGGCGTGCTCGCGCGAGCGCGCGAGCTTGCGCCGTACCAGCTCGGCGTCCAGACGGCGGCGTGCCGGTCCTGCCACGTTCGGTTCAGCTCCTGTTGTCGTACGGACGGGGTCCGGGCGGGGCGTCGAGCGAGGTCAGCTCGGCGCGCAGCCCTCGGTGTACATCCTCGTACACGTCGAGGTGTCCGTCCGCCGTGAGGTGGTCGGCGTCGCCGAGCCGGTCCAGGAGCACGTCGACGGCGGTCCGGCCGGTGGGCGTGCGGACGACACCGAGCGGGGCGGGCCCGGGCTCGTCGAGGTCCGCGCCCGGGCCCCCGTCCGGGTCGGGGGCCGCGGACCGCTGCGGGGTCCCGGCGCCGTGTCCGCTCGCCAGGGGGTCGCCGCCCGGCGGGTGGTACAGGTCCTCCTCGTCGGGGGCGGCCGGGTCGTGGCCTGCCCGATACGCGTCGCTCATGCCCCGACGCTACCGCGTGACCCTGGGGTACGGTCGACGCGATGGCAACGATCACGGAGTGCCGTGCGGCACTCGACAGACTCTCCGAGAACCTGGCCGGGGCGAACGGCGAGGTGCGCGGCGCTGCCGCGCTCGACCGCACCCTGAGCTGCCACATCACGGACCTGGACACCACGTTCACGGGCCGCCTGGCCGACGGCCGCATCGAGGTCGATTCCACGCTCGCGGGCCCGCCCGCGCAGAAGGCCCAGATCCGGCTCCGCATGACGGGCGACGACCTGGTGTCGATGGTCGACGGCGAACTGAACTTCGCCAAGGCCTGGGCCTCCGGCCGCGTCGGCCTGGAGGCCGGCTTCCGCGACCTGCTGCGCCTGCGAACGCTGCTGTAGGCGCTCGGACAGGTCGCGGAGCCCCGAACGAGCCGGAGACCCGGAGCCCGGGACGGACCGCGGGCCGGGCGCGAGCCCGGGCCCGGGGCCGGTTGCCCGGGACAGGTCGCGGGGCCAGGGCCCGGGACGGGCCGCGGGCGCCGGCCCAGGACCCGGGGCGGGTCGCGAGGCCAGGGCCCGGCACAGGCAGCGGGGGCAAGCCCGGCACGGTCGCAAGCGTGCGGCAAAGCCCCGCAGGGACCGCGAGGCCAAGGCCCGGCACAGACCGCGGGCCCACGCCCCGGGCGTACGCCCCCGCGCTCCCCCGCCTACGTCACTTCGCCGACGCGGGCGCCGGCTCCGCGGCTCCCGCTGCCTCTGCCGGGCCCTTCGCGCGGGCCTTGCGGCCTGCCGGGACGACCAGCGGAGTGCCCGTCTCCGGGTCCTCGATGACCTGGCAGCGCAGTCCGAAGACCCGCTCGACCAGCTCGGCGGTGACGACCTCGCTCGGCGGGCCCTCGGCGACGACCTCGCCGCCGCGGCAGGCGATGAGGTGGGTGGCGTACCGGGCCGCGTGGTTGAGGTCGTGGAGCACCGCGACCAGCGTCCGGCCCTGCGTCTCGTGCAGTTCGGCGCACAGGTCGAGGATGTCGATCTGGTGCTGGATGTCGAGGAAGGTGGTCGGCTCGTCGAGGAGCAGCAGCGGGGTCTGCTGGGCGAGCGCCATCGCGATCCAGACCCGCTGGCGCTGTCCGCCGGACAGCTCGTCGACGTACCGCTCGGCCAGCTCGGCGACGCCGGTCGAGGCCATCGCCTCCTGCACGACCCGCTCGTCCTCGGGGGACCACTGGCGCAGCAGGCCCTGGTGCGGGTAGCGGCCGCGGGCGACGAGGTCGGCGACGGTGATGCCGTCGGGCGCGACGGAGGACTGCGGCAGCAGCCCCAGGGTGCGGGCGACCTTCTTAGCGGGCATCGAGTGGATCGCCTGCCCGTCGAGCAGCACCCGGCCCTCGGTGGGCTTGAGCATCCGGGACAGGGCGCGCAGCAGCGTCGACTTGCCGCAGGCGTTGGGGCCGACGATGACCGTGAAGGAGTTGTCGGGGATGGCGACGCTCAGGTCGCGGGCGATGACCCGCTGGTCGTAGGCGAGCGTGACCGACTCGGCACTGAGCCGCTGCGTCTGCTGCCGCGTCTGCTGCTGCCCGTTCATACCCTGGCTCCTGATCCTGTCGTTCGTGTGCGCGGTGGTCATATGCGGCCCGCCTTCCGCTCGCTGACGAGCAGCCACAGCAGGTAGCAGCCGCCGAGGACGCCGGTGACGACGCCGACCGGCAGCTGGCGCTCGCCGAAGGCGTTGGTGGCGGCCCAGTCGGCCACGAGCAGCAGGGCCGTGCCCATGAGCGCGGAGGCGGCCAGGTTCGGGCCGGGCGAGCGGGTGAGCCGGCGGGCCAGCTGGGGCGCGCTCAGCGAGACGAAGACGATGGGGCCCGCGGCGGCGGTGGCGACGGCCACGAGCAGCACGGCGGCGGCCATGAGGACGATCCGGGTCTGCTCGACCTTGACGCCGAGGGCGTACGCGGCGTCGTCGCCCATCTCCAGCATCCGCAGCGCCCGCCCGTGTCCGAGGACCAGCGGCAGCAGCACGCAGCTGACGGCGAACAGCGGCCAGAACTGCGCCCAGTCGCGGCCGTCCAGCGAGCCGGTCATCCACACCACCGCGCGGGTCGCGTCGACGAGCTGCGCCTTGGTGATGAGGTAGTGGATGACGGCGGTGAGCATGGCGGCGGCACCGATGCCGACGAGCACGAGCCGGTAGCCGTGCACTCCGCGCTTCCAGGCGAGCAGGTAGATCACGGCGCCGGTGACGAGCCCGCCGACGACCGCGCCCGCGGCGGCGGCCGTGGCGCTGCCCTGGAACAGGACGATGACGACGAGCGCGCCGACGGTGGAGCCCTGCCCGAAGCCGATCACGTCGGGGCTGCCGAGCGGGTTGCGAGAGATCGACTGGAAGACGGCGCCGCCGATGCCGAGCGCGGCACCGACGAACACGGCGACGAGGACGCGGGGCAGCCGCAGGTCCATGACGGCGAACTCCTGCACGGGCGTGCCGTCGCCGAGGAGGGTGGCGACGACGTCGCCGGGCGCGATCGGGAAGTCGCCGCTGCCGATGAGGACGACCGCGGCGGCGAGCGCGAGCACGACGAGGCCGACGACGGAGAACAGGGCGCGCGGCTCGTAGCGCACGGAGAGGCCGCCCGCCCGCAGGGTCTTGGTGCTCACAGCTTGGCCATCCTCTTGCGGCGGACGAGACGGATGAAGACGGGCCCGCCGACGAGGGCCGTGACGATGCCGACCTGGAGTTCGGAGGGGCGGGCCACGACCCGGCCGATGACGTCGGAGCCGAGGAGGAGGACGGGCGAGAGGACCGCCGCGTACGGCAGGATCCAGCGCATGTCGGGGCCGGTGATCGACCGCACGATGTACGGGACCATCAGGCCGACGAAGACGATCGGCCCGCAGGCGGCGGTCGCGGCCCCGCACATCAGGGTCACCGACAGCATGGCGGTGATCCGGGTGCGGTTGAGGTTCGCGCCGAGTGCCCGTGCCGTGTCGTCGCCCATCTCCATGGCGTTGAGGGGCCGGGCGATCAGCAGCGCGAGGACGGTGCCGACGAGGATGAAGGGCGCGACCCGGCGGACGGTGTCCATGTTCGCGTCCGCGAGCGAGCCGACGGTCCAGAAGCGCAGCCGGTCCAGGGCGGCGGAGTCGAGCAGCTGTACGGCGTTGACGTAGCCGTACAGGGCGGCGGTGGCCGCGGTGCCGGCGAGGGCGAGCCGCACCGGGGTGGCGCTGCGACTGCCGCCCAGGACGTACACGACGACGGAGACGACGGCCGCGCCGACGAAGGCGAACCACACGTAGGAGGCGGCGTCGGTGACCCCGAGGAAGGCGATCGCGGAGACGACCGCCGCGGCGGCGCCCGCGTTGACGCCGAGCAGACCGGGCTCGGCGAGCGGGTTGCGCGTGAGTCCCTGCATGACGGCGCCGGAGAGGCCGAGGGCGAGACCGACGAGCAGGCCGAGGATGGTGCGGGGGACGCGGACGTCGTGGATGACGACGTCGTTGCGGATGCCGCTGTTGTGGAAGAGCCCGTGCCAGACGTCGCCGAGCGGCACCGGCTTGGCACCGATCATGATGCTCAGGACGCAGATCAGCAGCAGGATCCCGACGGCCACGACCAGTCCGACGGCACGCAGGGAGTTCCGGCGCCTCGGATTCTGGACAGGGCCGGTCGGCTCCGCGCTCGCACGGGAGGGACTCTCGACCAACACGAGGTTAGGTTAGCCTACCCTCCCATCGGTGATCGATCCCCTGTACGGACGGGGACCGATCCCAGCCGCGACCCGCGGGCCGGGTTTGGGCGGGACCCGACATCCGGCGCATCCACGCCGCGATCGACGCGGGTGAATTCGGGGAATGGCGCGAGGCCGACGCGTCCCCCACGCCAGTCCCGGCCGCGTCCCCTACGCCAGCCCCAGCCGCTCCAGCGCCTTCCCCGCGTCCAGACCGGACGCACCGGCCCCCGCCTCCGTCCAGGCCGCCGCGCACAGCGCCCGCACGCCGTCCAGCGGATCCGGCGTGTCCCCGGCTCCGTCCGCCGCGCCCGCCTCGCCGTCGAGCAGCAAGGCACCCCCGCTCACCGAAGCCGTCCAGCCCCCGCACCGGAACGCCCCGTCCGCGCCCTCGGCCACCTCCGGCTGGGCGACCAGCAGACCGCGCAGGTCGCGCGCCACGTACGTCGGCCGGTGCTCCGGCACCGCCGCGAGCAGCCGCGCCACGTCGGTCACCCCGGTCAGCACGAGCAGCGAGTCCACGCCACCGTTGAACGCACCCTCGATGTCCGTGTCCAGCCGGTCGCCGACCACCAGCGGCCTGCGGGCCCCCGTCCGCAGCACCGTCTCCCGGTGCATCGGCGGCAACGGCTTGCCCGCGACCTTCGGCTCGGCACCGGTCGCGATCCGCACGACCTCCACCGCCGCCCCGTTGCCCGGCCCGATGCCCCGAACGCTCGGAATCGTCAGGTCCGTGTTCGACGCGTACCAGGGCAGCCCCCGCCCCACCGCGTAGCTCGCCTCAGCGAACCGGCCCCACGGCAGATCGGGCCCCCCGTACCCCTGCACCACCGCAACCGGGTCGTCGTCCGCCGACTCCACCGGCACCAGGCCCCGCTCGCGCAGCGCCACCCGCAGCCCCTCGCCGCCGACCAGCAGGATCCGCGACCCCGGCGGCACCTCGTCCGCGATCAGCCGGGCCACCGCCTGCGCCGAGGTGATCACGTCCCCCGGCTCCGCCGGCACGCCGAGCTCGGTCAGGTGCGCGGCCACCGTGTCCGGCGTCCGCAGCGCGTTGTTGGTGACGTACGCCAGGTGCATGCCCCCGGCCCTGGCCGCGCCCAGCGCCTCGACCGCGTACGGGATCGCGTGGCCGCCCGCGTAGTACACGACGCCGTCCAGGTCGAGCAGCGCCGTGTCGTACGCCTCATTCAGCGGGCGCGCACTCCCGTCCGGCCGGTTTCTGCCCTGCCGTCCCTGGCCGAATCCCGTCATTCCATGTACTCCTCACGTTTCGGCAGGTGAAAATGCCCCGCTCCCCTGATCATCGCTCATGACCACCCGCCACATAGGATGACGAGATGAACACCTCAGGTCACGCGGCCGACGACGTCCGCGCCCCCGGTCTCCGCCTGACCCCGTTCCGGGGCATCAGGTACGTACCCGAACGGGTGGGCAGCCTGGCCGCCGTGACCTCGCCGCCGTACGACGTCGTCGTCCGGCCCGACGGACTGCACCACCTCGAGTCCGCCGACCCCCACAACATCGTCCGGCTGATCCTCCCGCAGGCCATCACCGCCGGCACCCGCCACCGCAAGGCCGCCGTCACCCTCGACCGCTGGCTCGCCGACGGCATCCTCGCCCCGGACCCCGAGCCCGCCCTCTACGTGTACGAGCAGCGCGGCGACGGCATCCTCCAGCGCGGCCTCATCGGCGCGCTCGAGCTCTCCACCCCGGCCGAGGGCATCGTCCTCCCCCACGAGGACGTCATGCCGCACGTCGTGGAGGACCGCGCCGACCTCATGCGCACCACCGCCGCCAACCTGGAGCCGCTGCTCCTCACCTACCGCGGCGACGGCGACGGCGCGGGCGCCGTCATCGACCGGGCCGTCGAACGCGAACCACTGCTGTCCACGACCACCGAGGACGGCTTCCACCACCGCCTCTGGTCCGTCACCAACCCGGCCGACCTCACCGCCGTCGCCACCGAACTCGGCCGTCACCAGGCCCTCATCGCCGACGGCCACCACCGCTGGGCCACCTACCTCCGGCTCCGCGAGGAGCACACCGCCCCCGGCCCCTGGAACCACGGCCTGGTGCTGCTGATCGACACCGCCCGCTACCCGCTGCGGGTCCGCGCCATCCACCGCCTCCTCAACCGGCTCCCCGTCGCCGACGCGCTCGCCGCCATCGGCGACGCCTTCCGCGTCACCCGCGTCGACGGCCCGCTGTCCGCCGCCCAGGAGGCCCTGGCCGCCGCCACCGCCGAAGGCAACGCCTTCCTCCTCGCCGGAGACGGCACCTTCCACCTGCTCGACCGCCCCGACCCGGCGCTGCTCGCCCGTACCGTCCGCACGGACCGTCCCGAGGCCTGGCGCACCCTGGACGCGACCGTCCTGCACTCCACGCTCCTCGACCACGTCTGGCGCATCCCGGACGCCCCCGAGGACATTGCCTACATCCACGACACCGAGGCGGCCGTCGCCCAGGCCGAGCGCCGCGGCGGTACGGCGGTCCTCATGCACCCGGTCAAGGAGGAGGTCGTCCGCGACCTGGCCCGCCAGGGCGTCACCATGCCCCGCAAGTCGACCTCCTTCGGCCCGAAGCCGGCGACCGGCCTGGTGCTCAGGAGCCTGGCGCTCGACTGACCGCCGGCCCACCGTGGGCGGAAACGACGAAGGGCGGCACCCCCGGCAGGGGTGCCGCCCTTCATGTCGTACCGCAGGCGTCAGCTCTTGTCGCCGTCGGCGATGCCGTCCTGGTCGCCCTCGTCGCTCTCCCGGTCGGACGCGTCGGAGTCAGCGGCCTCCTCGACGTCGTCGGTGTCGTCGAACGCGTCGACGAACTCGACGCCGTCCAGCTCGGCGAGCCGGTCGGAGGCGTCCGTGGAGCCGTCCTTGTCGGCCTCCAGCGCCTTCGCGAACCACTCGCGCGCCTCGCCGTCACGCCCGGCGGCCAGCAGCGCGTCCGCGTACGCGTAACGCAGTCGCGCGGTCCACGGGTGGTTGGCGTTCGACGCCAGCTCGGGGCTCTGCAGGGTCACGATGGCGGCGTCGAGCTGCCCCATGTCCCGGCGGGCGCCGGCGGCCACGAGCCGCATCTCGACCTGTCCGGCCTTGTCCAGCTTCTGCACCTCGGGCTCACCGGCCATGGCGAGGGCACGCTCGGGCCGGCCGAGACCGCGCTCGCAGTCCGCCATGACGGGCCACAGCTCGACACTGCCGGTCATCCGCCGCGCGGCCCGGAACTCGGCCAGCGCCTCGGAGTACTTCTGGGTCGCGTACGCGGCGAAGCCGGCCGCCTCGCGGACGGCGGCGACACGGGACGCGAGCCGCAGGGCGATGCGCGAGTACTCGTACGCCTTCTCCGGCTCCTCGTCGATCAGCTGGGCGACCATGACGAGGTTGCGGGCGACGTCGTCGGCCAGCCCCTTGGGCAGGCTCATCAGCTCCTGCCGCACGTCCGCGTCGATCTCCTCACCGGTGACCTCCGGCGGAATCGGCAGCCGCTTGATGGGCGCGCGGTCGCCACCGCGACGCTCGCCACCACGGTCGCCCCGGTCGTCGCGGCGCCCGTAGCCGCCCCGGTCGTCCCGACGCGGCCCACGCCCACGGTCGTCCCGACGGTCGTCCCGCCCGCGGAACCCGCCGCCACCACGCCGGTCGTCCTCACGACGCGGCCCACGGGGCCGCTCGTCACGACGGTCGTCACGGCGGTCGTCGCGCCGCTCGTCACGACGGAAGGACGGCCGCTCGTCACGCCGGTCATCGCGCCGGTCGTCACGCCGCTCGTCACGCCGGAACGAGGGACGGTCGTCGCGGCCGCGGTAGCCGCCACCACGGTTGTCGTCGCGCCGGTTGTCGCCACCACGGTCATCGCGGCGGTCGTCGCTCCGGTAGGAAGGCCGGTCGTCGCGGCGGAAGGAGGGCCGCTCGTCACGACGGTCGTCACGGCGGAAGGACGGCCGCTCGTCACGACGGTCATCCCGCCGGAACGAGGGACGGTCGTCGCGACCGCGGTAGCCGCCACCACGGTTGTCGTCGCGCCGGTTGTCGCCACCACGGTCATCGCGGCGGTCGTCGCTCCGGTAGGAAGGCCGGTCATCGCGGCGGAAGGAGGGCCGCTCGTCGCGACGGTCGTCACGGCGGTCGTCGCGACGCTCGTCACGGCGGAAGGACGGCCGCTCGTCACGGCGGTCATCCCGCCGGAACGAGGGACGGTCGTCGCGGCCGCGGTAGCCGCCACCACGGTTCTCGCCACCACGGTTGTCGTCACGACGGTCATCGCGACGATCGTCACGACGGTAGGAAGGCCTGTCATCGCGGTTGTCGTCGCGACGGAAGGGCGGACGGTCATCGCGACCGCGGTAGCCACCGCCACGGTTGTCGCCACCACGGTTGTCGTCGCGGCGGTTGTCGTCACGACGGTCATCGCGACGGTAGGAAGGCCGGTCATCGCGGTTGTCGTCGCGACGGAAGGGCGGACGGTCGTCGCGGCCTCGGTAGCCGCCACCACGGTTGTCGTCACGACGCGGCCCACGGAAGCCGCCCCGCTCGCCACCGTCCCGGCGACGCGGCTCGCGCTCCGGACGGTCGTCGGGAGAGTTGGTGGACATCGACGTGACTCCTGTCTTCGGGTACTGCAGTCATTCTCGCGCAGCCGGCACCGCACCGCGCTTTCAGAAAAATCCAGAGGAAAACAAAAAAGGACCCGTGGTCCCAGCGTGAACGCTGGGACCACGGGTCCTGAAAGATTGTTCGGCGGTGTCCTACTCTCCCACAGGGTCCCCCCTGCAGTACCATCGGCGCTGAAAGGCTTAGCTTCCGGGTTCGGAATGTAACCGGGCGT